>MKJX01000099.1 GCA_001942415.1 Pseudonocardia sp. CNS-139
AGGCGGTGCGCTGCCGCGACCGGAGCAGTGGGCATGCTCCAAGCATACTCGAACATGCGTTCGATTTCATGGGTGTACGGTTCCGCTCGGCCGAGCTGAGGAGCGGATTACTCGATCTGGGGCCGTGCTCGTACTTGCTGGTCGCGTTGCTGTTGCTGGGCACCGTCGGACAGATGGAAACCCCGGCGTGGAACGGGAGCCGACCTGGACCTGCGCGACCCGCCGACTGCACAGCTCCTCGTAGAGCCTGAGCCGCTCCGGCACCGGCCTGGTGAGCGCGGCCATGCAGCGTGCGAGCACCCAGCCGTCGTCGATGGCCTGGGCCGCGCCTTGGGCCCCCAACTGAGCAGGGTCGCGGACCGGACCGGGTAGCAGACGAGATGTCGGCCGGGGCCGACCCATAACGACCGATCGCAGTTCGTCGGCGCCGATGACGACCGACGCCTGCACGTGCGCGCCGTTGTCGAAGACGAGCCGGTTCTGCTCGACGTCCACCAGCCGGTGCCCGGTGTGGATCACGTCGCGGGGCAGCGCGTCGACGAGGATCGGGTGCAGATCTGCGCGGTGGAGGGTGTCGTACGGCGCGCCGAAGCGCTCCTCGATCGCTTTCCCCGCGGGCTGTTCGACGATCACGCTGTTGTCGTCCCAGCGGCGCATGACCAGGGCGTCCGGCCACACACCGACGCGGTCGAGCTGGGCGCCGAGCCCGAGCCGGTGCAGCAGCCGCGCCGCGTTCGGGCTGATCTGCACCCCGGCCCCGGCCTCGCGCAGCTCGGGAGCCTGCTCGTAGACGTCGACCTCGATCCCGTGCCGGCGCAGACACAGTGCGGCGGTCATGCCACCGATGCCACCGAGCGCGCGGTGGGCAACGCCGCTACGGTGCCGCGGAGCTGCGGCGCATCGGGCCTGATCCACATCGTGCAGCTCGGCCCGCCCCTGTACGTGACCGGTTTGGTCACGGGTCGAGGCGTGACGAAACCACCACGGCGTCGGGCGTGGACACGTACCGCTGCAGGGCGTGCCATCGCCCGCTGCTCTCCTCCCACACCGGCAGGCCGCGCAGCTACTGCTCCCGCGCCCGTCGACAGCGCGCCCACCGCACGGTTCCGCTGGACCTGGTCGAGACCAGGAAGTTCGGCTCGCGGGCGATCGACAAGCGCTACGGTCGCGCCCGGACCGACCGAGAGGACGCGCATGGCCAGCAAGTTCACCGAGCTCGCGATCGACTGCGCCGACCCCGCCGCGCTCGCCCGGTTCTGGTGCGCGGTGCTCGGCTACGAGGTACAGGACGAGGAGGACGGCTTCGTCGGCATCGGCTCCCCGGCCGTGCCCGACGACCAACGCGGCCCGGTGGCCCCGGCGTTGACGTTCGCGCGCGTGCCCGAGGGCAAGACGGTCAAGAACCGGCTGCACATCGACGTCAGCCCGACCGACCGGGACCAGCACGACGAGGTCCGCCGCCTGCTCGACCTGGGCGCCCGGCACGCCGACGTCGGCCAGGGCGACGAGCGCTGGGTCGTGCTCGCCGACCCCGAGGGGAACGAGTTCTGCGTCCTCGCCGACCGCCGCCCCTGACCGGCGCTCAGACGGAGCGCGCCACCGCCACCGCGATCGCCATCGAGCCGGTGTGGGTGATGCTCACCGTCACCGCGAGCCCCGCCGGCAGCCGCGGCCCCAGCCGCACCACCGGCCGCCCGTCCGGTTCGGCGACGATCTCCACGTCCCGGACGTTGGCCGCGACCCACGGGGCCAGCGCCTTCACCACCGCCTCCTTGGCGCACCACCGTCCGGCGAAGCGTTCGGCGCTGAGCCCGGACAGGCAGTGGGCCCGTTCGGCGGGGGTGAAGAGGCGCAGGTCGGGGGCGTGCCAGCGGGCGATCTCCTCGGCGTCGACGCCGACGCCGGGCAGGTCGGCCAGCTCGGCCAGCGCGGCGAGCGTGTCCGTCACCTCGGCGAGCGTCACGGCGCGACGACCACCCGCCGCGTGAACGACTGGAGCAGGTCGTGGCCGTCCCACACCCGGCCGAACGTGAGCGCCTGCCCGACCGGCACGATCCGGTCGATGCCGCGCCCGTTCAGCGCGACGGCGAGCGCGCGCAGGTCGGCCGCGGCGAAGCCGTGGTGGGTGAGGGTCTGGACCCGCCGGTCGACGTGCTCCACGAGGTCGCCCAGCGCGTCCAGGCGGTGCTGCAGGAAGATCCCGCCGCCGCAGAAGTCCGCACCCGCGACGGGGAACGCGTCGACGGACAGCACCGCCAGCTCGTTGCCGTACGCGCCGTACCCGGTGACCGGCTGGTCGAGCACCGTGCGGTAGCCGTAGCCGAGCTTCGCGAGCGCGCCGGCCGTGTCGACCCGGTAGCCGCGTTCGGCGACGCGGCGGGCGAGCCGGTCGAAGAGGTCCGCGCCGGCGTCCGCGCAGGTCGCGGGGTCACCGACCCACACGACCACCCGCGGTGACGAGCAGCCGAGCTGGTCGAACCAGTAGGTGTCGTTGTAGAAGCCGTGCACCAGGCGTCGCGTTCGGCGGGCCCCAGCGCGGTGTACGCGGCGGCGTCCAGCGCTGCCATGCTGGTGCGGTCGGAGAACGTCAGCTCGCCGGCGTGCGGGGCGAGCGGGCTGCGGCGCACGGTGTCGACGGTCGCGTCGCCGCCCCAGATCACCCGCACGTCGCAGGCCAGCGAGAACGCGTCGGTGACGGTCTTGTCGTGCCCGTACCGGACGATCGCGGTGGTGTCGCGCACGGCCGGATGGTCCGGCAGCAGTTCGCCGACGACGTCCACGAGCAGGTCGGTCTGCGCGCTCGCCCGCTCGGACAGGCGCACGACGTTGCGGTTGCCGCACAGCACCGACAGCAGCCACGAGTAGACGAACACGGTGTCGACGTTCGCGGGTGGTATGTGGAAGACGGTGCCGCGCGGCACGAGCACGGTGGTCTCGTCGGCCAGGTCGGCGAACGCGGCTGCCATCCGCGCGACGGCCGACCGGCGCAGGAAGTACGCCAGCGCCTGCACCTCGGGCAGGTGCCGGGCGCGGCGCCCGAGCGCGCGCGAGAGGTCCGCGCAGAACGCCGTGACCTCCGGCCCGAACGGCCGCAGCGCCGGGGTCGCGGCCAGCGCCGGGAGCAGGACGTCCAGGTCCACCGCGTCCGCGCGCGGCGCGACCATGCGCACGGCCGCGCTCACGACGCACTCGCGTAGGCGTGCGTGTCGCTGCAGCCGCGCAGCTCGGTCTGCGGCACCCGGCCGATGATCTCCAGCTGCTTGCCGCCCCAGCCCGTCGCCGGGTCCGCGACGCCGTGCACGACGCCGAGGTCCTCCGTGAGCAGGACGTGCCCCGGGTAGCTGCGCGGCAGCGTGCTGAGCACCTCGACCACGCCTGGGGTGCCGTGCGGCACCTCCGCCCAGGTCACGGGGTCGCGCACGATCACCTCGGAGAAGTTCGGCGCGTGCAGGTACCCGTCGCGCCCTCCAGGAGGACGCCGCCCACCTGCTCGACCATCCCGTAGAAGTTGTGCACCCGCCGCAGCCCCGTGGACGCGTGCAGCGCCGCCTTGAACTCGGCGTTGCCGACGGCCTCGGCCTGCAGCTTCTTCCACCCGCCGCTGTGCACGAGCACGGCCTGCGAGAGGTCGACGTCCAGGCCCAGCTCGACGATCCGGCGGTGGAGGTACTTCCACACCATGAACGTGAAGCCGAAGACGAGCACCGGCCCGCCGGCGAAGCGGTCGCGGAACCGCAGCAGCGCCTCGACGTCCAGCTCCATGTCGTCGTCGAGCACGTACGTGTGGTGCCGCCCGAAGCTCAGCATCCCCAGCACACCGGCGCCGCGGGCGCTGAACGACGCCCGGTCCCGCACGACGTTCGGCGTGTCGACGACCAGCATCGGCAGCCGCTGCCGGCCCAGCACCGACGTCATGACGGCGGCCAGCCCGGGTCTGGGCCTGCGCGGTGTCGCGGTCGAGCACGATCCGGCTGACCCGCTGCCCGGTGGTGCCGCTGGAGGTCATGATCTTGAAGACCTCCTCGTCGGGCACGCTGCGCAGCAGGTGCGACTTGAAGAGCGATACGGGCAGGTAGGGCAGGTCGGCGAGCGAGCCGTACGGGCCCGCGGGCAGCACCGAGAGCAGCCGCGCGTAGTCGGCGCAGGCGCGCCGGTGGTGCTCCACCAGCTCGGCCAGCCGGTCGAGCAGGAGCACCTCCTTCTCCGCCTGCGGGATCGAGAACTGCGGTCGCAGCACCAGCTCGTCGGACATCAGGCGCTCCGCTTCCCGCGCGCCTCCAGCGTGCGGTAGTCGATCTTGCCGTTGGGGGTGCGCGGCAGCGGGTCCGTCCGCCGGAACCGCACGGCGCTGACGGGCACGCGCAGGTCGTGGGCGAGGCGGCGGCGCCGGTCGTCGAAGCCGTCCTCGTCCGCGCCCTCGCAGTGCACGACCAGCGAGTCCGGCCCGGCCACCACCGCGACCGGCCCGCCGCCCTGCAGCATCTGCTCGACCTCGTCGAGGCTGATCCGGGTGCCGTACACCTTGGCGATGCGCGTGGTGCGGCCGCCGAGGAAGAGGTAGCCGTCGGCGTCGAGCGAGCCGAGGTCGCCGGTCTCCAGCCGGTCGCCGTGGACGTCGCCGAGCGCGAGGTCGGACGTGTCCTCGGCGTAGCCCATCATCACGTTCGGCCCCTGGTAGACGACGTGGCCCTGCGCGTCCGACGGGAGCGGCGTGCCGTCCGCGCCGCGGATCTCGATGCGCCCGCCGGGCAGCGGCAGCCCGGCCGAGCCGAGCTTCGCCGGCAGCGCCGACGACGGCAGGCAGGTCATCCGCGGCGCCGCCTCCGTCTGCCCGTACATGACGTGGAACGCGCCGCCGCGCGCGGTCATGATCTCGTGGAACCACGTGACGACGGCCGGCTCCAGCCGCCCGCCGGCCTGCGTCAGCATCCGGACGGACGGCAGGTCGAGCTTGTCGAAGCCCAGCCGGCGCAGCATGTGGAACGTGTAGGGCACCCCCGCTCAGCGACGTCGGCTCGTGCTGCTTCACGGTGTCCCAGAACGCGGGCTCCAGCACCGTCGCACCGCTGACCACCACCGACCCGCCGGCCGCGAGGTGCGTGTTCAACACGGACATGCCGAAGCTGTAATGCAGCGGCAGCATCGTGATCGCGCGGTCGTCGGCGGTGAGGCCGAGCGACGCGACGATCGCCGCGGTGTTGGCCGCGACGTTCCCCCGCGAGAGCCGCACGAACTTGGGACTCCCGGTGCTCCCGGACGTCGTGAGCAGCACGGCGAGGTCGGGGTGCACGGGCGGCGGGACGCCGTCGAACGTGCGGTGGCGGCCGCCGCCGCGGTAGCCGGGCAGCGCGCAGCCGGCCGGCGGGTCGACGACCAGCGCGGGGCGGTAGCGCGCGACCAGCGCATCGGCCTGCGCCGGGTGCAGCGTCGGGTCGAGCAGCGCGACCGGCGTGCCGTGGTGCAGCGCGGCGACGTGGTCGACCACCGTCTCGACGGTGGCGGCCGCGAACAGGAACACCAGCCCGCGCGCCGGCTCCCGGTCGGCCACCAGCCCGGCCAGCGCGCGGTGTGTGACGACCCGCCCGGTCCCGGCGTCGACGAGCGCGGGCGCGTCGCTCTGCGGATGCAGGATCACGGGCGCCCCCTAGACGAGCATTCCGCCGTCGACGCCGAGCACGACGCCGGTGACGTACGCCGACATGTCGGAGGCGAGGAACAGCACCGCCTTCGCGACGTCGTCCGGGGTGCCGACGCGGCCGATCTTGATCGACGCGGCCCGCTCGCGGTACTTCTCCGGGGGCAGCGCCCTGGTCATGTCGGTGTCGATGAAGCCGGGCGCGACCGCGTTGACCCGCACGCCGGCCGGGGCCAGCTCCTTCGCCGCCGACCGGGTCAGCCCGATCAGCGCCGCCTTGGACGCGCCGTACACGGCCTGGCCCTCGTTGCCGACCACGCCGATGATCGACGAGACGTTGACGACCGACCCGCCGCCGCTGCGCCGCATCAGCCGGGCCGCGGCCTGCAGGTGGCGGATCGGGCCGAGCGTGTTGACGGCGAACGTGTTCTCCAGCGCCTGGTCGGAGATCATCCCGATCAGGGCGTCGTCGAGCACGCCCGCGCTGTTGACCAGCACGTCCAGCCGGCCCAGCTCGCTGCGGATGGTCCTGTACGCGGCCGTGATCTGCGCGGCGTCGCGGGAGTCGCACTCGATGCCGACCGCGCGCACGCCGTAGGTGTCGGCCAGCTCCTTGGCCCGCAGCTCGGCGGCCGCGGTGCCGGACGCGCCGGCGACGACGACGTCCGCGCCGTGCTCGGCCAGCCGGCAGGCGGTGACCCAGCCGATCCCGCGGGTCGACCCGGTGACGAACGCGACCCGCCCGCTCAGGTCGAGCAGGTCACTCACGGTTTCGACCCGCCCCGGCGCCTTCCATCCCCCAGGTCACGCCGTACTTCGCGAGGATCTCCCTGACCTTGGGGTAGCTGCTCATGTCGATGACGTCCTCGGTGTCGATCATGACGTCGAAGGCGTCCTCGATCTCGGCGACGAGCCGCATGTGGGCCACCGAGTCCCACTGCTCGATGCCGCGGTAGGCGAGCGTCTCCCACGCGACGTCGGCCGGCACGTCGAGCGCGTCGACGAACGCCTGCTGGAGGATCTTCTCGTTGGTCACCATCGGGGCTCCTCCGGCTGGTCGACGATCGGCATGGGTCCGGTGGCGGCGGCGTACGACGCGCCGTTCGGCCGGGGGAGGGTGACGCGGGGCACCACCACGAGCGGTTCGGTCGGGACGTCCAAGGGTCGGGGTGCCGGCGGCGCGTCCGCCGTCCAGATGTCGATCAGCTGCCCGGACTCGGTGCGGAAGCCCTCGTTCACCCCACCCGCGCCGCGCGCGCCGGACGGCCGGATCACGCGCAGCGCCGTGAGCGCCACGATCCGCATGTCCAGGGCGAACGAGCGGTTCTGCAGGTACCAGAGGTCCAGCTCGATGCGCTCGGTCCAGCTGATCGCGTTGCGGCCGTTGACCTGCGCCCACCCGGTCAGCCCCGGCCGCACGACCAGGCGGCCGCGCTGGCGCGGCGAGAAGTGCGCGGCCTGGTTGGGCAGCGCCGGGCGCGGCCCGATGATGCTCATGTCGCCGCGGACGATGTTCCACAGCTGCGGCAGCTCGTCGAGACCGCTGCCGCGCAGGAACCGGCCGAGCGCCGGGATGCGCTCCACGTCCTGCTGGCCGTGGTAGTCGGCGGGGCGCATGCTCCGGAACTTGACGAGCGTGAACACCTCCCCGCCGCGCCCGGCGCGCTCCTGCCGGAACAGCACCGGGCCGCCCATCGTGAGGAGGATCGCGAGCGCGACCAGCCCCACGACCGGCGCCACGACGATCCCGATGGTGACGCAGACGACGACGTCGACCACTCGCCTCATGCTGTGACCTCCCCCAGAACCTTCAGCACGGCGTCGGCGCTCGCCTGCACGTCCGCCGACGCGAGCGCCGGATGCACCTGCAGCACGAACGACGTGCGGCCGAGCCACGCCGCGACCGGCAGCGGGGCCGGCGGCCGGCCCACGCCGTCGAAGGCGCGCTCGCGGTGGATCTCCGGGCAGCCGCCGGACGCGCAGGCGACGCCCTCCGCCGCGACCGCGGCGACGACCCGGTCCCGGTCCCAGCCCGGCCTGAGCAGCTCCGGGCGGACCTGGGCGTAGAAGCGGTAGTAGGCGTGCTCGACGCCGTCCGGCACAGCGGGCAGCCGCAGCGCCGGCACGCCGCCGAGCGCGTCGGCGAGCATCCCGGCGTACGCCCGCCGCCGCGCGACCCAGCCCTCGATCTTGGGCAGCTGCAGCCGCCCCACGGCCGCCTGCACCTCGGTCATGCGGGCGTTGGTGCCGAAGCTGTCGTGCAGCCAGCGGAAACCCGGCGGGTGCTGCCCCTCGTGCACACCCGACCAGCTCTTGCCGTGGTCCTTCAGCTCCCAGCAGCGGCGGGCGAGGGCCTCGTCGTCGGTGGTGATCGCGCCGCCCTCGCCGGCCGTCGTCATGATCTTGTCCTGGCAGAACGACCAGCCCGCGACGCGCCCGGTGCGGCCGACCGCGCGGCCGTCCCGGCGGGCGCCGTGGGCCTGCGCGCAGTCCTCGACGAGGGGCAGCCCGCGGGCGTCGGCGAGCGCGGCCAGCGGCGCGACGTCCGCGGGGTGGCCGCCGACGTGCACGACGACCAGCGCCGCCGTGCGCGCGGTGATCGCCGGCGCCACGGTGGCGGCGGTCATGGCCTGCGAGTCCGGGTCGACGTCGACGACCACCGGCCGGGCGCCGCACGCCGCCACCGCGCTGGCGGTGGCGATGAACGTCGCCGACGGGACGATCACCTCGCGCCCGGGCCGACCCCGAGCGCCTGCAGCGCGATCTCCAGCGCGACCGTGCCGTTGGCGACGGCGACCGCGTGCCGCGCCCCGCTCCAGCGCGCGAGCTCGTCCTCGAACGCGCGGCCGTGCTCGCCGGTCCAGTAGTTCACCCGGCCCGAGAGCAGCACCTCGCCCGCGACGGCCGCGTCCGCGGCGTCGAACACCGGCCAGGTCGGGGCCGGGGTCCGGCGCACCGGCTCGCCCCCGTCGACGGCGAGCCGGCCGCCGGCGACGGTGGTGGTGGTCACTGCTCGCCCATCGCGACGCTGGACGTCCGGGTGTTGGGCGTCCGGGTGTTGGGCAGCCGGGCGGGCGCCCGCCGCATCTCGACCACCGGCGGCACGTTCGTCACCCCGGCGAGCTGGGCCATGCGGGCGTACGCGGTCTGCGGGGTGACCGGCAGCGCGATCGCCAGCGCGTCCAGCGGCGGCACGTCGACGTGCGAGACGGCCGGGTGCACCGGGCGGACGTCCTCCTCGCCCTCGCCGATGAGGCACTCGTGCAGCTTCTCGCCGTCGCGCAGCCCGGTGTAGAGGATCTGCACCGGGCGCCCGGCCAGCGCCGTGAGCTGCAGCGCGATGTCGAGGATGCGCACGGGCTCGCCCATGTCCAGCACCATCGCCTCGCCGGGGCGGCCGATCGCCGCGGCCTGCACGACCAGCCGGACGGCCTCCGGGATGGTCATGAAGAAGCGGGTGACGTCCGGGTGCGTGATCGTGATCGGCTGGTCCTTGGCGATCTGCTCGGCGAACGTGGTGAGCACCGAGCCGCGGCTGCCGATCACGTTGCCGAACCGCACGGAGAGGTAGGTGCCGGTCTCCGCGCGGGCCGCCGCGTCGGCGACCAGCCGCTCGCCGATCCGCTTCGAGTAGCCCAGCACGCTCGTCGGGTCGGCGGCCTTGTCGGTGGAGATGTTGACGAACCGGTCCACCCGGGTCGCGAGCGCCGCCTCGACGACGTTCGCGGTGCCCTGCACGTTCGTCTGCCAGGCCTCGAACGGGTACTGCTCCAGCATCGGCAGGTGCTTGAGCGCGGCGGCGTGGAAGACGACGTCCGGGCGGCGCTCCGCGAACAGCCGCCGCACGGTCTCCTCGTCGCGGATGTCGGCGAGGATCACGTCCGGCGAGTCCAGGAGGGCCCGTCCGTGGATGCTCAGCTGCAGGGCGTGCAGCGCCGACTCGTCCCGGTCGAGCATCAGCAGCTCGGCCGGGCCGCACTCGTGCACCTGGCGGCACAGCTCGGAGCCGATCGACCCGCCCGCGCCCGTGACCAGCACCGTCCGGCCGGTGATGTACCCGGCGATGGACGACATGTCGATCTCGACGGGCTTGCGACCGATCAGGTCGGCGATGTCGAGGTCGCGCAGGTCGGAGAAGCCGATCCACTCGCGGAACATGTCGTGCAGCGCGGGGATGACCTTGACCTGCAGGCCCGCGCGCGTCGCGACGCCGCTGATCTCGCGCATCACGGCGACGTCCAGGTCGCGGACGGCGACGACGAGCAGGTCGGCGGCGGTGCCCGCGGCGATCGCGGCGATGTCCTCCCGGGTGCCGCGGACGGCGACCCCGTCGATCCGGCGGTCGCGGGTGCGCGGGTCGTCGTCGAGGACGGCGACGGGCAGGTACCCGCTCGCCGGGTCGGACAGCATCGACCGGATGATCTGCTGGCCGCCCCACCCGGCCCCGAACACGATCACCCGCTTCGCCGACGCGGCGTCCGGGCGGGCGTGCTGGTCGCGGGCCAGCCGGAACGCCAGCCGCAGGCCGGCCGCCATCGTGACCGCGACGAGCGTGGCGGTGATCGGCACCGACCGCGGGATCGCGATCAGCCCGGCCAGTACGATCACGAACAGGACCGCGCCGGTGGCGCCCATCACGCGGGCGACGCGGACGGCGTCGTCGAGCCCGCCGGCCACGGGCCGGCCGGCGAAGCGTTGGAAGAGGATGTCGAGCACGAGCTGGAGCACCACGGCGACCCCCACGGCCGTGAGCACCGGCACCAACTGGATCTCGCCGAGCTCCTGGTCGAACCTGAACCAGACGCCGGCGAAGAGTCCGACCAGCCAAGCGGCACAGTCCCAAACAGCTATTCCGACCCGGTACTCGAACCAACCCTGCCCCTCGCTGGGCATGTTGCGAGCCATGAACGCCCCTCTCAGATCGGACCCCCCGTGGGAAGCCGAAATGAGATTCGGCGCCATCCCCCGGGTTCGTTACCCCGGCGAGGGGATGCCGCTGTCGGGCGCAGAAACGTGCCCCGAAGGGCCGCCTACGCTGGGCCTACCGGGTGAAATGGATCAAATTCGCATCGTGACCGGCGGCTGATACGGTCATTCGCGGGAGCGGCGCTCCGCCAAACGGTCGACGAGCAACGCGCTGCCATACATCGCAATGATCGCCGTGCATACGCCCGCGAGGATGTCCGACGTGTAGTGCAGCCCGTTGGCCACGAGGCTCACGCCCAGCACGGCGGCGGTGCCGGCGAGGGCGGCAGCGGTGCCCGCGCCGACCGCCACGGGCCACCGCCCGGCCAGGCTCATGGCGAGCAGGCTCGTGCCGGCGACGAACGCGACGGCGCCCGCGGTGTGGCCGCTCGGGAGCGCGTAGCCAGTCTCCAGCAGGCGGCCGATCGTGGGCTGCAGCACGGTGACCGCGCCGGCGGTGACCGCGAGCCCGAGCACGTTGGCGAGGGCGACCCGCGGGCGCCGCAGCGCGAGCGAGACCAGCACGATCGCGACGAGGAACGGCGGGATCCACGCCGGGCTGCCCAGCCGGACGAGCGGGCGCAGGACCTGCCGGTCGTCGCCGAAGAGCGCGATCACGATGCCGTCGGCCCAGGTGTCGAACGGGACGGGCCCCTCGACGCCGGCGAAGGCGGCCGCGAGCCCGGCGAGCCCCACCGCGCACACCCCGACCAGCCAGCCGATCGGCCTGCGCAGCGCCGCGGGGACGGTGGGCGCCCGCCCGTGCGGCGCGCGTTCACCACTGCCGGTCCCGCCACGGGTGCGTCCTCTCGTCCCCTGCCCATCTCGTCCGGGCCCGTCCGTTGTACCGGACGGACACGCCCCGTGGCCTCCGAGTGGCCGGCCCGGCTCTCAGCGACTCGCCAGGGTGCGGATCCACGCGAGCGTCGCGCGCAGCCCGTCGACGAGCGGGGTGGGCGGGGCGAGCGCCAGGTCGCGGGTCGCGTTGCCGACGTCGAGGCAGCTGCGCTGCACCTCGCCCGCCCGGGCCTCGGCGAACTCCGGCGCGACGGCCGCCGGGTCGCGCCCGCGGCCTCGGCGACCGCGGTGGCGAGCTCGCGGACGCTGACCTCGACGCCCGTGCCGACGTTGTAGACGCGCAGCGGCGGCGCCGGGGCCGCCGCGGCCGCGAGGTTGGCCGCGGCGACGTCGCCGACGTAGACGAAGTCGCGGGTCTGGCTGCCGTCGCCGAAGATCACCGGGCGCTCACCGGCGAGGATCCGGTCGCAGAAGATCGCGATCACGCCCGCGTCGCCGCGCGGGTCCTGGCGCGGGCCGTACACGTTGCCGTACCGCAGGGTCAGCACGTCGAGGCCGTGCGTGCGGCGGAACCAGTCGGCGTACGTCTCGACCGTGCGCTTGCTCAGCCCGTAGGCCGAGAGCGGCTCGGTGGGCGCCGTCTCGGGCGTCGGGACGGGCGCGTCGGCGCCGTAGATCGCGCCGCCGGTGGACGTGTTGACCACCCGGCGGGCCCCGGCGGCGACGGCGGCCGCGAACACGTTGACCGAGCCGAGCACGTTGATCGACGCGTCGTGCGCGGGGTCGGCCATCGACTTGCGGACGTCGATCTGCGCGGCGAGGTGGAACACCACCTCCGGCTCGAACGCGCGGAACGCGGCCTCGACCGCTGCGCCGTCGCGCACGTCCTGGACCAGCAGTTCCACGCTCCCCGGGAGGTTGGCCCGGGACCCCCGGCTGAGGTCGTCGACGACCAGCACGGCCGCGCCGCCGGCCGCCAAGGCGTCCACGACATGGGATGCGACGAATCCGGCGCCGCCCGTGACGACGGCGCGCCTGACCGGTTGTTCCACGCGCCCACCGTAGCGGCCCGAGATCCCGCCGTCGCAGCCCGCGGCGCCCCGTCGCAGCCCGTCGACGTGCTGCGAGAGGGCGCGACGTGCTGCGAGGGCAGGGCACCTCGGCTGACGGTCAGGCGTAGCGGCGGAAGACCGGCTGCACCGGACGGCCGCCCATCCACTCGCTCGGGTCGCCCGCGTCGAGCGCCTTGCGGTACACGGCGCAGGCCTGCGCCACGACGTCCACGGTGCGGTCCACGTCCTCGGGGGTGAGCGCGGCGCTCACCACGAACGACGGGCCGAGCACGCCGCCCGTCACGAGCTGGCGCAGGAACAGCGTCCGGTACTGCTGCGACGGCCGGCGTCGGCGTCGAGCGTGGCGAAGACCAGGTTGCTGGCCCGGCCGCGGACGAGCACGTGCTCGCCGACGCCCATGCCCTCGGCCGCCGCGCGCACCCCGGCGGCGAGCCGGTCGCCCAGCGCGTGCAGGCGGGCCGCGATGCCGTCCTCCGCGTAGGTCCGCATCACGGCCATGGCCGCGGCCAGCGAGTGCGTCTCGGCGCCGTGGGTGGTGGAGAGCAGGAACACCCGCTCGCGGTCGTGGCGCAGCCCGCCCTGCTCCATGAGGTCGCGCCGGCCCGCCAGCGCGGACACCGCGAACCCGTTGCCGAGCGCCTTGCCGAACGTCGAGAGGTCCGGCGTCACGCCGTACACACTCTGCGCGCCGGCCTCCGACCAGCGGAAACCGGTGATCATCTCGTCGAAGACGAGCACTGCGCCGTGCCGGGTGGCCAGCTCGCGGACGCCCTCCAGGTAGCCGGGCGGCGGCTCGGACTGGGTGGCCGGCTCCATCACGATGCACGCGACCTGGCCGTCGTGATGGGCCAGCAGGTCGCCGAGCGCGGCGAGGTCGCCGTACGGGAACCCGACGGTCGGCTGGGCCGGGATGCCCGCGTTCATCGGGGTGCCGCCGATGAACCAGTCGTCGGTGGAGAAGAACGGGTGGTCGCGGCAGAGCGCCACGAGCGTGCGACCGGTCGCCGCGCGCGCCAGCCGGACGGCCGCGGTGGTCGCGTCCGAGCCGTTCTTCGCGAACTTGACCATCTCGGCGGTCGGCACCGTCTCCAGGAACAGCTCCGCGGCCGCGGCCTCGACCGCGCTCGGCCGCACGAAGTTGGAGCCGCGCTCCAGCTCGTAGCGCACGGCGGCCAGCACCCGCGGGTGCGCGTGGCCGAGGCTCACCGACCGCAGCCCGGAGCCGTACTCGAGGTACACGTTCCCGTCGACGTCCCAGACGTGGGCGCCGCGGCCGTGCGAGATCACCGGGGCCAGGCCCTCGGGGTACTGGTCGTCGCCCTTCGCGTACGTGTGGGCGCCGCCGGGCACGAGGTCGTGCAGCCGCGCGTTCATCCGCTCCGAGACGGGAAGCATCGAGGACATGCCCCTACAACCAGCCCGTGCGGGGCGCGGTTGCTGGACTTCGCCCCACCGGGCCAGTACCGGGTGGTAGACCGGCGACGTGACCACCGAGCGTACGGACCACGTCGCCGCGACCCAGCCCCATCACCTGTCCGCGCTGGAGCAGGCCGCGGCGCTGCGCCTCGGCGAGATGTCCGCCGTCGAGCTCGTCGAACACCAGCTGCGCCGCATCGACGACCTGGACGCGCGGCTGGGCGCGTTCGTCACCGTGACCGCGGACGCCGCGCTGGAGCAGGCCGCCGCGGCCGACTCGGCCCGCCTCGCCGGCGACGACCGCCCGCTGCTCGGCGTGCCGACCGCGATCAAGGACCTGGTCGCGACCGCGGGTGTGCGCACGACGTTCGGCTCGGCGGTCTACGCCGACTTCGTGCCCGCCGTCGACGACGACTCCGCGCGGCTGCTGCGCGCGGCCGGAACGATCAGCCTCGGCAAGACCGCCACTCCCGAGTTCGGCCTCCCGCCCTACACCGAGCCCGCCGGGCGCCCGCCGGCCGTCACGCCGTGGGACCCGGGGCGGCTGGCCGGCGGGTCGTCCGGCGGGGCCGGGGCGGCGACGGCGGCCGGGCTCGTCCCGTTCGCGCACGGCACCGACGGCGGCGGCTCGATCCGCATCCCGGCCGCCGCGTGCGGGCTCGTCGGGCTCAAGACCACGCGCGGGCTCGTCTCGCGCGGCCCGCTGGGCGGCGACCCGCTCGGCATGTCCGTCTCCGGGCCGCTCGCGCGCACCGTCGCGGACGCGGCGGCGCTGCTCGACGCGCTCGCCGTCCCGGTGCCGGGGGAGCCGTACCCGCTGCTCACCCGCACGCCGAGCTACCTCGACGCGTCGCGCGTCCCGCCGGGGCCGCTGCGGATCGGGCGCTACGCGACCCCGCCCGTGCCCGGCGTCGCCGTCGACCGGGCCTGCCTGGACGCGTACGAGCGCGCGACGGAGCTGCTGGCGATGCTCGGCCACGAGATCGTCGAGGACTTCGACCCCGGGATCGACGAGGGCTTCCTGCCCCACTTCGAGGTGCTGTGGGCGGTGCTGGCGCACGGCCACCCGGTGCCGCCCGAGGCCGAACCCCTGCTCACGCCGCTGACCCGGTGGTGGCGCGCCCGCGGCGCGGCGATCGGCGGGCCGCAGTACCTGGCCTCGACGCAGGCCGCGATCGTCACGACCCGGCGGGTGGTCGCGGCGCACGCGGCCGTCGACGTCGTGCTGACGCCGATGCTCGCCCAGCTCCCGCGGCCGTCGGCTGGTTCACCGCGGGCGGCGACCCCGCGCAGGACTACGAGCGGCAGAAGGCGTTCACGCCGTTCACGGCGACGTACAACATCACCGGGCAGCCCGCGCTGAGCCTCCCGCTGGGGTGGGGGAGCGAGGGCGACGGCGCCGACCTGCCGGTCTCCGTGCAGCTCGTCGGCCGGCCGGGGTCCGATGCCGTGCTGCTGGCCCTGGGCGCGGAGCTGCAGTCGGCCGCCGGCTGGACGCCGGCCCTCCCGCCCGGCTGGTAGGCCGGGCCGGACGCCGGGGTGGGGCGCGCGCGGGATATCGTTCCCCCGTGAGCGTGCTGGAGACGATCCTGATCTTCGCGGTGCCGTCGGTGGGCCTCTACCTGCTGATCGTCCTGCTGGTCGTCGCTCCGCGGATGGCCCGGCGCCCGCGGTACCGGGTCGGCCAGCCGTGGCCGTACGCGCCGCTGTGGTGGACGGCCAACCCGGAGGGCGCCCAGCTGCCCTCGACCGAGGGGATCGTGGTGACCGGTGAGCGCGGGAGTGCCAGTGGCGACTGGTGAGGGGCACGGGCACGGCGCGGTTGCCGTCGTCCCCGAGGAACTGCCCGTCGGCGCCGTCGTCACCCTGTCGGGCCGCGTCTCGGCCGCCGAGGTCTACGAGGACCCGGACCCCGCCGAGCACCCGTTCTCGCCGGTGCAGCTCTCCCGCCTCGACGAGGCGCTGACGCTCGCCAGCCGCGAGACCGGGATGCTGTTCAGCATCTACCTCGGCGACCTGGGCGACGACCCGGAGAAGCAGGCCGGCGAGCTGCACGACCAGCTCCCGGGCGCCGTCGAGGCCGTGCTGGTGGCCGTGAGCCCCGGCCAACGGGTGGTGCACGTCGTCACCGGGCCGGAGGCGCGGCTGCGCCTGCCCGACCGGCTCGCGAAGCTCGCCGTCATGAGCATGGTGGCCTCCTTCAAGGAGGGCGACCTCCTCGGCGGGCTGCTCAGCGGCCTGCGCATGCTCGCCGACCAGGCGGCAGCCGCCGCACCCGCTGAGCGCAACGGGCGACCGGTGACCGATCGTCCGTCACTTTTGACCTTTCATCGACGTTAGCGATGGTCGATTCGGCCTGACAGTCGCATACTGTGCGTCGAGTGGCCCCCCGAAGGCCACGGACTGATGAAGGGCGGGACCCCACATGGATGACTCGGCAACGCGCCGCACGGCACGCCGTCGAAACGGGCCGGCTCGTCCGTCCTCACGCCGCCGACGGGGATCCCCGCGATCCCGGACCACGTGATCCCCGAGCTGGACCTCCCGATCCCGGCGCAGCGCACGTCGCCCGTCACGCCCGTCGAGCCGCCGGCGCAGGCCCCGGTCGTCGCGCCGTGCACCTGCGGGCACCCGAAGTCGGCCCACGAGCACTACCGCCCCGGCACCGACTGCGGCGCCTGCGGCCCCACCGCCTGCGCGTCGTACAAGCCGGAGAAGGGCTTCTGGAGCCGCCTGCTGGGCGGCTGACGCCCGGCTCCACCGCACACACCTCAAGGACTCCGCACACACGTTCTGACGTGTGTGCGGAGTCCGTTTGGTGTGTGCGGTCGGGTTAGGAGCGGTCGAAGTCGCGGGCCGCCAGTGCCCGGACGATGCGGCCCGGCCCTCCGACACCAGCCGGCGCAGGGCCGGCGGGTGGGAGTCGTCGGCCAGCCACGCGTCCGCGGCGTCGACGGTGGACTTGTCCACCGCCCATGACGGGAAGAGCCCGATCACCACGGACTGGGCGCGCTCGCTCGTCCGCCGCGACCAGACCTCGGCCACCTCGGCGAGTACCGCTCGACGTAGGTGCCGAGCAGGCCGCGCTGCGCGGGGTGGCTGAACCCGCTGATGATCGCCTCCTGCACGGCGTTCGGGATGTCGTCTTCGTGCACGGCGCGCTGCCAGGCCCGCTCCTTGGCGTCCGCCGCCGGCAGGAGCGCGTGGGCGCGCTCGGCCTGGCGCTGGCCGGTGGACGTCGGGTCGCTCTGCAGCTCCGCCTCGATCGCGGCCTCGGTCGCGTGCCCGTGCGCGACGAGGGCCTGCAGGAGCCGCCAGCGCAGGTCGGTGTCGACGGTCAGCCCGTCCGGCACGTCGACGCCGTCGAGCCAGCCCTGCATGCCCTCCAGCACCGACGTGTAGAGGACGCTGCTGGTCAGCGCGTTGACGACGGCGAGCTGCGTGTCCGAGCCCGCGGGCGCGGTGCTGAGCCGGAAAAGCAGTGCCTCGACGAGCAGCGGCCAGCCGCGCTCGGCCGCCCATGTCTCGTCGGCGTAGGACGCCACCGCGGTCTGCGCCTGCTGCAGCAGCCGCTGCACCACGCCGATCTCCGACTCCGCGCCGAACCCGCCGCCGACGAGCGCGGTGAAGTCGCGCGCTTGAGCTCGGCCTCGCGGGTCATCTCCCACGCGGCCGACCAGCACAGTGTGCGGGGCAGCGGCTCGGCGATGTCGCCGATGCGGTCGACGAGCGTGGTGAGCGACTCGGGGTCCAGCCGCAGTGCGCAGTACGTGAGGTCGTCGTCGTTGACCAGCACGAGCCGCCCGCGCGGCACGCCGGCCAGCTCCGGCACCGCGGTGCGCTCGCCGCTGACGTCCACCTCGACGCGGTGGGTCCGGACGAGCTTGCCGCCCTCGTCGTCGTAGACGCCGACGGCGATGCGGTGGGTGCGCAGCTCGCCGGCGCCCGGCCGGGCCCCGCCCTGGACGACCTCGAACCGGGTGAACCGGCCCTCGGCGTCCACCTCGAACGCCGGGCGGAGCAGGTTGAGCCCGGTGGTCTTGAGCCACTCGGCGCCCCAGCCGGACAGGTCGCGCCCGGACGACTCCTCCAGCGCGGCGAGCAGGTCGTCGAACGTCGCGTTGCCCCACGCGTGCCGCTGGAAGTACGTGCGCAGCCCGGCGAGGAACGGCTCCAGCCCCACGTAGGCGACGAGCTGCTTGAGCACCGACGCGCCCTTGGCGTAGGTGATCCCGTCGAAGTTGACCTCGACGGCCTGCAGGTCGGGGATGTCGGCGGCCACGGGGGTGCGTGGACGGGAGCTGGTCCTGCCGGTACGCCCAGGACTTCTCGACGTCGCGAACGTCGTCCACGCCTCGGTGTACTCGGTGGCCTCGGCCTGGCACAGCACGGACGCCCACGTCGCGAACGACTCGTTCAGCCACAGGTCGTCCCACCAGCGCATGGTGACGAGGTCGCCGAACCACATGTGCGCCATCTCGTGCAGCACGGTCTCGGCGCGCCGCTCGTACAGGAACCGCGTGACGCGGGACCGGAAGACGTAGTCCTCCAGGAACGTCACCGCGCCGGCGTTCTCCATCGCGCCCGCGTTGAACTCGGGCACGAAGAGCTGGTCGTACTTCCCGAACGGGTACCGGACGGCGAACGTGCGGTGGTAGAAGTCGAAACCCTGCTTGGTCTCGGTGAACAGGCGCTCGTGGTCCATGTGCGGGGCGAGCGAGGCCCGGCAGTAGATGCCGAGCGGGATGGTGCCGCCCTCGTCGCGGTACTCGTCGCGCCACTCGGCGTACGGGCCGGCGACCAGCGCCACCAGGTACGTCGACATGATCTCGCTGGTCGCGAAGCGGTGCACGGCCGCGCCGCCGGGCCCGTCCTCGACCTCCGCGAGCGCGTTCGACACGACCTTCCAGTCGGCCGGCGCGGTGACGGTGAGCGTGTAGCGGGCCTTGAGGTCGGGCTGGTCGAAGCAGGCGAAGAGGCGCTTGGCGTCGGCCGTCTCGAACTGCGAGTAGAGGTAGACGGCGCCGTCGACCGGGTCGACGAACCGGTGCAGCCCCTCTCCGGTGTTCATGTAGCGCCCGGTGGCCTCGACGCGCAGCTCGTTGTCGGCGGCGAGGCCGGGCAGCACGATGCCGTCGTCCTCGCGGTAGCCGCTGACGTCGAGCGGCTCGCCGTTGAGCGTGGCGGACGCGACCGCGGCGCCCACGAAGTCGATCCAGCTGTCGGCGCCCGGCTCGGCGCAGCGGAAGCGGACGGTCGCCGTGGTGGCGAATGTGGTCTCGCCCGGCTTGCCGCCTCCGTCGGTCAGGTCGAGCTCGACCGTGTAGTCGACGACGTCGAGCAGCGCGGCACGCCGCTCGGCGTCGGCGCGGGTGAGGTTGGGCGGGGCCATGCGGACTCGGGACTCCTACGTGTCGGGTGGGCGTCGAGAGCGTGGACGCCGGTGGGCTGACCGCCGATCCAACCACGCGTCGGCGGGTGCTGCCCGTGAGATCGCGGCCACGGGGAATCCCGGCGCGGCCGGCCGGGTTGTCAGAGTTGTTGCGTGTTCATGGATGACCTGACGGGAGAGCTCATGACGAGCGCCGAGAAGACCCGCGTCGACTTCTGGTTCGACCCGCTGTGCCCGTGGGCGTGGATCACGTCCCGCTGGATGATCGAGGTACGTGAGGTGCGCGACGTCGAGATCCGCTGGCACGTGATGAGCCTCTCGGTGCTCAACGAGGACCGTGACCTGCCCGAGCAGTACCGGCAGATGATGGACCGGGCGTGGGGCCCGGTGCGCGTCGCGATCGCCGCGGCCCGCGAGCACGGCGCGGAGATCCTGGAGCCGCTCTACACCGCGCTCGGCACCCGGATCCACAACCAGAACAACAAGGACTTCGACGTCGTCATCAAGGAGGCGCTGGCCGAGCTGGAGCTGCCGGCCTCCCTGGCCGACGCCGCGTACAGCACCGACTTCGACACCGAGCTGCGCGAGAGCCACAACGCCGGTATGAAGCCCGTCGGCCTCGACGTCGGCACGCCGACGATCCACATCGACGAGGTGGCGTTCTTCGGCCCCGTGCTCTCGCGGATCCCGCGCGGCGAGGAGGCCGGCAAGGTCTTCGACGGCGCCCGCCTGCTCGCGAGCTACCCGCACTTCTTCGAGCTGAAGCGCACCCGCACCGAGGGCCCCGAGTTCGACTGAGGCTCCCCGTCCGTTAGGTCAGGAAAGCCACATTCAGGTCAGTAGCGGCCTTGAATGTGGCTTTCCTGACGGCCGATCCCGGCCGCGGTCAGTGGCGGGCAATCACCGCGTCGCGCAGGACCCCCGTCTCCATCTCCATCTCCCGGAGCCGGTTCTTCACGAGATCGCCGATGCTGACCATCCCGATCAGCCGGCCACCCACCGTGACGGGCAGGTGCCGGTAGCGGCCCGCGGTCATCCGGGCCATCGCGTGCGCCACGGTCTCGTCCGGCTCGCACGTCTGCACGTGCCGCGTCATGACCTCGCTGATCGGCATCGTCAGCAGCGCCGCGCCGTGCTTGCGCAGCGCCCGGACGATGTCGCGCTCCGAGACGATGCCTCGCATGGCCCGGTTCTCGTCGAGCACGAGGACCGCTCCGACGCCGAGCTTCCCGAGCCTCTCGACGACCTCGGCCACCGTGTGCCACGGCAGCACGGAATGCACGGTGTGTCCCTTGGCGTCGAGAATTGCGGCGATCTTCATCTCTCCCCCTTCGCTACGGCTCCGGCACCCCATCGTGCTCCTCTTCGGGCGATCGCGCGTGCGGGACGTCGCATTCATCACCGGATCGGTGCACCACTCGTGCGGTATGTCGAGATCGGTGCGCCGAACGGTGGCCGGGGGAGCGCAGGCCGTAGCAAATATGAACGTTCCACCAATGCGTATCCGCCGGAGGTCGAATTGGACCGATGCGGCATTGCCCGTTCGGGTCCGGGCCGCCGGATCGGGGGAGCGCAGGTCACGCCGCGGTCACGCGTTCAGCGGCGTCTCAGCACCGCTCGTTACCCTTGCGGGCGATGAGTCCGCCGTCCGAGGAGCCGCGAGAGGTACCGCCCGCCGGGAAGCAGCCCGTCCGGGTCGGCAACCGGTACCGGCTCGACGAACGGATCGGGCCGGGGCGATGGGCGCCGTCTGGCGCGCCACCGACGAGCTGCTCAACCGCACCGTCGCGGTCAAGGAGCTGCTGATCGCGGCCGCGCCCCCGACGGCGGCCGGCGTCGACGCGCTGGAGGAGTCGCGCCAGCGCATCCTGCGCGAGGGCCGCATCGGTGCCCGGCTCCAGCACGCGCACGTCATCAGCATGTTCGACGTGGTCGTGTACGAGGACCGGCCCTGGCTGGTGATGGAGTACCTGCCGTCCCGCTCGCTGGCCCAGCTGCTCGGGGAGAAGGGGCCGCTGCCGCAGCGCGAGGTCGCCGACATCGGCCGGCAGGTGGCCGACGGGCTCGCCGCCGCCCACGTCGCCGGGGTCGTGCACCGCGACGTCAAGCCGGGCAACGTGCTGATCGCCGAGGACGGCCTGGTCAAGCTCACCGACTTCGGCGTCTCCCGGGCCGTCGACGACGTGCAGCTCACCCGCACCGGCCTGATCGCCGGCACCCCCGCGTTCCTCTCGCCGGAGGTCGCCCGCGGCGAGGACCCGGCGGCCGCGTCCGACGTCTTCGCGCTCGGCGCCACGCTCTACGCGGCGGTCGAGGGCGTGCCGCCGTTCGGGCTGGACGACAACGCGTACGCGCTGCTGCACAAGGTCGCGACCGGCGAGGTGCGCCCGCCCGAGCAGACCGGGCCGGTCATGGACGTGATCATGTGGCTGCTCGCCCGCGACCCGGAGGACCGGCCGTCCGCCACCCAGGCCCGCGACGCGCTCGCCGCGGCCGCGAGCGGGCGCGACCCGGGTGGGTCGGCCACCGCCGCCACCGCGGTGCTCGGAGCGCGCGCGACCGACCCGCCGCCCACCCGCCCGACGGTCCGGCCGGTCGCCGCGCCCCCGCCGCGCGCCGCCGCACCAACACCCTCCGCAACCTGCTGCTCTTCCTGCTGCTGGCGGTGCTCGCGGCGGGTGCGGGCGTCGTCGCGGCCGTGCTGAACGGCGCCGGGAACGGCGGCGGCGGGCAGGCCGCCCCGCCGCCCCCGCCGGCCGCCACGTCCGCGCCGGTCACGACCACGCCGAGCGCCCCGACGACCACCGCGAGCCCCACGCCGACACCCACCCCCACGACGACGGCCACCACCCCGCCCACGACGACCTCCGTGCCCGGCGGGACCGACGCCGTCGCCTTCGTGCAGGGCTACTACGCGCTCCTCCCGGGCAACACGGAGGCCGCCTTCGCGCTGCTCGGCCCGGCGGCCCAGCAGGCGTCCGGCGGGCGCGCCGGGTTCGACGCCTTCTACGGCGGGATCCGGTCGGTGAGCCTGGAGAACGTGCGCGCGACCGGCGACGACACGGTCGAGGCGACGGTCGTCTTCGTCCGCACCGACGGCACCGAGAGCCCTGAGCCGTACCGCTTCGTGCTGACGACGAACGCCCAGGGACAAACGATCATGGACTCCTTCACGCGCCCGTGAGGCTGTCCCTCCCCGCCCCGAACGCATTGTGGAGCCATATTGCACTTTGGGGAGCCTTCAGAGTGCGTTGTGGAGCCAGAATGCACGTTTGGGGGGGCTGTGGACAACTTCCGGCGGGGTTCGGACTCGTCCGGCATGCTTTTCTCATGGGGGAGCGTCGTCTGCCGTTGTTGTTCCGGGGGTCGGAGGCGGTCGCGCGCGGGATGCTGACCCGCGGCGAGCTACGCGGGCCGGGGGTGCGGCGGATCTGTCACGGCATCTACGCGCCGGCGTCCGCGACGGTCACGCACGACCTGCGCTGCCGGGCGCTGGCGCTGGCGATGCCGGCGGGCGTGGTGATCACCGGACGGTCGGCGGCCACGGTGCGCGGGGTGCGGATCGCCTGGCCCGAGGACCCCGTGCAGGTGCTCGCGCCGCTGGAGATGCGGCTGGGGCACCGCCGCGGGCTGTCCGTCCGGCGCACGGACATCGAGCCCGCCGACTGGGAGCCGTGGATGGGCGGCCGCCTGGCCGGGCCGCTGCGGCTCACGCTCGACCTGCTGCTCGGCCGGCCGCTGCCCGACGCCGTCGCCGACCTGGACGCGGTGGTGCGCGGCGGGCTGGTCACGCTGGAGGCCGTCACGGCGATGGTGGCCGAACGCGACGACAAGGGCATCGCCGGCGCCCGTCGCGCGGTCGAGCTCGCCGACCCGGTCGCGGAGTCGCTGCCGGAGTCGCGGATGCGGGTGCTGCTCGTGCTCGCCGGGCTCGAGCCGGTGCCCCAGCACTGGATCGAGGACGCGAGCGGTCCCATCGCCCGCGTCGACCTCGCGTTCCCCCGGCACCGCCTCGCGATCGAGTACGACGGCGACTGGCGCGACGGCGAGACGTGGGCGCTCAACCGCGACCGCGAGCGGCTCAACCGCGTGCACGCCGCCGGCTGGGACGTCGTGTTCGTGACGGCACCGCTGCTTCGGGATGAACACAGCTGGTACGAACGATCCGCCAGGCCCTCCCGTAACCCCCCCGAACCGCAATATGGCTCCACAATGCACTCTGAAGGCGCCCAAAACTGCCATATGGCTCCACAATGCACTTGGGGTGGGCGCTTATGCAGTGCGTTCGCCTACCTTCAGCAAGTGGGTTGTCACCCAGCTCGTCAGTTCACGGACGAACGCCACGCGGTTCTCCGTGCCGTGCACCTCGTGGCCCTCGTCGGTGAAGAGCAGGAAGCCGGGGGCGGCGCCGCGGTCGCGCAGCGCGGCCACCACCTGCTCCGCCTCACCCACGGGGACGTTGGTGTCGTGCGCGCCGTGCACCACGAGCAGAGGCGCGGTGATCTGGTCCGCGCGGTGCAGCGGGGACAACTCGTGCAGGAGGGCGGCGTCCGTGTCCGGGTCGCCGTACTCGGACGTCGCGGCCGCGGCGATCCACGGTTCGGTGCCCGCGTAGAACGTCGCGAAGTCGGAGATCCCGCAGACGTCGACGCCGATCGTGAAGACCTCCGGGAACCACGCGAGCGCCGCCAGCGTGAGGTACCCGCCGTACGAGCGCCCGGCGACGCCCAGCCGGGTGGGGTCGGCGAGCCCGGAGCCGACGAGGAAGTCGGCGGTCGCGCGCACGTCGCGGATCGCGGCGAACCGGCGCTCGCCGTCGTCGGCCGCGATGAACGTGCGCCCGTACCCGGCCGAGCCGCGCACGTTCGGCGCGAAGACGGCGACGCCCGCGGCCACGAGCGCCTGGAAGAGCGGCTGGAAGACGGGCCGCTCCTGCGACTCCGGGCCGCCGTGCAGCCAGACGAGGGTGGGCAGCGGCCCGAGCGCGCTGCCCGGCCGGAAGAGCCAGCCCGACAGCGCGAGCCCGTCCTCGGCGGCGAACTCGTGCAGCGTCGGGGTGACGAGATCGGGGTGCTCGGTGGGCTCGGCCGGGACGAGCGGGTCGGGCTCGCCGGGGCCGTCGAGCGGCAGGCGGGCGATCTGCGGCGGCACGTCCGGGCCCTCGCTCGCGACGACGAGCCCGAGTCCGTCGCGGGTGAACGCGGCCCCGGTCACGACGCGCCCGGGGCCGGCGGCACCGGCTCCAGCAGCCCCGTGCGCAGGTCGAGCAGCTCGGTCTCGCTGCGCCCGTCGACGTTCCAGACGAGCGCGGCCCGCGCGCCGCCGGGGTCGAGGGTGACGAGGTCGAGGTCGTCGTCGGGACGTTCGGCGATCGCGTACGCGGCGGAGACGCCGCTGTTCCCGCGCAGCGTGACGGCGAGCAGCGCGGGGCGCTCGCGCCCGGCGTCGGTGTGGACGTAGAGCTGCCGCCCGGTGACGCCGAACCGGGCGTCGGCGACGGTCGCCCCGCCCGGGAGCAGCTCGGTGCGGCGGCCGCTGCGCAGGTCGACGAGCTCCAGCCGGCGCTCGCCGCGGCGCCCCAGCCGGACGACGGCGCGGCGCCCGTCGCCGCTCACCGCGCACACCCGCGCCGCCGGCCCGGCCGCGAGCGGCACGGACGTGCCGTCCTGCAGCTCCACCAGGCACGCCTGCCCGTCGCCGGACGGGTCGCCGAAGAGCGTGATGCCGAGCCGGCGCCCGTCCAGCGACCAGGCGCCGAGCGTCGCGGCGACGGCGCCGGGGGCCAGCTCGTGCATCGGGCCGCCGTCCGCGGGCACGACCTGCACGCGGGTGCGCTCGCCGCCGCCGGGCGCGGTCTCGGCGGCCAGCCACCGCCCGTCCGGCGACCAGCTCAGCGCCTGCACGTCCCCCGCGAACGGGAGCGGCTCGGTGGGCTCGGGCAGCGGCCCGCCGTCGGCCGGGAGCGGGGCCAGCCACGCGCGCGGACGGCCGTCGCGGTCGGAGACCCAGGCCAGCCGCGTGCCGTCGGGCGAGGGGACGGGGTGGCCGTGCCGCGCCGGGAACAGCGCGAGCCGGGCGTCGACCCCGAGGCGGGCCAGCCGCCGCTCGGTGAACTCCGAGATCCCCACCTGCGCCATATCGCTAGAGCCCCCTCTCCTGCAACCACATCTCCAGCAGCGCCACCTGCCACAGGGCGTTCGAACCGAGGTTCGTCCGCTTCGTGTTCGGGTCGGCGAGCATGGCGTCGAGCCAGTCCCGCCGCACGAGCCCGCGCGCCTTCGCGACCGGGTCGGTCACGGCGTCGCGCACCCGGTCGAGGAACGGGCCCTCCAGGTGCCGGATGGCGGGCACCGGAAAGTACCCCTTCGGGCGGTCGATGACGGCGTCCGGGACGACCCCGCGGGCCGCGTCCTTGAGCACACCCTTGCCGCCCTGGGTGAGCTTGAGCTCCGGCGGGCAGGCTGCGGCCAGCTCGACCAGCTCGTGGTCGAGGAACGGCACGCGCGCCTCCAGGCCCCAGGCCATCGTCATGTTGTCGACGCGCTTGACGGGGTCGTCCACCAGCATGATCGTCGAGTCCAGCCGCAGCGCGGCGTCGAGCGTGTCGGCGGCGCCGGGGGCCGCGAAGTGCTCGGTGACGAAGGCCCGGCTCGGGTCGTCGGCGAGCACCCACTCGGGTTCGAGGATGTGCGCCAGCTCCTCGTGCGGGCGGTCGGTGAACACGCTCTCGTACGCGGCGACGCCCCGGTGCCGCGGCACCCCGGCCAGCGGGGGGTACCAGCTGTACCCGGCGAACACCTCGTCGGCGCCCTGCCCGGACTGCACGACCGTGACGGACTTCGACACCTCCTCGGCGAGCAGGTAGAACGCGACGCAGTCGTGGCTGACCATGGGCTCGGACATCGCCGCGATCGCGTCGTCGACGGCCGGCAGCATCCGCGCCGGGTCGACGAGGATCTGCTGGTGGTCGGTGCCGAACGTGCGTGCGACCAGGTCGGAGAACTCGAACTCGTCGCCGGACTCGCCCGCGGTGGCGTGGAACCCGACGCTGAACGTCTTGAGGCCGGTCTGGCCCATGTCCGCGAGCAGGCCCACCACCAGCGACGAGTCCAGCCCGCCGCTGAGCAGCACCCCGACCGGGACGTCCGCGACCATCCGCCGGCGCACCGCGAGCCGCAGCGCCTCCAGCACCGCGTCGCGCCAGTCGCGGGCGGTCATCCGCGCGTTCTCCGGCCGCCGGACGTGCTCGGGGCGCCAGTACACGTGGTCGCTGCTCGTCCCGTCCGGCCGGACGGTGCGGACGGTGGCCGGCGGCAGCTTGCGCACGCCGTTGAGGATCGTGTGCGGGGCCGGGACGACCGAGTGGAACGTCATGTAGTGGTGCAGCGCGACCGGGTCGAGCGAGGTGTCGACGCCGCCGCCGGCCAGCAGCGCGGGCAGCGTCGAGGCGAACCGCAGCCGGCCGGGCGATTCGGCGACGTACAGCGGCTTGATGCCGAGCCGGTCGCGGCCCAGCGTCAGGACGCCCGTGTCGCGTTCCACGACTGCGAACGCGAACATGCCGAGGAACCGCTCGACGCACCCCGCGCCCCACTGCTTGAACGCCTTGAGCAGCACCTCGGTGTCGGTCTCGGAGAAGAAGCGGTGGCCCGCGGCCTCCAGCTCGGCGCGCAGCTCGCGGTAGTTGTAGATCAGCCCGTTGAAGACGGCGGTGAGACCGAGCTCCGGGTCGACCATGGGCTGGGCCCCGCGTTCGGACAGGTCGAGGATCTTGAGCCGGCGGTGGCCGAGCGCGGTCGCGCCGCTCGCGTGCACCCCGGAGCCGTCCGGGCCACGGCGGTGCATCTCGGCCGTGATCCGGGCGACGGCGGCCACGTCGGGCGGTGCGCCGTCGAAGCGGATCTCGCCCGCGATTCCGCACATGTGCGCCTCCCTCGTCGACCCCCGTCCCGAGTGGACGATGCGCCGGCCCGTCCGCGCAAGTCAGAC
Organism: Pseudonocardia sp. CNS-139; assembly: GCA_001942415.1. GTDB lineage: Bacteria > Actinomycetota > Actinomycetes > Mycobacteriales > Pseudonocardiaceae > Pseudonocardia. The sequence goes on from MKJX01000099.1 coordinate 27,269, forward strand.
CCGGTTTCGAGTGTGTGACCGGCGGATGGTCGCACGCGCGTGGTGCACTGGCCCCGTGACGATCACGGGTGTGGTGTTCCGGCCGCAGTCACCGCCCGAGCGGCTGCGCGACGTCGTCCGCGCCGCGGACGCGGCGGGGCTGGCCGAGCTGTGGCTGTGGGAGGACTGCTTCCTGGAGGGCGGGCTGACGGCCGCCACCGCGGCGCTGGCCTGGAGCGAGCGGCTGCGGGTCGGGATCGGGCTGCTGCCGGTGCCGCTGCGCAACCCGGCGCTGGCCGCGATGGAGATCGCGACGGTCGAGCGCCTGTTCCCCGGGCGGTTCCTGCCCGGGCTCGGCCACGGGGTGCTCGACTGGATGGGGCAGGTCGGGGCCCGCGTCGCGTCGCCGATGACGCTGCTGCGCGAGCACACCGGCGCCGTGCGCGACCTGCTGCACGGGCGCACGCTCGACGTCGACGGGACGTACGTGCACCTCTCCGGCGTGGCGCTGGACTGGCCGCCCGCCGCGGCGCCGCCGGTGCTCGTCGGGGCCCGCGGGCCGCGGACCGTGCGGCTGGCCGGCGAGATCGCGACGGGGTGCTGCTCGACTCCGGGCTGACGGCCGAGCAGGTCGGGGCCGCTGTGCGACTCGCCGCCGAGGGCCGGGAGGCGGCCGGCCGCACGGGCGAGCCCTTCCGCACCACCGTCTACGTCGAGGTGGACCCGGCCGGCCCTGCGCTCTCGGCACGGGTGCCGACACGGCGGCGGCGTTCGGCGAGGCCGGGGCCGACGCGGTGGTCTTCCAGGCCCCGGGCGACCACCCCGACCCGGAGCCGCTGATCGCGGCCTGCGCGGCGGTGCGGTAGGGCGGCGGTGTGGTCTGGACGGCGGTGTGGTCGGGGCGGCGGAGCGCTACCAGACCACCTGCACCCCGGGGAAGTCGGCGAGCGCGCGGTCGGCCGTGACCAGCGGGAGCGTCTCGACCATGCACTGCGCGGCGATCATCCGGTCGAACGGGTCGCGGTGCTCCCACGAGAGGGAGCCGGCCGTCAGCGCGTGCTGCGAGCTGATCGGCAGCTCGCGGGCCCGCAACCGTCTCAGGTGCTCGGCGTAGCCGTGCACCACGGCCTGCGCCGAGTGAAGCCTGCCGAGCCGGAACTTCGTGCCGATCTCCCACGCGGAGGCGGCCGAGACGACGAGGTCGGTGCCGGGGTCGCGGATGCGGTCGACCGTCGCGTCGGGGACGCGGTCCGGGTCGAGCAGCACCCACAGCAGGGCGTGCGTGTCGAGCAGGAGCGACGAGGTCACTCCCACCGGGCCACCTCCTCGTCGGCAGCGGTTCGAAGAAGGCATCCGGCACTGCCCCGGGCACGAACCCGACCGGCCGCGCCCCCACTGTCACCGGCTCCCTGCGGGACTCCGTCGCCTCGGCCCGCTCCGCGAGCTCGATCAGCCGGTCGAGGTCGTCGGCAGCGATGATCGCGGCGACGCGGTGCCCGTGTTTCGTGAGGTAGACGGGCAGGTGGTCGGTGCGCACGCGATCGATGACCACGGCGAACTGCTCGCGGGCGGCGGAGATCGTGAGCATCTGGGTCACGCGTCGAATCGTACCGAATGGCGCGAGTTCAGTACAGTTCGTACAAATCAGCGCAGAACCCAGGTGTCCTTCGCCCCGCCACCCCGCGACGAGTTCACGATCAGGCTCCCGGCCGGCGCCACCCGGCTGAGCGCGGCCGGCGCCACGTCCACGGCCGTGCGGTCGCCCGCCCGCGACTGGAACGCGAACGCCCGCAGGTCCACCGCGCGCGGCTCCAGCCGCTCGCCGTCGAACGTCGGGTGCGTCGAGAGCTGCACGACGTCCTGGGCCACCCAGCCCGCGGGGTTCGCGCGCACCGCGTCGGCGAGCGCCGCCAGCTCCGCGCGCCCGGCGTCCGGGCCGATCACGATCCCGGCACCGCCGTAGCCGTCCACGGGCTTGAGCACCAGCTCGCCGAGCCGGTCGAGCACCTCGGCCCGGCGCTCCGGGTCGACGCACGGGTAGGTCGGCACGTTCGGCAGCAGCGCGTCCTCGCCGAGGTAGTACCGGATCATGTCCGGGACGTAGGCGTAGACGAGCTTGTCGTCGGCCACCCCGTTGCCCGGCGCGTTGAGCACGGCGACCGCGCCGCGGGCCATCGCGTTGCACAGCGCACGCCCGATCGGGCGCAGGTCGGCGCCGGTCGCGGCCAGCAGCTCGCGCTCGTCGATGCGCCGGTAGAGCGCGGAGAGCCGGCGCCGGGCGCCCACACCCACCAGGTGCACGCCGTCCTCGGTGACCTGCAGGTCCCGCGGCGTCACGACCGGCACGCCCATGCGCTCGGCGAGCAGCCGGTGCTCGAAGAACGCCGAGTCGGACGGCCCGGCCGAGAGCAGCGCGACCGCGTCGTGGCCGGGGTCGTCCGGCTCGGTGGCCGAGAGCAGCGTCGAGCGCAGCATGCCCGGCACCGGCTCCAGCCCCACGACGCCGGCCGGCGGCTCCAGGTCGGGCATGACACTCCGGATGAGCCGCCTGCTCATGATCGAGTAGCCGATCCCGGACGGCACCCGGAGGTTGTCCTCCAGCACGAGCCAGTGCTCGGCCCGGTCACGCACGAGGTCGATGCCCGCCACCGCGACGCGCACCGCGTCGGGCGGGACGAGCCGGCCGATCCGGCTGCGGCCCGGCGCGGCGTCCACGACGTGCGCCGGGACCACGCCGTCGGCGACGATCCGGCGCTCGCCGTAGACGTCGCGCAGGAACGCCTCCAGCGCCCGGACGCGCTGGCCGAGCCCGGCGGAGAGGCCCGCCCAGTCGTCGGACGTGACGATCCGCGGCACGAGGTCCAGCGGGAAGAGCCGGTCGGCCTCCCCGTCGCCCACCCGGAACGTCACGCCGCGGGCGCGCTGCTCGGTGTGCAGCGCCGACCGGGCGGCGACCAGCCCGCGCGGACCGAGCCGGTCGAGCGTGCGGAACATCCAGCCGTAGTGCGGCAGCACCGTGCCGCCGGCGCTGACGGCCTCGTCGAACCGGTCGCCCGTGTCGTAGCCGGCGAGCAGCCGCGGGGTCAGCGGGACGGTCGGCGCCGGCTCGGCGATGGGCGTCCGGCCCTGGGTGGCGGCGACCAGCGCGTCGACGACGTCGGTCAGCTCGCCGCGGCGCCCGGCCACCCGGCGCTGGCGGGCGGCGGCGCTGCCCCGCGCGAGCGTGGCCTGCGACAGCTGCAGCACGTGCTCCCAGTCGCCCGTCTCCTCCAGGTACGGCCGCAGCTGCTGGACGAGCTGCCCGATGAGCAGCGGCGGGGCGACCAGGGTCGGGCCGGTGACGTCGACGAGGTCGCCCTCCAGCCCGGAGCGCGCGGCCCGCCAGCTCGCCGCGCGCAGCAGCTCGTGGCGCGACTCGGGCAGCGGGAGGCCGGCGTCGAGGTCGGCGCGGGCCATCGCGACCAGCGCCCGGAAGAGCCCCGCGACGAGCACCACGTCGTCGACCTCGGGGCACGCGTCGCACACCCGCAGCTCGACCGTCGGCAGGTGGGCGCTCGGCCGGATGTCGAAGTAGACCATCCCCGGGTCGCTGATCGTGCCCGACGCGATGAGCTGGGCGACCAGCGTGTCGTAGTCGGCGGCCGTCTCGACGTGCGCGGGCGGGCCCGCGGTCGGCCAGCGCGACCAGACCATCGACCGGAAGCTCGCGTAGCCGGTGTCGCTCCCGTTCCAGTACGGCGAGCTCGCCGAGATCGCCAGCAGGACCGGCAGGTACGGCGCCACCCGCCGCACGACCTGCACGGCCGTGTCCCGGTCCGGCACGTCGACGTGCACCTGTGCGCCGCAGATGTGCTGCTCGCGCACGAGCATCTGGTACTCGTGCTGCATGCGCTCGTAGCGGGCGCCCGCCGAGATCGCGTCGCCGTCCGGGTCGGCGAGCGGGACGGTGCCGGCCGCGACCACCCCCAGCCCGAGCGGCGCGGCGACCGACTCCAGCTTGGCCCGCAGCCGGCGCAGGTGCCCTGGAGCTCGTCGAGCGTGCCGCAGACCGGCGTGTTCGTCTCGACGAGCGACCGCTGCAGCTCCGGCGCGAACTCGGCGCCGTCGAGGCGGGCGAGCAGCGCGTCGACCTCGGGCGCGGCACGGCGCGTCTCGAGGTCGACGACGTGGAACTCCTCCTCCACGCCGAGCAGAGGGAGGTCGCTCATCCGCGTGACGCTAGGAGGAATTTGTTACGAGGGTGCTGCCGGGACGCGACTCCGTCGCCGGGCGGTCCCGGCCCGTCAGGTGTACGCGGCGTCGAAGAAGGCCAGCTCCAGGTCGACGGCCCGGACGAAGAGCCCCCGCACCCGCTCGCGGTGGGCGGCGTCGAGGCCGAACGCGACCCGGTCCAGCTCGGCGTGCAGGAACGCGACCCACGCCTCGAACGCCTGCCCGCTGTGCAGCTCGATCCACTCCCGCTGGATCGGCTCGGCGGGCAGCGGGACGTCGTCGCGGGTGGCCCAGTCGAGGTAGAGCCACTCCGCGACGAGCAGCACGGCCAGGCAGGACGCGTAGTCGGCGCTGCGCCGCGCGGTGTCCATCAGCGCGGTGAACCCCTCCGTCGGCGACAGCAGCACGGGGTCGGTGCGGTCGGCGAGCGGCACGTCGAGCGCGTCGAGGGCGCGGGCGAAGAAGTCGTTCTCGGGGCCGGCCACCACGGCGAGCTGGCGGGCGTGCACGACTCGGGGCTCGACGGTGTCGGCGCACGCGACCGCCGCGCCCATCAGCGCCACGAACGCGTCGAAGAACTGGTGGTCCTGCACGAGGTAGGTGCGCAGGACGCCCGGCGGCACCTCGCCGCGCCGGATCTCCCGCACGAACCGGTGGGCCACGGCGGCCTCCCACGTCGGTCCGGTCAGCTCCCGCAGCTCCACAGCGAACGTCACCGGGTCGACCTTAGGGCCAGGCTCGCCAGGTACGCCCGCTGCTCCGCCACGAACGCCGGGTCGACCGGGTCGCCGTGGCCGGGCACGACCACCCGTGGTGCCAGGGCGAGGAGGGCGTCGAGGGTCGCCGGCCACTCGGCGAGCACGGCGTCGCCGAGGTCGGGCGGGGCGCCCTCCTCGACGAGGTCGCCGGCGAACACGACCTGCTGGTCCGGCACGTGGACGACCAGGTCGTGGTCGGTGTGGCCGCGGCCGAGGTGCAGCAGGTGGGCGGTGCGGCCGCCGAGGTCGAGCGCGACGGGCGCAGCGGCGTCCGGGAGCGGCGGGTCGGTGGCGGCGAGGGCCGCGGCCGTGGTGGCGTCGCCGCGGTCGCGGTAGTGGCGCGTCCACTCCGCGCGCTGCGCGGCGGCCGTCGCCGCGAGCACCTCCCGGCAGCGGGGCAGCGCGTGGACCGGCGCGCCCGGGAACGCCGACGTGCCGAAGCAGTGGTCGAAGTGGGCGTGCGTGATCGCGACGGCCGGCGGCAGCGGCGTCACCGCCCGGACCGCCGCGGCCAGCTCGGCGCCCTGCCGTTCGTCGCCGCGGGTGTCGACGACCAGCGCGCGTTCGGCCCCGAGCACGAGGCCGACCGTGAGGTCCAGCTCGGCGTAGCGGCGGGCGAGGACGCCGTCCCCGACCTCGACCCAGCGGCCCTCCGTCAACGCTGCAGCAGCCCGTCGCGCAGCCGGGGCGCCACCGGGCTCGTGTCGGCCGCGGCGGCCAGCGCGACGTCGGCGCCGTAGCCGTCGGCGAGCAGCTCCCGCCCGGACGCGGTGGCGGCGAGCACCGCCGACAGCCCGCGGGCCCGCGCCGCCGCGTACTGGGCGGCGGCCAGGTCGGCCTCCGGGGACCGGTCCTCCGGCGGGAGCGCGGCGGCGATGGCGCCGGCGCCGAGCGCGTCCTCGACGGCCACCCGCAGCGTGTCGCCCGGCCACCGCTCCCCGGCCGGGACGATCCCCACCGGCCCGCCGACGGCCGCGGCCGCCGCCGCGACGGCCGACGCGTTGCGCAGGCACCCCGCGAAGAGCACGGCCCCGCCCGCGGCGACGGTCGCGCAGAGCGTCGCGCCGTTGGGTGAGGGCAGGCCGATCCCGGTGCCGGGCGCGAGCCCCACCAGCGACGACGGGCGCAGCGACGGCCCGGGCCCGTCCCGCGGCCCGGCCGGCAGCAGCCCGAGCGAGCGCGCCTGCTCGGCCGCCGTGTCGGGGTCGCCGTGGCGCTGCGGGAGCACGGTGGCCCCGCGCCCGACCGCGACGTCCACCGCCGTGCAGAACGACAGCACGTCCACCACGATCACGGCGGCGCACTCCTGGGCGAGCAGCTCGGCGCCTCCCGTCCCCACTCGAGGCGCACGCGGTGGTCGCGCTGGCGGTGCTCGGGCCGGACGGTGACGCTCATCGGCATGACCCTACTGGCCCCCGCACGGTGACCGCGGTGCTGCGAATCTCGCCCGACGTCGCAGCGCTGGTGGCCTCCTCGCAGCACGTCCACCGGCTGCGAGGAGGCCCGGGGGGCTGCGAGGTCAGGGGAGGAGCAGGCCCCAGTACGCCGCCCAGGGGATGAAGACCGCCCCGGCCACCAGCAGGGGGAGCGACGCCCGGTCGCGCCGGCGGACGGCCAGCGCGACCGCCGCCGGCACCGCGACGACCGCCACCGCCTGCAGCGCCAGCCACAGCAGCGGGCGGCCGGCGACCATCGGGCCCGGGTCGAACGTGCGGCCCCGCGTCGCCTGGACGAAGCCCAGGTAGCCGAGCCCGCCGAGCATCGCGACGAGCCCGGCGCCGGCGAGCACCCGGGCCGAACGCGGGGTCGACGGTCCCCGGCGGCGCACCGCGCGCACGCCCGTGACCAGCCAGAACCCGCCGAACCCGATCAGCATGACGAGGAGCGCGCCCAGCTGCACCCACTCCGACTTGTACCAGGCCAGCGGCGGCACCCCGGCCGTCGGGCGGGCCTGGTCGCCGGTGCCCGCGACGGACGTCGGCGGCGCCGCGCCGGCCGCGACCGCGCCGACCCACGACGTCACCAGGTCGACGGTAGCCGGGCGCGAGGGCCGGGCCCCTGTCGAACCCGGTGGCCGTCGTCCGCAGGGAGTGCTCGGCGTCGGCGAACGTGCGCAGCGTGTAGTGCCGGTTGCCGCCCGCGTCGAGCGCGGCCCGGAAGCCCGCGACGCTCTCGACCGGCGGCGTCAGCCGGTCCTTCGCACCCCAGACGCCCAGCACCGGCACGGTCAGCGCGCGCAGCGGCGGCGCCGGGTCGTAGTAGGGCTCGGGGAACATCCCGAGGCCGGAGATCAGCCGGTAGAACGTGCGGGTGCTCGCGTCCACGAGCGAGCCCTCGACGCCGGCGTGGTGCATCTTGGCCTGGTCGCCCACGTCTGCTGGCGCAGCGGGGCCACCCCGTTCGCGCCCACGACCACGACGAACGCCGTCTCCGGAGCCCGGGACGCGGCGAGCGGTGCGACCCAGCCGCCCTCGCTGAACCCCCAGATCCCGACGGCGGACGGCGCCACCTCGGGCCGTCCGCGCAGCACCGCGGCCGCCGCGGCGGCGTCGTCGGCGAGCTGCGCGTAGGAGCGCTGGGTGAGCGAGTAGCCGACCGTCCGCTTGTCGTAGGTGAGCGTCGCGACGCCGGCCCGCGCGAACGCGGCGGCCTCCTCCCGGAGCTTCTCGCGCGGCCCGGTCCCGGCGCCGTGCACGAGCACCATCCGGGCAGGCCCGGGAGGGCGGCTTCGGGGACGTGCAGCGTCGCGGCGAGCGTCAGCCCGTCGCTGGTGGCGACGCTCAGCGCGACCTCCGCGACGCCCGGCTCGGGTGGCGGCGGGGGCGCCGACGTCAGGGCGAGGGCCGCGGCGACCGCGGCGAGTGACGTTCCTACTGCGTACATGGCCGTCCATCCACAGAGAGAAGTTTGCAGAGAAATCTTTGCAAACACAACCCTGCTAGGGTCGCCGCGATGGCGGATCAGGGACAACCCCGAGAGCTCACCGATCCCGCCGCCCTGAGGGCGCTCGGGCATCCGCTGCGGCAGCAGATCCTGCGGCGGCTGCGGCGCGACGGCCCGGCGACGTCGACGTCGCTCGCGCGGGCGCTCGGCGAGAACACCGGCGCCACCAGCTACCACCTGCGCAGGCTCGCCGAGCACGGGTTCGTCCACGAGCTGCCGGAGCGGGGCAGCGGCCGGGAGCGGTGGTGGGAGGCCCGTGAGCAGGACCTCCGGTTCCCGCGGCGCAGCCTCATGAGCGAGGAGGCGCGCGACGCGTTCGCGGAGCTGGGACGGCTGGAGGTGGCCGCGGACGTCGAGGCGTTCGCCCGGTTCCAGGAGCAGCGCGACGCGATGGGCGAGTGGGGCGACGCGCTGCTCTTCGCCCGCGGCGCGCTGCGGCTCACGGGCGAGGAGCTGCTGCGGTTCTGGAACGACTACATGGCCCTCTACCAGCGCTACGCCGACGAGACGCGGGAACCCGCCGACGGTGCGCGGCGGGTGCTCGTGCGGTTCGTCGCCTTCCCGGACGTCGACTAGCCAACGGGAAGGCCGCCGCCCGGCCGGCCCCTCGACCCGGCCGGGCAGCGGCGAGGCTCAGGCGATCGCGGCCACGGGGCTCACGGGCTCGTCGAACTGGGTGCGGTACAGCTGCGCGTAGCGCCCGCCGCGGGCCAGCAGCTCGGTGTGGTGCCGCGCTCGACCACCCGCCCGGCCTCCAGCACGAGGATCTGGTCGGCGGCGCGCACCGTGGACAGCCGGTGCGCGATGACGATCGCCGTGCGCCCGGCCAGCGCCTCGCCGAGCGCCTCCTGCACCGCCGCCTCCGACGTGGAGTCGAGGTGGGCCGTGGCCTCGTCCAGCACGACCACCCGCGGGCGGGCCAGCAGCAGCCGGGCGATCGTCAGCCGCTGGCGCTCGCCTCCGGAGAGCCGGTAGCCGCGCTCGCCGACGACCGTGTCCAGCCCGTCGGGCAGCGCCGCGACCAGCTCGCCGAGCCGGGCCCGCTCCAGCGCGTGCCACAGGTCGGCGTCGGTGGCCTCGGGCCGGGCGAGCAGCAGGTTGGCCCGGATCGACTCGTGGAACAGGTGCCCGTCCTGCGTGACCAGGCCGAGCGCGCCGCGGATCGACTCGAACGACAGGTCGCGCACGTCCACCCCGCCCAGCCGGACGGCCCCCGCGTCGACGTCGTAGAGCCGGGGGAGCAGCTGGGCGATCGTCGACTTGCCCGCCCCCGACGACCCGACCAGCGCGACCATCTGCCCCGGCTCCGCCCGGAACGCGACGTCGTGCAGCACCTCCTCCCCGCCGCGGGTGTCGAGCCGCGCCACCTCCTCCAGCGACGCGAGCGACACCTTCCCGGCCGCCGGGTACGCGAACCGGACGCCGGACAGCTCCACCGACAGGGGCCCCTCGGGCAGCGGCTCCGGGCGCTCCGGCTCGGCCACCAGCGGCGGCAGGTCCAGCACCTCGAAGACCCGTTCGAAGCTCACCAGCGCGGTCATCACCTCGACCCGCGCGCTCGCCAGCGCGGTGAGCGGCGCGTACAGGCGCGTGAGCAGCAGCGCGAGCGCCACCACGTCGCCTGCGGCCATCCCGCCGGTGAGCGCGAGGTAGCCGCCGAGCCCGTAGACGAGCGCGAGCGCCAGCGCGGAGACGAGCGTCAGCGCCGAGACGAACACCCACTGCACCATCGCCGTGCGGACGCCGATGTCGCGGACGCGCGCGGCGCGCGCCACGAACTCGCGCGTCTCCTCGGCCGGGCGTCCGAAGAGCTTGACGAGCGTGGCGCCGGGGGCCGAGAACCGCTCGGTCATCTGCGTGCCCATCGCGGCGTTGTGGTCGGCGGCCTCGCGCTCCAGCACCGCCAGGCGCCGGCCCATCCGCCGGGCCGGCAGCACGAACACCGGCAGCAGCACCAGCGCGAGGAGCGTGACCTGCCACGACAGGCTCAGCATCACGCCGAGCGTGAGCGCGAGCGTGACGAGGTTGCCCACGACGCCCGACAGCGTGTCGCTGAACGCGCGCTGCGCGCCGATGACGTCGTTGTTGAGCCGGCTGACCAGCGCGCCCGTGCGGGTGCGGGTGAAGAACGCGACGGGCTGGCGCTGCACGTGGTCGAACACCGCGGTGCGCAGGTCGAGGATCAGGCCCTCGCCCAGCGACGCCGACATGTGGCGCTCCAGGATGCCGGCCGCGGCCTCGGCCACCGCGATGACGGCGATGACGAGCGCGAGCCCGACCACCATCCCGACCGGCCCGCCGCCGACGATCGTGTCGACGACCCGTCCGGCGAGCACCGGGGTGGCCACGGCCAGCACCGCGCCCAGCACGCTGACCAGCAGGAACGCCGCGAGCCGGCGCCGGTGCGGCCGGGCGAACGCGGCGATGCGCCGCAGCGTGGCGCGCGAGAACGGCCGCCGCTCGTCGGTGGCGTGCGCGGCCTGGTACATCGAGTGCCACGCCACCATCTCCATGCTCATGGTCGTTCCCTCTCCCCGTCGCTGCCGTCCGTACGTCTGACGAACCGGCGGCCGGGAACTCATCGGTCCATCGCCGCGCCGAGTGTGGCGGAGGGGTCCGACAGTTTCCGGCGAACCGGACGTACGGGCACCGTAGAAGTTGAAGTCAGCTACAGGTCAAGGCCGCCTTTCCGCGAGTCGGGGTCTGGCGGTACGCGAGTCGGGGTGGCGCGACTCGCGTGCACCCAGGGCGCGACTCGCGGGATCCTCCGCCGACTCGTTCGGCGACCCGCTGGTCACCTTCTGAGACGAACGCCCCCGCGTCCCACCGATGTCGGCGTTCTCTGGAAGCCTGGTGGCGCACACCGGGCGTCTGGAGGAGTGGCGTGACGACGACCGAGCGTCCCCGCCGCGGGCGGGGCACCGCGATCGGGGAAGGCATCACGTGGGCCGCGCGCTGGAGCCTGCGGCTGGCGCTGGTCGCGCTGGGCATCACGCTGATCGGCTGGATCGTGGGCCAGCTGTGGTCGATCGCGCTGCCCGTGATCATGGCGGTGATCGTCGCCACCGTGCTGTGGCCGCCCACGGCCTGGCTGCGCAAGCACCGCTTCCCGCCGGCGCTCGCCGCGGCCACCGTGCTGCTGGCCGGCATCGTCGTGCTGGCCGGCGTGGTCGCGCTGATCAGCACGTCGGTGTCGGGCAGCATCCCGCAGATCTCGGCCAGCGCGTCCACCGGCGTCCAGGCGATCCAGCAGTGGCTCTCCGGGCCGCCGCTCAACCTCGCGCAGGGCCAGCTCGACGCCGCGCTGCAGACCGCCACCCAGCAGCTGCAGGCGAGCATCTCGTCGATCACCACCAGCGTGCTCACGGGCGTCGGCAGCGTCGCGTCCGGCGTGGTCACGGCCCTGATCACGCTCGTGCTCGCGTTCCTGTTCGTGAAGGACGGGCCGCGGTTCCTGCCGTGGCTGCGCAAGGTGGCGGGCGAGGGCGCGGGCGGCCACGTCGCCGAGGTGCTGCGCCGGATCTGGAAGACGCTCACCGACTTCATCCGGGTGCAGGCCATCGTCGCGCTGGTCGACGGCGTGCTGATCGGCATCGGGCTGGTGGTGCTCGGCGTGCCGCTGGCGATCCCGCTGGCCGTGCTGACGTTCCTCGGCGGGTTCGTGCCGATCGTCGGCGCGTTCGTGGCCGGGGCGCTGTCCGTGCTGGTCGCGCTCGTGAGCAACGGGTTCACGACGGCCCTGATCGTGCTCGCGATCATCGTCGCCGTGCAGCAGCTGGAGGGCAACATCCTGCAGCCGATCCTGCAGGGCCGCAGCCTCAACCTGCACGCCGCCGTCGTGCTGCTCGCGATCACCGCGGGCTCCACGCTGTGGGGCATCGCGGGCGCGTTCCTGGCGGTGCCGGTCGCGTCGGCCGCCGCGATCGTCATGCGCTACCTCGGCGAACGGATCGCGACCGGGTCGCGAGCTATGCGGCCGCGGACCGCACGACGCTCGCGCTCCCGGCCACCGACCTGGTGGGCCCGCCCGACGCCGCGGAGCCCGGCACCCCGGAGAAGCCGGGCCCCGACGCCGCCACCCCGGGAGACGGCGAGGCGCCCGCGCGTCCCGACGGCGGGTGAGAACGGCCCACCCGTCCGGGTGGGAGCCCTGACCTGGGCGGATCACCTCCTCCGGGGCCGGGTAGCCGGGGCCGCGGGCAGCTCGGCACCCGAGGAGGAGCGCGATGAGTCGTCCGGCGGGCGATTCCGCCGCCACCGACCCGATCGGTCGGCCGTACCCGGGTGCGCACCCACCGATCGAGCCGCCCACGCCGACGCGAGCTGGGTCGGCGAGCCGTGGCCGGAGCCGCCGCCGCGTTCCCGGGGCCGCCGCCGGGCCCCGTGGCTGCTGCTCCTCGGGCTGGTGGTGCTGGGGCTGGTGCTGTGGGGGTTCGCCCGCCACGGCTCGGCCGGTTCGGCCGAACCCCGTTGGCCGGCGTCCGGCACGTCCGGGCACGGCTCCCCGAACGGGCACCCGAACGGCGCCCCGGCGGGTGCGCTGAGCACGGCGGGCGGCGCCCCGATCCTTCCGCTCGCCGGCGCCGCGGGGCCGGGCGGCGAGCTGACCGCGCTGTCCGGCGCGGACGTCACCGGCACGTCGCTGCAGGTGCTCTCGGCGCCGACGCGGCCGGGTTCTGGGTCGGGAACAGCAACGCCGACCGGGTCTGGGTGGAGGTGGCGGCGTCCGACGGGCTGCCGGCCCCGATCCGCACCGGTGACCTCGTGGACTTCTCGGGTGAGCTCGTCGGGCACGGCCCCGACTTCGCCGCGCAGCACGGGATCGACGCCACCGCGGGCGCGACCAGCTCACCCGGCAGGGCGCGCACGTCCGGGCGCAGCCGGACCAGATCCGCCCGGTCGGCGAGCCGTGACGCTCACGACCGAGGTGCCGTTCGAGCTGGCGGACGACCTCGAACCCGTCGAGATGCCCGAACCGGTCGGTAGGGCAGGATGGCGCCCCGTGCGCGTCTACCTCGGTTCCGACCACGCCGGCTTCGACCTCAAGGCCCACCTGATCGCGCAGCTCACCGGCCTCGGCCACGAGGCCGTCGACGTCGGCCCGGCCACCTACGACGCGGCCGACGACTACCCGCCGTTCTGCATCGAGGCGGCCCGCCGCACGCTGGCCGACCCGGACGGTCTCGGCGTGGTGATCGGCGGCTCGGGCAACGGCGAGCAGATGGCGGCCAACAAGGTGCCCGGCATCCGGTGCGCGCTCGCCTGGAGCACCGAGACCGCCACACTCGCCCGCCAGCACAACAACGCGCAGGTCGTGGCCGTCGGGGCGCGGATGCACACGGCGGAGGACGCGACGGAGATCGTGCTCGCGTTCGTCGGCACCCCGTTCTCCGGCGAGCCCCGCCACGAACGCCGGATCGAGCAGCTCGCCGAGTACGAGCGCACCGGTGTGCCCCCGGTGCTCCCGCCGGACCAGGTCCCGGGCGCGTAGTGCCGGAAGGGCACACCCTCCACCGCCTCGCCGGCCTGCACCACGGCCTCTTCGCGGGCACCGCGGTCGCGGTGTCGAGCCCGCAGGGCCGGTTCGCGGCGGGCGCCGCGCTCGTCGACGGGCGGGTGCTGGAGCGCGCGGAGGCGCACGGCAAGCACCTCTTCCACCACTACGGCCCCGGCCGCGTCGTGCACGTCCACCTGGGCCTCTACGGGGTGTTCGAGGACGGGCCGGCGCCCGCGGGCCCGCCGCGCGGGCAGGTCCGGATGCGGATGGAGGGCCCGGCGCACTACGCCGACCTGCGCGGCGCCACGGCCTGCGAGCTGCTCACCGACGCCGAGGCGGACGCCCTGCACGCCCGGCTCGGCGCCGACCCGCTGCGCCCGGACGCCGACCCGGACCTCGCGTGGGCGCGCATCTCCCGGTCGCGCGCGCCGCTCGCGACGCTGCTCATGGACCAGGCGGTCGTCGCGGGCGTCGGCAACGTGTACCGCGCGAGGTGCTCTTCCGGCACCACCTCGACCCGCAGTTGCCCGGGCGGGCGCTCGACCGGGCCGGCTGGGACGCGATCTGGGCCGACCTCGTCGCGCTGATGGCCGACGGCGTGCGCACGGGCCGGATCGACACCGTCGCGCCCGAGCACGACCCCGAGGTCACCGGCCGCGCGCCGCGCCGGGACCGGCACGGCGGCGAGGTGTACGTCTACCGGCGGGCCGGGCTGCCGTGCCTGGTCTGCGGCACGCCCGTGGCCCGCGCGGAGCACCAGAACCGCAACCTGTTCTGGTGCCCCGGCTGCCAGCCCGTGGCTGCTTAGACCGGCACCGCCTCCAGCACGTGCACCCCGGCGCGGCCGGGGTCGTGCGCACCAGCCGGAACCCGGCGTCCGCGAGCAGCCGGGCGAACTCGGCCTCCGTGCGCTCGCGGCCGTGCAGCAGCGCGAGCATGTGCAGGTCCATGCGGATGGCCGCCGCGTCGTCGGCCGCGCGCGCCGGCAGCACGGCCTCGACCACCACGAGCGTCGCGCCGTCCGGCGTCGCGCGGCGGCAGGTGCGCAGGATCTCCAGCGCCTCGCCGTCGTCCCAGTCGTGCAGCACGCGGGAGAGCAGGTAGCCGTCGGCGCCCGGCGGGACGGCCGCGAAGAAGTCCCCGCCCTCGTGCGGCAGGCCCACGCCGGCCACCACCTCGGGCCGGTCGAAGAGCAGCACGCCGAGGTCCGGGTGGGCGGCGGTGATCGCGCGCAGGAGCACGCCCCGCCCGCCGCCGACGTCGACCAGGCGCCCGAACCGGCCGAAGTCGTACGCCGCGACGACGGCTGCGGCCTCCCGGGCCGACCGTCCCGACATCGACCCCTGGAACAGCCCGTACTCCTCGGGGTGCGCCGCGAGCCACGTGAAGAACGGCTCGCCGTACACCGCGTCGAACGCCGTGCCGCCGTTGCGCACGCTGTCGAGCAGACCGGCGAAGGCAGCGTGGTACACCCGGCCCCGTGCCAGCACGACCCCGCGCTGCGAGCCCGGCGCGTCGGCCGCGAGCAGCGCGCCCTCGGCCGTGAGCGCGAACCGTCCGTCCGGCAGCTCGTCGAGCACGTGCTCGGCGGCCAGGCCGCGCAGCACCCTGTGCAGCGGTGCGGGCGCCGCGCCCACGGCCGCCGCGATCTCCGCCGCGGACGCCGGGCCGTCCGCCAGCACCTCGGCGACGCCCAGCTCGGCCGCGACGTAGAGGATCTGCGTGGTGAGGTAGCCGTCCGCGAGCCGGGCCAGCCGGGCGGCGGGGTCGGTGGTCATCGGCCCATCGTGGCGGCCGCGCGGCCGTACCGCTCGCCGATCGCCCGGACGTGCTCGACCAGCTCCGGCGGGTCCAGCACGTCGAAGTCGACGTCCAGCAGCGCGAGGTGGACCGCGAGCGTCCGGAGCGTGTCGGCGCCGGTGCGGAACTCGCAGTGGCCCGCGCCGAGCGGCACGACCGTGCCCATGGCCGGCGTGATCCGGTCCGCGATCGCGGCGGCCGGCACGTGCAGCCGGACGCGGGCCTGGTGCTCCCACAGCGCCGCGCCCGCGCCGCGCGTGACGTACGCCGCGAGGTCCGGGTCCGGCGGAGCGCGCGGCGGGAAGCGCGGCCCGGTCGGGATGCGCGGGACGATCCGGTCGGCGCGGAACGTGCGCCGGCCCCGCCGGTCGACGTCCCACGCGACGAGGTACCAGCGGCGTCCGGTGTGCACGAGCCGGTGCGGCTCGGTGTCGCGGCGGCGCACCGCGCCTGGTGGTCGGTGTAGTCGAAGCGCAGCCGCTCGTGGTCGCGCGTGGCTACGGCGATGGCCGTGAGCACGTCGCCGTGACGGTCGGGCCGGTGCCCGGGACCGGCACGACCGCCCCGGCCAGCGTCGCGACCCGGCGCCGCAGCCGGGACGGCAGCACGTGCTCCAGCTTCGCGAGCGCGCGCACCGACGTCTCCTCGATGCCGCCGACGCTCCTGCGTCTTCACGACGGCCGGGTGCGCGAGCAGCTCGCGGGCCTCGGCGTAGCCGGTGACGACCCACGCGGGCACACCCGTGAACAGCGTGACGTGCCGGACGGGCCCGTCCGCGGCGAGCGCGCGGAACGCGGCGTGCCGGGACGAGCCCGTGGTCTCCGTGAAGGGGGACGGAGCCCCCTCAGCCGTCATGCGACCGACCGTAGCGGTCGGTCAGAAGTCGCCTCCGAAGTCGCCGCCGCCGAAGTCGCCGCCCCCGCCGAAGTCGTCACCGCCGCCGAAGTCGTCGCCACCGTTCGAGTCCTCGATGGCCTCCTCGTAGCCGGCGGCGTACGCGGCGTCGTAGCCCACCCCGGCCATGCCGGAGAACATCGCGCTGAACAGCAGCGCCGAGCCGATGCCCCACGCGCGGCGACCAGCGCGGGCTTCCACCACGCTCGGAGTACCAGCCTGCGGCACCGGCCGCCCGGCGACCATGCCGCCCGGGTAGTAGTGCGAGTTCATCTCCGACGGGTGCGGGGCGGCGCTGTAGGCGTGGCCCTCGACCTCGACGTTGCGCGTCTCGCTCACGGCGCCGGCCTGCTGCTGGCCGGGCAGCGGCGGCAGGTCGGGACCCGGGTCGAGACCCATCGCCTGACGCGCCGCGCGGACGTAGTAGAGGCCCTCGTACGCCGTCTCCGTGACGTGCCGGGCCTGCGCGGCGGTGCGCGCCTGGTCCATCTGCGAGCCGGCGGCGTTGTAGCGCTCACCGGCGTCGGCCAGGGCCTGCTTGGCGGCCTCGTTGGTGCCGACGAGGTTCAGCACCTGCCCGCCGAGCCGCTCCACCCAGCGGCGTGCCTCGGACTTCGCGTCCTCCAACTCGCGGGCCTGGGACGCAGCCCGCTGGCGGAACAGCCAGACGGCACCGGCCACGACCAACAGGAGGACCACGACCGTCAGGATCGTGCCCGTCACCTGAACCACCTTTTCCCGTGAGAAACCCGACGCGGCGTCAACGGACAAATCTCCCGCTGCGTTCCCGTAGCCTAGGCTCCCGCTCGTGGCCGACCAGAAGCCCATCGAGTGCTGGATGACGGACATGGACGGCGTGCTCGTCCACGAGGGTCGGCTCATTCCGGGGGCCGACGCGTTCGTCAACCGGCTGCGCGAGACGGGCCGTCCGTTCCTGGTGCTGACCAACAACTCGATCTACACGCCGCGGGATCTCCAGTTCCGGCTGCGCACCAGCGGTATCGACCTCCCGATCGAGGCGATCTGGACGTCCGCGCTGGCCACGGCCACCTTCCTGGACGACCAGCGGCCGCAGGGCAGCGCCTACGCGTCGGCGAGGCCGGGCTCACCACCGCACTGCACGAGATCGGCTACGTCCTCACCGACAACAAGCCCGACTACGTCGTGCTCGGCGAGACCCGCACCTACAGCTTCGAGGCCGTCACCACCGCGATCCGGCTGGTCCGGGCCGGCGCCCGGTTCGTCGCGACCAACCCCGACCCGACCGGCCCGTCCAGCGAGGGCGTGCTGCCGGCCACCGGCTCGGTGGCGGCGCTGATCAGCCGGGCCACCGGCGTCGACCCGTACTTCGTCGGCAAGCCGAACCCGCTGATGATGCGCGCCGCGCTCAACCGGGTGCAGGCGCACTCCGAGACCACCGCGATGGTCGGCGACCGGATGGACACCGACATCGTCGCCGGGCTGGAGGCCGGGATGCGCACGGTGCTGGTGCTCAGCGGGATCATGCAGGCCGAGGACATCGAGCGGTTCCCGTACCGGCCCAGCCGCGTCGTCGCCTCGGTCGCCGACCTGGTCGACGAGGTCTGACGGGCGCTGCCGGGTCCGCGTCGGCGGGCACACCGACGCAGACCCGGGGCCGGTGGAGGAGGGGTTCACCGGCCGGGACGAACGAGGTGCTCCGTCCCCGCGGGTCCACTCGGCACGCGCCGAACGCGTGTTACCACCGGTTCACCCGGGTGTGGCGCGCGTAGCGCGATACTGGGGCGGCGGGAAGGAGCACCAGATGGCCCACCAGCCCGAACCGCGACTCCCTGGGCCCGACGACACCGACCGGGCATTGATCGGCGGAGCGGCCGGGGAGGTGCTCGGTCTCTGCGACGAGTTCTTCCGCAGCCACGCAAGCCCCGCCGTCCACGCCGAGCTGCGCGGGTTCCTGACCGGCCTGGGCCATCACCCCGTCGCGGGCCTCGGTGCGTTCCTCGCCGAGCTCAGCTCCACGGCCCTGCACGCCGAGACCGGCCGCCCGCGGCACGACGAGATCACACGGGCCGCCGAGCTGACCCGGTTGCTCGCCCAGGCCTCCCTGCTCCCGGCCGGAGCCCACACCCGCGATGTCGGTGCGTACCGAGCGTTGGAGGTCATGGTCCGCGGACCGGGCGAGTACTGGGCCACCGCCGACGTGGTCGACGAGGACGGGTCCGGTCACCTGGAGGTGACGGTGGCCAGCGCCTCGCGACGGTCGCCGCTCACCCTCGCCGACCTCCAGCAGTACCGCGGTCAGCATCCCGGCGTGTCGGGCTCGGAACGCCACCAGCCCGACGGCAGCGTCATCACCACCTGCACCACGACGTCGCCCGAACCCGGCCGCGTGATCACCCAACGGGCGATCCTGGCGCGGCCGGACGGGACCTACATCGACGTCATGACCAGCAACGAAGACGCCCGCACCAGCGGGCGCACCCGGCCGACCCCACCACTCGACGCCGAGACCGTCCTCGGCAAGGTTGCCGACCTGCGCCCCTGACGCTGCCGGACCGGATCCCGGAGAATGACAGGGGTGTGATTTACCCTCGGTCCCCATGCAGACGACGACGAACACGACCGGCTGGTGGGTGTGTTCCGGGTGCGGCGTCGAGGCCGAGCTTCCCGTGGTGTCCACCTCCGGCTGCGAGGTCCCGTGTCCCGACTGCGGCGAGCCCATGGGCGAGCAGTGGGAGTGGGAGGCGGCCGCCTGACGGGCGGTCCTCAGAGCACGAGCTCGTAGTCCTGGCCCACCAGGTCGGCGCCGAAGCTGTGGTGCGGGGCCTGGGCGACGAGCCGGAAGCCCGCCGCGCGGTAGATCCCGCGCGCGGCGACGAGCACGTCGTTCGTCCAGAGGGCGACGCGTTCGTAGCCGGCGTCCCGGGCGAACGCCACGCACGTGTCCACGAGCCGGCGGCCGAGCCGGTGCCCGCGCGCGTCGGGGTGCACGAGCAGGATGCGCAGCTGTGCCGTGCCGGGCTGGTCGCCCTGCACGCAGAACACGCAGCCGACGCGGCGGCCGTCCAGCTCGGCGATCCAACCGCGTTCGCGGGCGGGGTCGTGCTTCGCGGCGAAGTCGGCCACGATCCGCGCGACCAGCGCCTCGAACGAGGCGTCCCAGCCGAACTCCCGCGTGTACTGCTCGCCGTGCGCCATCACGACCCAGCCGAGGTCGCCCGGCTCCCCGAGCGCCCGGATCCGTGCCGCCGCCATCTGCCCTCGATTCACTGAAACGACTGTTTCAGTGCAGACTGGCCCGGTGACCGCCGCCGCGCAAGCCCCGTCGCCCCGTCGCGAGGAGCTGCTGGAGCTCGCGTACGCCTACGTGCTCCGGCACGGGCTCGCCGGCATGTCGCTGCGGCCGCTCGCGGAGGCCGTCGGGTCGAGCCCGCGGGTGCTCCTCTACCTCTTCGGCTCGAAGGACGGGCTGGTCCAGGCCCTGCTCGCGCGGTCGCGCACCGAGGAGCTGGCGCTGCTGGCAGACGTCCGGGCCGCCGGCGGCGACCTCGCGGACGCGTCGGGCGGCTGTGGGACTGGCTCGCCGATCCCGCGCACGCCGGCCTGCTCCGGCTGTGGGCGGAGGGCTACGCGCGTTCGCTCGTCGAGCCGGACGGCCCGTGGGCCGGCTTCGCCGCCCGGACCGTCGAGGACTGGCTCGCGCTGCTCGGCGCCGCCGCCGGCCCGGGCCACGACCCCGAGGTGCCGACGGCGCTGCTCGCCGCGCTGCGCGGCGGGATGCTCGACGTGCTCGCGACCGGCGACACCGCGCGCGTCACGGCGGCGGTCCGGGCGCAGGTGAGCGCCTTGCTCAGGCGAAGTGGTCCTTCGTGATCACCCCGTGCACGCCGACGGTCCGGTCCACGACCTGCGAGATCGTGAAGTCCGCCGCGGCCGACAGGTAGGCGTAGGCCGTGGCGCGGTCCATGCCCTGGTCGTGCTCCAGGAGGTCCAGCGCGTTCACCACCGCGCGGCGCATCGCCACGTCCAGGTCGCCGACCTGCCCGTTCGCCGCGCCGTCCGGGTCGGAGAGGCCGATCGGCACCCACGCGCCGGCCGTCTCCGCGAACGGGTAGCGGTAGGCGACCGACGGCGCGTCGCCCGAGCCGGGCTTGCACACCGTCAGCCGGAACGTCGCCCGCAGCGACCCCTCCAGCGCCGTGAGGGCCACTGGCCTTACCCACCCCGCCGGCTCCGCCGGTGCCGTCCCCCGTGCCATCGCCCATCGCGAGGTGCGGTCGCCGACGAGTCGGGCCGAGCCGGGCTGCAGGGCCCGGCGGGGATCGCGGGGCCGCCCGCGGGCGGCCGGCGGCGGTGAGCAGCCCGGCACCGGCGGACGCGGCGGTGAGCGCGGTGGCCGCGCGGAGGAAGCCGCGGCGGCCGATGCCTCGGACGATCAGCGCACGGGCAGCACCTGGACGGGGGAACGCCATGCCGTGATCGTCATCGGACGGTGTCTCGACCGGGTTACCCGACGTGTCGGACGAGTGACGAAGTCGGGTCCGCGGGTGCCCGTTCGAGGAACGGCGTGAGCAGGTCGGGCACCGCCTCCTCGGCCACCGCGAGGCCCGCGCTCGTCCCGGCGTCGTGGATCGCGTACTCACCGGCGCCCGCCGCCGTGGTCGCCAGCACCGTCGCGAGCCCGGCCCGGCGCTGCAGGATCGACTGCCGCACCGTCCAACCGACGATCCCGCGCCGCTGCAGCGCGACCGTCGAGCGCCGGACCGTCCCGCTGCGCATCACGAGGTAGCCGCCGGTGACCCCGTGGCCGAGGCTGCGGTAGGCGTCGAGCGCGAGCAGCACCGCGACCGGCACCAGCACGATCGCGCTGATCCACGCGAGGTGCAGCAGCACGTCCGTGAGGAGGGCGCCGAGCACGACCAGCACGACCTCGAACGCGGCGACCGTCGCGAGCGCCCACCGCAGCCGCCGTCCCTGGGCCGCGACCGGGTGCGGCCGCAGCCGGACGGCGCTCGTGGGGGAGACCGGCTCGTGCAGCACGTCCGCGGCGACCCGGTCGGCCACGGCGCGCGGCGCGGCGGGCAGGAGCGTGCGGCGGTCGGTCTGCTCGTCCTCGGTCTTCGCGGCGAGCCCGGTCGCGACCGCGTCCACCCGCGCGGCGCCGGCCAGCCGCGCGCCGAGCGGCTCGACGAGGTCCACCCCGCGCAGGCGGGCCTCCTCCAGCGAGATCGAGCGGGTCGTCAGCAGGCCGCGGCGCACCCGCAGCGTCCCGCCCGGCTCGCGGTCCAGGCGGTAGTTCCACCACATCTCGACGAACAGCGCGAGTGCCGCGACCACGCCGATGGCCAGCGCGACCGCCACCAGGACGACGATCATCGTGACCAGCGGGACGTCCCGGAACAGGTCGCCGACGAACCGGATCACGCCGTTCTGCAGCCCGAACCAGTCGGAGACGTTGAGCACCAGACCGAACGCGCTCCCGCCCAGCACGGGCGTCAGGAACGAGATCGGGGCGTAGCGGATCCAGGCTGGGTCGAGCGAGGCGAGCAGCCCCTCGTCGGAGACCTCGGCCCGGCCGGGCGGTGCAGCAGGTCCCGGCGCAGCGCGTCGCCCGCCTCGCGGGTGACGGGTCGCAGCGCGATGCTGCCCTCGCCCGCACCGGCCTGCTCACCGGTGCCGATCCGGACCGTGACCAGCCCGAACACCCGCAGCAGCGGGTCGGCCGTGACGTCGACCGTGCGGACGCGGTCGCGCTGCAGCGACCGTCGCCGCCGCACCAGCACCCCGTTGTGCAGCTCGACCCGGTCCGGCCCGACGCGGTAGCGGGTGGCCCGCCAGCGCAGTTCGTCGTAGCCGGCGCCGGCCGCGACCAGCAGCAGCGCGCCTGGCAGCACCCACAGCAGGGCCGTGCCCACGGCGTCCCGCCGGCGATGCCGACCGCCGTCGGCAGCCCCGCGGTGGTCGCCAGCCCGGCCGTCATGATCGCGGTGACGAGGACCGTGCGCCGGTCCAGCCGCTCCCACCCGGTCACGTGGCGTCGCCCGGCGTGGCCTGCGTCGTCGCGGTCAGGCGTTCGGCGAGGTCCTCGGCCAGCCGGTGGTCGAGCCCCTCGATCTTCACCGCGCCCTTCGCCGACGCCGTCGTCACGGTGACCGTCGCGAGCCCGAACCGCTGCTCCAGCGGGCCGCGCTGGGTGTCGACCGTCTGGATGCGGGACATCGGCGCGACCCGCCACTCCTGGACGAACCAGCCCGTCCGCGTGTAGACGGCGTCGTCCGTCACCTCCCAGCGGTGGTGGCGGAACCACAGCCGGGGCAGCGCCAGCGTCATCGGGACGCCGACGACCGCGACGAGGACCGCCGGGAGCAGCAGCCAGAACCGCGCCGGCGGGATCAGCAGCCCCAGCACGACCAGGACCAGCACCGGCGACCCGAACACCAGCGCGAGTGTGGTCGTCCACCACCCGACCGCCCGCGGATCGACCTGGTGGCGCGGCGGCCGCAGCCGCAGCTCCTCAGCCGTTGTCGTCATGTCGCCCCCCGAAGCGCTTTCGGCAATGCGATCGCATCGTACAATGCGATCGCATCGTGAAGGAGGCCCGTGCCCAAGCGAGTGGACGTCGACGCGCGCCGTCGCGAGATCGCCGACGCCCTGCTGCGGCTCGCCGCCACCGAGGGCCTGGAGTCCGTCAGCCTCCGGCACGTCGCCGCCGAGGCGGGCGTCTCGATGGGCGCGGTGCAGCACTACTTCCGCACCAAGGACGACATGCTCCGCTTCGCACTGGAGCACCAGGCCCGGCGCCGCGAGCAGCGCATCGTCGCCCGGCTGACCGCCGCCGGCCGCCCGCCCACCGTCCGCGAGATCATCCGGACGTCGCTCCTGGAGGTGCTCCCGACCGACGACGAGAGCCGCGCCGACTGGCTCGTCGGCATCGCGTTCTTCATCCGCGCGATGCGCGACCCGGCGATGGCCGAGGTGCTCGCCGAGGGCGTCCCCCAGGTTGTCGGGTTCTTCACCGAGCAGCTCGGTGCCGCCCAGGCCGACGGACTGCTGGCGCCCGGCGTGGACCCGTACCAGGAGGCGGTGCTGCTGTGGTCGGCGGTGGACTCGCAGGCGACCGCCATCGTGCTGGGGGAGCGGGACCCGGGCGACGCCGTGGCGACGGTGGACTACTACCTCGACCGGCTCTTCGTGATTTGATGGACACGGTCGTTCGGTTTCGGTGTACGTGTGATGCACGCCCGCGGGAACAACTGGTGGGCGCTGACCTGCATCACGGAGATGCAGACGTCCTGCTCGCCAGTGGCCGGCCGGGACGCGCACGGCGCGCGTCCCACCGTCTGCAAGGAGCACGTCGCATGACACAGGGAACCGTGAAGTGGTTCAACGGCGAGAAGGGCTTCGGCTTCATCGCCGTCGACGGGGGCGGCGCTGACGTCTTCGTGCACTACTCGGAGATCGACGCGTCCGGCTTCCGCACGCTCGACGAGGGCCAGCGTGTGGAGTTCGAGATCGGCCAGGGCGCCAAGGGGCCGCAGGCCACGAAGGTCCGCCCGGTCTGACGCAGCCCGGTGACACCAGGAGCCCGCTCCCGCAGGGGGCGGGCTCCTGCCGTGTCGGTCGGGGTGGCGGGATTTGAACCCACGGCCCCTCGCTCCCAAAGCGAGTGCGCTACCAAGCTGCGCCACACCCCGTACGGGCTGAGTGTATGTGCAGGCTTGCGCGGCTCGGGCGCGGACCGGACGGGCGCGCACCCGGACGCGCCGGGCGGGCGAGCCGCGGGGGTCGGGCGGTCCGCTAGGCTGGCCCTGGCTCCGGCGGTGTCGCCGGACCGCGCGGGCGTAGCTCAATGGTAGAGCCCCAGTCTTCCAAACTGGCTACGCGGGTTCGATTCCCGTCGCCCGCTCCACGCTGTCTACCTGCGACGACGGCCGACTGCGAGATCGAGCATCGCGATCTCCTGTCCGGTCTCACCGAGCGCACGTACGACCGGAGGCCGCTTCTTCCAGACGGCCAGCAGACGTCCGTGGCGGGGCGCCGGCCGCGGCGCCCCGGATATGTCCACGGCCGTCACCTCCCGAGCAACGAGCAGTTGTGCGTAGTACACGCAGGCCGACGGCAACGGCAGGAACGAACTTCGGCCGAGCGTCGTGCTGCCCCCGCCTCTTGAGACCAACAGACCCGGGAGGTCCACGGCTCGCGGCCGATCGGAGAGGCCGTCCTCGTCGTCGTTGTGACCTGAACCGCCCAGGCGGATCCACGCTCCGTCCCGGTAGGTCAGCGTGTGGAACTCCTGCCAGAAGGTGTTGTGCCCGCGGCGGACGAACCACGTTGCGGCCACGTCGTCCTGCACGTCGTACGCCACCGCGGCGAACCGTCGCCGCCTGCTCAACCGGGCGGGGTCGGCCTCGAACCCCGACTCGATCAGCCGGACGCTCTCGACCAGCGGGTCATACGACACGAACGGACGGTAGCCACCTGCCGGACGTCCGCCGCGAGTATTTCGGACAGCCCTCAGCCCGCGATGCCGTGCAGCCGACGGGCCTCGTTCTGAGTCCGTCGGTTCCAACGGTATGCGTAGTTCGTACGGTCCGTGACAGTTCGGCGCTGCCGCTGCGCGATCGGGCGATCCTCACCCGAGAGGATGGCGAGGCGTGAGCGGACGGCGGCGGGTACTGGCATGCTGCGGCCGCACGTGTCGTACCGATCATCGGAGGTTGTCATGGCTGTTTCCGTGAACCTGGACTCGCTGCTCGACAAGGCCTGGGAGAGCGAGTCGCTCGACAACATCCTCAAGGCACCGGTCGCTGCGCTGGCCGGCGTCAGCGACGGTGACGCCGAGCTGCTCAAGAAGGCGTTCAACATCACCACGGTCGAGGACCTCGGCAAGAACAAGTACTTCAAGGCGGCCCTCGCACTGGTCCAGCTGTCCGAGGCCGGCGCCAAGTAGCGCCGATCTCCCCCGCGCCGCCGAGGATGCCGTCTACGCCGCGGCCTTCGCGTGTCTCGCCGATCCCGTCCGCGTCCAGCTCCTGTCCGTGCTCGCCGGCGGCAGGTTGACGCCGCCCGGCTGCCGGGGCACCGCTGGGTCGCGGAGGTCGCCGGGGCGGACGCCGGCTGGCTCTGGACGCTGTAGGCCGTGATCGTCGCGGGCCAACCGGGTTCCGGGTGCTGGGCGTGCGCGACCGGGTCGGGTGGCACCGCGGAGCCTGGCGCGACACCGTCGTGACGGAGCGCCGCAGCCTAGGATTCGCCATCCGTGGCAGCGGCCGCGGATCCGGGTGAGTATCGGGGCATGGACCGCGCCCAGCTCGCCGACTTCCTGCGCCGCAGGCGCGAGGGCCTGCGCCCGGAGGACGTCGGGCTGCCGGCCGGGCCGCGGCGGCGGACGCCGGGGCTGCGGCGCGAGGAGGTCGCTCAGCTCGCCGGGGTGTCGGCCGACTACTGCATGCGGCTGGAGCAGCGGCGCAGCTCGCAGCCGTCGCCGCAGGTCCTGGCCGCGCTGGCGCGGGCGCTGCGGCTCACCGACGACGAACGCGACCACCTGTTCGTGCTGGCCGGGCACCCCGCTCCGGTCGGACGGGCGGCGGGCGAGCACGTCCGCCCGGCGCTCCTGCACCTGCTCGACGCGCTGCCGCACACGCCCGCGCAGATCGTCAGCGACCTCGGCGACCTGCTCGCGCAGAACCGCATCGCGCGCTACCTCTTCGGCGAGTACTGCTCGGAGCGCGAGGAGTCGCGCAACATCCTCGTCCGCTGGTTCACCACGGTGCGCGCCGCGCACCCCGACGACGAGCACGAGCACCTGAGCCGCGTGCACGTCGCCGACCTGCGGGCCGCCGTGGCCCGCAGGGGTTCCGACCCGGCGGCCGCCGCGCTCGTCCGCCGCCTGTGCGCTGCGAGCCCGGAGTTCACCCGACTCTGGGACGAGCACGAGGTGGCTGTGCGCCGCCGCAGCCGGATGCGTGTGGTGCACCCGGCCGTCGGGCTGCTGGAGCTCGACGGCGAAACCCTCCTGACGCCGGCCGCGGACCAGAAGCTGCTGGTCTTCGCGCCGCCGCCGGGCAGTTCCAGCGCCGACAAGCTCGCGCTGCTCGGTGTGGTCGGCGACCAGAGATTCGCCGCCGCCACCGGCGACTGACCCTGCACACCCCGATTCGAGGAGACACCTGTGTCCGCAGCACTGCCCGAGGCCGTGGAGGCCTATCTGCAGGCGAAGTTCGACGAGAACGCCGACGGGCTCGCCGCGCTCTTCGCCGAGGACGCCGTCGTGCACGACGAGAACCGCGACCACGCCGGGCGCGCCGCCATCCGGGACTGGGCGGCCGGCGTGTCGGCCGCCTACGACATCACCCGCACCGTGACCGGCACGACGGTGCACGGGCCTGCGGCCCTCGTCCGGGTGCGGGTGGCGGGCAACTTCCCGGGCAGCCCGGTGGACCTGCACCACCACTTCACGGTTGCGGACGACCGGATCGCCGCCCTCACGATCTGCCCGTGAGTCACCCAGTGTGACAAATCCGGTCATTCGCTGCCGGGCTTGTCACTTCGCGTAGCTTCATGCACGGCTCGCCGTCCGCCGCGGATTACCCGTTGGGGCGACAGCGGTGGATGAACCTGCGGGCGAACGGTTACGTTCCTGGTGATCGACGTCGACACGTAGCGAATTCCGTACCCCATTCAGGAGTCATCGTGTTGAGACGCGCAGGAATTGTCCTCGGGCGGCGACAGCGGGCCTGCTCGTGTTGAGCCCGCTCGCCTACGCCGCTGACCAGCAGCAAGAACCGCCCGGCAGCCTGATCGACCTCGACGACGTCAATGTGCTGAGCAACCTCCCCGTCTGCCCGATCTGACGTTGCCGATCGCCGTCGGCAACGTGCTGGGCATTCTCGGAATCGGTGCCGCGAGCTCCACCGCGGCGGATGCGCCCGTCACCTGTGCGGCGGTCGACGCCGACCACTAGCGGTTCACGGACAACGGGTCGCGCGCCGAACTCGGCGGGCGACCCGTTCGTCTTCCGTCGACGGGCGGAACCCGCTTGCCCGTACTGGGTACACTGTACGCATGATTCTGGTCACGGGGGCGACGGGGAACGTCGGCCGGCTGGTGGTGGACCACCTGCTGGCCGCTGGAGCGACGGACGTGCGGGCGCTGACCAACCATCCGGAACGGGCGAAGCTGCCGCCGGAGGTCGACGTCGTGCGCGGCTACCTGGGCGCGGTGGAGACGCTGCCGGCCGCGCTGGAGGGCGTCGAGCGGATGTACCTGGCGCCGCTGGAGACCACCGTGCGCGAGGTGACGGGGCTCGCGGCGAAGGCGGGCGTGCAGCACGTCGTGGACCTCGCCGGGCCGAAGGACTCCTGGTGGGGGCCGATCGAGGTGGCGGTCGAGGAGTCCGGCGTCGCGTGGACGCACCTGGAGGCCGGCGAGTTCATGGACAACACGCTGTCCTGGGCCGACCAGATCCGGACGACCGGGCAGGTGCGCGACGCGTACCCGGGTTCGGCCAACGCGATGATCGCGCTCGACGACATCGCCGCCGCGGCGGCCGTCTGCCTGACGCAGGACGGGCACACCGGCCGGGCCTACGAGCTGACCGGCCCCGAGTCGCTGACGCGGGCCGAGAAGGTGCGGCTCATCGGGGAGGCGCTCGGGCGCGAGGTGCCGTACGTGGAGCTGAGCCACGCGGAGGCGGTTGAGGAGCTGCGGCCCTCGATGGGGGAGTACGCCCAGTGGTACGTCGACGGGATGGCCGACCTGGTCGCGCACCCCCAGCGGGCGCTGCCGACGTTCAGGGAGCTGACCGGGCGGCCGGGCACGACGTTCGCGGAGTGGGCGCGGCGCAACGTGGAGCTGTTCCGCTAACGCCGGGCGTGGGCGCGCAGCCGGCGGGCGACGTGCCGCGCGTCCCGGCCGACGCCGTGCATCGTGGCCGAGAGGATCGTGCGCTGGAAGTCGAGCCCGACGAACGCGAGGCCGGGGTGGGTGCGGGACAGCCCGGACCGCTGCACCGGGCGGCCGCCGGGCCCGAGCGCGCCCAGCGGGCGCAGGTGGTCCAGGTCCGGGTGGTAGCCGGTGGCGAGCACGACCGCGTCGACGTGCTCGGTGCGGCCGTCCGGCCAGCGCAGGTCCGTGCCGTCGGCGCCGACGAACATCGGGCGCGCGTCGGGACGGCCGGCGGCGAGCGCGGCCCGGTAGCCGCCGACGTCGAGCGCGGGCACCCCGCTGGGACGGATCAGCGGCCCGACGGGCAGCCGGCCGGCGAGCGCGGCGACCGTCCAGAACCGCGAGTCGCCGGGCACCGGGCCGTCCGTGACGAACCGGACGGGACCGCGGGTGGCCAGCGAGACGCGGGCGTGCCCGGCCAGCTCGACGGCGATCTGCACGGCGGAGTTGCCGCGGCCGACCACGACCACCCGCTGCCCGGCGAACGCGGCGGGGCTGCGGTAGTCGGCCGAGTGCAGGACGCGGCCGCGGTAGCCGCGGAGCGCGGGCAGCTCGGGTGTGCGCGGGCGGCCGAAGGCGCCCGTCGCGGAGACGACCATGGGCGCGGTCAGCTCGGCGCCGTCGGCGGTGCGGACGCGGAAGCCGGCCGGGTCGCGCACGACGGCCGTGACGCGCCGGCCGGTGTGGACGGGGCAGTCCAGCCGGGCGGCGCTCGTGCGCAGGTAGGCGGCGGCCTCGTCGCGGGTGGGGTAGCGGTGCGGTCGCCGGGGAACGGCAGCCCGGGCAGCGCGTTGAAGTGCGCCGGGGTGAACAGGACGAGGCTGTCGTAGTACCGCGGCCACGAGCCCGTCGGATGGTCGCCGGCCTCCAGGACGCGCGGCCGGAGCCCGGCCCGCAGGAGGGCTCCGGCGGCCGCGATGCCCGCCTGCCCGGCGCCGATCACGATCACCTGCACGCCCGCATTGTGGGCAGCGCGGGAGCTTCCGGACAATCCGATTGGGCTACCGCACGTCGGGCGGTGTGAACGGCTCGGTGCCGAGCACGAGCGAGACCGTGCCGATGCCGCCGTAGCGGTTCGCGTAGGTGAGCGCGTGCGCGAGGTCGGTGACGCCGTTGGTGCGGCTTCCGTCCAGGAAGAGCGTGCTGAGCACGCCGAACGCGCGGCCGTCCGCGTCGAGGTAGCCGCTGCCGGAGTCGCCGGGACGGCCGGGCGGGGAGGTGTCGACGCGGTGGGTCAGCCGCCGGGGCCCGAGCCGAGGCTGCGCCCCTCCTTGACCGCGCGCCGGTGCTGCGGCTGGTAGCTGTAGACGGGCTCGCCGGACACGGTGCCGTCCGTGTCGAGGTCGGTGGGCCCGCCCAGCCGCGGGACGGTCGGGTCCACCCGCTCGACGTCCCGCGCGGCCAGCTCGACCAGCGCGAAGTCGTTGAGCGTGCAGAGGGTCTGGTCGGTCTCGCCGCGCACCTGCATCGTGCCCCACGAGGTGTACGCCAGCGTGCCGGTCGTGCGCTCGCCGTCGGCCGTCTCGACGACCACCGGGGTGCCGAGCGGGAGCGTGCGCTCGGCGCAGCCGCTCAGCCCGGTGGCCTCGCCGCCGGCCGCGCAGTGTGCCGCGTAGCCCAGGTAGGTGGCCTCCGTCCCGGCGAAGACGAACGCGGCCGTGCACGCGCTGGTGGCGTCCGTCTCGACGGGGCTGAGCATCAGCACCCCGGGTGTGATGTCGGCGTCGCGCGGTGCGGCGGACGCGGTGACCGGTACGACGAGGCCGAACGCTGCGGTGGCCACGGCGGTGGCGACGAACAGCGCGCTGCGGCGACGATCCACATCAACTCCCCGGCGCGGATGATCGCCCTACCGTAAGCGGAGCGCAGCCCGGTTGGGTCCGAACGTAACTCGACGGAGTGACGTCCGAGCGCCGACCGATCGGCGAACGGACACCGGCGTCAGGGCGTCCGTACGCGTCTGCGAGGCTGGCCCGGCTCCCCGCACCGGTCCCGGCTGGCGCGCCGTCGCGACCTGAGAGGGACCGGTGTGGACCTGTTCGCCGTGTGCGACGCCCTGCTGCGCAGCCCGTGGCTGCTGCCGCTGCTGGTCGTCATGATCGCGGTGGACGCGCCGTTCCCGATGTTCCCGAGCGAGACGCTGCTGATGTCGGCGTCGGCGATGGCGTTCGGCAGCCACGACGTGACGCTGGTCGCGGGACTGTTCGTGGCCTCGGTCGTCGGTTCGGTGCTCGGCGACACCGCGGTGTTCTGGCTCGGCCGCTGCTCGCACCGCGTGCTGCGCCGCGCGTCGACGTGGAGTGCGGGATCGCCGGCTGGGTGCGGGCCCGGATGCTGGCCCGGCCGGGGGTCGCGCTGGTCGGGGCGCGGTTCGTGCCCGGCGGGCGGCTGGTGAGCACGGCCGCGGCCGGGCGGTTCGGGCTGCCGCTGCGCCGCTTCCTGCCGTGGACGGTGGCGAGCTCCGCGGCGTGGGCGGTCTACATGCTGCTGATCGGGCTGGCGCTGGGCCCGATCACGGGCGGGAACCCGCTGCTGAGCCTGCTCGCCGGGGCCGTGATGGCGGTGCTGACCGCGGTCGGGTTCGCCGTCGCGGGCCGGGTGCGCCGGATGCGCGCGACGCCTGACCGGCCGGTCAGGACGCTCGTCACCACCGGTTGACCGGTCCCATACTTCCGGCGTGAACCAGCGCTGGGTGGGCGACGTCGGGGTCGACAACGCCAGGTGGCTCGCCACCGAGAGCCGGACCGCCGGGCTCGCGGCCGAGTACCGGCCGCGGGACGTCGGCGAGGGCCGGATCGAGTACAACGCGCTCGCCCTCGGGGCCGCGCGCGAGCTCGGTGAGGAGGAGGACGGCTACATCACCGACGACGGCGAGGGGCTGCGCGTCTGGATCGGCGACGACGCGTTCGAGCTGGTCGGCGACGACTGAGAGCGCAAGAACAAAACGAGAGCACTGCTCTTGACGGGTTCGACCCGCGGTGGTTCACTGATCCTCAGTGAGAGCACTGCTCTCGAATAGCACCCGAGGAGAACCACGATGAGCAACACCGAGCGCTACGTCCGCGTCGGCCGGGCCACCGACGTCTTCACGCCGTGGTCGGGTGGCTGACCCGCCTCGGCGTGAGCGTGTGGGGCTCGCGGGTGCTGGCCGTGCGCGGGCGCAAGAGCGGCGAGTGGCGCACCACGCCCGTCAACCTGCTGACCCACGACGGCAGCGCTACCTCGTCGCCCCGCGCGGGCACACGCAGTGGGTGCGCAACCTGCGCGCCGCGGGCGGGACGGGCGAGCTGCGCGTCGGGCGGCGGGTCGAGGCGTTCACCGCCGACGAGCTGGCCGACGACGAGAAGCCGTCCGTGCTGCGGGCGTACCTGCGGCGGTGGAAGTTCGAGGTGGGCGTGTTCTTCGACGGGGTGGACGCCTCGGCGACCGACGCCACGCTGCGCCGGATCGCCCCGGGCTACCCGGTCTTCCGGCTCCGCTGAGCTGCGGCTGAGCCGGAGAAGGCGGATCAACCGGTGCCGGCGGAGGCTCCCCTTTCCGCCGGCCCCGGTCAGTTCGCTCAACGGCCGACCCGGCGGCGAGGTTCGGTATGTCAGCACGCTCCGTCGAGCGGGTGAGTGCGAGCGGTGATCGGCGGGGGTCGTGGCGGCGGCCGGTGGGACGGCCCGGGAGGACCGGTCGGCGCAGGCCGGTCACGTTCCGTCGAGGTGTCGGCGCCCGTCGGCGAGTTGCAGCAAAGCCACCCCCACGCCGTCTCGCTGCATGAGGGTGGCTTTGCTGCAACGGGGGGCGGGCGGGAGTCAGCCGCCGCGGAGGGCGCGAAGGTGCAGGGCCAGCTGGAGCTCCAGGGCCCGGGCGGGCTCGTGCCAGTCGGGGCCGAGCAGCGCCGCCACCCGTTCCAGGCGCTGCGCCACCGTGTTGACGTGCACGTGCAGCGCGGCGGCCGCCCGGCTCGGGCTCCCGCCGGCCGTGAAGTACGCGGCGAGCGTGCCGAGCAGGTCGGTGCCGCGGCGGGCGTCGTAGGCGGTGACGGGCCCGGAGCACGCGCTCCAGGTACCCGTCGACGTCGGCCGGCCCGCCCGACACGAGCCCGGCGAACCCGAGGTCGCGGGCGCGCCCGCGGTCATGCCCAGCGCGGCGAGCGCGTCGGCGGTCCGGACGGCCTCGGCGTGTGCCGCCTGCAGCCCCGCGGCCGGGACGACCGGGCCCGCCGCGCCGACCGTCACCCCGTCGCCCAGCCGGCGGGCCAGTTCCGCGGCGACTGCGGACGCGTCCCGCCCGGGCACGACCGCGACGACCGCGCCCGTCGCGCCGGCGAGCCCGCGGCCGAGCCCGGCGGACGACCGCGCCCGTCGCTCGCCGGCGAGCCCGCGGCCGAGCCCGGCGGTGGCCGCCAGGTGCGTCCCGCGCCGCACGCCCCGGCAGACGGCGACGACGTGCGGCGTCTGCAGCCGCAGGCCCAAGAGCCGCCCGCGTTCGACGAGCGTGGAGTCGGTGGGCCCGGCCGGGCGGGCGAGCAGGTCGGCGAGCAGGTCGGTGCGCACCCGCTGGTCGGCCTCGGCCGCGCGCAGCCGGAAGAGCAGCACGAGCGCCGTCACCATGGCGGCCCGCTCGACCGTGCGGCCCTGCCCGGAGTCGAGCGCCGGGCGCCCGCCGAGCACGAGCGTGCCGAGCCGCTGCCCGGCCGCGCTCACGGCGACGGCCCACGTGCCGTCCGCCTCCGCGAGCCGTCCGGACGCGGCCGAGCGCCGTACGGCGTCGGAGCCGGCGAGCGGGTCGCGGTCCGGGCCCGGGTCGGGCGCGGCGCCGTACGTGGCGGTCCGGTGGCCGTCGACGTCGAGCACGGCCACCCAGCAGCCGAGCAGCTCGCCGAGCGCGGCCGCGATGTCGTCCACCCCGCCGCCGGAGAGCACGACGCCGGCGAACCGGTCGTGGGCCGCGGCGGCCTGCTCGATCCCGGCGTGCGCGGCCGAGAGCGCGGCGAGGGCCCCGGCCGTCTCGGCCGCGCGGCGGGCCTGCACGAGCGAGACGGCGGCCAGCGCGGCCAGCGAGCCGAGCAGCGCCACCTCGTCCCGCCCGAACGGGCGGTAGGTGCGGTTGCCGCGAACAGCACGCCGACGAACTCGCCGTCGACGAGCAGCGGCACCCCGCAGATCGCGACCAGCCCCTCCTCCTCGACGGCCGCGTCGATCTCGGGGGTGTGGTCGTAGCGGCCGTCGCTCGGGTAGTCCGGCGTCCAGTACGGGCGACGGGTCTGCGCGACGAGCCCGCCGAGCCCGGCGCCCTGCGCCAGCCGCAGCGCCTGGAACCGCGCCGACACCGACCCGGCCGTCGCGCGCATGTACGTGTCGCCGCGCTCGGCGTCGGCCAGCGTGAGGTAGGAGCAGTCGGCGCCGAGCAGACTGCGGGTGCGGCGGACGATCGCGTCGAGCACCCCGCCGGGCTCGGGCCGCGAGGCGAGGTCGCGGGCGATGTCGACCAGGGCCGACAGCTCGGACTCGCGGCGGCGGTGCGCGTCGATCCCGGACCGCACGCGCAGCGCGAGCTCGCGGGCGACCGCCCCCGTCTCGGGGTCGGCCGCCGCGAGCGCCCGCGCCTGCTCCTCGATCCTCTCCGCGGGGGCGTCCTGCGCGAGCAGCGCAGCAGCTCCAACGCGGTGCGGGACACGGCGGCGATGATGCCACCGCCGGCCCCGGCCACCTGCTCGTTCCGGTCGGTCAGCGGGTCAGCGCCGGGTCGTCGGCGAGGTCGCGGTGGCGCGTCTCGCCGTACGTCGCGACGGCCACGAGCGTCAGCAGCGCGGAGAGCGCCACGTAGACCGCGACCGCGTACCCGCTGTCGAACGCGGTGTAGAGCGCGACCGCGATGATCGGTGCCAGGCCGCCGGCCACCACCGACGCGAGCTGGTAGCCGACCGACACGCCGGAGTAGCGCACGTTCGTGCCGAACAGCTCGGACAGGAACGCGGCCTGCGGGCCGTACATCGCCCCGTGGAAGAAGAGCCCGCCGACCACGGCCAGCACGGTGAGCCCGAAGTTCGTCGTGTCGATGAGCGCGATGAAGACGAACCCCCAGACGCCCACCCCCGCCGCTCCCAGCAGGTAGACGGGCCTGCGCCCGAACCGGTCCGACAGCGCGCCCCAGATCGGCACGGTCACCAGGTGGAACGCCGCGCCGATCAGGACCGCGCCGAGGACGAACGAGCTGGGCAGGCCGAACCTCGCCGTGAGGTAGGAGGTGATGACGATCGTGAAGATGTAGTAGGAGACGTTCTCGGCGAACCGCGCGCCCATCGCCGTGAACACCTCGCGCGGGTAGCGCCGGAACACGTCGACGATCGGCATGTGCTCGGCGGCCGGCTGCTCGGCGGCGCGCTCCTGCGCGGCCCTGAACACCGGCGACTCCTCGACCGACAGCCGGATGTAGAGCCCGATCAGCACCAGCACGGCCGAGAGCAGGAACGGGATGCGCCAGCCCCACGACTGGAAGGACGCGTCGTCCTGGACGGCGGCGAGCAGGAACAGCAGCCCGTTGGCCAGCAGCTGGCCGAGCGGCACGCCCGCCTGCGGCCAGCTCGCCCAGTAGCCGCGACGGGCCGGGTCGCCGTGCTCGGAGACGATGAGCACGGCACCGCCCCACTCGCCGCCCAGCGCGAAACCCTGGATCAGCCGCAGGACGATCAGCAGGATCGGCGCCGCCACCCCGATCGTGGCCGCGCTGGGGAGCAGGCCGATGGCGAACGTCGCCGCGCCCATCATCACGAGGCTGATGACCAGCAGCTTCTTGCGGCCGAGCCGGTCGCCGTAGTGCCCGAACACGAGCCCGCCGACGGGCCGGGCCACGAACCCGATCGCGAACGTCGCCAGCGAGGCGACCGTTCCGGCCGCGGGGCCGAGCGCCGGGAAGAAGACCGAGTTGAACACCAGCGCCGCGGCGACGCCGTAGAGGAAGAAGTCGTACCACTCGACGGTGGTGCCGGCCATGCTGGCGGCGACCACCCTGATGATGTTGGTGTTCTGGCGGGTACCGGTCTGCCTGTCGACCACGTTGTCTCCCGGGTTCCTAGTGTGCGGTCCAGCCGCCGTCCACGGACAGCGACGCTCCCGAGACGGACGCCGACGCGGGGCCGTACAGCACCGCGGCGAGCTCGGCCACCTCGTCCGGCTCGACGAGGCGCTTCACGGCCACCGGGCCGAGCATCACCTGCTCGACCACCGCGTCCTCGTCGATGCCGTGCGCGCGGGCCTGGTCCGCGACCTGCCGCTCGACCAGCGGCGTGCGGACGTAGGCGGGCGCGATGCAGTTGCTCGTGACGCCGTGGGCGGCGCCCTCCAGCGCGATCACCTTGGAGAGCCCTTCCAGGCCGTGCTTCGCGCTGACGTATGCGGCCTTGAACGGGCTGGCCCGCAGGCCGTGCACGCTGGAGACGTTGACGACGCGGCCCCAGCCGCGGGCGTACATGTGCGGGAGGACGCGGCGGGCCAGCCGGAACGGCGCCTCCAGCATCACCCGCAGGATCAGCGAGAACCGCTCGGGGTCGAACTCCGGCACCGGCGCGACGTGTTGCAGGCCCGCGTGTTGACGAGCACGTCGACCTCGGCCGGGAGCGCGTCGACGGCGGCGAGGTCCGAGAGGTCGCAGACGACCGGGCGGACGCCGGGCACGTCGTCGGCGAGGGCCTTGAGGCCGGTCTCGTCGCGGTCCACGGCGAGCACGTCGGCGCCGTCGGCCACCAGCCGGCGCGCCAGCGCTGCGCCGATGCCCGACGCGGCACCGGTCACGAGCGCGGTGCGCCCGGCCAGCACGGGCGCGTTCGGCACGGAGCTCATGCCGCAGGACGGTACGTCCGCGGGCCCGATCCGGTCCGTGGCGGCGCCCTACTGATCCGGCCCGGTCGATGTGGCGGCGCCACACCCGAGGTCGATCACACGAACCGGTACCCGGGGTGCACGCCGGGCGTGAGGCCCTGCTCGCCGGCGATCAGGACGAGCAGCGCGCGCAGGGTCGCCCGCTGGTCGTCGTCGAGCGCGGCGCAGATCGTGTCGTCGTGGGCCTGCCCGAGCTGCGCGATCCGCTGCAGGAGCGCCTCGCCCTCGGCGGTGACGTGCAGGGCGTGCAGCCGCCGGTCGCCGGGGTTGCGGCGGCGCTCGACGAGCCCGCGGTCGGCCAGCGCGTCGACGAGCGCGACGAGCCGGCTCGGGGGTGTGCCGAGGAACTGGGCGACGGCCTGCTGGCTCAGCCCCGGTGCGGCCGCGATGGCCCGCAGCAGCCCGGTCTGCGGCGGCGTGAGGCCGAGGCCGGCGATGCGCTCGGCGAACCGGTTCGCGGCGTGGGTGCCGACGGCGGTCAGCAGGAACGCCGCTCCGGGCGGGTGACCGGGAGGTTCGGGACAGGCGGGCACGGACGAGACCGTATCAGTTGACAAACCATGTACGCGAGAGAACGATTTTGACTTGTAACGATACCTGCGGGGGAAGGAATCCCATGACCCAGCCGTCCACGACCAAGCCGTTCCGCTTCGGCGTCGTCGCGACGCCCACCAGCCCCGACGAGTGGGTCGCGACGGCCCGCCGCATCGAGGAGCTGGGCTTCTCGACCCTCCTCATGCCGGACGGGCTGCAGCTGCTCGCCCCGTTCCCGTCGCTGGCGCTGGCCGCGAGCGCGACGAAGGCGCTGCACGTCGGAACCTTCGTGCTGGCCGCGCCGCTGCGCCCGGCGCGCGCCGCGGCGTGGGAGGGGCACTCGCTCGGCCTGCTGTCCGGCGGGCGCTTCGAGTTCGGCATCGGCACCGGCCGTCCCGAGGCGCTGAAGCAGGCGGCGAGCCTCGGCCTGCCGGTCGGGACGGGCGCGAGCGGCTGCGGCAGGTCGGCGAGGCGATCGACCACCTCCGCGAGCTGGACGGCGACCGGCACACGCCCGTCATGGTCGCGGCGGCCGGGCCGCGGTCGCTGACGCTCGCGGGGGAGAAGGCCGACGTCGTGACGATCGCCGCGGCGCCGCTCACCCCGCGCGCGGACGTCGCCGCGATGGCCCGGCGGGTGCGCGAGGCGGCCGGCGACCGCGACGTCGAGCTCGCGACGAACGTGTTCGTCGTCGGCGACGAGGCGCCGCCGTGGACGGTGGCCTTCATGGGCACGGACGTCGCGACGCTCGCCGCGCACGACTCGCTGGTCCGGCTCCCCGGCGGCGTCACCGAGATCGCCGACGAGCTGCAGCGCCGCCGCGACGAGATCGGAACGTCCTACATCAGCGTCAATGCCGCATTCGTCGACGCGCTGGCCCCGGTCGTGGAGCGGCTCGCCGGGCGCTGAGGCTCCCCGGGCCGGGCGCGCGGCCTACCCTCGCCGCGTGACCACGTCGGAGACCCCGGGACAGCAGAGCGAGAGCACGCTCACCGTCCTGGTCGCGACGGGCGCGAACGCGCTGATCGCCGTGATGAAGTTCGTCGCGGGCGCGCTCACCGGGTCGGCCGCGATGTTCGCCGAGGCCGTGCACAGCGTCGCGGACACGGCCACGGAGCTGCTGCTGCTCACCGCATTGCGGCAGTCCGCGCGCCGGCCCGACCGCCGCCACCCGTTCGGCTACGGCAAGGCGCGGTTCTTCTGGGCGCTCATCGCCGCGGTCAGCATCTTCGTGTCGGGCGCGGTGTTCGCGTTCATCGAGGGCGTCCGCACGATGCTCGGGCCCGACGCGGAGCAGACGCTGGCCTGGGTCGCGTACGCCGTGCTCGCCGGGTCGTTCCTGCTGGAGGGCACGTCGTGGCTGCAGGCGGTGCGGCAGGTGCGCGCCGAGGCGGCCCGCGACGGCGTCGGGTTCGTGCAGTGGCTGCGCCGCACCGACGACCCCACGGTCAAGAGCGTCTTCTTCGAGGACTCCGCGGCGCTGGTCGGCCTGCTGCTCGCGTTCGGCGGCGTCGGCCTGCACCAGCTCACCGGCTCCGGGTTCTGGGACGGGCTCGCGTCGGTGCTGATCGGCGTGCTGCTCACCGGGGTGGCGTTCGTCCTGGGCCGCACCAACGCCGGGCTGCTCATCGGCCGGCAGGCCGACCCGCGCACCGTGCTCGCGCTGCGCGACGCGCTCGCCGCCCGTCCCGAGGTGGACCAGGTCGTCGACGTGCTCACGATGACGATCGGCACCGACCAGGTGCTGCTGTGCGCCCGCCTCGACTTCGACGACTCGCTCGACGCGGCCACCCTGGAACGGGCGTGCGTGGCCATCGACGCCGAGCTGCACGAGCGTTTCCCGGACCTGGCCGACATCTTCCTGGAACCGGTGCCGCGCGCGACCCGACCATGCGGAGGCGGGTGCTGGAGCGTTACGGGCGGCCGGGCGCCGATCGCATCGGCGGTTCCTGAGCGACCATTCCCCGGGCGCGGGAGAACCCCACCGGAATGCGATCGGCACTTCTTCCTGCGCCATTTCGCACCGGGTCACTCGCCCCGCGCGCTCACGTGCGCCACGCCCTGAACGTGATCTTCCGCGGGCGACCGGTCGGCGGGGTGGGGACAACCCCCCGGCGAACCGGGGTGGCTGCCGGACTGATCCGGGGCAACCGATCGGCCAGGCTGGACGTCGTCAGAGGGGGACCCACGACCGGGGGGATCGATGGACGTCGCGGTGCTGATGCACACCGGCTGGCTGGTGCCGGTGCTCGCGCTGCTCGTTGCGGTCGACGGGCCCTTCCCCGTGGTCCCGAGCGAGCCGCTGCTGATGACGGCCTCGGCCGTCGCGATCGGCTCGCAGGACGTGCCGATGACGGCCGGGCTGGTGGCGGCCGCGCTCGTCGGCTCCATCGCGGGTGACCACCTGCTCTTCGCGCTCGGGCGCACGTCCCGGCGGTCTTCAAACCGAAGGAGCGCGGCATCGAGCTGTGGGTGCGGCGCAACCTCGTCCGGCGCCCGGCCATGACGATCGTCGGGGCCCGGTTCGTGCCCGGCGGGCGGCTGGTCAGCACCACGGCCGCGGGCCGCTACGGGCTGCGGCTGCACCGGTTCTCGCCGTGCTCGGTGGCCAGCTCGGTGCTCTGGGCGGCCTACATCGTCGGCATCGGGCTGCTCGTCGGCCCGTTCACGCAGGCGACCCGCTGCGCGGCCTGCTCGTCGGGTGCGCCACGGCCGTGCTCATCAGCGGCACGTTCGCGCTGGTCGGACGCCTGCGGCGGGGCCGATCGGGAGCCGGCCCCGCCGCGGCGGCAGAAGAGGTGCCCGGTCAGGCGATCGGGCGGTCCGTCGGTGCGACCGGCACCGGGAGCACGTCCCGGCCGGTCAGGTAGGCGTCCACGCCGGCGGCGGCGGCCCGCCCCTCCGCGATCGCCCACACCACGAGCGACTGCCCGCGGCCCATGTCACCGGCCGAGAAGACGCCCTCCACGTTGGTCATGTACCGGCCGTCGCGCGCCACGTTGCCGCGCTCGTCCAGGTCGACGCCGAGGTCGGTCAGCAGCTTGCCCTTCTCCGGCCCGACGAAGCCCATGGCCAGCAGCACCAGCTGGGCCGGGATCTCCCGCTCGGTGCCCTCGATCGGCGCGAACCGGCCGGTGTCGTCGCGCTTGACCTCGACCAGCCGCAGCTTCTCCAGCTTGCCGTCCGGCCCGGCGACGAACTCGGTGGTGCTCACCGCGTACAGGCGGTCGCCGCCCTCCTCGTGGGCCGAGGCACCCGGTAGACCATAGGGTAGGTCGGCCACGGCATGCCCTCGGTGCGCTTCTCCGGGGGTGTCGGCATGATCTCCAGCTGCGTCACGGACGCCCGCCTGGCGGTGCGCGGTGCCGAGGCAGTCGGCGCCGTGTCGCCGCCGCCGATGATCACCACGTGCTTGCCCGCCGCGGTGATCGCCGGCGCGTCGATGTCGCCCTGCTGCACGTGGTTGGCCCACGGCAGGTACTCCATCGCCTGGTACACGCCCTCGACGTCGCGGCCGGGCACCGGCAGGTCGCGCCACGCCGTGGCCCCGCCGGCCAGCACGACCGCGTCGAACTCGGCCTGCATCTGGGCCGCCGTGACGTCCGTGCCGACGTCGACGGACGCGCGGAAGTGCGTGCCCTCGTCGCGCATCTGGCGCAGCCGCCGGTCGAGCCGGTGCTTCTCCATCTTGAACTCGGGGATGCCGTAGCGCAGCAGGCGCCGATCCGGTCGGCCCGCTCGTACACCACGACGTCGTGGCCGACGCGCGTGAGCTGCTGCGCGGCCGCGAGCCCGGCCGGGCCCGAGCCGACGACGGCGACCTTGCGGCCGGTCTTCGCGGCCGGCGGCTGCGGCGCCACCCACCCGCGGTCCCAGGCGTGGTCGATGATCTGCAGCTCCACCTGCTTGATCGTGACCGCGTCGCTGTTGATCCCCAGCACGCACGCCGCCTCGCACGGAGCCGGGCACAGCGTGCCGGTGAACTCCGGGAAGTTGTTGGTGGCGTGCAGCCGCTCGATCGCCTCGCGCCAGTCGTGCTTGTAGACGAGGTTGTTCCACTCCGGGATCAGGTTGCCCAGCGGACAGCCCTGGTGGCAGAACGGGATGCCGCAGTCCATGCAGCGGCTGGCCTGCCGCTCCAGGTGGTCGTCCGGGAACTCCTCGTAGACCTCGCGCCAGTCCATCAGGCGCAGGTCGACGGGACGGCGGGTCGGCGTCTCCCGGGGGACGCGCAGGAATCCCTTCGGGTCAGCCATGAGCGGCCTCCATGATTGCCTCGTCGATGTCCCGACCGTCGCGTTCGGCCGCCTCGCGGGCCTGCAGCACCCGCTTATAGTCCTTGGGCATGACCTTGCCGAACCGGTCGAGCGCGGCGTCCCAGTCGGTGAGCAGCGCGTGCGCCACCGCGGAGCCGGTCTCGGCGTGGTGGCGCTCGACCGTGTCGCGCAGGAACTCGCGGTCGGTGTCGTCGAGCGGGTCGATGTCGACCATCTCGGGGTTGACCCGGTGCCGCGGCAGGTCGAGCACGTAGGCGACGCCGCCGGACATGCCCGCCGCGAAGTTGCGCCCGACGCCGCCGAGCACCACGACCCGGCCGCCCGTCATGTACTCGCAGCCGTGGTCGCCGACGCCCTCGACGACGGCCAGCGCGCCCGAGTTGCGCACGCAGAACCGCTCGCCGACGACGCCCCGGATGAACATCTCGCCGGACGTGGCGCCGTAGGCGATGACGTTGCCGGCGATCACGTTCTCCTCGGCGGGGAACGGCGCCGCCGGGTCCGGCCGCAGCGTCAGCCGCCCGCCGGACAGGCCCTTGCCGAAGTAGTCGTTGGTGTCGCCGACCAGCCGCAGCGTGATGCCCCGCGGCAGGAACGCGCCGAAGCTCTGCCCGGCCGAGCCGCCGAGCGTGCGTCGATGGTGCGTCGGGCAGGCCCTCACCGCCCCAGCGCCGGGTGAGCTCGTAGCCGAGCATCGTGCCGACGGTGCGGTTGACGTTGCGGACCGGCAGCTCCAGCCGCACCTTGTCGCCGGACGCCAGCGCGCCCTCCGACAGCTGGATCAGCGTGTTGTCCAGCGCCTTCTCCAGCCCGTGCGCCTGCGCCCGCACCTGGTGGCGCGGGGTGCCGGCGGGCAGCTCCGGCGAGTGGAAGATCGGCCGCAGGTCCAGGCCCTGGGTCTTCCAGTGCCGCACGGCGTCGTCGGTGTCGAGCACCTCGGAGTGGCCGACCGCCTCCGCGATCGACCGGAACCCGAGCCGCGCGAGGTACTCGCGCACCTCCTCGGCGATGAACCGCATGAAGTTGACGACGAACTCCGGCCGCCCGTCGAAGCGCTTGCGCAGCTCCGGGTTCTGCGTCGCGACGCCGACCGGGCACGTGTCGAGGTGGCAGACCCGCATCATGATGCAGCCGGACACGACCAGCGGCGCCGTCGCGAACCCGTACTCCTCGCGCCCAGCAGCGCGGCGATGACGACGTCGCGGCCGGTCTTGAGCTGCCCGTCGGTCTGCACGACGATCCGGTCGCGCAGCCCGTTGGCCAGCAGCGTCTGCTGCGTCTCGGCCAGGCCCAGCTCCCACGGCGCGCCGGCGTGCTTGATCGACGACAGCGGCGAGGCGCCCGTGCCGCCGTCGTGCCCGGAGATGAGCACGACGTCGGAGTACGCCTTCGCGACGCCCGCCGCGACCGTGCCGACGCCGACCTGGCTCACGAGCTTGACGTGCACGCGGGCCCGCGGGTTGGCGTTCTTGAGGTCGTGGATGAGCTGCTTGATGTCCTCGATGGAGTAGATGTCGTGGTGCGGCGGCGGCGAGATCAGCCCGACGCCCGGCGTGGAGAACCGGGTCTTGGCGATCCACGGGTAGACCTTGCTGCCCGGCAGCTGGCCGCCCTCGCCCGGCTTGGCCCCCTGCGCGATCTTGATCTGCAGGTCGTCGGCGTTCACCAGGTACTCGCTGGTGACGCCGAACCGGCCGGACGCGACCTGCTTCACCGCGCTGCGCCGCGAGTCGCCGTTGGCGTCGGGGGTGAAGCGGGCGGGGTCCTCGCCGCCCTCGCCGGTGTTGGACCGGCCGCCGAGCCGGTTCATGGCGATGGCCAGCGTCTCGTGCATCTCCTGCGAGATCGACCCGTAGGAGATCGCGCCCGTGCCGAACCGCTTGACGATCTCCTCGACCGGCTCGACCTCCTCGATCGGCACCGGCGGGCGCACGCCCTCCTTGAACCGGAAGAGGCCGCGCAGCGTCATGAGCCGGCCGGCCTGCTCGTCGACGGCGCTCGTGTACTGCTTGAACACGTCGTAGCGGCCCTGGCGGGTGGAGTGCTGCAGCTTGAACACCGTCTGCGGGTTGAACAGGTGCAGCTCGCCCTCGCGCCGCCACTGGTACTCCCCGCCCACGGCCAGCGCGCGGTGGTTGGCCCGCACCCCGTCGGCCGGGAACGCCGGCGGTGGCTCTGCAGCACCTCCTCGGCCAGCACGTCGAAGCCGACGCCACCCAGCCGGGACGTGGTGCCGGTGAAGCAGGTCTCGACGACCTCGCTGCCCAGGCCGATGGCCTCGAAGATCTGCGCGCCGGTGTACGACGCCACCGTCGAGACGCCGATCTTGGACATTGTCTTGCGCACGCCCTTGCCGAGCGCTTCACCAGGTTCTTCGCCGCCGTGGCCGGATCGATGCCCGGGAGGTCGCCGCGCTCGGCGAGGTCCTCCACCGTGGCCATCGCCAGGTACGGGTTGACGGCCGACGCGCCGTAGCCGATGAGCAGCGCGATGTGGTGCACCTCGCGGGCGTCGCCGGACTCCACGACGAGGCCCACCCGGGTGCGGCTGCGCTCCCGGACGAGGTGGTGGTGCACGGC
Organism: Pseudonocardia sp. CNS-139; assembly: GCA_001942415.1. GTDB lineage: Bacteria > Actinomycetota > Actinomycetes > Mycobacteriales > Pseudonocardiaceae > Pseudonocardia. The sequence goes on from MKJX01000099.1 coordinate 70,535, forward strand.
GCCGGTGAGCAGCAGCGACGGGATCGGCGCCCGGTCGGGGTCGACGCCCCGGTTGGACAGCACGATCAGCCGCGCGCCGTTGTCGATGGCCCGCGACACCTCGGCCTTGATCTCGGTGAGCCGCCGGGTGAGCCCGTTGCCGCCGTCCGCGGCCTCGAACAGGCCCTGCACGGTGTGCGAGGCGAACCCGGGGAACTCGCCGTCGTCGTTGATGTGCACGATCTTCGCGAGGTCGTCGTTGCCGAGCACCGGGAACGGCAGCGCCACGGTGCGGCAGCTCGCCGGACCGGCCGAGAGCAGGTTCTGCTCCGGGCCCAAGAGCGACCGCAGCGACGTGACCAGCTCCTCGCGGATCGCGTCCAGCGGCGGGTTCGTGACCTGCGCGAACAGCTGGGTGAAGTAGTCGTAGAGCTGCCGCGGCCGCTGCGAGAACGGGGCCAGCGGCGCGTCGTTGCCCATCGACCCGATCGGCTCGGCGCCGGTGCGGGCCATCGGCTTGAGGAGGACGTTCAGCTCCTCCTCGGTGTAGCCGAACGCCTGCTGCCGGTAGGTGAGCGCGGCGTGCGTGGGCGTCTCGCGCGCGCGCAGCGGCAGGTCCTCCAGCCGGATCAGCCCGGCGTGCAGCCAGTCGGCGTACGGCTGGTCGGCCGCCAGCGCGCCCTTGATCTCGGCGTCGTCGACGATCCGGCCCTTCTCGGTGTCGACGAGGAACATGCGGCCCGGCTCCAGCCGGCCCTTGCGCACCACGGCCGACGGCTCGACGTCCAGCACGCCGACCTCGCTGGCCAGCACGACCGTTCCGTCCTCGGTGATCCAGTAGCGGGCCGGGCGCAGGCCGTTGCGGTCCAGCACCGCGCCGATCTGCGTGCCGTCGGTGAAGCAGACCAGCGCCGGCCCGTCCCACGGCTCCATGAGCGTGGAGTGGAACTCGTAGAAGGCCCGGCGGGCCGGGTCCATCTCGTCGTGGTTCTCCCACGCCTCCGGGATCATCATCAGTACCGAATGCGGCAGGCTGCGCCCGCCCAGGTGCAGCAGCTCCAGCACCTCGTCGAACGTGGCGGAGTCGCTCGCGTCCGGCGTGACGATGGGGGACAGGCGGGCCAGGTCGCCCGGGATGAGGTCGGACTCCAGCAGTGCCTCGCGCGCGGCCATCCAGTTGCGGTTGCCGCGCAGCGTGTTGATCTCGCCGTTGTGCGCGACGTAGCGGTACGGGTGCGCGAGCGGCCACGCCGGGAACGTGTTGGTGGAGAAGCGGGAGTGCACCACCGCCAGCGCACTGGTGACGCGCTCGTCCGACAGGTCCGGGTAGAACGCCTCGACCTGCGGCTCGGCCAGCATCCCCTTGTAGACGATGGTGCGCGGCGAGAGGCTCGGGAAATAGGTGCCGGTCTCGTGCTCGGCGCGCTTGCGCAGGCAGAACGTGCGCCGTTCCAGGTCGATGCCGGTCTCGCCGGCCAGCCCCGCGACGAACAGCTGGCGGAAGCCCGGCATGGCGGCGCGGGCCGAGGGGCCCAGGTCGGCGCCGTCGGGGTCGACGGGCAGCTCGCGCCACCCCACGACGCGCAGGCCCTCCTCGGCCGCGAGCCGGTCGATCGCGGCGACGGCGGCGTCCGCCTTCTCCCGGTCGACGGGCAGGAACGCCGTGCCCACGGCGTAGGCGCCGGCCGGCGGCAGCTCGAAGCCGGCGACCGCGCGGAAGAACTCGTCGGGGACCTGGATGAGGATGCCGGCCCCGTCACCGGTGTTGGCCTCGCTGCCGCGGGCTCCGCGATGCTCCATTCGGAGCAGTGCTGTGAGCGCCTTCCGGACGATACCGTGGTCGCGCGACCGGCGAGGTCGGCGACGAAGGCCACGCCACACGCGTCGTGCTCGAACTCGGGGGCGTACAGCCGGCCGAGGTACTCGTAGGGTGGTTCGACACGAGTGCCTCCAGTCGTCTCGGTGCACCCCGACAACCAGCATCGGGACGACGTGATCGTTGGGGACGAAGTATCCGGCTCATGCCCCGACGCCGCTGGCCCTGGCGGACGGCCGCACGCCGGCGAGCGCCCGGGCAGCACCGTGCGTCCAGGCGTGGTGGCCTCGGACGCCGGCACGACGACCGAACGCCGTCGTGTGGCTTCGGCCGGCTGTTTCGCACGGGTTGCGAGTGCGCACGCGGCAGCGGGTGCGGTTTCGGCAAGCACAATGTCGCACGTCGGAGCGGCGATTCGCCAGCAAGAGTTGAAGTGACGATCTCGACCGCCTTCCGTCAGGCGCCGTGGCGGAACGGCGGGTAATGTGTACGTCCCGTTTCACGGGGGTGACGTGAGAGCGGCGGGTTCCGGACGCCCGGCGCACATCGGGCGGAAGCCGGGGCGCGCGACACTTGTCCCGTGGATGTACGCACGGTGCTCGACGACGTCGCCGGACTCGGTCCGTTCTTCGCCGTCGGCACCCGTCCGGCCGAGTCCGCCGACCCGACCTGGCGCCCGGTCCGCGACCTGCAGACCGACCCGGCGCCGCTGCGCGACCGGATCGCGCACGTCGCGCGCACCCTCGGCCTCGGGGACGGCGCCGCCGGCCGGCGCGTCGCGGCGTCCATCGCGTTCATGGGGTACGCGGCCTCCCTCCTCTCGCCGCCCTACGCCGCGGCCGTCCTGCACGGGACCGTCCCGGCGCTGACGCCCGACGCGCTGCGCTGGCGCCCGGCGGCGAGCGGGCCGCTGCCGCGCTGGTGCGGCGACCCCGGCGAGCTCCCGTCCGGCGCGCTGGCGGACCTGCTGCTCGACGACCACCTCGCACCGCTCGTCGACGCGGTGCGGGCGCTCGCACCGATGTCGGAGCGGGTGCTGTGGGGCAACGCGGCGTCGTCGCTCGCGGGCGCGAAGCGGATGCTGGTCGCGGCCCGCCCGGCGGCCGCCGCCCGGGCCGCGGAGCTGGCCGAGGAGCTGCTGGCCACCGGCCCGCTGGCCGGCACCGGCGAGCTGCTCCCGCCCGCGCCGCCCGACCGCGTCTGGACCTTCCGGCGCCGCACCTGCTGCCTCTACTACCGGGTGCCCGGCGGCGGCCTCTGCGGCGATTGCGTCCTCGCCCCCTGACGACCTCGCAGCCCGTCGCGCCTCCTCGCAGCCCGTCGACGGGCTGCGACGAGACGCCGCGCGCTGCGACGTCAGGGTTCCAGGAGGTCGACCACCTCGATGTCCACCCGTCTCACGGGCAGCCCGAGGGCCTGCTCACCGGCGGCGAGCACCATCTGCCGCACCCGGGCCGTGACCGCCCGGAGGTCCACGCCGAACCGCGCGGCGACCGTCAGCGTCACCTCCAGCGCCCCGCCGCCGTCGGCGGCTGCTCGATCCGGCAGCTGCGGGCGCGCAGCCCGGCCATCCCGTCCACGACGTGCCGCAGGACGGCCGCGGCGGCCGGGCGGGCCAGCCGGGCCCGGCCGTAGGGGGAGGGCAGGACGAGCAGGTCCGCGGGGCGCAGCGGGCCGTTGACGGCGGTCACGACGCGGTCGAGCATCTCGGGCGGCGGCGCGAGCTCCGTCGCGTCCCGGTGGGCCATCCGGCGCACCACGGTGTCGAGCCCGGCCGCGTCGGCGCGGGCGGCCGTGCAGTGCGGGCAGGTGCGCTCGTGCCCGTCCGGCGGGCGGCCGGCCGCCGCCCGGTCCCACACGGTCGCGGCGTCGCGACCGCACGGCAGCGGCGCGATCGGGGTCATCGCCACGGCTTCATCACCTCCGCGAGCTGCACCCGCGCCCGGTGGATGCGGCCGCGCACCGCATCCTCGCTGGCCCCGGTCACGGCCGCGATCTCGGCGTACCCGAGCCCTTCGAGCTCGCGCAGCACCCAGCAGATCCGCTGGTCGGGGCGCAGGCCGTCGAGCGCGCCGGCGAGCGCGGCCAGCCCGGCGTCGACCTCGGCGCTGCGTTCCGGGGAGTCCGGCGCCGGCCTCTCGACGCGCGCGCGACCGGCTCCGGCGTGCGGCGGCGCAGCATCGCGGCGCACCGGTTGAGCACGATGCGGTACATCCACGTGCCGAACGCGGCGTCGCCGCGGAACGTCCCGATCCGCCGCCACGCGTCGAGCAGCGCCTCCTGCAGGGCGTCCTCGGCCTCGGCCGGGTCGCCCATGACGCGCACCGCGAGCCGGTAGAGCGGCGCCTCGTGCCGGCGGGCCAGCTCCTCGAACGCCGGCACGTCGCCCTCCTGGGCACGCACGAGCAGGGTCGGCTCGTCGAGCGGGACCGCCCGCCCGACCGCACTTCGCGACCCCGCCAACCGCCCTCCGTCCGGGAGACCCGACGGCGCCCCCGCGCGCCGACCCGCCGCCACCGTATCCGCTCGCGTCCGTCCGACTACCCTGTGCCCGTGCCCGCCACCGACGGCCCCCACACCCCGGCTGACCCGGACGAATGGGTGCAGCGCGTGGACCGGCTCGCGGCCGCCGTGCTCGCCGTCCCCGGTGTCGCCCGGCTCGACGGCGGCCCGTTCGGCACGGTCGCGTCCCTGCTGCCCGGCCGCCGGGTCGACGGCGTGCGCATCGGCGTCGGCGACGAGCCCGTCGAGCTGGCGGTCGTGGCCCGGCTCGGGCGGCCGCTGCCGCGGCTGGCCGAGGAGCTGGCCGCCGCCGTCCGCGCCGTGCTCGGCCCGGTCCGGGTGGACGTGACCTTCGTCGACGTGGAGATCGACGGGGACGGCGGCGGGGACCCCGAGGTGGCCCCGCGGCGTGCACCGGGGCTTGTCACCTAAACTCGCGAGACGTCCGGCCGCCGCGAGCGTCACGGCCGGGCCCACCTGCCGGCGCACGCCGCTGCGGCCCAGGATCGCAAACCCAGCACCGAGGAGTACCCCACCGTGAAGAGCACCGTCGAGCGGCTGAGCCCGACGCGGGTCCGGATCAACGTCGAGGTGCCGTTCGACGAGCTGAAGCCGGACTTCGACCGCGCCTACAAGAAGATCGCGGAGCAGGTCCGGGTCCCGGGCTTCCGGCCGGGCAAGGTCCCGGCCCGCATCATCGAGGCGCGGCTCGGCCGCGGCGTGGTGCTGGAGGAGGTCGTCAACGGGGCGGTCCCGGCGAAGTACAGCGAGGCCGTCGGCGCGGCGGACCAGAAGGTCGCCCCGATCGGCCGCCCGGACATCGAGGTCACCGAGATCGCCGACGGCGAGCGGCTCGCGTTCACCGCCGAGGTGGACGTCCGCCCGGAGATCACGCTGCCCGACCTGGAGTCGCTCGCGGTCACCGTCGACGACGTCGAGGTCACCGACGCGACGTGGAGGAGCAGCTGGAGGGCCTCCGTGCCCGCTTCGGCACCCTCACCGGCGTCGAGCGGCCCGCCGCCGCGGACGACTTCGTCCTCATCGACCTGTCGGCCAGCGTCGACGGCACGCCCGTCGAGGAGGCCGCCACCACCGGGTTCTCCTACCAGGTCGGCCAGGGCGGTCTGATCGACGGCATCGACGAGGCCATCACCGGGCTGTCCGCCGGCGAGGAGGCCACGTTCACCTCGCAGCTGGTCGCGGGCGACCACGCCGGCGACGACGCCGAGATCACGGTCAAGGTCACCTCCGTGAAGGAGCGCGAGCTCCCGGCGGCCGACGACGAGTTCGCGCAGCTCGCGAGCGAGTTCGACACGCTCGACGAGCTCACCGCCGACCTGCGCGAGCGGCTCGGCCGGGTGCGCCGCATGGAGCAGGTCACGCAGGCCCGCGACAAGGTGCTCGACGCGCTGGTCGACGGCACCGAGGTGCCGCTGCCGGAGAGCGTCGTGCAGGCCGAGGTCGACTCCGCGCTCCACGACGCCGTGCACCCGTTCGACCACGACCATGCCAGGTTCGAGGAGTTCCTCGTCGCGCAGGGCCGCACCCGCGAGCAGTTCGACACGGACACGAAGGAGGCCGCCGAGAAGTCGGTGCGCACCCGGCTCGTGCTCGACGCGCTCGCCGACGCGAGGAGATCTCGGTCAACGACCAGGAGCTGACCGAGCGCATCATCTTCCAGGCGCAGCAGTACCAGATGCCGCCGGAGGAGTTCGTGCGCCGCATCCAGGAGGCCGGCCAGCTCGGCTCCCTGTACGCGGACGTCCGGCGCAGCAAGGCGCTGCTCGCCGCCGTGCGCGCGGCCACCGTCACCGACGGGTCCGGCGCGGCCGTCGACCTCTCGGACGTTCTCGGCGACGACACCGACGAGGACACGGAGCCGGCCGCGGCGGCGGAGGAGAGCGCCGCCGAGGACGAGGCCGCCGAGAAGAAGGCCGATGACGAGGCCGACGACAAGGCCCCGGCCTCGTCCTGAGCGGCTCCGCGGGTGCGCGCCACGCCCACAGCGAACAAGCAGGCCATACGCGGCGAGCAGGACGTCCTCCCGCGTAGGGTCGTATCCGAGAAGACGCGAGCTGATCAGCAGAAGGCAGGGTGAAGTGACGACCCACGGGACCGGTTCGCGCACGGCGGACCGACTTGTCGCGGCGAGCATGCGGCGGGGTGGTGCGCCCGCGTCGATGACGCTGTCCGACTCGGTGTACGAGCGGCTGCTCCAGCAGCGCATCATCGTCCTCGGCCAGCAGGTCGACGACGACATCGCCAACCGGATCGCCGCGCAGATGCTCCTGCTGTCGGCCGAGGACCCGACGGCGGACATCTCGCTGTACATCAACTCGCCGGGCGGCTCGGTGACCGCCGGGATGGCCATCTTCGACACGATGGAGTTCATCGAGTGCGACGTGGCCACCTACGCGATGGGGCTGGCCGCCTCGATGGGCCAGTTCCTGCTGTCGGCGGGCACGCGCGGCAAGCGCTACGCGCTGCCGCACTGCCAGATCCTCATGCACCAGCCGTCGGCGGGTGTGGGCGGCACCGAGTCGGACATCGCCATCCAGGCCGAGCTGTTCAAGCGGCACAAGCGGGAGATGGCCGAGCTCATCGCCGGGCACACCGGCCAGACGGTCGAGAAGATCACGGCGGACTTCGACCGCGACCGCTGGTTCTCCGCGCACGAGGCGCTGGAGTACGGCTTCGTGGACCACGTGATCTCGCGGGCCGGCCAGCTGCCGGACGCCGCGAGCCAGAACGGGAACGGGAGCAGGTAGGTGTCGAACTTCCAGATGCCGCAGTCGCGGTACGTGCTGCCGTCCTTCGTGGAGCGCACGAGCTACGGGGTCAAGGAGTCGAACCCGTACAACAAGCTCTTCGAGGAGCGCATCATCTTCCTCGGGGTGCAGATCGACGACGCGTCGGCCAACGACGTCATGGCGCAGCTGCTGTGCCTGGAGTCGGCCGACCCGGACCGTGAGATCAGCATGTACATCAACTCGCCCGGCGGGTCCTTCACCTCGCTGATGGCGATCTACGACACCATGCAGTTCATCCGTCCCGACATCCAGACGGTCTGCCTCGGGCAGGCCGCGTCGGCGGCGGCGGTGCTCCTGGCGGCCGGCACGCCCGGCCGGCGGCTCGCCGTGCAGACGCCCGCATCCTGATCCACCAGCCGGCCACCGAGGGCTTCTACGGCCAGGTGTCCGACCTGGAGATCCAGGCCGCCGAGATCACGCGCATGCGGCGGCTGCTGGAGACCACGCTGGCCAAGCACAGCGGCCGCACGCCCGACCAGGTGCACGAGGACATCGAGCGGGACCGGATTCTGACGGCCGAGGAGGCCAAGGAGTACGGGATCGTCGACGAGATCATCCAGAGCCGCAAGCTCTCCGCGGTCTGACCACAGGTGTCGGGGCCCGTTCGGGCTCCGGCACCGACCGTCCGCCGACCCGCAGGCGAATCTCCGGTGCGCTGAAGCTCCCCGGGGAGCGGGTTGGGCGGGTACCGTCACGAGGGCGCCTCCCGGGCCCGCCGGGGCAGCGCTAGATGGGATTTGGGGTCTGCACTCATGGCACGCATCGGCGACGGCGGTGACCTGCTGAAGTGCTCTTTCTGCGGGAAGAGCCAGAAGCAGGTCAAGAAACTGATCGCCGGTCCTGGGGTCTACATCTGCGACGAGTGCATCGATCTCTGCAACGAGATCATCGAGGAGGAGCTGGCCGAGGCCGGCGAGGTCAAGCTCGACGAGCTGCCCAAGCCCGCCGAGATCCACGACTTCCTCGACCAGTACGTCGTGGGCCAGGAGGCCACCAAGCGCACGCTGTCGGTGGCCGTCTACAACCACTACAAGCGCATCCAGGCCGGTGAGCGGCGCGGCGGCGGGCCCGACGGCGGTGACGGCGTCGAGATCGCGAAGTCCAACATCCTGATGCTGGGACCCACCGGCTGCGGGAAGACCTACCTCGCGCAGACGCTCGCGAAGCTGCTCAACGTCCCGTTCGCCATCGCGGACGCCACGGCCCTCACCGAGGCCGGCTACGTCGGCGAGGACGTCGAGAACATCCTCCTGAAGCTCATCCAGGCGGCCGACTACGACGTCAAGCGGGCCGAGACGGGCATCATCTACATCGACGAGGTCGACAAGATCGCCCGCAAGTCGGAGAACCCGTCGATCACGCGCGACGTCTCCGGCGAGGGCGTGCAGCAGGCCCTGCTGAAGATCCTGGAGGGCACCACGGCGAGTGTGCCGCCGCAGGGCGGCCGCAAGCACCCGCACCAGGAGTTCATCCAGATCGACACCACCAACGTGCTGTTCATCGTGGCGGGTGCGTTCGCGGGGCTGGAGAAGATCATCGGCGACCGCGTGGGCAAGCGCGGCCTCGGCTTCGGCGCGGAGATCCGCTCGAAGCACGACCTCGAGTCGTCCGAGAGCTTCTCCGAGACGCTGCCCGAGGACCTCATCAAGTTCGGCCTGATCCCCGAGTTCATCGGCCGGCTGCCGATCGTCGCCTCGGTCACCTCGCTGGACAAGGACGCGCTGGTCAAGATCCTCACGGAGCCGCGCAACGCGCTGGTGAAGCAGTACCGCAAGCTGTTCGAGATGGACGGCGTGGAGCTGGAGTTCACCGACGACGCGCTGGAGGCCGTGGCCGACCAGGCCATCCTCCGCGGCACCGGCGCCCGCGGCCTGCGGGCGATCATGGAGGAGGTGCTGCTGCCCGTCATGTACGACATCCCGAGTCGCGACGACGTGGCCAAGGTGGTCGTCACCGAGCAGACGGTGCGCAGCAACGTGAACCCGACGATCGTCCCGCGCACCCCGGCTCGCCGGGAACGCCGCGAGCGCTCCGCCTAGATCCGTTCCTCAGAACGCCGGTCCGTAGGCCACGGACCGGCGTTCTGTCGTTTTCGCCGGAGTCGGCGCCGGTCGTCGACCGCTCGTCGGCCGTTCGTCAGAACCTCGGCTCGACCGTACGGTGCCCTGTTGCCGCGGCCGTTTGCGCCGATCTAGCGTCAGCCGGACGTGGTCGGTGAAGACGGGGGAGCTGCCATGGCTGCCGGGTTCCTGCAACGCGAGCGCATCGTCGCGCCGCCGGGCTGGAGCAGGTGGCTCGTGCCGCCCGCCGCCCTCTCGATCCACCTCGCGATCGGGCAGGCGTACGCGTGGAGCGTGTTCAAGCCGCCGCTGGAGAACGGGCTCGGCATCTCCGGTGTGGAGAGCGCGCTCCCGTTCACGGTCGGGATCATCATGCTGGGCATCTCCGCGGCCGTCTTCGGCACGCGGGTGGACGCGAACGGCCCGCGCTGGGCGATGGTGGTGGCGTCGAGCTGCTTCGTCAGCGGGTTCCTGATCTCGGCGCTCGGGCTGTACCTGGGCCAGTACTGGCTGGTGGTGCTCGGGTACGGGTTCGTCGGCGGGATCGGGCTGGGCATCGGCTACATCTCGCCGGTGTCCACGCTGATCAAGTGGTTCCCGGACCGTCCCGGCCTGTCCACCGGCATCGCGATCATGGGGTTCGGCGGTGGGGCGCTCATCGCGTCGCCGCTCACGCAGCAGCTGCTCGCCGCGTTCGGCGGGTCCGGCCCGGAGCCGGCCGTCGCGGGCATCGCGCGGACGTTCCTCGTCATGGGCCTGATGTACGCGGTGTTCATGTCGGTCGGGTGGCTGCTGATCCGGGTGCGGCGGACGGCTGGCGGCCCCCGGGCTGGGACCGGCGCAGGCCAAGCAGGGCGTGCTGATCAGCCGCGGGAACGTCTCGGCCCGCAACGCGATCAGGACACCGCAGTTCTGGCTGCTCTGGGTGGTGCTCTGCTTCAACGTGACGGCCGGCATCGGCATCCTGGAGCGGGCCAACCCGATCTTCACCGACTTCTTCCGCGACAGCTCGCCCGCCGAGACGATCGCCGCGGCCGCCGTCGGGTTCGTCGCGATCCTGTCGCTGGCCAACTCGCTGGGCCGGATCCTGTGGTCGTCGCTCTCGGACTATCTCGGCCGCAAGAACATGTACCGGATCTACCTGGGCGTCGGCGCGCTGCTGTACCTCGCGGTCACCCTGACGACCAACGGCAACCGCGCGGTCTTCCTCGTCTGCGCGATCTTCATCCTGTCGTTCTACGGCGCCGGCTTCGCGACGGTGCGGCCTACCTGCGCGACCTCTTCGGCACCTACCAGGTGGGCGCCATCCACGGCCGCCTGCTGACGGCGTGGTCCACGGCCGGCGTGCTCGGGCCGCTGATCGTCAACGCGATCGCGGACGCCAACATCGCCGCCGGCGTGCAGGGGCCGGGCCGGTACACGACGGCGTTCATGATCATGATCGGGCTGCTGGTGGTCGGGTTCGTCTGCAACGAGCTGATCCGTCCGGTCGACGAGAAGTACCACGAGCCGGTGCCTGCGGCCCCGGCCACCGCGGCGGGAGCGCAGGCATGACGACGGCGGGGAACGAGCGGCCGGAGGCCGAGTGGAGCCCGCTGCAGTGGGCGGGCGCGGTGCTGGCGTGGCTCTGGGTGCTGGTGCCGTTCGGGTACGGGCTGTACCGGCTGCTGATCAACATCCCCGCACTGTTCGGCTAAGTTCCGGCGGGTGAGTGGAAGCAGCGATGCGCAGGCCCTGTCCGAGTGGGTCGCCGCGGTGGCCCGCGAGCTCGGCCTCGACGAGGCGATCGGCAGCGGCACGACCGTCGACATGGTGCTCGACCTGACCTCCGACGTCGCGCACGGCGTGAGCCGCCCCGGCGCCCCGGTCACGGCGTTCCTGGTCGGCGTGGCCGCCGGCCGCGCCACCGACCCGGCAACGGCCGCCCGCGAGTACGCGGCGAAGGTGAGCGAGCTGGCCGGCACCTGGCCCGACCGCTGACCACACACACCTCCCGTACTCCACACACACGGCCGGACATGTGTGCGGAGTACGGGAGGTGTGTGCCGTCGTCGCGGAATCGGGTGGCCGACCCCTACCCGTGGCCGACGCTCTTCTGCGGCCTGGTCGCGGCCGGCACGCTGCTCGGGCTGGTCGCGGTGTTCGCGACGGTGCCCGCGGTGGTCGTCGGCGTGGTCGTGCTGCTGGGCGCGGTCGCGTTCATCGCGGGCGCGCCGCTGAACGCGCGGGTGTTCGCGCTGGCCGGAGCCGCGCCGACGCTCGCGAGCGCGACGAACACGTCGGCGTTCAACGTGGGCAACTCGCTCGGTCCCGCGCTGGGCGGGCTCGCGATCGCGGGCGGGCTCGGGCTCACCGCGCCCGCGTGGCTGGGCGTGGCGCTCTCGGCCGGGGCGGTGGCCGTCGCGTTCGTGTCGTGGCGGCTCGACCGGGCCGAGACGGCCTAAGCCTGCTGGCGGTGGGGCGTGCCGCGCACGCCGAGCCAGCACACGTCGATCTCGTCGCCCGACCGGGGCGGGCGGACCTTGGCCGACGCGTCGGCGCCGAACCGCCGGCGCAGCGACTTGCGCAGCGTCTTCTGGACGGCGGCGGCGAGCTCGTCGGCCGGGCGGGCCGTCGGGGTGCAGAGCAGGGCGACGAAGAGGTGGCGGCGGAAGCGGCCGCCCGACCGGCGGACGCTCGGCAGGAGCGTCAGCTCGGCCGTCATCGGCCGCGCCCGGCTGCCGGCGACGGCGCGCGTCAGCTCGGCCTCCAGCACGTACGGGTCGACGTCCGCGGGCGCCTTCACCCGCACGACGGCCATCTCCGGATCGGCTCCCATCGGCATCCTTTCTGCACCTTTCCCTCCGTGAACGTACGTGGCGGGAGAGGCGGCCGGTGCGGTCCTGCTGTGGTCCTGACGTGTTGCATACGAGCTTGATCGAGAGTTCACCGATACGTCGCCCGCGCAACCCGGTCGCGGTCACCCGACCGGGCTACACCTTCCGCATGCGCTCCCCCCACCACGGCATCGACCGCCGCACCGTGCTCCGCACCGCCGCCGTCGGCGGGCTCGTCACCACGATCCCGCCGGCCACGGCCACGTCCGCGCTCGCCACCCCGGGCCTCGTGACGACCGGACGGCCCGTGCTCACGCACGGCGTCCAGTCCGGTGACGTGCTGCCCGGCTCCGCCCTCGTCTGGACGCGGGCCGACCGGCCGTCCCGCATGGTCGTCGAGGTCGCGGACAACCCCGACTTCCACGACAGCACCACCCACCGCGGCCCGGTGCTGACGCCGGAGGGCGACTACACCGGCAAGCTGCGCGTCAAGGCGCACGGCCGCACCGTGCACTACCGCGTCACGGCCGAGGACCTCGACGGCCGTAGCACCAGCGAGCCGGTCGTCGGGCGGTTCCGCATGCCGCCCGGCAAGCGCGACCGCGTCCGCTTCCTGTGGTCGGGCGACGTCGCTGGCCAGGGCTGGGGCATCAACCCGGACATCGGCGGCATGCCGATCTTCGCCGCGATGGCCGCGCGCGAGCCCGACTTCTTCGTCCACAGCGGCGACACCGTGTACGCGGACGGCCCGATCCAGCCGTTCGTGACGCTCCCGACGGGCGCACGTGGCGCAACATCGTGATCCCGGAGAAGCTGAAGGTCGCCGAGACCCTCGCCGAGTTCCGCGGCCAGTACGCCTACAACCTGCTCGACGGCAACGTGCGCGCGTTCGCCGCGGCCGTCGCACAGATCAACCAGTGGGACGACCACGAGGTCACGAACAACTGGTACCCGGGCGAGGTGCTCACCGACGCCCGCTACACCGAGAAGCGCCTGGACGTGCTGGCCGAGCGGGCGTTCCAGGCCTACCACGAGTGGGTGCCGCTGGACCCGCGCCAGGCCGTCGACGGCCGCGTCTACCGCAAGTTCGGCTACGGCCCGCACGTCGAGGTCTTCGTGATCGACATGCGCACCTACCGGGACGTCAACAGCGCCAACACGGCCCCGCTGGAGCGGATCCTCGGCGCGAAGCAGGCCCGCTGGCTGGTCGACTCGCTGGACGCCTCGAAGGCCACCTGGAAGATCGTCGCCTCCGACATGCCGATCGGGGTGAACGTGCCCGACGGCACGGCGTGGGAGGCCGTCGCGAACGGGGTGGCCGGCCCGCCGAGCGGCCGCGAGGCCGAGATCGCGTGGGTGCTGTCGCAGCTGCGCCACCGCAAGGTGCGCAACGTGGTCTGGCTGACCGCGGACGTGCACTACACCGCCGCGTACCACTACGCGCCGGAGCGGGCGTCGTTCACCGAGTTCGACCCGTTCTGGGAGTTCGTGTCCGGGCCGCTGCACGCCGGCGCGTTCGGGCCGAACCCGCTGGACGCGACGTTCGGGCCGCAGGCCGCGTTCGTGAAGGCGCCGCCGGTGGCGAACACCTCGCCGCTCGACGGGTTCCAGCACTTCGGCGAGGTCGAGGTGGCGCCCGGCGGCGGGGAGCTGACCGTGACGCTGCGCGACATCACGGGTGCCGCGCTCTGGTCGACCACGCTGGACGCCGCGCGCTGACGCCGGTCACCCGGCCACGAGCAGCGCGAGCGTGAGCCCGGCCGGCCGCCACACCCGTTCGACGCGGTAGCCGGCCAGCGCGGCGGCCTTGTCCTCGCCGATCCCGGCGAGCGGGTCGTCGCGCCGGCCGGTGCGCACCACCCAGACCCGGTCGGGGCGGCCGAGGCACGCGGCGGCGTCGGCGCACTCGCGGGCCTGGTAGCCCTCCGTGCGCGGGGGTGCGGTCGTGAGCACGTCGGCGGGGCGGCGGTCGGGCGGGACGTAACGCGCGACGAGGTCGCGCCCGACCCGGCCGTCGCCGCCCGCGACGGGCCCGTACACCACGGCGTCGCCGTCCCGGCCGTGCTCGGCCAGCAGCCCCGCGAGGTCCCGGGTGCCCTGGCCGTGCCCGTCGGCGGCGCGCAGCCCGGCGTGCGCGGGCACGGCGAGCAGAGCCAGGCACCCCGCGACCGCGAGCCCGCGCACGAGCGACGCCTTCGCGAGCGTCAGCCCGGCCAGCAGCGCCAGGCCGGGAGCGTGAAGAGCAGGTACCGCGGCACCCACAGCGGTGTCACGGCCGAGACCACGAGCAGCGCCACGGCCGGGGCCAGCGCCCACAGCGCCGGCAGCAGCGCGGGCGGCCGCCACGAGACGGCGAGCAGCGCCAGCGCGACCACGATGCCGCCGACCACCGTGGAGTCGAAGAGCTCGCCCGGAAAGGCCGCGAGCCGGGCACCGTCCGCCGGCGGGATCCAGCCGATCTGCCCGCGCTGCCCGGCGTACCCGGCGACGGCGAGCGGGAGCGCCGCCGCGGCGCCCAGCGCCGCGCTCCGGGCCCAGGCCGCCGTCTGCGGGCGGTCGGTCACGACGACGGCGACGCCGTGCGCGGCGAGCAGCAGGAGCCCGATCGGGTGCGCCAGCCCGAGCGCCGCCACCGCGCCCGCGTAGGCGAGCCGGCGCCCGGTGCCGGGCCGGTCCAGCGCACACAGCAGGAGCAGCGTCGCGAGCACCGCCGCGCACACCGCGAAGGCGTACACGCGGGCCTCCTGCGCGTACCGGGACGTCGCCGGGAGCAGCGCGAACAGCACCCCGGCCAGCAGGCCGGCCCGCGGCGTGGCCAGCCGGGTGCCGAGCACGGCGAGCAGGCCCGCCGCGACGGTCGTGGCGGCCACCGACGGGAGCCGCAGCGCGACCTCGGACGCGCCCGCGACCTGCACCCACAGGTGCATCAGCACGTAGTAGGGCGCCATCACGAGGTCGGCCTCGCGCAGCATGCCCCACAGGTCCGGCCACGGCGCCGTCGTCGCGCCCCACGTCGCGAGCTCGTCGGCCCAGAGCGCCGGCCGCTGCACGTGCAGGAGCCCGAGCACGGCCGCCAGCAGGCCGGGGACCAGCCAGACGAGCGCACGCCTGCGGGGGTCGGTCTCGGTCACGTGTCACCCGCTCGGCGGAGAGGTCCTGGCCGGCCCACGGTAGCGGAGCAACCGACGGGAGACGTGGCGTAACGGCCCGTCCGCGGGGGAGGATCGGGACATGCGGACGGTGTTCGGGGTGGCGCGGCAGATCCAGCTGCTCGTCGGGCGGGTGCCGCTGCTCGCGCGGGCGGGCGGCCGCCGGGGCGCGCAGATCCGGCCGCTCGCGGCGGGCCGGCGCCCGCTGCTCGGCGACGGGCTGGGCGAGCAGCGCCGCGGTGCGCCCGGCTCGACCAGGTGGACGGCACCACGTGCGGCAGCGCGGTGCTCATCGCGGTGGCCGCGTGGGCCGACCCGGCCGAGACCCTGCGGCTGGACGGCGAGCGGGACACGACCGCTGCGGCCGGGCTGGGCGGGGCCGGGGCGGCGGTGGCGTCCGGGGCCCGGGCGGGTGTGGCGGCCGGCTTCGGCTCCCGCTACGACGCGCGGCAGAAGCAGGTGCACCAGGAGTCCACGCGGTTCTGGCCGCAGTCGCTCGGCACCACGCCGTGGGGCATGACGGGCTGGCTGCGGCGCAACGTCCCGGCGGCGGGGCCGTACCGCGTGCGGCTCGTCGACGACCTCGCGCCGTCCGACCTCGACGCCGCGCTCGCCGAGGCCGGCACGGCGATCGCGGCCGGGCGCCCCGTGCCGCTGCTGGTCGGGCAGCCGCTCGCGCCGCGGCACTACGTGCTCGCGCTGGGCGTGCTCGACGACGGGCAGTGGCGCGTCTACGAGCCGACGAGCGGGCAGATCCGCGCGCTGGACCTGCGGCTCGTGCGGGAGCGGCGGCTGGCCCGGGTGCTGGGCTTCGACCGGCTGCACGCGGTGCTGCTGCCGCACTAGTGCCCCGTCCGGGAAGGTTGGTGCGGGAATGGGCGGCTGGGCCGTCGAGTTCCGTGGCGGACCTTTCCGGACGGGCACCAGGGTTCCCCCGCCCCGTGGGCGGGCCCTGCGGCGTCCGTAAACTTGACTGGTGACCGACACCCTCCCGCCGCGCACTGCCGACCTGCCCGCCCAGTGGAACCCGGGCGAGGTAGAGGGCGTGCTGTACGAGCGGTGGGTGGAGCGCGGCTACTTCGCGGCCGACCCGAAGTCCGACCGGCCGCCGTTCTGCATCGTGATCCCGCCGCCCAACGTCACCGGCAGCCTGCACCTCGGGCACGCCATGGACCACACGCTGATCGACGTCCTCACCCGGCGCCGCCGGATGCAGGGCTACGACGCGCTGTGGCTGCCGGGCATGGACCACGCCGGCATCGCCACCCAGAACGTCGTCGAGCGCCGGCTCGCGGCCGAGGGCACGAGCCGCCACGACCTGGGCCGCGCGGCGTCGTCGAGAAGGTCTGGGAGTGGAAGGCCGAGTCCGGCGGCGCGATCCTCGGCCAGATGCGCCGCCTCGGCGACGGCGTCGACTGGTCGCGCGAGCGGTTCACGCTGGACGAGGGCCTGTCGCGGGCCGTCCGCACGATGTTCAAACGGCTCTACGACGACGACCTCGTGTACCGGGCCGAGCGGATCATCAACTGGTGCCCGCGCTGCCGCACGGCGCTGTCGGACATCGAGGTCGACCACCACGACGACGCGGGCGAGCTCGTCTCCCTCCGCTACGGGGACGGCGCCGACTCGGTGGTCGTCGCCACCACGCGGGTCGAGACGATGCTCGGCGACACCGCCGTGGCCGTGCATCCCGACGACGAGCGCTACGCGCACCTCGTCGGCCGCGAGATCGACCTGCCGATCGTCGGGCGCAGGATCCCGGTCGTCGCCGACGCGCACGTCGACCCGGCGTTCGGCACCGGCGCCGTGAAGGTCACGCCCGCGCACGACCCCAACGACTTCGAGATCGGCCGCCGCCACGACCTGCCGATGCCGTCGGTCATGGACGAGGGCGCGGCGATCACCGGCACGGGCACCCGCTTCGACGGGATGGACCGCTTCGCCGCCCGCGAGGCCGTGCGCGAGGAGCTGCGTGCCCAGGGCCGCGTCGTCGCCGAGAAGCGCCCCTACGTCCACGCGGTCGGGCACTGCTCGCGCTGCGACACGGTGGTGGAGCCGCGGCTGTCGCTGCAGTGGTTCGTCAAGGTGGCGCCGCTGGCGAAGCTGGCGGGCGACGCCGTGCGCGACGGGCGCACCACGATCCACCCGGCCGAGCTGGAGAAGCGGTTCTTCGACTGGGTCGACAACATGCACGACTGGACGATCAGCCGCCAGCTGTGGTGGGGCCACCGCATCCCGGTCTGGTACGGCCCGGATGGCGAGGTCGTGTGCGTCGGGCCGGACGAGCAGCCGCCGTCGGGGCCGGGCTGGCGCCAGGACGAGGACGTGCTCGACACGTGGTTCTCCTCCGGCCAGTGGCCGATCTCCACCCTCGGCTGGCCGGACGCCGACGCGCCCGACCTGGAGCGCTACTACCCGACGTCCGTGCTGGTCACGGGCTACGACATCCTGTTCTTCTGGGTCGTCCGGATGATGATGTTCGGGCTGTACGCGATGGACGGGAGGCCCCCGTTCGAGCACGTGTTCCTGCACGGGCTCATCCGCGACCAGCACGGGAAGAAGATGTCGAAGTCCAAGGGCAACACGATCGACCCGCTGGACCTGATCGACAGCTACGGCGCCGACGCCCTGCGCTTCACGATCGCCCGCGGCGCCAACCCGGGCGCGGACATGGCGCTGTCGGAGGAGTGGGTCGCCGGCTCGCGCAACTTCGGCACCAAGCTGTGGAACGCCACCCGGCTCGCGCTCACCAACGGCGCGTCGCCCGGGCTGCCGCTGCCCGCCGACGCCGACCGCACCGACGCCGACCGCTGGATCCTCGGCCGGCTCGCCGAGGTCACCGAGCAGACCGACGCGCTGCTGGAGGACTTCCAGTTCGCGAAGGCCACCGAGGGGCTCTACCACTTCACGTGGGACGAGCTGTGCGACTGGTACCTCGAGCTGGCCAAGGTCCAGCTCCGCGACGAGGCCACCGCCGACGGCACCCGCGCCGTGCTCGGCCACGTGCTCGACGCGCTCCTGCGACTGCTCCACCCGATCAGCCCTTTTGTCACCGAGGTGCTGTGGACGGCGCTCACGGGCGACGAGTCCGTGGTCGTCGCGCGTGGCCGGTGGGCGTCGGTGCCCCGGCCGACCCGGCCGCCGACGGCCGGCTGGCCGACGTCCAGAAGCTGGTCACGGAGGTCCGCCGGTTCCGCACCGAGCAGGGCCTGCCGGACAGCCGCCGCGTCGCCGCGCGGGTCGGCGGGCTGGCGGCGGCCGGGCTGGGTGCACCCGGCCCCGGCGGGGCCGCGGCCGCGCTGCGCGCGCTCGCCCGGCTCGACGAGCCCGGCGACGGCTTCGCCCCCACCGCCACGCTGGACGTCCTGCTCGCGGGCGGGCCGGTGCACGTCGAGATCGACACCTCCGGCGCGATCGACGTGGCCGCCGAACGCGCCCGCCTCGGCCGCGACCTCGCCGCCGCGCGGAAGGAGCTGGACCAGGCCGACAAGAAGCTCGGCAACCCCAAGTTCCTGGAGAAGGCCCCGGCCGACGTGGTGGCCGGCATCCGCACCCGCCGCAAGGCGGCGGAGGCGGAGATCGAGCGGGTGACGGCGAGGCTGTCCACCCTGCCGGTGGCATAAGCGACCGCACACACCTCCGGCACTCCGCACACATGTCCTGACGTGTGTGCGGAGGCCGGGA
>MKJX01000100.1 GCA_001942415.1 Pseudonocardia sp. CNS-139
ATGTCCCGCATCGCTGATCGCTTCGAGATCCAGGACTGCCTGTTCCGCTACGCCCGTGCCGTCGACCGCCTCGACTACGACGCAATCGCCGACTGCTACTTCCCCGACGCGATCGACGTCCACGGCGGCTACACCGGCGACGTCGCCGGCCTCGTCGCGGACATCCGCGCGCGCCATCAGGTCGTCGAGTCGGCGCAGCACTTCATCACGAACGTGCTGGTCGAGTTCGTGTCCGCGGACGTCGCGCACGTCGAGTCCTACTGCCTGTGCTACTTCCGCAACGTCGGTGAGCCGGACGAGCCGGCGCGGACCCAGTTCATCACCCGCTGCCGGTACGTCGACCGGTTCGAGCGCCGCGACGGCCGATGGGCCATCGCTGACCGCGTGGTGGTCTTCGACGAGTCGGTCTCGCAGCAGGTGGTCGATCTCAGTCGCGGCGACTGGGTCCTTTCGCGCCGGGACCGCCACGACCCGGTCTACCGCCACCGCGAGACGAGCGCCTGACCGTCGATCGACAGGGGGTGGTGGCAGAGTGGCCGCAGTAGCCGACCGGGCAGGAGGGGCGCCGCATGCCGCGCACTGGGGAGGGGCCGTTCGTTCAGTCCCTCGAGCGGGGACTGGCCGTCCTGAGCTGCTTCGGAGAGGACCGCGTCAGGCTCTCCATCTCCGACGTCGCGCGCGAGGTCGGAGTCGATCGGGCCGTCGCTCGCAGGCTCCTGCGCACCCTGGTCGAGCTCGGCTACGTGGGCGTCGAGGGGACGAGCTTCTACGTGCGGCCCCGGGTGCTCGAACTGGCTCAGGCCTACCTCGGTGCCGTGGCGTTCCCGGACGTCATTCAGCCCCACCTGGCCGAGCTCACAAGTGAGATCCACGAGACCTCGATGGCGTTCGTGCTCGACGCGACGAGGTGGTCTACGTCGCCGGCGTCCAGGCGCGTCGTCTGGTCAGCATCAACGTCCGGGTCGGACTCCGAATCCCTGCCCATCAGAGCCCGCTCGGTCATGTCCTGCTGGCGGCGCTTCCGCCCGCGGAGGTCGAGGCCTACCTCGAGCGGGCCGAGCTCGTCGCCGCCACCCCGCACACGATCACGAGTGCCGCCGCACTGCGGGAGCGGCTCGCGCGGGTGGCCGATCAGGCTACGCCCTCGGTGACCAGGAGCTCGAGCTGGGGCTGCGCACGGTCGCGGTCCCCGTCCGCGACAAGACCGGAACCGTCGTCGCCGCCGTCTCCATCGGGGTCATGACCGCTGCCTACTCGATCGATGCGCTCGTCGGGCAGCTTCTGCCGCGCCTGCAGAAGACCGCTCAGCGGGTCGAGGCCGATCTCGCAGTGCTGGCCTGAACCGGTCCCTCGCCGGCGTCGGGCGACGCCGGCGGCTCCGTCATGTCCGAAGTGACCTGCGGATTCGCAATGGTGCAGGTCCGTTGACGTCGGGCCGTGGGCCGTGCCAGCATCTGTGCGCCAAAGGCATGAGCGTGCACTATGCGCACGTAGACGAAGGAGTCGCCATGGCCGTGCACGGCAACACCAACGCCCGCTTCGCAGACTGGGCGAGATCCTCGACAAGAACATCGAGTCCGGTGAGGATCTCGGCGCCTCGGTCGCGTCTCGCTGGACGGGGAGATGGTCGTCGACCTCTGGGGCGGGTGGGCGGACGAGAACCGGACCGTGCCCTGGCAGGCCGACACCCTGGTCAACGTCTGGTCCAACACCAAGACCATGACCGCCCTGTCGGCACTCGTCCTCGTCGACCGCGGCGAACTCGACGTCCACGCTCCGGTCGCGAAGTACTGGCCGGAGTTCGCCGCGAACGGCAAGGAGGACATCGAGATCCGCCACATCCTGTCCCACACCTCGGGCGTGGCCGGATGGGACGCGCCGGTCGAACAGCACGAGATCTTCGACCGGGAGAAGTCGAACGCCCGGCTGGCGTCGCAGGCTCCGTGGTGGGAGCCGGGAACAGCAGGCGGATACCACGGCACGACGTACGGACACCTGATCGCCGAGGTCATCACCCGGATCACCGGCAAGGAGCTCGGACGGTTCTTCGCCGAAGAGATCGCGGGTCGCTCGGCGCGGACTTCCACATCGGCATCGACCCGGCCGAGGAGAGCCGGATGTCGCCCCTGGTGCTCCCGCCGCCGCTGCCACCCTTCGACATCGAGTCGATGGACAAGGACAGCCCCGCCTACAAGTGGTTCGTCGGCGGTCCGCCCGCCAACCCCGAGCTCACCTGGATGCCGGAGTGGCGGCGGTCCCTGCACTGCGGCGCGGGCAACGGCATGGGCAACGCCCGATCCGCGGTGACCGTACAGTCGGTTGTCTCCCACG
>MKJX01000101.1 GCA_001942415.1 Pseudonocardia sp. CNS-139
CACGTCCCTTCGCCCCCGGCCGACCCCGCTGGGTGGGCGCCAGGGGGCTGAGAGTACTCATCACCAAGATTGTTAACAATCTGGTTGCCACTCTCGTCCCACGAAGCTATGGTCCAGGCCACAAGACCGCAAGACCCCTTCCAGGAGGCGCAGCACATGGCTTCAGCCGTCGGAGCAGACGGAGCGTCCGCCGTGGTCGTCAGCGCTCGTGCTGCCGGCTCCGCCGGGGAGCCGACGCCGTGAGCGACGGGATCGTGACCAGCACCTACTCGACCGGTCACGTCATCGTGCGCAGTGACCTCGCGCCCGACGCGGACGCCGTCGCCAGGCTCGCCACGCAGGGCGTCGCTACGGTGCACGAGGCGCAGGGCCGCCGCGGGCTGCTCGGCACGCAGGTGAGCGCCCGTCAGGAGGGCGCGATGATCGCCGGCCGGGCCGTGACGGTCTCGTCCCACCCGGGCGACAACATCATGATCCACGCCGCGGTCGAGCAGTGCCGGCCCGGCGACGTGCTGGTGGTCGCCACGACCTCCGAGTCCACCGACGGCATGTTCGGCGACCTGCTCGCGGTGTCGCTGCGCGCCCACGGCGTCATCGGCCTCGTCACCGGCGCGGGTGTCCGCGACCTCGCGGACCTGCGCAAGATGCGCTTCCCGGTCTGGTCGCACGCGGTCAACGCGGCGGGCACCGTCAAGGCGTCGCCCGGCTCGGTGAACGTGCCGGTCGTCGTGGCCGGCACCCTGGTCAACCCGGGCGACGTCGTCGTGGCCGACGACGACGGCGTGGTCATCGTCCCGCGCACCGAGGCCGCGGCCGTCGCCGACGCCGCGCAGGCCCGCATCGACAACGAGGCGGACAAGCGCGAGCGGCTCGCCGCGGGCGAGCTCGGCCTCGACATCTACGGCCTGCGCGCCACGCTCGAGAAGCTCGGCGTCCGCTACGTCGACGCGCCCGCCCTCGAAGGAGCCGGCAATGCCTGAGGCTCCTCGTCCCGCGCTTTCGCTCCCCAGCCCGCGCAGTCGCTCCGTGCCGCGCCCGGTCCTCCCGGACGCCGGCCGGCCGGAGCGACCCGCGGTACACAGGCGGGACCCTCGATGGGCGCACGTTCCTTCGGCGCGCCCGATCGCCCCACGAGACTGATCACCTCCGAGACCACCACAGATCGAGACATCTCAGAGAGAGGCCGACGATGCTCTCAGAGCAGGACAACGAGCTCCTGACCCGCGTGGGGCCGGGGACGCCCATGGGTGAGCTGCTGCGTCGCTACTGGACGCCCGCACTGCTGGTCAGCGAGGTCCCGACCCCGGGCGGCGACCCGGTCCGGGTCCGGCTGTTCGGCGAGGACCTCGTCGCGTTCCGGGACACCAACGGCCGCGTGGGCCTGATCCAGGAGAACTGCCCGCACCGCGGTGCGTCCCTGTACTTCGGGCGCAACGAGACCGGTCCCGAGGCACGTGCGGGCTGCGCTGCCCGTACCACGGCTGGCAGTTCGACGCCGAGGGCAAGTGCATCGACATGCCGTCGGAGCCGCCGTCGAGCAGCTTCAAGGACCGGGTCACCGCCAAGGCGTACCCGACCCACGAGTCGGGCGGCTGGTCTGGACCTACATGGGCCCGGCCGACAAGATGACGCCCTTCCGCAACTTCGGCACCGAGGACCTGGAGCCCAGCCAGACCGCCGCGACCAAGCTGCACACGCCGTGCAACTGGATGCAGGCGATGGAGGGCAACATGGACACCTCCCACATCTCCTGGCTGCACCAGTGGAACGGCGTCGACGACATCCCGGACGACGGCAGCGACAAGCCCGGCTACCCGTCCAACGCGTCGTCGTGGAAGTTCTGGAAGCACGACCGCGCCCCGCGCCTGGAGATCGAGGACACCTGGTACGGGTTCAAGTACGTCGGCGTCCGCACCACGCCGAACGGGCACCGGCACGTCCGCATGAGCTCGTTCGTGTACCCGTACCACACGCTGATCGCCTCGGTGCCGTTCAGCACCGGGCACGGCGTGTTCGTGCCGGTCGACGACCACAACACGTTCCGCTACACGTTCTCGACGCGGCCGCCGGCCCCGGGCCTGCGCGAGGTCGGCGGCACGGACCTGTTCACGCTGAGCCCGTTCGAGTTCGGCCCGGCCGAGGTCGGCCGCAACGGGATCATCCCGCGGCGCTACACCGCCGAGAACGACTACGGCATCGACCGCGACGAGCAGCGCAACGTGACCTACTCGGGCGTGCGCGAGTTCATCAGCCAGGACTTCATGGTCACCGAGTCGATGGGCCCGATCTACGACCGCACGCAGGAGCGGCTCGGCA
>MKJX01000102.1 GCA_001942415.1 Pseudonocardia sp. CNS-139
CCGCCCCGGGCGGGCCGGGTGGCCGGCGTCCGGACCCGCTGACCGCTCTCGGGCGGGCGCAGGAGCGCACCGAGCGGCGGGTCGACGACCTCAACCGCAAGCTGGCCAGCCTCGCCGACAGCGTCGCCACCCTCGGCCGCACGAACGCGGCCAGCGGGTCGTCGGGCGGCGCTGGTGGCGGGCCCGGTGGCACCGGCGAGGGTGACGAGGAGCCGAAGGCGCTGCCGTCGTGGCTGCTGGTCGAGGACCCCGACGAGGCGGTCGGGCGGCTGGGAGAACTGGTGGGCTGGTTGGACGCGGTGTTCCTGCGCTACGAGGCCGCGGATCTGCCGTCGTGCTGGCTGTGGCACCCGGGCGTGGTCGAGGAGTTGCTGGTGCTGCGTGAGCTGTGGCTGGAGGCCTACCAGGGCCGGGCGCAGTCGTGGCGGCTGGTCGGGGAGTGGCACGAGCGGCACCGGCCCGGGGTCGTGGCCCGGCTGCGGCCGCTGGCGAAGGGCTGCGACCTGGCCGACCACCGCCCCGGCGGGGCTGCGGACCGGCTGGCGGCCACGGCGCCGGTGCGCTCCGCACTGGCGGTGCTGCCGGGCATGTGGGCGGTCAACCGCGACCTCCCGTACCCGTCCGGCGCCGACCTCGACGCCGCGCGCCGCCACGCCCAGACCTGACGACCAACACCCGGTCGCAAGGCGATCACTCCACCTGAGCTGACCACCACCTGACATCAGTCAGTCCTTCGAGATCAGGAACAACCCCGTTCTTGATCTATCCCGTCATGCCCTCTTGATCCACATCTATGTCCGATTCCAACAACTCAAGATCCAAAAAGAGAAGCGCACACCGTTGCATGCGCCCATCCGATGGGAGAACCAAGATCATGTACGAGCAGTACGACCGCGCCGCGTTCGTCGACCGGATCGCCGGTCTCGGCCACGACCGGGCCACCGCCGAGCGCATGACCGCAGAGTACGAGGCGACGAGCACTGCCGCGTACGGCGAGCCGGACGGCGGCTGGATCTTCGATGACTACGACCTGGCCGAGGTGCAGCGCCGCGCCGAGATCGCGGAGGCCGCCGCGGCGGCCGTGGTGGCGGCGGCGCCGGATCTCGCGCGGGCGGTGGCCCGGGTCGTGGCCGACTACCGGGCCCAGATGGGCGACCCGGACGCTGTTGGAGGACGTGATCGCGCAGACGCGGTCCGACCTCACCGATGCCGACATCGACACCCTCGCCGCCGACGACGAGTTCGGGGGGCCGGCGATGGACGCCGAGCTCGCTGCGGCGTACCGGCAGGTGCTCGCCGCCGAGGAGGAGGCGTTCACCCCCGAGGTGACCAGCGACGCCATGAGCGTCCTGGACGGCACGCACCCGGCCGACAACAGCACGCCCGACAGCGCGCCCGACGGCGGCCGGCTCGATGACCTGGCCGGCGACCTGGGCGGCGAGGACGAGCACGCCGGACAGGGCGGCGGCGAGGTCGACGACTGCGAGACCTCCGTGGCCTGTGCGGCTGCCGCTGCGGCCGCCGCCTGTGCGGCCGCCGGCGGGGGCGAGGAGCACGAGGGCGCCGACCTCGCCGAGCCCGCGGAGAGCGCCACGGACGACGCCCTGAACAGCGTGGCTGACGCCGCCGGCGATGTCCCCGCGGACGGTGACCGGTGATGACCAGCCAGAACACTCAGCCTGACCGCGACGCCGGGAGCGGCAAGGACTGGTTCTACGTGCTCATGAAGACCGAGACCGGTCACGACGCGATCGAGTACGTGCAGGCGGAGTCCGAGTTCGACGCGACGGTGATCGCGGCCAATCTCCGGGACGACGTGGCGGTGGTCATCGACGCCTTCCCGACCGTGTCGCCGTCCGAGCTGCCGGCCCTCGAACTCGACCCGATCGACGGCGAACCCGAACACGACGCGGACGCGTCCGTGGCGTGCGCCCGCGCCGTCGCCGCCACCGCCGCGGCGGTCGCTCGGGCGCGGGCGGCGGGCGACGAGCACGCGGTCGGCGTGGTCGTCGTCGAGGACGTCGAGGCGGCCTGCGACGAGGACGGAGGTTTCTGATGTCCCTCGACGACATCGTCGATGAGGTCACGCCCGACATGCGCGCCCGCGCTGGCGCCGCCGACTCGGCGGCCGGGGCCGGGGGCGACGCGCCGGGCGATGACCCGGGCGGCCGGGCCGACGACCGGGCGGGCTACCGGGCGGCGCTGGACGCGGTGCGGGCGGACCCGAACTGGGTCACGTTGATC
>MKJX01000103.1 GCA_001942415.1 Pseudonocardia sp. CNS-139
CGAAATTCGACGTCGTGTACAACAAGCCCAGCGGGCCGCTCAGCGGGAGGCCGAGCGCAATCTGAAGAAGGCCGTCACCGACCTCAACCGGCAGGCTGAACGTGAGGTGGCGGCCTACAACCGCCGGGTGGACGCCCACAACCGCCGGGTCGTCGCCGACTACAACAAGCGGGCGGACCAACACAACCAGCGTGTCGTCGCGGATCTGAACCGTCGTCTGCACACCGCCCGGCCTGCGTCCACGGTGCGCTACACCGTGGAGGAACAGCGGCTGGCAGACCGGGTCCAGGCGGCGCTGGTCGATCAACCTGACCGGGAGATCGATGTCTTCGCGAGCTACGCCAGGATCGACGGTGCCGAGGTTGCCGGGCAGTTGGTCTCCAGCCTCCAGGAACTCGGGGTCTCTGTGTGGTTCGACTTCGTGTCCATCGAGCCCGGAGTGAGTCAGGCGCTCCAGATGGACCGCGGCCTTCGTGCCGCCCGGGCAGGTGTTGTGGTGCTGACACCGGCCTATCTGACGGGCCGGTTCTGGACGGAGCGGGAACTCGGAGCGCTCCTGCACAAACCCCGCCTCATTCCTGTCCTCCACAACGTCACGTTCGACGACCTGAGGGAGTACAGCGGGATCCTTCCGGACTTGGCAGGGTTCGAGACGTCCCGCGATTCGATCCCGGACATCGCCGAAAAGATCGCGGGCGCTGTCCTCCCCCCCGAAGTGACCGCGCTCGCGCCCTAGAACAGCATGACGCGAGCTGAGCGCACTGCGTCTCATCCGTGAGCGCCAGCGAGTTCGTCGGCGTCGCTGTCGACGTCACTTTCACGGGTGGCACCAGAGCTGGCCCATCTCGACAGGGACGGCTCGCTGTCTGCGACGGCCTCGTCGACAGCGAGCCCAGCCGCGTTGTCGGCCGAGCCGCGGGCGTAGAGCTCGCGCAGCGCCGTGCGGGCCCGTTCGACGGCCACGGTGACCTCGTCGTCGGTGGGCACACTGCGGGTCCGCTCCGGATCGCGGTGCTCGGTCGGATCTGCCGTGGCGGTCTCCCGCACGTCCGGCACCGCCGTCTCGGGCGCGGTCTCACCGACCTGCTCGACGTCGGCGGCGTCGACATCGGGGACGTCCTCGCCGCCGTCCTCGCCGCCCGCCTCGCGGCCGTCCGGGACGTCTCGGACGTCTTCGGCGTTCCCGGGAACGTAATGCAGGACGTCCTGGGCGTCGGCCGGGGCCTCGTCGTGCACGTCGAGGTCGGTGACCTCGCGGGTGGCCTCGTCGGCGGCGATGGCGGCGCGGTGCTCGACTAGCCACTCGGCGGCGGTGACGGTGGGTTCGCCGCCGAGGTCGACGCCGCGCTCGGAGAGTTCGGCGCGGGCCCGGATGGCCTGATCGCGGGTGACCGCGGTGTGCGCGTACCAGTCGGCGCGCACGTCGTCGGCCTCCCGCAGCTGCCCGGCGGTGCGTTCCAGTGCGGCGGCCTCCCGCTCGGCCTCGGCTGCCGCGGCGGCGAGCTGCTCGCGCTCGGCGGCGGGCAGCTCGGCGTCGTCGGCGGTGCGGGCCTGCCACACGGCGACGTCGGCCCTGAGCTTCCCGAGCCGCTCGGAGGTGGCGGCCAGCGCGTCGCCGACCCAGCGCGGCGCCCAGGTCTGCTCGCGTTCCCATGCAGTGACACGGCAGCGCAGCTGCCCGTCGCTCATGGTGGCCTCGTCGGGTCCGCGGTCGGGCAGGTCAAGTTGCTCGTGCGCGGTCCTCCACATCGTGTGTTTTTCGACCAGCCCGGCCGGTGGTGCGGCGCCGAGTGGGTCGAGCTGGTCGTCGTGGCCGGTGAGTTCGCGGTGCGCGGCGGCCCACCCGGCGCGGTGCTCCCACTCGCGCGGGCGATCGGGTCCTCGGGAACCGGGCCGAGGGCCTCGACCGCCCACCCGGGCTGCTCGTGCGCGGTCCGCTGACCGAGCTCGACCCGACGCACGTCCGCGTCGTCCGCCAGCCCTTCGAGCCGGGCGCGCCACCGCTCGTCGACGATGCCGCCAGGGACGAGCTGGTGCGCCGACTCCAGGCTCGTGGTCAGGCGGGTGGTCTGGCGGATGCGGTAGTGCAGCACCGCCGCCGGGGCGGACGCGT
>MKJX01000104.1 GCA_001942415.1 Pseudonocardia sp. CNS-139
GGGTTCCGGATTCCAATTGGCCGGGGTTGGGGCCTTGGTTCCGGGGCCGGGGGGGGGAAAACCGGCCGGGGCCCCTTGGGGTTCCGGCCCCCGGGGTTGGAAGGCCTTCCGGAACCGGAAAAACCAAGGGGGGTTGGGGGGGGGAACCGGGGTTGGAACCCCGGCCGGGGGGGGGGGCCGGCCAAGGCCGGGGAACCGGAAAAGGTTCCGGGGCCGGTTTTGGGGAAGGCCTTGGAAGCCCCCCGGGGAACCCCAAGGGGTTGGGGAAGGAAGGCCCCAATTGGCCCCTTCCGGGGGGGGGGTTGGGGTTGGAAGGGGCCGGGGCCCCGGAAAAGGCCCCGGAACCCCTTGGGGCCCCGGTTTAAGGTTTTGGAATTGGAAGGGGTTCCGGGGGGGGCCGGGGCCGGGCCCCGGAAAACCAAGGCCGGAACCCCCCGGGTTAAGGGGGGGGCCGGTTTTCCGGCCTTGGGGGGGGTTCCGGAAGGGGGGAACCAAGGGGTTCCGGAAGGGGGGTTGGCCGGCCGGGGGGTTCCGGGGCCGGTTCCGGGTTGGCGGGGAAAACCAACCGGGGTTGGAATTGGAATTCCCCCCCCGGGGGGGGCCCGGTTAAAACCCGGCCGGCCGGTTAAGGAACCGGTTGGCCCCCCCCAACCCCGGCCAACCAACCAACCCCTTCCGGCCGGGGCCCCTTCCCCGGCCAACCAACCAACCGGTTCCCCGGGGAACCGGTTGGTTGGTTGGCCCCGGGGGGTTCCCCCCGGGGAAGGGGTTGGTTGGTTGGCCGGGGTTCCAAGGCCGGCCCCAAGGCCCCGTTAAGGGGCCGGGGCCGGCCGGGAAAGGGGCCGGGGGGTTGGGGCCCCAACCCCTTCCGGTTCCCCGGCCGGGGGGGGCCGGCCAACCCCTTGGCCGGGCCCCCGGTTGGCCCGGTTCCCCGGGGGAACCCCGGTTCCCTTCCAACCGGGGTTCCGGAAACCGGGGGTTCCCCGGCCAAAGGGGCCCGGTTCCGGGGCCGGAACCGGCCCCCCCCGGGGCCGGCCAACCAAGGCCCCGGGGGCCCCCCGGCCTTGGGGCCTTGGGGTTCCGGCCCCGGTTCCGGAACGGCCCCGGCCGAACCCCGGGGCCCCGGAACCGACCTTGGGGAACCAACCGGAACCGGAATTCCCCCCGGGGTTCCGGAAAACCTTGGGGTTCCCCGGCCGGGGCCCCGGCCCCAACCCCTTGGCCAACCCCCCGGCCTTCCGGTCCGGTTGGGGTTCCAATTGGGGCCCCGGGGCCAATTGGCCAACCGGGGCCGGAACCGGAAGGTTTTTCCCCCCGGAACCCCAAGGGGGGGTTGGCCCCGGGGCCCCAACCGGGGCCCGGCCGGGCCCCGGTTGGAAAACCGGGGCCGGCCGGAATTCCAAAACCTTTTCCGGGGGGAAAAGGTTAACCTTCCCCAAAACCCCCCGGGGAAGGGGTTCCGGAACCCCGGGGCCTTCCCCTTCCGGCCGGCCAAGGGGGCCGGGGGCCGGAACCCCAACCGGGCCTTCCGGGAACCGGAAGGAAGGCCGGCCGGAAAAGGCCAAGGCCGGGGGGGCCGGTTAACCCCAAGGGGAAGGGGTTCCGGAAGGCCGGGGCCTTGGGGTTGGAAAACGGAACCGGAACCAATTCCGGCCGGCCTTGGCCTTGGTTTTCCCCTTGGAAGGCCCCGGCCAAGGCCTTAACCCCTTGGTTCCGGAACCGGAATTCCAACCCCAAAAGGCCCCGGGGAACCGGTTGGAAGGGGGGGGAAAATTCCGGAACCCCGGGGAACCGGAATTCCGGGGCCGGTCCTTTTCCTTTGGAATTCCGGCCCCAAGGCCGGTTGGAACCGGTTCCGAAAAGGGGCCCCCTTTTCCGGCCGGAATTCCGGTTGGGGCCGGTTCCGGGGAAGGGGTTCCCCGGCCTTCCGGCCCCGGCCGGGGAATTGGAATTCCTTCCCCAACCCCAAGGCCGGGGCCCCGGGGTTCCCCGGCCTTCCCCGGGGACCTTGGGGTTAAGGCCCCGGAAGGCCGGTTCCGGCCCCCCGGGGTTAAGGCCTTCCTTCCCCGGCCCCTTC
>MKJX01000105.1 GCA_001942415.1 Pseudonocardia sp. CNS-139
GGCGGGCGGCTGGGCCGTCGAGTTCCGTGGCGAACCTTTCCGGACGGGGCACTAGGAGTGCTCTCCTAAGAGCTGAGCGGCATCTGGCCGGCGCGCACCCGGTGCGTCACGCGCCGCTCCGCGACGAACGACGCCACCGGCACCGTGCCCGCGACCAGGATCAGCAGCGCGTCGAGCGGGCGCCAGCGGCACCGCTCCGCGAGCAGCAGCGTGCAGACGATGTAGATCATGTACAGGAACCCGTGGGTCACGCCGACCACGGACGTCAGCTCCGGCTGCCCGAAGAAGTACTTCAGCGGCATCGCGATGAACACGAGCACCAGCAGGCCGATGCCGGTGACCCACGCGGAGATCCGGTAGTTGCGCAGAGCGGTCTCGATCGACAAGGGGTTACCTCGGCTCGTCGGGGGTGCGGGCGGCCAGCTCGGCCAGCATCCGGTTGTAGGCGGCGAGCTCGGGGTCGTCCGCCTCGGTGACGGGGGTGGCGGCGCGCGGCGCGGGCCGGAACGGCGACGGCGCGTCCGCGGCGGTGGCCGGCCGGGGCACGGCGGTATGCACGGCGTGCGCAGCGGGCTCGGCGACCGCAACCGGGCCGGGGAGCGCGAGCCCGTGCTCGTCCAGCGGCTGCGCGGCCAGCTTGGCGGCCTCCATCCGGAGCATCCGCCACCACATCACGCCGAAGAACACGGCGAAGACCGGCCACTGGAGGCCGTAGCCCACGTTGAGCGCGCTGCCCATCGCGGAGCCGGCGCGCTGCCACTGCCAGGCCGCGAGCCAGCCGCACGTGGCCATGGCCCCGAGGGTGAGCACGTGCCACACGATCCATCGCGGGGAGAGGATCAGCTGCCGCACACGGCCCAGCCTACCTGCGCCCGACGGCCCGGTAGCGTCCGCGACCGTGGCCCCCTCCACCGCCGTCCGCGCCTGGCTCGCGCCGCCCCCGCCGGCCGCGGTCATCACCGACCCGCGGACGCGGCGGCTGGTCGGCCTGGAGATCCTCGTCGTCCTGACGGTGACGCTCGGGCTCTCCGCCGTACGCAGCGCGCTGTACCTGCTCGACGCCGTGCTCCAGCCGGTTCCGCTCAACGAGCAGGAGGTGGCGCTCAACGCCCCGGCCGCGCAGGCCGACCTCGTCGACCTCGCGCTGCAGCTCACGCGCGTGCTGGAGCTGGTCGGCTGGGGCGCGCTGGGCGCCTACCTGCTGCTGCGCGCCGGGATCGCGCTGCGGAAGGTCGGCCTGGACGGCAGCCGGCCGGGCCGCGACACGCTCGGCGCGGCCGGGCTCGCCGCCCTGATCGGCGTGCCCGGCCTCGGCCTCTACCTGGTGGCGCACGCGCTGGGCGTCAGCGTGACGATCCAGCCGACCGTGCTCGACGACACGTGGTGGCGCACCCCGGTGCTGATCGCCTCCGCGGCCGGCAACGCCTGGGCCGAGGAGGTGGTGATGGTCGGCTACCTGATCACCCGGCTGCGCCAGCTCGGGTGGTCGGAGAACCGGTCGCTGCTGGTCCAGGCCGTGCTTCGCGGCAGCTACCACCTCTACCAGGGGCTCGGCGGCTTCATCGGCAACATCGTGATGGGCCTCGTGTTCGGCCGGGTCTGGCAGCGCACCAACCGGCTGTGGATGCTCGTCGGCGCCCACCTGCTCATCGACGTCGTCGCGTTCGTCGGCTACTCGCTGCTGGCCGGGCGGGTCAGCTGGTTGCCGTAGGTGCCGCCCTCGCCGCAGTGCGCCGCCCCGTGCGGGACTACCTCAGCGTGACCTGCTTGCCGGCCAGCGCGTCCCGGGCCCGGCGCTCGGCGTCGGTGAGCGGGCCCGGGTCGGCGAGCGCGGCGTCCAGGCGCTGCGCGAACGCGGCGGCCGGCTCGGCCCACTCCTTGGCGTGCAGCTCGCGGTCGAGGTCCCACACCGGCACGAGCAGGCCGTGCGCGCGGAACGAGCCCGCGTACCGGGCCTCGTCGCCGAGCGCCAGCTCACCGGCCGCGTGCAGCCGGGCGAGCGCCGCGACCAGCTCTTCCTCCGGCTCCGGCCGCACCCAGCGCACGTGCGCCTTCGTGCCGGTGTCCACCC
>MKJX01000106.1 GCA_001942415.1 Pseudonocardia sp. CNS-139
GGCGAGGGACTCCCGCGCGAGAAGGCGGCGAAACCCAGGACGGCGGCGAGACGCGAGCGGGCGGTGAACCCTCGTCCGCGGCAGGCGGTCACTCGACGGATCCGGCACGCCGGCGGCGGCCGCGACGTCGCCGCGGGTGCGGTCGAGCCGCACGTGCAGGACCACGCCGGGGTGCTCGTCGCACCCGCGCAGCACGTGCACGGTGCGCCCGCTCGTGACGACCACGTCGTGCAGCTCCTCGCCGCGCGCCGACGCCACCACCCCGGCCCCGCGGGCCAGCTGCACGAGCGCGGCGACGTCGTCACCCGCCGCGAGCCCGGCCTCGGCCAGCACGACCCCCCGCCGGCCGTCCACCGCACGGGCGCCTGCGGGCGGTGGCGCGCAGCACACCGGCCAGCTGGGCGTCCAGCGGGGCGGCCTCGAACGGGACGGGATCGCGGGGAGCGGGCCGTGCGGGCATACCGTAGGCTCTCGCGCCGCCGGGGAGCAGCCGCAACGCACCCGCGTGGCGCTGCGCCCGCTGCCCCGTTCGGAAGCGACGAACGGTCGGGTCCCGAGCGTCCGCCGTTCGGCGACCGAGAGCAAACCCACACGCACGCTCGCGCCGGAAGAGCCCGCGCACCGGCCGGGTTGCACGCGGCGTGGTGCCACCCTCCGTGCTCGACCTCGTCCCGATCGGCTCCGGGCAGACGGCCACCGACGCCCTGCGCAGCAGCACCGCGCTCGTCCGGCGGGCCGAGGAGCTGGGCTTCCGCCGCTACTGGGTGGCCGAGCACCACGGGATGCCGGGCGTGGCGAGCTCGGCGCCCGCCGTGCTGATCGCGCACCTGGCGGCGGCGACGTCGACGATCCGGGTGGGGTCCGGCGGCGTGATGCTGCCCAACCACCAGCCGATCGTGGTCGCGGAGCAGTTCGGGATGCTCGACGCGCTGCACCCGGCCCGCATCGACCTCGGGATCGGGCGGGCGCGGGCACCGACCCGCGCACGGCCCGCGCGCTGCGCCGGGGCCCGGACCGCTGGGGGCCGACGACTTCCCCGAGCAGCTCACCGAGCTGGCCGCCTACTTCCGCGGCGAGGGCCCGGTGCTCGCGGTGCCCGGCGGAGGGCAGCGCCGGCGATCTGGCTGCTCGGGTCGAGCGGGTACAGCGCGCAGGTCGCAGGGCTGCTCGGGCTGCCGTTCGCGTTCGCGCACCACTTCGCCGGCGGCGAGAACACCGTGCCCGCGCTGCGCCGCTACCGCGAGGCGTTCCGGCCGTCGCCGGTGCTGGAGCGGCCGTACACGATGATCGGCGCGGCCGTGCTCGCCGCCGACACCGACGCGGACGCCCGCCGCCTCGCGCTGCCGGGCGCGCTGCAGTTCCTCCGGCTGCGCCAGGGCATGCCGGGCCTGGTGCCGACGCCGGACGAGGCCGCGGCCCACCCGTTCACCGACCAGGAGCGGCTGTTCGTCGAGGACCGGTTGGCGACGCAGATCATCGGGTCGCCGGACACGGTGCGCGCGGGCGTCGAGGAGCTGGTCGAGCGCACCGGCGTGGACGAGCTGATGGTCGTCACCAGCGCCCACGACGGCGCCGACCGGCTGCGCTCCTACGAGCTGCTGGCGAAGGCCGTCACTTCCGCCTGAGCCGGCCCCGAGCTCCTCGGGGGTCACGGTGGGTGAGCCCGCGACGGGCCGTTCACCTGCGAGAACCCGACCGGGGCGGGCGCGCAGCCGCAGGTCGGCGGCGCCGTGGCCGCGCGATCCGCGCCCGCCGTACGGCCGGACGGAGGACCAATCGCTACCCAGCGTGTCGGATGTGCCGGGCCCGGGAACGGCCGTGTCAGGCGCCCGCCTCATCGGGTGATTGGCCGGCCGGCCCCACACCGCCGTCCCGGAGGCCCCGTTGGTCCCCGTGTCCGCCGCCGGGCGGACGCGCGACGGAACCGGCGAGGAGGTCGACGGGTTGCCCGGACGCCGCCCCACCCGAACGGACCGCCCCGGCGGCCCGGGGGTGCGGCGCACCAGCGCCCCCGTCCAGCGGCACCGCCGGCACGCGCACTCC
>MKJX01000107.1 GCA_001942415.1 Pseudonocardia sp. CNS-139
CGTGCCCACGCCCGGCGCCGGCCCGGCCCAGCCGGGCCGGACGGCCCCGGCCCGCGCCAGCGCCAGCGACTCGCGTGCACCCAGGGCCCGACTCGCGGGGCGGGCGCGGCGCGCCCCCCGCGAGTCGCGGGCTGGCGGTACGCGAGTCGCGGGCTGAGTGCGCGCGAGTCGCTGGATTCGTGCACGCGAGTCGCGGTGTGGGAGTAC
This sequence comes from Pseudonocardia sp. CNS-139, assembly GCA_001942415.1. Classification (GTDB taxonomy): domain Bacteria; phylum Actinomycetota; class Actinomycetes; order Mycobacteriales; family Pseudonocardiaceae; genus Pseudonocardia. Next base: position 208 of record MKJX01000107.1, read on the forward strand.
GCGAGTCGGGGTCAGGGGGCGACGAGGGTCTGGACGGGCTGGGGGTCGGGGCTCACCGGGAGGCGTTCGCGCTGGGCCAGGTAGGTGGCGATGTCGTGGAAGAGGGGGGCGGCGCTGGTGCCCGGCGCGGGCGCGTCGAGCATGATCGCGATGACGTAGCGCGGGTTCTCGGCGGGGAGCATCCCGGCGAACGTGATCCAGTGCATCGACCGCGAGTAGCACCCGCACGCCGGGTCGACCTGCTGCGCGGTGCCCGTCTTGCCGGCCACCTGGTAGCCGGGCACGGCGGCGGCGTGGCCGGTGCCGCGCTGGCCGCCGCGGGCGTCCTGGGTGACGGCGGTGAGCATGGTCCGCAGCTCCTGCGCCGTCTCCGGGGAGACCACGCGCACCGGCTCGGGCGCGGGCGGCGTCACCCGCACGCCGTCGGGGCCGGTGGTGGCGGCGATGACCCGCGGCGGGATGCGCATGCCGTCGTTCGCGATGGCCTGGTACATGCCCGCCATCTGCAGGGTCGTGACCGAGAGGCCCTGCCCGATGGGCAGGTTGCCGAACGTCGACCCCGACCACGACTCCCGCGGCGGCACCTGGCCGGGGCTCTCGCCCGGCAGCCCGACGCCGGTGCGGGCGCCGAGCCCGAACCGCGTGAGCATGTCGGCGAACCGCTCCTCGCCCACCCGCTGCGCGGTCATGATCGTCCCGACGTCGACGACTTCGCGAGCACGCCGGTGAGCGTGTAGCGCTCGGTGCCGTGGTCCCACGCGTCGCTGATCGTGCGGTCGGCGACGCGGATGCTGCCGGGCACGCTCAGCACGTCGGTGGGGGTGGCCAGCCCGTACTCCAGCGCGGCGGCCATCGTCACGATCTTGTTGACCGACCCCGGCTCGAACGGGCTCTGCACGGCCGGGTTGCCGAGCCGCTCGGCGGACGCGCCGGCGAGGTCGCGCGGGTCGAACGTCTGCGCGTTCGCCATCGCGAGCACCTCGGCGGTACGCGCGTCGAGCACCACGGCCGAGGACGTCGGCCGGGCACCGGAGCGCGCCACGTACTCGCTGATCGCGTTCTGCACGGTGAACTGCAGGTCGGAGTCGAGCGTGAGCTGGATGTCCGAGCCCTGGGTGGCCGGGCGCTCGAACCGGGTGCTGCCGGGGATCACCGCGTTGCTGCCCTCGGCCGTGTCGACCACACGCAGCCCGTCGGACCCGGCCAGCGCGTTGTCCTGCGAGCTCTCCAGGCCGACGCGGCCGGTCAGCTTGCGCTCGTCGGCGTTCCAGCTCGCGGCGCGACGACGTTCGCGGCGAGCGGCCCGGCCGGGTACTGCCGGTCCTCGCGCCGCTCCTCGGCGATCTCCGGGAACCGCACGCGCAGCGCCGTCGCGACGTCGGGCTCGACCAGCCGGGCGAGCACGACGTAGCCGCGGTCGCTCGTGATCAGCTGGAACAGGTCGTTCGGCTGCTGGCCGGTGGCGGCGGCGACCGCGGCCGCCATGTCCGCCGCGTAGCGCCGCGCGTCCGCACCCTTGGTGGACGCGATCAGCCGCGGGTTGGTCACGAGCGCCCGGGCGTCGACGCTGAACGCGAGCAGGTTGCGGCCCGGTCGGTGATCGCGCCGCGCTCGGCGGGCAGCCGGATGTCCGTGGTGGACTGCCGGGCGGACGCCGCGCGCAGCTCGCCGGACTGCACGGTCTGGATCGCCATGAGCGTCGCGATCGCCAGCACCACGACCAGCGCGATCCGGCCGATCCTGAGCCGCCGGGGGTA
>MKJX01000108.1 GCA_001942415.1 Pseudonocardia sp. CNS-139
GCAGCGCGGCCGCGGTGGGCTCGTTGACGAGCCCGCTAGGTCCGCAGCGCGGCCGCGGTGGGAGCAGGGCCGGCATCCCGGGGCCGCGGTGCACCTGGCCGACCCGGCGTGCGGTCGCGCGGGCGACGTCAAGCTGTCGGCGCCGCTCGGGGCGGTGCTCGCGGCCGTCGGCTGGCCGGCGCTCGCGATCGCCGCGGTGGTGGCGGCCGGGCTCACCGCGCTCACCGCGGCCGCCGGTCTCGTCACGGGCCGGGCGGGCGCGGCACGGCCCTGCCGCACGGCCCGTCGATGCTGGCGGCCACCTGGCTGGTCACCGCAGCGGCCGTCGTCACAGGCACGGCCGGGAACGGGGGTGCCGGGTGAGAGAATCGCGGCGTGCTGCGCTGGATCACCGCTGGGGGAGTCCCACGGTCCCCGCCCTGGTCGCCGTGCTGGAGGGCATGGTCGCCGGGGTGGAGATCACCACCAAGGAGCTCGCCGCCGAGCTCGCCCGCCGCCGGCTGGGCCACGGGCGGGGTGCTCGGATGAAGTTCGAGGCCGACGAGCTGGAGGTGATCGGCGGGGTCCGGCACGGCGTGACCCAGGGTGGCCCGGTGGCGGTGCGCATCGGCAACACCGAGTGGCCCAAGTGGGAGTCGGTCATGGCGGCCGACCCCGTGGACCCCGACGTGATCGCGGGTCTCGGCCGCAACGCGCCGCTCACGCGCCCCCGTCCCGGCCACGCCGACCTGGCGGGCATGACGAAGTACGGCTTCGACGACGCCCGTCCGGTGCTGGAGCGGGCGAGCGCGCGGGAGACCGCGTCGCGGGTGGTGCTGGGCACGGTGGCGAAGGCGTTCCTCGAGCAGGCCCTCGACGTCGCGATCGTCTCGCACGTGGTCGCGCTCGGCGAGGCGGAGGCGCCCGACGACGAGCAGCCCGGCCCCCGCGACCTTGAACGTGTCGACGCCAGCCCCGTGCGGGCCTACTCCGACGCGGCCACGGCCGCGATGGTGGCGGAGGTGGACGCGGCGCAGCGCGAGGGCGACACCCTCGGCGGCGTGGTCGAGGTGATCGCCTACGGGCTGCCGGTCGGGCTCGGCTCGTACGTCCAGAGCGACCGGCGCCTCGACGCCCGGCTCGCCGGCGCGCTGATGGGCATCCAGGCGATGAAGGGGGTGGAGATCGGCGACGGTTTCCGCACCGCCCGCCGCCGTGGCAGCGCGGCCCACGACGAGATGATCCCCGGCGACCCGGTCAAGCGTCTCAGCAACCGCGCGGGCGGCATCGAGGGCGGCATGACCAACGGCGAGCCCGTCCGGGTCCGCGCGGCGATGAAGCCGATCTCCACGGTCCCGCGCGCGCTCCGCACCGTCGACGTGGCCACCGGCGAGCGGCCCAGGCCATCAACCAGCGCTCGGACGTGTGCGCGGTGCCGGCGGCCGGGGTCGTCGCCGAGGCGATGGTCGCGCTCGTCCTGGCCGACGCGGTGCTGGAGAAGTTCGGCGGCGACTCGCTGGCCGAGACCCGCCGCACGCCCGCGCCTACGTCGAGGCCACCAGGGCCTGAGCACCGCCCGGCCGCGGCCCGGCGCGGACGCCCGGGCCGCGGCCCCCGCCGTGCGCCGCACGGCTGCGGGCCCACCGACCATCCGGACATCGCAGTCCGGAACCGAGGGGGAGGGGGCGGGGGGGGAGGCCCCGAGGACGAATCAGTACTCGATCGGCCAGGTGGGCGGGCCGGGGTCGGGGCGGCGGTACAGGCTGCTGCGCCGCATCCGGCTCGCGCGGCCGCGGCGGCTGCCCGCGAGGAACGCCGCGGCGGCCGGTCCGGACGCGCTCGGCGCGCGGGGCGGCTCGGGGCCGGGGCGGCCGCCGACGCGGCGACGGGTGCCGACCGGCGCTCCGGCTCGGTGCGTAGCTGCGGCTCGATGTGCGCCTGCCGCCTACGGCGGGG
>MKJX01000109.1 GCA_001942415.1 Pseudonocardia sp. CNS-139
ACACCCAGCTCCGCCGCGAGCGCGGCGAACCAGTCCGGATCGACGAGCAGCTCCTTCTCCAGCGCCAGCGCGCGCTGCGCGGCCCGCGCGACGGTGGCCGGGTCGGCGCCCGCCCCCGCCCGGGCCACCTGCGTCGCGGTGTGGAACGTCTCGGCGAGCCGCAGGTTGCGCACGTCCCCGACGAACACGGCGCCGCCGGGCGCGAGCAGCCGCACCGCCGCGCGCAGCACGCGGGCGAGGTACTCGGCGCTCGGGAAGTACTGCACCACGGAGTTGACCACCACGGCGTCGAACCCGCCCTCCGGGAACCCCGAGAGGTCGTCGGCGGGCCGGGCGTGCAGCTCGACGTGCGCGTACGCCGGGTCGCCGGCCAGCTCCGCACGCAGCTTCGCGATCACCGGTTCGGCCAGGTCGGTGCCCCGGTAGGACTCGACGGTGGGCGCGAGCCGGCCCAGGACCAGGCCGGTGCCGACGCCGATCTCCAGCACGCGGCGCGGGGCCAGCTCGGCGATCCGCCGCAGCGTCTCCTCCCGCCAGGAGTGCATGTTGTCGAACGGGATCGGCCCCGGCTCGTAGCTGGAGTCCCAGCCCGCGTACTCCTCGACGCCCACCGCGGTGCCGACCTCGGTGTACTCGGCGTCGTAGATCTCCTTCCACTCCGCGACCTGCTCGGCCTCCAGCCCGCCGTCCTCCGGCTCGGCCGGCACGAGGTAGCCGACGAGCCGCTTGAGGCCGGGCGCCGCCGGGTCGTCGCGGGCGACGGCGGCCGCCTCGGCCACCCCGGGCAGCCGCTGCAGCGCCGCGACCACCTCGCCCAGCTCCACCCGGTAGCCGCGGATCTTGACCTGGTCGTCGGTGCGGCCGAGGAAGTCGAGGTTGCCGTCCGGGCGGCGGACGGCGAGGTCGCCGGTGCGGTACATGCGCGCGCCCGGTGCCTGCGGGTCGGCGACGAACCGGCCCGCGGTGAGCCCCGGCGCGTGCAGGTAACCCCGCGCGAGCCCGCGCCCGCGATGTAGAGCTCCCCCGCGACACCGTCGGGCACCGGCCGCAGCCAGTCGTCGAGCAGGTGGGCGCGGGTGTTGAGGATCGGCCGCCCGACGGTCGGGGTGACGCTGTCCTCGGTGCCGCCGCCGAGCGTGTTGATCGTGTACTCGGTGGGGCCGTACAGGTTGTAGCCGGTGACGCCGTCGGTGGCGCGCAGCCGCGACCACACGACGTCCGAGACGGCCTCGCCGCCCAGCAGCACGAGCGCGGGCCGGTGCCGTCCGGGTCCGGCGTCGAGCAGCCCGGCGCCGAACAGCAGGTGCGCGTAGGTCGGGGTCACGTTCACGACATCGACCCGCTCGGCGTCGCAGTAGGCGACCAGCGCCTCCGCGTCGCGGCGCAGCTCCTCGTCGCAGACGTGCACCTCGTGGCCCTCGACGAGCCAGAGCAGCTCCTCCCACGACATGTCGAACGCGAACGAGACGGTGTGCGCGATCCGCAGCCGCCGCCCGGCCCGCGCCACGACCGGCCCGAAGATCTCCGCACGGTGGTTGACCTGCATGTTCGTCAGGCCGCGGTAGGGCGTCACCACGCCCTTGGGACGGCCGGTCGAGCCGGACGTGTAGATCACGTACGCCGAGTGGTCGAGCCGCCCGGGCCGGCCCGGCGCGAACGCGCCCAGCTCGGCGGGGGCGAGCGGGCCGGCGTCGGTGCCCGCCAGCTCCGCGCGGACGTCCGCGTCGTCGAGCAGCAGGGCCGGGATGGCCGGCAGCGACTGCGCGACCGCGGCCGTCGACACGACCAGCAGCGGGCCGCGTCGGCGAGGATCTCGGCGTGCCGCTCGGCGGGGTGGTCCAGCTCCAGCGGGACGTACGCGGCGCCGGTGCGCAGCACCGCGAAGAGCGCCACCACGGTGTCGGCCGAGCGCGGCAGGCCGA
>MKJX01000110.1 GCA_001942415.1 Pseudonocardia sp. CNS-139
GCGGGCGGGGTGTTCGCCCTTGATCGAGGAGCCGGAGGTGCGGGTGACCGGGGCGATCCCGGCGTAGGCGGCCAGGTGCGCCGAGGAGGCGAAGCTGGAGGCGTCGCCGATCTCGAGCAGGATGCGGGCGGCGGTCCTGACCCCGATGCCGGGCATGGAGGTCAGGACCCCGGCGAGAGGGTGCGCATCGAGTATCTCCTCGACCTGGGTGGTGACCTGTTTGCGCTGTTGGAGCACGGTTTTCAAGCTGTCGGCCAACCTGGGGAGCACGGTGTCCGCGGCAGCGGTGCCCGGGACGGTGACGGTCTGCTCGTCCAGTGCCGTGAAGATCGCGTCCACGAGCCGCTCGCTCATGCGGGGCGCGTGCGCGGCCGCGATCGCCGCGAGCTTGCGGCGGCCGGCGGCGCGGATTCCGGCTGGTCCGCCGCAGCGGGACAGGATCTCCAGCACGGCCGGGTGGGCGATCTTGGGGCCAATCGCGCGTTCCAGGGCGGGATGGATGCCGGTGAGCAGGCCGCGGATGCGGTTGGCGAGTCGGGTGGCTCGCCGGCGAGGTCGTCGGCGAAGCCGACCAGCACGTCCAGCTCGGCCAGGGTCTCGTCGTCGACGTCGACCGGGCGCAGCGTGTGCGGCAGCGAGCGGGCAGCGTCAGCGATGATGAATGCGTCTCGTGCGTCGGTCTTCGCCCGACCGGGGTAGAGGTCGGCGATGCGGCGCATGGCCAGTCCAGGCAGGTAAGCGACCTGGTGGCCGCAGGCGCGGGCGGCCGCGACCGGCAGGGCGCCGATCGTGGCCGGCTGATCGACGACGACCAGCAGCGGTCCGTGCTGAGCGAGCTTGTCGAACAGGCTCGTAGCTTGGGTTCGCTGTTGGGCAGCGGCCCGTCATGCAGCCGCTTCCCCGCGGGGTCCAGACCGACGGCGTGGTGCTCACCCTTGCCGACGTCCAGACCCAGGAACACCTCAAAACCGCTGCTCATCCACCATGCCGTTCGTTCGTCGCGAGTGGTCATCGGTTGAGCATCGAGCGCCGGCACCCACGTTACGACGAGACCTACCCCACGGGCGGCCGTGTCCCTATCAGCGGTCCCTCGATGCCACCAGGCTCGGTGACACCACCCCCCGGATCATGCGTGCGACTGGGGGCGTCAGTCATGCCGAACCTGGCGACCACGACTCCTTGATCAGGAGCTACGAAGAAGGTAACGGGGGGCCGTCGAAAGCTGGCTCTTGCCGCTGGGCACCAGATTGGACGCTCCTGGTTGCCCTTCCCGAATCATATTATGACACGAATCTAGCAACTAAGGCCATGCGTCGGCGTATGGCAGAGTGCGACAATCGCCCAGGTATATACTTAACCTCAGCCACCGGGGACCGTTCGATGAAGTGAGACGGGCTAGTCCAGACGGGTTGTCGCTTCATCCGGATGGCCGAAAGCGCTGTACTGGAAGGACTCCGTGGAGATTGCCCATGACGCCCGACGACCTGCTTGACCTGACCAATCAGGATACCGACCTCGACAAGGTCCGTATCACGCCGGCCGACTACGACTGTCATATCGTCGACGACACTGGCAGGCACTACAAGGGCTTCGTGCTGGCGCGCAGCCCTAAGGCAACGCCATGACGGTCTGCGAACTGAGCTTCCACCGGTCAGGCACCGACGGCAAATACGCGCCACGGCCGACGTTCCGCCGGACCAACAAGGACCTGGCGGATAAGCCGGTGCCGAGCGGTCAGGAGTTCCAGCGCATCTCGTTCGAAGATGGCCAGGACGGCTACCGCGAGTTCTGGCGGATGATCGGTTTTCTGTACAAGTTCAAGGAACTGGTGGACGTCGGAGACTTCAGCGATAGCTATCGGGTGGTCTCGGATGAGAGTGTCATAATCCATCTGAAGGAGCAAGCGCCGGAGGATCGGACCGGCATCCTGGCGCGGTACGTCGAACAAGCGGAGATTGACGCTTCGGAACTGTCGGAGCTGCTGGTGCTCCGTACCCGGAAGGCGGCGGTCGAGGAGTTTCGCAAGCTGCTGGTGGACGAGGGCGGCTATCGTGCGGCGTACCGAGTGGCCCACACGGGTGGAATCAAGGGCCAGGGCGACGAGGCAGTGTGGCATCACTTCCTGAGCAGTAACCGGTGGATTTTCGGGCTCAGCTTGGACCTCCGATTCATTGAGGATTTCGTCGACGAGGCGTCGGTGGGCATCGGCGACACCATGAACCGGGGGAATCCGAAGGCGGACATGCTGGCCTGGCGCGACTACACGGTCCTGGTCGAGCTGAAGACCCCTGATGCCGACATCTTCACTGCTGTCAAGACGAAGGATGCGCGGGCGAATACCTGGTCGTTCTCGCCGGCCTTCATGGGGGGCTTCAGCCAGTGCCTCGCCCAGCGGTCGGCGTGGGAGGAAAGCCACAAGGGCAAGGACATCGTGTTTGAAGATGCCCTTGGTGAGGAACAGGAGCTTGACACGGGTGTCATCCGCACGGTTGACCCCGAGGTTGTTTTCATCTACGGGAACAAGGACCGTGAGATTCCCAAGGGTTCCAAGAGCCGGGACGTCAGGACCAAGCGGGACACGCTGGAACGGCTCATCCGGAACAATCGGAACGTGAACATGATTTCGTACGACGAGCTGTATCGGCGCGCCTACCACATCGTCTACGGTGAGCTGCCGCCTGAAGGCAGTACAACTTAGTCCTTTGGGGTTGTGCTGAGTGACAAAGCATTGCTGATGTCGATCCGGGCGTGTCAGACCGATCTTCACCGCGCCGATCTCAGTCGAAGCTTCGCAAATATCCCCGCGCCCGGACAATGAGCGCATAGCACGTCAGCGCAGCAGGCGCGAAAAGTAGGCCAGCAATGAGGACGTGATCCGGTGAAATCGATGCTCCGCCAAACAACTCGTGCGCCTGCCGCAAGCCATTGAGCCAGCGGCCGAGTTCCAAGACAGACCACGCGGCGAGCAAAGCTAGACAGACGATCTGGAGATCGCGCTGACGCACGACAAGGAGGGTAAGTCCGAGCGCCAGTGCGCTTAACGTGGTGAATAGCAGCAAATTGCGCATTGCAACCCAGTCAAGCGGACTGTCCTGAACGAGCAGCGGATCGGCCGGGAGCAACGCAAGTCCCTGACCGGTTCCGTGATCCAACGCAGTATTATCGCGAGCTTCCGGTGCAAGGCAAAGCGGGTCAAGATTGCAGTATGGATCAATCACTCGCGCTTGTTGCGGGGAGCAGCTGTTAGTCTCAGCTATGCAGCGACCGACGACTGCCGGCCGGGCCAAAATGGCGAGGTTGATCCAAAGCAGGCTCGTGAAGGAAAGCGTGACGGCGAACAGCGCTAGTTTCGCCGTCTTGCTCATGATGGGATTACCGTATGTCATTACAACTAGTATACGTCAATTCGCCTCCGGCTAAGAAAGCGAATCTAGGGGTGCCATTGCTGCATCGGAGTTCCGTCGGGTGCTGGCGGGCAGCTGGCCGGTGGTGTTGAGCCGGCCCAGCGAAAGTTGTCCAGCACCGCGTAGTGCTCCATTCCGTCATAGTCGCAGACCATGGCGCGATCGGCGAATGGCTGATTCCAGATGTTCGGAAAGTAATATGCCCAGAGTCCCGCAAAGGTTGATCGGCCCAGCCCGAACAGCTCCTTCTCCTCGGTGTCACTACCCGTGAAGATGATCAATCGGTTAGCGGAGTGGGATGAGAGCCAGTCTGCGAGCAGCCGCTTCACGTCGTATCGGGCATCGCACCCTTCTTCAAAGTTGCGTTTACTACCCGGATCGAATAGGACGATCGTTCGTAATTGCCGAATTCGCCATTCGGCGGCGCCCGACAAGTAGTAGATGGGCCCGAGTCGCCCTCGACTCCAACCCGAGAGGGTTGTCGTGGTTTCAGGCGTTGCGGCGACCGCATTGTTCCAGGTGCATTCCGGAGAGCCTTGCCATGTCTCTAATGCCAAGTCGAGGTCGGCGACAAGGTACGAGTTGTACGGATGCGGATCGCCCGGTATGGGTGAGAAAAATGTAGAATCGAAGTCTAACGGCTGGGTTGTCGGTTCAATTCGCGAAGTCGCGCGATCGGCATGCGTTGTTACGGCTGAAGCCATTGAGGAACTGGCAAACAAGGCAGTTGCTGCGAGCGCGACGGCGACCACGAGCGCGATCGGCCGAGACTTCCGGGCCACATGTCCTCCCAGTGGGGAGGCTGTCCGGTCGACTTGCCGGACAGCCCCGATGAGCGGACTCCTTACGCTACCTCCGGCAGGTCAGCGACACGCTGAGTCGGCTCGAAGTTGCGCTACTCAGAGCAACCAGGCGAGGCGTTTGGCGATGTGCAGCCCGCCGCCGCTTGGGCTGGTAATGGGGCAGGTCGTCTCACTGACGAGAACAGACGTCAATGGTGGGCCACCCGTCGGCCGTGGCCAGGAGTCAGCGGGTCGCTGGTAAGACGTTCGCAAGGCCCCGAAGGTCGACCTGCCATCGGCCTACCCAGCCTGCCTCCTGTCTGTCCCAACCCGCCACCTGAACACGCCCCGCTTGTGAAGCAGCCGCTGGACGGTGATCTGGCTGCAGTCGTACTGCTCGGCAAGCTGCCGCAGGGTGACTCCCGAGCGGAAGGCTTCAATGATCCTTTGGACGCCTTCTTCGCCGACTCGCTGCGCCAGTGACGGGATCTGCTTGGACTGGTAGCGGGGCTCGGTCGGGACGTCGACGGCGCGGAGCGGACGGGCCAACCACTCGTCTGCCATGTCCAGTAGCCGTCTGACCTGCGGAGATGGATGTGACAGGGCCTCGGTTGGCCCCACCGGATCGGCGAACCATGTTCGCGGTGTGCGCTCACCTGTTCTCGGTGTCGCGTGTCTTCTGGGGGTCCAACCCCCAAGGCCCCGGCCGGGGGCCGGCCCCCGGACCCCGATCGGTTGTTGTTGTGTCTGGTGGTGGCCTGCGGTTCTGATCGTGCCGCGTTGGGGTTCGGCGGATCGGCGGAGCGTGTTCGTGGTGTGCGCTCATCTGTTTCCGGTGTCGGGTGTCTTCTGGGGGTGCGACTCCCAGACCCCGGCCGGGGGCCGGCCCCCGGACCCCGATCGGTCGTGGTCGGGTTGGGTGGTGGCCTGCGGTTCTGATCGTGCCGCGTTGGGTTCGGCGGATCGGCGGAGCGCAGTGTGCGCTCACGTCTTCTCGGTGTCGCGTGTCTTCTGAGGGGTCCAGCCCCAGGTCGGTGGGGCGTTCCCGAGCTGAGGGACGGGGGTTCGCCTCATCGTCGGCGCCGTCGGGCGCCCCTAGCGTGGCCTGGCCACCGACCGAGGACGGGCCATGCTGACCGTGCGCACCGCGTTCGCTGCTCCGGGTCTGCTCTGGCTGGCGGTCGGGACGGCGTTGTTGCTGCCGGCCGTTCACGGACGGTGGGACGTGCCGGTCGCGGCCTGGCTGTGCGGGATCTTCCTGCTGCGCTTCACCCGGACCACCGGCCCGCTGGCGGGGCTGGTCGGGGTCGGGCTGGCGACGGCGGCCGGCACGGTGTTCTGGCTGTGGGAGTCCGGGCGGTTGGTGCCGTTCGGGCCGGCGGTGCCGCTGTCGGTCGTGCTGGGCAGCGCGCTGGCACTGCCCTTCCTGGTCGACCGGCTGGTCGTGCCGCGACTGGCGCACCTGCCGGTCCTGGCGTCGTTGGTGTTCCCCGCTGCGCGGGTGGCCGTGGAGTACCTGATCGCCACCTTGAGCCCGGTCGGGGCGATCCTCGGCTCGCTGGCCGCCACCCAGACCGCTGATCTGCCGCTGCTGCAGCTCGCCGCGTTGACCGGGAGTTGGGGGATCAGCTTCCTGGTCGCGTGGCTGGCCGCGGTGGTCAACCTGTGCTGGGCCTCCGGCTGGGGCGGCGCGCGCGTGCGCGCGGCGGTGGTGACGTTCGGGCTGGTCGTGGTACTGGTTCTGGGCGGCGGTGGGCTGCGGCTGGCGTCGGCCCCGGAGGCGCAGGCGACCGTGCGGGTGGCTGCGGTCGCTCCCCAGCGGTCGCTGCTGGACGCCCGTGACGACCTCGCGGGCAGCTTCCCGTCTGCGGGGGCCAGAGCGCAGGCCGATCCGGCCGGGTTGCGCGCCGTCTTCGCCGCGGCCAACGCCGACCTGCTGGCCGAGAGCGAGCGGCAGGCCCGGGCCGGGGCGGAGCTGGTCGTCTGGCCGGAGGTGGGGGCCGCGGCACTGGAGGCGGACCTGCCGGAGCTGCTCGGACGGGTGTCGGAACTCGCCGACCGCAGCGACACCCATCTGCTGGCCGGGCTGGCCGTCGTCACCGAACGTCCGCCATACGCGCGCAACCAGGCGCTGCTGTTCGGTCCCGACGGCGAGCTGCACTGGACCTACGACAAGGCCCGTCCGGTACCGGGCATGGAGCAGCTGCAACCGGGTGCCGGCGTGGTGCCGAGGGCGGACACGCCGTTCGGCACGCTGGCCGCGGTCATCTGCTTCGACGCCGACTTCCCGGCGCTGATGCGGGTCCCGGCCGACATCATGCTGGTGCCCTCGAACGACTGGCCGGAGTTCGCCGGGCCGCACGCCGAGAAGTCCGTGCTGCGCGCCGTGGAGAACGGCTACGCGCTGGTGCGCCCGGCCACCCATGGAACACCGCTCGTGGTCGACGGTTACGGCCGGGTGCTGGCCGCCACCAGCTGGCTCGGCGCTGACCGGCAGGTCGTGGTGGCCGACGTTCCGGTCGCCGGCGCCGGACGGTGTACGGCGCCGTCGGCGATCTGTTCGCCGGGCTCTGTCTGGTCGTGCTGGCCGGTTGCGCGGGCCTCGCGGTGCACGCCGCCCGGACGCGGGGCGCCCGCCGGCGTCACGGCGGTGACGGTCGCGGCGGATCCTGCGCGGGTCGGTGACGATCGCGCGGCGCGAGGACCGCCGTCTTGGCCAGCAGCTCCCGCCATTCGGCACCGGCGTCCGACGACCAGGTGATGCCGCCTCCGGTGCCGTACTCGGCGTAGCGGCTCGGGCGGTCGTACGTCACGGTGCGGATGGCGACGGAGAACCGCGCTCGCGGGTGCGGTCCGCCCGGTGCGAGATGGCCGACCGCCCCGCAGTACACGCCGCGCGGGCGGCCCTCGATCCCGGCGATGCCGAGCATCGCGGCGCGCTTCGGCGCTCCGGTGATCGATCCCGACGGGAAGATCGCCGTCATCAGGCCGACGAGGTCGGTGCCGGGGCGGAGGCGGGCGGTGACGGTGGAGGTGAGCTGGTGCACCGTCGGGTAGGTCTCGACCTCGAACAGCGCCGGCACGGCCACGGTCCCCGGGACGGCGACCCGGCCGAGGTCGTTGCGCAGCAGGTCGACGATCATCGTGTTCTCCGCGCGCTCCTTCGGGGAGGTCAGCAGGGCGCGGACGCGCTCGCGGTCGTCGGCGGGGCAGCGGCCGCGGGCCGCGGTGCCCTTCATCGGGCGGGTGGTCACGTGGTCACCGGTCCGTGCGAAGAACAGCTCCGGCGAGGCGGACAGGACGACGTGGCGGCCCGTGTCGATCATCGCGTTGTACCGGCCTGCTGTGCTGCTGCCAGCGACGCGTACAGCCGCTCGGGTTCCGCGGCCCGTGCGGCGAGGTGTGCGGTGAGCCGGGCGGTGAGGTTGAGCTGGTAGTACTCGCCTGCGGCGATCCGGGCGCGCACGCACGCGACCGCGCGCTCGTGCCACGCCCGGTTGCGGTCCAGCTGCCAGCCGACGGTGGGCCCGGCGTCTCCGGCGCCGGGTGGGACCTCGGTGCGGCGCTCGAACGCGGCGAACCAGACGAGCGGCAACGCCGCGAGCGGGTGGCCGTCCGGCCAGGTGGCGGCCGGTAGCGCGGAGTCGAACCCGGGCGCCGCCTCGTAGGTGACGAAGCCGGCGACCCAGGCCCCGGCGCGTGCCGCGGCCTCGGCGTCGCGGACCGCGCCCATGACCTGGTCCGCCCGTTCGGCGACGAAGGTGGCGCGGGGCCGCTCCAGTGCGAACGAGCGGCCGCCGGGTGCCAGGTCGTCGAAACGCGCGGTGATCGCGGGTGGCCCGGGCACGCCGCACCTCATCCGGGCGACGCCGCACCGCTCCACGCCGCGGCCACCCGCACCGCCTGCAGGCTGGAGCGGACGTCGTGCACCCGCACGCAGTAGACCCCGGCCACCGCGGCGAGCGCCGAGACGGCGGCCGACGCGGCGTCGCGGTCGCGCGGCGCCGGGACCGCGCCGCCGCCCGCGACCGCGGTGCCGAGGAACGACTTGCGCGAGGCGCCGACGACGAGCGGGCGGCCGAGCGCCTGCAGCGCGTCGAGGCGGGCGAGCAGCTGCCAGTTGTGCTCGGGGCGTTTCGCGAACCCGAGCCCGGGGTCCAGCAGCACCCGGCCGGGCTCGACACCGGCGGCCACGAGCCGGTCGAGCCGCGCGCGCAGCTCGGCGACGACGTCGGTGACCACGTCGCGGTAGGCGGTGTGGCGGTGCATCCGGTCGCTCGGGGCGCGCCAGTGCATCGCGACGTACGGCGTCCGCGCCTCGGCGACCAGCGCCACCATGCGGGGATCGGCGAGCCCGCCGCTGACGCGTTGACGGCCGCGGCGCCGGCCTCCAGCGCGGCCTCGGCCACCGACGCCCGTACGGTGTCGACGCTGACGGTGAGCCCGGCGGCGGCCAGGGCCCGGACCACCGGCACGACCCGCCGCCGTTCGAGGTCGGCGGGGACCCGGCGGGCCCCGGGCCGGGTGGACTCGCCGCCGACCCCGATCACGTCGGCGCCCTGTTCGGCGAGCGCGAGCCCGTGCGCCGTGGCGCGGTCGGGATCGAGGTGCTCGCCGCCGTCGGAGAACGAGTCGGCCGTGGTGTTGACGATGCCCATCACCAGCGTGCGGGGGCGGGCCGCAGACCGGGGACGGCCGCGGCCGGCGCGGGACCGGCGAGCTGCGGGGAGACCATCACGGCAGGCCCACCGCCCGGGTGCCGCCGGCCGCGCGGCGCAGCGCCCCGACCAGGTGCAGGGAGCCGGTCCCGACCACCGTGCCGTCCGGGCCGGCGGCGTCGACCGCGCGGGCCAGCGCCGCTGCGGGGTCGGACACGGTGATCGACGGCGTGCCGAGCCAGCGGGCCGTGGCCGCGACCGTGTCGGCGGGCAGCGCCCGCGGGGACCCGGGCTCGGTCGCGACGACGAGGTCGTAGCCGCCGACTCCGAGGTAGGTGAGGAACTCGGCCACGACCCGCCCGGCCAGCACGCCGCAGACCAGCACCTTCCGGTTGGCCGCCGCCCCGAGCTCGTCGACGGTCCGGCGCAGCGCGGCCGCGCCGGCGGCGTTGTGCGCGCCGTCGACGAGGACCAGCGGCGCGCGGCCGACGATCTCGGCACGGCCGGGCACCTGCAGCGGTTCCAGCGCGGCGGTGACGCCGCCGGCACGGAGCGGCGTGCCGAGGAACGCCTCGGCGGCGGTGACCGCCAGCGCCGCGTTGTCGCACTGGTGGCGGCCGGCCATCCCGATCCGGACGTCCCGGTGGCCGCCCCGCGCGTCCGCAGGTCGACCACCGAACCGGACGGCGCCGGGCGGCGGGCGTCCCACCCGAAGTCGCGGTCGCGCAGCAGAACCCGGCCCGGCCCTTCCGCGGTGAACAGGGGGAGCAGGTCGGGATCGGTCTCGCCGAGCACGAGCGTCGCACCGGGCCGGACGATGCCCGCCTTCTCGCGGGCGACGTCCGCCCGGGTGGGGCCGGCGAGGTCGGTGTGGTCGAGCCCGACGTTGGTGACGACGGCGACCGACCCGTCGACCACGTTCGTCGCGTCCCAGCGGCCGAGCATGCCGACCTCCACCACCGCGACGTCCACCGCGCGCTGCCCGAGCTCCCAGAACGCGGCGGCCGTGAGCGCCTCGAACCAGCTGGGCGTCACACCGCACAGGTCGGCGGCCGCGCGCACCTCCCGCAGCGCCTCCGCGACCCGGCCGGGCGGGGTCGGAGCGCCGTCGACGGTGATCCGCTCGCCGACGTCGTCGACGTGCGGGCTGGTGTAGGTCCCGACCCGCAGCCCGGCCGCCCCGAGCAGCCGGGCGATCATCGCGGTGGTCGACCCCTTGCCGTTCGTCCCGGTCACGTGGACGACGGGGTAGGCGTGCTGCGGATGGCCGAGGGCGGCGGTGACGGCCGCCGTGCGGGCCGTCGTGGGCTCGGGCGGCAGGCCCGTCCGCTCGTGGTCGTCGAGCCCGGCGAGGTAGGCGAGCGCGCCTGCGACGTCCGTGCTCACGAGAACGGGCCGATCATGAGAACGCCGTTCACGAGAACACCACCGTGCGGTGGCCGTTGAGCAGCACCCGGTCCTCGGCGTGCCAGCGCACCGCGCGGGCCAGCGCCAGGCACTCGGTCTCGCGGCCCAGCGCGGTGACCTCCTCGGGGCTCATCGAGTGCGCGATCCGGGCCACCTGCTGCTCGATGATCGGGCCCTCGTCGAGGTCCGGCGTCACGTAGTGGGCGGTCGCCCCGATGACCTTGACCCCCCGGTCGTGGGCCTGGTGGTACGGCCGGGCGCCCTTGAAGCTCGGCAGCATCGAGTGGTGGATGTTGATCGCCCGGCCGGCCAGCGCGGTGCACAGCTGCGGCGAGAGGATCTGCATGTAGCGGGCCAGCACGACCAGGTCCGTGTCGTAGCGGTCGACGAGCCGGAGGAGCTCGGCCTCCGCCGCCGGCTTGCGTTCGGCCGTGACCGGGACGTGGTGGAACGGGACGTCGTGGTTGTCCGCCATCCGCCCGAGGTCGGGGTGGTTGGACACCACGGCGGCGACGTCGACGGGCAGCCAGCCGATCGCCGCGCGGTACAGCAGGTCGTTGAGGCAGTGGCCGTAGCGGCTGACCAGGATCAGCACGCGGGTCCGGTCGGCGACGTCGCGCAGCCGCCAGGTCATGCCGAACGTCGACCCGACGTCCTCGACGTCGCGGCGCAGCGCGGCGAGGTCGACGCCCGCGTCCCGGGCGGGTGCGAACTGCACCCGCATGAAGAACCGCGCCGAGCGCCGGTCGCTGAACTGCTGGCTCTCCTCGATCGTGCAGCCGTGGTCGGCGACCAGCCCGGCGACCGCGCGGACGATGCCGGGCTTGTCCGGGCAGGACGTCACGAGCACGAAGGTCTCCCCGCGCGGGACGGTGCGGCGGGTCGAGACGGCGGACGCGAGCGTCATCGCGCTCTCCCCTCCGCGCAGCCGCGCGCGGCCAGCACGGCGTTGCGCAGCAGCCACACGTCGGTGACCGGGCCGATCCCGCCGGGCACCGGGGTCAGCGCGTACGCCCGGGCCGCGACCTGCGCGAAGTCCACGTCGCCCACCATCCGGGTCCGTCCCGTCGCCGGATCGCGCACCGGGTTCACCCCCACGTCGAGGACGACGGTGTGCTCGCCGACGTGCTCGGCTCGGACGAGCCCCGGCACCCCGGCGGCGACGACGAGGACGTCGGCGCGCCGGGTGTGCCAGCCGAGCTGCCCCGACCTGCTCGCCCACTCGTCCACCGACTCGACGGCGGCCTGCCGCGCGTAGGCCATCGGGATCATGGGCTTGCCCACGTTGGGGGAGCGGCCGACGACGACGACCAGCGCCCGGCGGTAGAAGGCGGCCGGGTCGGTGCCGGTGCCGGCGAGCCACTCGTCGAGGACGTGGAACGTCGCCGCCGCCGTCGAGGGCAGGTAGCGCGGGGCGCCGAGCGCGAGCAGGCCGGCGTTCTCCGGGTGCACGGCCTCGACGTCCTTGACCGGGTCGAGGGCGCGGAACACCGCGTTCTCGTCCACGTGTGCGGGGAGCGGCCGGAGCAGCAGGATGCCGGTGACGGACGGATCCGCGTTCAGCGCGGCGACCTCGGCGAGCAGCTCGGGCTCGCTCGTCGTCGCCGGCAGCGTGACCGACCGGCAGGTGATGCCGAGCTCGGCGGCGAGCCGGGCCAGCCGGCTGGTAGACGGTCGAGCTGTAGTCCTCGCCGAGCCGGAGCGTCACCAGCGCGCAGCCGAGGCCGTCGGTCTGCAGGCCCGCCGCCTCCCGGCGCACGGTGGACGTGAGGTCGTGGGCGATCTTGCGCCCGTCGATGATCTGAGCGGTCATCTCTGGTTCC
This sequence comes from Pseudonocardia sp. CNS-139, assembly GCA_001942415.1. GTDB lineage: Bacteria > Actinomycetota > Actinomycetes > Mycobacteriales > Pseudonocardiaceae > Pseudonocardia. Next base: position 12,075 of record MKJX01000110.1, read on the forward strand.
CGGGACGGTTACGCCGCGGCGGCGATGCGCTGCTGCCAGTCGACGGTCGCCGCGACCTGGTTGAACGAGAAGAGGTGCACTCCGCCGATGCCCAGGTCCGGGTAGGCGGGGTCGGTCGCGATCCGCCCCAGCAGCTGCTCGGGCCGGTAGGCACCGCCGAGGACCAGGTTGCGGACCATGCTGTGCTGCTTGGACAGGTAACGCAGCGACGACCCGACCCCGATCCGCACCGACAGCTCCGCCAGCCGGCGCACGCTGATCGGGGCGGCCACCCCGAGCCGCAGCGGCAGGGCGATCCCGCGGGCCCGGACACCGCCGAGCCAGCGGACGATCGCGTCGACGTCGAAGCACATCTGGCTGACCATGTACGTCGCGAGCGGCTGCTTGCGGCACAGGTCGTCGAACAGGACGTCGTCCGGGATCGCCGGGTGCCCCTCCGGGTAGCAGGCGACCCCGATCTCCCGCAGCCCGTGGTCGAGCCCTGCGAGGTCCGCCAGCAGCTCGGCGGCCGAGGCGTACTCGCCGCGCGGGGTGTCGGCGTCCCCGCCGATCACGTACACGTTGTCGACCCCGGCCTCGGCCAGCCGCCGCAGCAGCTCGGCGAGCTCGGAGCGGCCGCTGACCTGGCGGGCCGCGATGTGCGGGACCGCGGTGAACCCGGCGAGGCGGGCCGCCTCGGTGTAGGCGAGCGTGCGTTCGAGCCCGAACTTCGACGAGCAGGTCACCGTGAGCGTCGAACCGGCGGGGACGAGGTCGAAGGCCAGGTCGCTGCCCTTCATCGGGATGATCTCGATGCTGGCCGTGGCGACGAGCTCGCGGACCACGGCGTCGGCGTTGCTGGGTCTCATCGGTGTCAGATGGGCATGATCGGGTCGAGGCCGAGCAGCTCGCGGGCGTAGATCTCCTTGGCGATCTCGGGCTCGGCGAAGGCGTGCCGGCTGGCGGTCTCGCTGTCGCGCCAGATCTGCTGGATCGGGTTGATCTCGGCGAACGCCGAGGCCCCGTTGACGGTGAGCAGCTGGTTGATGGCGCTGCGGCAGAGCGTGATGCAGTGCCCGGTGTCCATGCGCACCCGGGCGCGGACCGTGCGGCTCGGGAAGGTGCCGGCGACGGCGGCCTCGTCGATGTCGGCGCACGCCCGCCACAGGAGCAGCTCGCCCGCGTCGACCTCGCTGATCGCCTCGGCGATGGCCTGCTGGACGAACGGCGCGTCCACCGAGCGGTCGTAGGACGTGTACTTGACCCGGCGTCTCGGGAGCGTCGCGAGGGTCAGGTCGATCGCGGCGCGAGCCATCCCGATGTGCGGCGCGGCGAGGATGACCGTGCCGACGGGGAGGAACGCGGCCCGGAAGATCGGGTCGTCGTGCTGCTCGGCGCGGTAGTTGCCCTCGACGAGGTCGCCGAACCCGTGAGCGCGGTGTTCGGGGACGAACACGTCCTCGGCGACGATCGTGTTGCTGCCGGTTCCGCGCATGCCCGCGGTGAACCACGTGTCGGAGATCGTCAGCTCGCTCATCGGGACGAGCGCCAGCGCCTGGCCGGACGCGTCCAGGTCGAGCGGCACGCCGAGCAGCGCCCACTGCGCGTGCAGCGAGCCCGACGCGAACGGCCAGCGGCCGGTGATGCGCCAGCCGCCGTCGACCGCGCGGGCCGTCCCGCCCAGGTCGAAGACGGTGCACACGGTGGTGGACGGATCGGCGGCGAACAGGTCCTCCTGCGCCTGCGTGGGCAGCAGCGAGGCCATGAACGCGCTGGTGTTGACCAGCGAGTGCACCCAGCCGGCCGCGCCGTTGCCGTAGGCGACCTGCGCGATCGTGTCGACGAGGGTGCGCGTGTTGACCGCCGCGCCACCGAACCGCCGCGGAACGCACAGCGCGAACAGGCCCGACTCCCGCAGCGCCTTGACGTCCTCCTCGGTGAGCCGGCGGTCGGTGTCCGACTGCGCCGCGTTGCTCCGCAACTGCTCGGCGAGCGACCGGGCCCGGGCGACGATCGCGGCGTCGGGTGCCGACGCCGGAGAAGTCCGATCGACCATTTCCCATCCTCCTTGTTGGGCGGATCTCCTGGTGGGCGGTGCGAGAGAGCGTGGGGTCCGCGCGGGGCGGACGAAGGCCGTGCCTGCCTCTCGGGACCCGGGGCGAACGCCCCGAGCGTCCAGGCTGGCAAGGTGGCCATGCCACTCTGGCAGCGGGTGGTGGGAGTGTCAAGAGTCGCGCCGCGGGTCGTTTCCGGGGTTTTCGCAGTCCGTAGCCGCTTCGTCGGCGCTCCGACGTGGTGTTGCTCCGGGCGGGCGGCGACCGAGGAAAGACTAGCGATCAACTGGCTATGCCGCCTTGCCAGATGTTGACACGCTGTTGGTGTGATGCGAGCCTGTCCCCGCTCGCGACGCCATGCCCTCGGGACAGCGCCCCCGGAACCCCGGAAGTGCCGCAGCCCGGCGGCCGCGATCCGTCCAACGATGCTCGGAGGTGAGATGCGGCGCCCCTCGTGACGATCCCGATGTGCGTGCGGTGCCCCGCATCGCGCGAGACGCGAACCCGTCCGGTCGGTGACCGGCAGGGCTCAGGTGTGCCGGTCGCGTCGGCGACCGCCAGAGCCCGTCCCCCGATCGCGGCGCCGTCGCGCCGCGACCTGCCCTGACCCGTCCGGCCTGCCGCAGCGGCGCCGGACCGGGCCGTCAGGCGAACCCGCATCCCGGCAGTCCGGCGACGAAAGGAACCCCTGTCATGTCCGAGTCCCTGGAGCAGAAGATCCAGCGGGTGGGCAACCCTGCGCTGATGCTCAGGAACGCGCCCGCCCTGCGCTACCCGTTCCCGTACCAGACCGAGTGGACCGGCTGGCCCAACGAGCAGTGGGCGTGGAAGAACCAGACCGTCCTGTTCGACCAGTCCCACCACATGACCGACGTGTACTTCAAGGGTCCGGACGTCAAGAAGCTGCTGAGCGACACCGGCATCAACAGCATGAAGAACCTCGGACGGAACCGGGCGAAGCAGTTCGTCGCCTGCAACCACGACGGGAAGGTGATCGCCGACGCGGTGCTGTTCGGCATCGAGGAGGACGAGTACAGCCTCGTCGGCACGCCGATCGCGCCCAACTGGGTGGCGTTCGTGGCCGAGCAGGGCAACTACGACGTCGAGGTCGTGCAGGACCAGCGGACCCCGTCCAACCCCTCGGGCCGGCGCACCTACCGCTACCAGCTCAACGGGCCACGCACGAAGGACATCATCGAGAAGGCGGCCGACGGCGCGTTCGAGCACATCCGCTTCTTCCGGATGGGCGAGATCCGGATCGCCGGCACCCCGCTGCGCGCGCTCAACCACACGATGTCGGGCGTGCCGGGCGAGGAGTACACCGGGCTCGAGCTGATGGGCCCGATCGAGCACGCCCAGGAGGTGCTCGACGCGATCCTGGCGGCCGGCGCCGAGTTCGGCCTGCGCCGCGGCGGGGCCCGCGCCTACCCGTCGACCGTCTACGAGTCGGGCTGGATCCCGCTGCCGACCCCGGCGATCTACACCGGCGAGTCGATGAAGCCCTACCGCGAGTTCCTGAGCGGCGCCTCGCTGGAGGCGAACCTGTCCATCGAGGGCAGCTTCGCCTCCGACGACATCGAGGACTACTACCAGCTGCCCTGGGACCTGGGGTACGGCTCGCTGCTGAGGTTCGACCACGACTTCATCGGCCGCTCCGCCCTGGAGGCGCTGGTCGACGCGCCGCACCGGACCAAGGTCTGGCTGATGTGGAACGACGACGACGTCCTGCGGATCATGCGCGACAGCCTGTTCGGCGAGGGCGACCGCCCGAAGATCATCGACGTCCCGAACGCGATCCCGTCCACGATCATGTTCGACACCGTGTTGCGGAGCGACCGCGTGGTCGGCCTGTCCACCTGGGGCGGCTACACCGTGACGTCCGGCGGTTCTCCTCGCTCGCGATGATCGACGAGGCCGAGGCCCGCGACGGCGCGGAGGTCGAGCTGGTCTGGGGCCAGCCCGACGGCGGTGTCGGCAAGCCGCTCATGGAGCCGCACCACGTCCAGACCACCATCCGGGCGACGGTCAGCACCCGCCCGCCGGTGTGAACGGAGCTCCCCAGCACGACCGGGGCGGGCACGGGTGGACCCGTGCCCGCCCCGGTGCCAGCGCCGGGCGGGCACCCCGCGACGGCGGCGGACGGTGAAGGAGGACGCAATGATCCGCAGGACCGCCGAGTTGCTGCTCGTCGGGGGCAAGGTCTGGACCCGCCTCGGCGCGCCGACGACCGGCGAGGACACGCTCGCCGTCGCGATCGCCGACGGCCGGATCCTCGACGTCGGGCCGCTGCCCGCCCTCGCCGCGACGGCCGGACCGCAGACCCGGACGGTCGACGTCGGCGGCCGGCGGGTCGTGCCCGGGCTGGTGGACTCGCACATCCACGCGGTCCGCGCCGGGCTCACCTACCTCGACGAGCTGGACTGGACCGACGTGCGGACGCTCGGCGACGCCCTCGACTCCGTCGCGGCGGCCGCGGCCGACCGGCCCGACGGCACCTGGATCACCGTCCAGGGCGGGTGGCACCCGGCACAGCTGGCCGAGAACCGGATGCCGACGCGGGCCGAGCTGGACGCCGCCGCGCCGCGGCACCCGGTGTTCGTGTATCCGCTCTACGGCCACGAGGACGTCGCGGTGCTCAACGGCGCCGCGCTCGACGCGCTCGGCTGGACCGGTGCCGTACCCGACCCCGAGGGCGCCGTGCTGTTCCGCGGCCCGGACGGGCGGCCCGACGGCCGGCTGACCGGGCTGGGTGCCTACCAGCACATCGCGCGGGTCGCGGCGGACCCGGACCCGGAACGGGCGGTCGCGTCGAGCCGGGCGTTCTTCCGCCGGCTCGCCGCACTCGGTCTGACCGGCGTGGTCGACGCGGCCGCCTCGGCATGGAACCGAGCCGCTACCAGGCCGTTCGCCGCCTGTGGCGCTCGGGCGAGCTCCCGATCCGGGTCCGGATGAACGTCGGCGCCGTCACCCGCGGCGCCGAGGCCGACGAGGTGCGCGCCTGGCAGACCTACCTCGCCCCGGGACTCGGCGACGACATGCTCTCGGTGCTCGGGCTCGGCGAGGTCGTGCACTACGGCTGCCACGACTGGGAGGGCATGACGCCGCTGCACATCAGCGACCACGACCACGACCAGCTGGCCGCCACGCTCCTCGACGTGGCCCGCGGCGGCTGGCCGCTGACGCTGCACGCCATCCTCGACACCTCGGTCACCCGGATCCTCGACGCGGTCGAGACGGTGGCCGCGCAGGTGCCGCTGGAGCCGCTGCGCTGGTCGCTGTGCCACGTCGAGTGCATCGGCGCCGCGAACCTCCGCCGGCTCCGCGACCTGGGCTCGGGCTCACGCTGCAGAGCCGGATGGTGCACAAGGCCGCGATCTGCGCCGACCGCTGGGGGGCCGACGTCCTGCGGCACGCGCCGCCGCTCGGCGACGTCGTCGCGCTGGGCATCCCGTTCGGCGGCGGCACCGACGCCACCCGCAGCGCCTCCTACAACCCGTGGCAGGCGCTGTGGTGGTTCGTGACCGGTCACTGCGTCGACGGCGGGCCGCGGCGCGACGAGGAGCACCGGCTCGACCGGGCGACCGCGCTCGACGCCTACACGCGGGGCAGCACGTGGTTCTCGTTCGAGGACGAGACCCGCGGCGTCCTCGTCCCGGGCGCGCCGCCGACCTCGCGGTGCTGTCGGAGGACTACTTCACGGTCGCGGAGGACCGGATCCCCGCGATCACCTCCGATCTCACGGTCGTGGGCGGGCGGGTCGTGCACGCCGCAGGCGCGTTCGCCGCGCTGCCGCTGGAGCGGCACGGCACCCGGCACGCGCCGGCGGCCACGGCCGGTGCCGCCGTCCGGGCGGGTGCGCGATGAGGGCGATGGCGATCGTCGGGTACGGCGCCCCGCTGCAGCCGGTCGACCTCGCGGAGCCGCCGTTCGGGCCCGGCGACGTGCGGATCGCGGTGGAGTACTGCGGGGTGTGCGGCACCGACGTCAAGATCGCCGAAGGGGTCATGCCCTTCTCGCCCACCCTGGCGCTGCCGCACGTCCCGGGCCACGAGATCGTGGGTGTCGTCGCGGAGGCCGGTCCGGACGTCCCGCTCGCGCCCGGCACCAGGGTCGTGCTCTACGACTACGGCACGTGCGGCTCGTGCCGGTCGTGCGTCGGCGGCCGGGAGACGACGTGCAGCCGGCTGCGGCGGCGGATCGGCTTCACCGACCCGGGCGGGTTCCAGGAGTCGGTCACGGTGCCGTGGACGCTGGCGGTGCCGCTGCCCGACACCGTCGCGCCCGTGGCCGCGGCGGCGCTGTCCTGCGCGATCGGCACGGCCTACCGCGCCACCGTGACGCTCGGGCAGGTCCGGGCGGGCTCGACGGTGGCGGTCGTCGGCGCGGGCGGCGTCGGGCTGCACGCGGCCCAGATCGCCCGCGCCGCCGGGGCCGCCACGGTTGTCGTCGAGCCGTCGCCGCAGCGCCGGTCGGCCGCGGTCGCAGCCGGTGCCCGTGCCGTCGCCGGGGTCGAGGACCTGCGCGCGCTCGACGACGAGATCGACGTCGTCGTCGAGACCTCGGGGCACCCGGCGGTCGTGCCGGGAGCGGTCGCCGCCGTGGCGCCCGGCGGGCGTGTCGTGCTCGTCGGCTACACGCCCGGCGCGCCGATGACGCTCGACGCCCAGGACGCCGTGCTGAAGGAGGTCACCGTCGTCGCAGCCGCTACGCCACGCGCGAGGACCTGCGGGCCGCGGTCGCGCTCGTCGCGCGCGGCGCGGTGACCCCGGTCGTCAGCGAGACGTTCCCGCTGGCCGACGCCGGCCGCGCGCTTGCCGCCGTCCGGGACGGGACGGTGCTGGGCCGGGTCGCCGTGGCGGTGAGCGCCGCCGGGGGAGCGCCGTGACGGCGAGGACGATCGGCGGCGCCCGGCCGTGAGGCGGGCGCGCGGGGGTCAGGTGCCGTCGGACGTGTGCGCGACGGCCGCCTCCAGGTGCTCCACCATCACGCGGTGGTGCGCCAGCACCGCCTTCCGCCCGGCCTCGGGGTCGCCGTCGAGCACGGCCGCCAGGATGGGCTGGTGCAGCGCGAGCTGCGCCTCCGAGATCGGACCCTGCAGCCACTCCGGCACGGTCTCCCGCTGCACCCACTGCTTCAGCTCGAACGAGAGCACGGCCGTGTGCACGCTCTCGTAGACCGCAGTGAGGTAGGGGTTGCCTGCGGCGCCGACGACGGTGGCGTGGAAGACGGTGTCGGCCGCGATGCGCTCGGACGGGCTCCCGCTCGCCTCCTCCAGCCGGTGCAGCGCGCTCGTCAGCTCGCCGATCGCGGCGTCGGACAGGCCGGGTGCGTGCCCGGCGGCCTCCTCGACGCCGACCGTCTCCAGCCAGAACCGCAGCTGCATCAGGTCGTCGACCGACCGCTCGTCCAGGTCGAGCATGAGGTTCACCGACGCCGTCACCATCGACGCGGGCCGGCGCAGGACGTAGCGCCCGAACCGCGGCGGATCTCGACCAGACCCATCAGCGACAGCGTGCGCAGCGCCTGGCTGACGGTCGGGCGGCTGGCCCGGAAGCGCTCGGCGAGATCCCGCTCGGAGGGCAGCCGCGATCCCTCGGCGATGTCCTCGCTGATGATCAGGCTGCGGATCTTCTCCGCCACGTCGTCGGACAGCCGCGTGGTGGTGAGCGGTTCGATCCCGGGCAGCGCGACCGGAGCCGGCCGACGGCGTGCCGTGCGCGGGCCGCGGGTCTGATCGGGCACCTCGTCGCCTCCTTGAGCAGCGGGCCGAAGTTGGTTAGACCACTTTACCACTTTCCCTGCCGTCGAGATTGACAACCACAACCTCGGTCTTCAAACTGGCTAGGCCACTTGTCCACTGGAGTGTCTATGACTGCAGAGTTGCCGTTCCTCTCCCGGCCCGGGAGCACTGGACGGTGCCGGACCCCCGAGAGCTCGCGCTGCGCATCCGCCTTCGTGCGGTCCGGATGGTCGCCCCCCAGGGATTCGGCTACCTCGGTCAGGCGCTGTCGGCGGCCGAGCAGGTCGCGTCGTGCTCGCCACGGCGCGCCCCGGGCTCGACCGGCTCGTCTGCTCACCCGGCCACTACGTCATCGCGCCGTTCGCCGCGGCCGCCGAGCTCGGCCTGCTGAGCGAGGACGCGGCGGCCACGTACGGGCGCAACGGGTCACCGCTGGAGGCCATCGGCACGGAGCGGTCCCCGATCCTCGACTACACCTGCGGGTCGCTCGGCCAAGGGCTCTCGGCCGCCACCGGGTTCGCGCTCTCCGACCGATTCCGCGGCTCGGACGCCCGGACCTACGCCATCGTCAGCGACGGCGAGCTGGAGGAGGGCCAGGTCTGGGAGGCGGCGATGTTCGCCGCGCACCACCGGCTCGACCGGCTGACCGTGCTGCTCGACGCGAACAACTCGCAGGTCGACGGCCCGGTCGACACCATCACCACGATCGAGCCCATCGCCGAGAAATGGTCGGCGTTCGGCTGGCACGTGCAGGACGTCGACGGGCACGACGTCGACGCGCTGCGGTCCGCGCTGGCCGCCGCCCACGCCGAGACCGACCGGCCCAGCGTGGTGGTCGGCCGCACCTCGACCGTGCACGGCCTGGACTGCCTGCCCCCGGACGCGACGGGCACTTCATCAAGCTGCCCCCGCACCTGGCGGCGGCCGCGACCGGCGAGCTCACCGCGAAACTGGAGGCGGTCCATGCGTGAGCCCCCGTACCCGACCATGCTCAAGCCCTACGGCCGGGCGCTGCTCGACCTGGCGCGCCGTCGCGAGGAGGTGCTCTGCCTCAGCGGCGACCTCACCCGCCAGTGCGAGATCGACCTGTTCCAGGCGGAGCTCCCGGAGCGCTTCGTGCACGCCGGCATGGCGGAGGCACACATGATGGGCCTGGCCGGGGCGCTGGCGCGCTGCGGGCACATCCCGTTCGTGCACACGTTCGGCGTGTTCGCCACCCGTCGGCCCTACGACCAGATCGCCAACGCCATCGCCTACCCCAACCTGCCGGTGCGGATCATCGGCTTCATGCCCGGGGTCTCGACCCCCGGCGGGCCCAGCCACCAGGCGATCGACGACGTCGCGCTGATGCGGGCACTGCCGAACATGACCGTTCTCGACGTGGCCGACGCCGTCGAGGTCTCCCAGGTCGCCGAGGCCGTCGTCGACGTGCCGGGCCCGGTCTACGTGCGGCTCAAGCGCGGCGAGATCCCCGTCATCTTCGACGACGACCACCGGCTCGGGCTCGACCGCGCGTCGGTGCTCACCACCGGGACCGACGTGGCCCTCTTCGCCAGCGGCATGATGCTGGCCGCGGCGCTGGCCGCCGAACGGGTGCTCGCGCAGCACGGGGTGTCGGCCTCGGTCGTCAACGTGCCCGTGATCAAGCCCCTCGACGTCGCGACGGTGCAGAGCGTGGCCGCCGAGTCGAGGGTCGTCGTGACCGCCGAGAACCACTCCGTCATCGGCGGGCTCGGATCGGCGGTCGCCGAGACGATGGCGGAGGCCGGCATCGGGCGCCCGCTGCGCCGGGTCGGCCTGCGCGACACCTTCGCCGAGGGCTCGCTCGACGGCCCGTACCTGTTCGAGAAGTACGGCCTGTCCACCCAGAACCTCGTCGACACGGCATGGCGGGCGCTCGGCCGGACCGACGCCCCGCCGGTGGCGCCCGTCGCCGCGGCGGTGGCCGGCGAGTACTCGCCGGTCTGATCCGGCCGGTCCGGGTCCCGCCCCTCACGTCAGGAGCAATGCATGAGTTCGCAGTCCGCGAGTTCGCAGTCCCCGCACCTCGGCTGGCTCGGCACCGGCCGGATGGGTGCCGCGATGGCCGGCCGGCTGGTCGACGCCGGCGAGCGGGTCTCGGTGTGGAACCGCACCGCGGCCAAGACCGGGCCGCTGGTTGCCCGGGGCGCCACCGCCGTCGCGCGCATCACCGACCTCAGTGCGTGCGACGTGGTCTTCGTGATGGTCTCGACGCCGCGCGACCTGGAGGAGGTGGTGAGCGGGCCGCAGGGCCTGCTCGCGGGCGACCGCGTGCCGGGCACCGTCGTGGACTGCTCGACGGTGTCCGCCGAGACCTCGGCCACCGTGCGGGCCGCGGCGGACGCGGCGGGCGTGCGTTTCCTCGCCGCGCCCGTCAGCGGGAACCCGCACGTCGTGGCCGAGGGCGGCGCCTGCATCGTCGCCTCCGGGCCCGTCGAGACGTTCCTGCAGGTCAAGCCGCACCTGGAGCAGATCGCCAAGGTGGCCGTGCACGCCGGGGAGCAGGAGCAGAGCCGGCTGGTGAAGCTCTGCCACAACCTCTACCTCGGGATGATGGTGCAGGCCCTCGTCGAGGTGACCAGCCTCGCCGAGAAGGGCGGCACCGACCGCGCGGCCTTCCTGGAGTTCATGAACGGCACGGTGCTGGCGTCGGACTGGGTGCGCAAGCGCACCCCGGACCTGGTGAAGCGGGACTGGACGCCGACGTTCACCACGGAGCTGCTGCGCAAGGACTTCGACCTGGGCCTGGGCGCCGCCCGCGCGCTGGAGGTGCCGATGCCCGTGGGCTCCGCGGTCCACCAGCTGATCCAGTCGGCGATCGGGACCGGCCTGCGCGACCAGGACTTCCTGGCGCTCTACGAGCAGCAGGCCCGCGGCGCCGGTCTCGCGGACGGCTCGGCGTGACGGCGACGGCGTCCGGCCCGGTCACGGGCCTGCACACCGACCTCTTCGTCGGCGGGAGATGGTCCCCGGCGGCCGACGGCGCCCGGTTCGACGTCCTCGACCCGGCGACGGGCGACGTGATCACCTCGGTCTCCGGCGCCACCCCCGGCGACGCCCGGCGGGCGGTCGCCGCCGCGGCGGACGCCCTGCCCGGCTGGGCGGCCACAGCACCCCGCCGGCGGGCCGACGTGCTGCGGCGGGCCCACGACCTGCTCGTCGAGCGCGCCGAGTCCTTCGCGCGGCTGATCAGCCTGGAGAACGGGAAGGCGCTGGCCGACGCGCGTGCGAGGTCGCCTACGCCGCGGAGTTCTTCCGCTGGTACTCGGAGGAAGCCGTCCGCGTGCTGGGCACGGTGCAGACCGCGCCGGGCGGGACGAACCGCATCGTGGTGCTGCACCAGCCGATCGGCGTCGCGGTGCTGGTGACGCCGTGGAACTTCCCGGCGGCGATGGCCACCCGCAAGATCGGGCCGGCGCTGGCGGCCGGCTGCAGCGTCGTGCTCAAGCCGGCGAGCGACACCCCGCTCACCGCGCTGGCGATCGCGGCCCTGCTGGCCGAGGCCGGCGTGCCCGACGGCGTGGTCAACGTCCTGCCCTCACGCCGGTCGGGCCCGGTGGTGGCGGCGATGCTGGCCGAACCGGCCGTGCGCAAGCTCTCGTTCACCGGCTCCACCGAGGTCGGCCGCACGCTGCTGCACGCCGCGGCGGACACCGTGCTCAGCTGCTCGATGGAGCTGGGCGGCAACGCCCCGTTCCTGGTGCTGCCGGACGCCGACCTCGACGCGGCCGTGGCCGGCGCGATGGTCGCCAAGATGCGCAACGGCGGCGAGGCGTGCACCGCCGCCAACCGGTTCTACGTCCACTCCTCGGTGGCGGACGAGTTCGGCGACCGGCTCGCGGCGGCCATGGGCGGGCTGCGGGTCGGTCCCGGCACCGACGAGCGGACGCAGCTCGGGCCGCTCATCACCCCCGCCGCGGTCGGCGACGTCGACCGGCTGGTGCAGGACGCCGTCCGGCGCGGGGCCAGTGTGCGCACCGGCGGCCGCGCCCTGGACCGGCCGGGCTTCTTCTACGCCCCCACCGTGGTCGACGAGGTGCCCGAGTCCGCGGCCATCCTCCGGGAGGAGATCTTCGGGCCGGTGGCGCCCATCGTCCGCTACGAGGACGTCGACGAGGCGGTCCGGCAGGCCAACAACACCGAGTACGGCCTCGTGTCCTACGTCTACACGGCCGACCTGGCGGCGGGGCTGCGGGTCGCCGAGGCGCTGGAGTCCGGGATGGTCGGGCTGAACCGCGGCGTCGTGTCCGACCCCGCCGCGCCCTTCGGCGGCGTCAAGCAGAGCGGGCTCGGCCGCGAGGGCGGGCACGAAGGGCTGCTCGAGTACACCGAGGCGAAGTACATCGCCACCTCGTGGTGACGGGTTCTCCACCGACAGCTCCACAGAACGGAAGGAACGACAGATGTCCCTGCAGGAGTTCGTCCCCACTCCGGACTTCGAGGAGTACAGCAAGAGGTTCGCCGACTTCTTCCACATGGAACGGCGCGACGACGGGGTCATCCTCGTCGCCGCGCACACGATCGGCGACTCGATCCAGCTCAGCGTGCAGAACCACCGCGCGCTCGGCCAGATGCTCAAGGTGGTCGGGGCCGACCCGTGCAACGAGATCCTCATCCTCACCGGCTGCGGGGACGACTTCATGATGAAGTCCGACCCCGAGGGCTTCGCGCTCGAAGAGGCCGACATGGAGTACTGGGCGTACGAGTACGCCTACAAGGACGGCCGGATCAACGTCAGCTCGCTGGTCAACGACCTGGAGATCCCCACGATCGGGCTGCTCAACGGCCCCGGCTTCCACTCCGAGATCGTGCTGATGTGCGACATCACCCTCGCCGCCGCAGGCTCCACGATCTTCGACCTGCACTACGACATCGGGTCCGTGCCGGCGGACGGGATCCACAGCGCCTTCCAGGAGCTGCTGGGCGTGAAGCGTGCCGCCTACGCGCTGCTCACCGGCGAGGCGATCAGCGCCCAGCAGGCGCTGGAGTGGGGGATGGTCAACGAGGTCGTGCCGCGCGACGAGCTGGTCGCGCGCGCCTACACGATCGCCGACCACATCATGACCCAGCCGCGCACGACGCGGCGCCTCACCACCCAGATCGTGCGCCGGCCCTGGAAGCAGCGCATCGTCAACGACCTCGACGGCGGGTTCGGCATCCAGATGTTCGGCCACATCGCGAAGCGCAGCGCGGTGCACGGCGAGGGGCACATCAGGTCCACGGTCGACTACGTCCGGGCCGGACGGAAGAACAACTTTGACTGACGGCACGCTCGCGCCCGAAGCCTCCGGGACCGGTTCCGGGAGGTCATGTCGGCGGTGTGCAGCCCGGTCTCCGTCGTCACGACCTGCGTGCGGGGGCAGCCGTTCGGGACGACCGTCAGCGCGTTCGCGTCCCTGTCGATGGACCCGCCCATGGTCCTCGTCGCCCTCGACAACCGCTCGGACCTGCTCGCCGCCGTCGGCGAGACCCGGACCTTCGGACTCAACGTCCTCAGCCACGACCAGGCCCACCTGGCGGTCGCGTTCGCCCGCAAGGGCGGGCCGGCGAAGTTCGACGGCGTCGCGTGGAGCCCGGACGGCGACGTTCCCCGGCTGCTCGGCACGACCGGCTTCCTGTCGTGCCGCGTCGCCGACGTCGTGCCGGGCGGCGACCACGTCGTCGTGCTCGGAACCGTCCGCACGGCGGACACCCGGCCCGGACCACCGCTCACCTATCACGCGCGTGCGTTCGGCACGCACCTCGCGCACCCGGTCGGTTAGCCGGCTCGGTGCCGGTTCGGTTCCAGGTGCAGCGCGGCGAGCCCGCTGTCGAACGAGCAGGCCCCGCACCTGCCGATGGTGACCGGCCGATCCGGCGGCGGGTGATCCGCAAGGGCCCGTGACCTCGGCGCTCGCCGCGAGGCTGCCGCAGACTGCGGTGCGTGGATGCCTACGACGCCGGGGCGTGGTCGGACTTCGCGGTGGCGACCGCCGGGGCGGCCGCGGCACTCGCCGGGCTGCTGTTCGTGGCGGTGTCGATCAACCTGCGGGCGATCCTGGCGAGCCCGCGGGTGCCGGGGCGTGCGGGCCAGGCGCTGGTGATGCTGACGGCGCCGATCCTGCTGGCGCTGGTGGTGCTGGTCCCCGGCCAGCCGGCGACCGCGTTGGGCGTCGAGCTGGTGGCCGCGGCGGCGGTTGTCGGCCCGGTGCTGGGCCGGCTCGGGTGGCCGGGCCGGCGGCCGCCGGAGCAGCCGGTGGTGGCATGGCTGCTGGTGACCGCGCTCCCCTCCGCCGGGTTGACGGTGGGTGCGCTCCTGGCGGGCGCCGGGATGCTGGCGGGTGCGTTCGGCGGCCTGTACTGGCTGGCCGGAGCGGTGGTGCTGGGTCTGGTGGGCGGGTTGGGGAACGCCTGGGTGCTCCTGATCGAGATCCTCCGCTGACGCGGTGCTCGGCATGGTCGACGGGCTGCTCGCGGAGGTTCGCCGGGATCCGGCCGCGGTGCAGGTCGCCGAGCAGACCCGGCTGACCTACCTCGAGGTGCAGCGCCGGCCGTTGCTGCTCGCGCTGTTCGTCCGCGACCAGGAGACGCTGGGCACGCTCCTGCGCGACGCGTCGGCCGACCCCCGGCACGGCTGGAACACCGGCCTGGCCGACGACCTGTTCGTGCTGCTGCGTCAGCACGGGCTGATGCGCACCGACATGGACGTCGAGACCGCATCGACGAGCGGTGCCACGACATCGGCGCCACGATCGACCCGGACACCCGCACCGGGACGCTCGACGCCGAGCTGGCCGCCCACCTCGACGGGCCCGAGCCGCTGGTCCTGGTGTCGCTGGGCACCCTCCACGCGGGCAGCGACGCGTTCTTCCGCTCCTGCTTCGAGGTGCTCGGCGACACCCTGGGCGAGGGTGGCGGGCGTCACACGCGGCAGGCGATGACCGGGCGGCCCCGAGGACGTCTGGTACCGCGTGACGTCGACGAGCCGTGAGCTCTGGCCCCTGATCCACGCCGAACGCGCCGCGCTGGCCGCCGATCTCGCCGACCTCGACGAGGACGCGTGGGCGACGCCGTCGCTGTGCGCGGGGCTGACCGTGCGGGAGGTGCTCGCCCACCTGACGGCCGGTGGGAGCCTCAGCGGCCCGCGGTGGCTGGCCGGCGTGATCCGGTGCCGGTTCGACTTCGACCGGCAGGTGCGGATGCGGCTGGACGAGCAGCTGGGCGCGTCCGGGGCCGACACGCTCGCACGGTTCCGCCGGACCGTCACCAGCACGACGTCACCGCCGCTGCCGAGGCTCGCGATGCTCGGCGAGACCGTGGTGCACGGGGAGGACGTCCGGCGCCCGCTGGGCCTGCGCCGCGCGCATCCGATCGGGATGCTGACCCGGGTGGCCGAGTACTACCGCGGCAGCGACCAGGTGGTGCTCGCGAAGGGCCGGGTGCACGACCTGCGCCTCACCGCGACCGACGGCCCGTTCGCCGCGGGCTCCGGGGCCGCGGTGTCGGGTCCGACGATCGCGCTGGTCATGGCGATGACCGGGCGCGGGGCGTTCTGCGCCGACCTCACCGGGGAGGGCGTCGCGACGCTGCGTGCCCGCTGCTGACCGCCGCCACGATCCACCGGCAAGCGGGCACTAGTCGAGCCCGCGGCGCCCGGGCGCCCAGAACGGCTTGACCACCACCGACCGGCGCGGCAGGCCGCGTTCCTGCACGAGGTGGCGCACCACGGCCTGGCAGGAGCGGGCCTCGCCCGCGACGTACGCGGCCCCGGGCCCGGCGGGCAGCGGCAGCGCGCGCACGGCCGCGACCAGCCCGTCCGCGTCCGGCCCTGCGGCGCCGCGCTCCACCCAGGTCAGCTCGTCGGAGCGCGGGAACGTGAACCGGTCGGCCGCGTCGCGCACCTGGACGACGCCGTGCACCGGGGCGTCCGGCGGGAGCGCGGCGAGCATCGCGGCGAACGCGACCGCCGCCGTCTCGTCGCCGACGAGCACGTGGTGTGCGGCGTCCGGACGCGGCACGAACCGCCCCTCCGGCCTGCGGAACGCCACCGGCGCACCGGGGGCGATCCCGCGGGCCCACAGCGCGCCCGGCCCGGCGCCGGGGTGGTCGAGCACGCCGAGGTCGAGCGTGCCGGCCGGGTCGAACGCCCAGACCGTGTAGGTGCGCAGCAGGTCGCGGCCCAGGTCACGCAGCCGCTCGACGTCGCGCACCACGACCCGGACGTGCTGGCCGGGCGTCCAGCGCAGATCGTGCAGGGCCGGGCCGGCGAGCTGGATCCGGCGCAGGCGGGGCGTGACGAGCGCGACGTCGCGGACGTCGGCGGTGACGGTGAGCCGGTCGAGCACGGCGCCCAGCGCACGGCTGCGGGTGGCGGGTTGGTCCATGGGCACAGCTTCCGGTCCCGCGTACCCGGCACGTCAAGGTGCCGCGGGCGGCGACGCTGAGAGAGCGCTGGGAAACGCCGGGAGCGGCCCGACCGGCGCAGCATGCCGCACAGCATCGAGTGCACGCGCCGCGTGAGGATGAGCTGTTCCGGCACGGACGCGCGGTCACGGCGGGCCCGCCCCCGGCCCGGTGCGAGGGCCCGCAGCGTCGCGCCGCCGGAGGCGCGTTTGACTGGTACTCGCGCGCGGGTAGGAGAGCGGCTGCGGCCGGTGTCCGGGCACAGGTCGGCGGGGGAGCGCGGGCGGCCCGGTCCGGGACGGCGCTCGGCGAGGAACACCGGACCCCGCCGCCGGTTCCCGACCAGCTCCGCGAGCAGCGCGGACGTCGCCGGCGACCAGCGCACCCGGCCGCGGCGGGCGCGGGCGGCGGCGAGGTCCAGGTCGTCGACGTCGAGCGCGAGCACCTCGCGGGCCGGCGCCCCGCTCTCGTGCAGCACGCGCCAGAGCACCCGCTCGCGCAGCCCGACGTCGGCGCGGCCGGCGAGCGCGGCGACCCGCTCCGCGGGCAGCGGCCGGGGGCGGCCGCGCGGGGCCGGGCGTTACGAGCGCGCCGTCGAGCGGGCCGGTGCCGGCCCACGCCGCGAACGCGCGCAGGGCCGCGCGGTGCCGGTTCCACGTGGCGGGCGCGGCCCGCGCCCAGGCCGCGGCGAACACGGCGGCGACGCGGGCCGGGGAGAGCGCCGCGAGTGGCAGGTCGTCGCCCAGCTCGCGGCGCAGCCGGTCGAGGGTCTGGCGGTAGCGCCGCGAGCGGCAGGTCGTCGCCCAGCTCGCGGCGCAGCCGGTCGAGGGTCTGGCGGTAGGACCGGACGGTCTCGGCACTGCGGCCGGGACCGGCGAGGAACCCCGCCGCCGCGGCGCCCAGGGCGGGCGAGCCCTCGTCGGTGCGCAGCGCCGCCGCGCGGCGCAGCCACACCGCGCGTTCGGGCGCGCTGGCCGTCAGCTCCGCGGCGCGGGCGAACTCGGTACGCGCCTCCGCGGCCCGGCCCAGCCGCGCGAGCAGGTCGCCGCGCGTGCCGGCAGGAGCGGGTACCGGGCGAGCGCGGGCTCGGTCAGCAGCGGCTCGGTGAGCCGCAGGCCCTCCTCGGGCCCGCGCGCATCGCGACGGCGACGGCCCGGTTGAGCGCGACGACCGGCGAGGGCGCGACCCGCGCCAGCAGCTCGTAGAGGGTCGCGATCTGCCCCCAGTCGGTGTCGGCGGCCGACCGGGCCCGGGCGTGGCAGGCCGCGATCGTCGCCTGCAGGACGTACGGACCGGGCGGGGCCCCGGTCTCCCCGGCGCGCAGCAGCGCGGTGAACCCGGCGCGGATGCGGTCCCGGTCCCACCGGCCGCGGTCCTGGTCCTGCAGCAGGACCGGGACGCCGTCGGTGTCGACGCGGGCGGCCCGGCGGCTGTGCTGCAGCTCCATGAGGGCGAGCAGGCCGTGCGCCTCGGCCGAGTCGGGGGCGAGCGCGGCGAGCATCCGGGCCAGCCGGATCGCCTCGTCGCAGAGCGCCGGGCGGATCCAGTCGGCGCCCCCGGTGGCCGCGTAGCCCTCGTTGAAGACGAGGTAGAGCACGTCCATCACGGACGCCAGCCGGGCGGCCCGCTCCGGCCCGGCCGGCACCTCGAACGGCACCTGGCTCGCGGCGAGCGCGCGTTTGGCGCGCACGATCCGCTGCCCGACGGCCGACTCGCCGACCAGGAACGCGCGGGCGATCTCGTCGGTGCGCAGCCCGCCGACCACCCGCAGCGTCAGCGCCACCCGGGCCTCCGCGGAGAGCACCGGGTGGCAGGAGACGACCATCAGCCGCAGGACGTCGTCGTCGAGGTTGTCCTCGGCGGGCTCGGGGACGCCGTCCTGGTCGTCGAGGCCGCGTGCGATCTCGGCGTAGCCGCGGTCGCCGCGTTCCCGGCGGCGCAGGGCGTCCACCGCGCGGCGGCGGGCCACCGTGGTGAGCCAGCGCCCGGGTTCTCCGGGATCCCGGCGGCCGGCCACTGCTCCAGCGCCGCGACCAGCGCGTCCTGCGCCAGCTCCTCGGCGAGGCCGACGTCGCCCGCGAGCATCCGCGCGAGCCCGGCGACGATCCGCGCCGACTCCCGCCGCCAGATCCCGTCGACGGCGGCGCCGACGCCGCGCGGCCCGGTCACCCGGTGGCGGGTCCGAAGACCTGGTGCAGGACGGACGTGCCGCCGCCGAAGAGCGCGTGGAAGCGCCGGGTGATCTCGATCGCGTCCTCCCGGGAGGCCACCTCGACCAGGGCGAAGCTCACGATCGCCTCCTTGGTCTCGGCGAACGGCCCGTCGGTGAGGGTGACGTGGCCGTCGGCCGTGGTGACGCGGGTGCCGGCGTCCAGCCCGCCCGTCGCGACCAGCACACCCTCGCGGGTCAGCTCCTCGATGAACGCGCCCATCTTCGTGTACATCGCCGCGTCGAGCTCGCCGCCGTCGTCCGTCGTGGTCAGCAGGAACTGCACAGGACCTCCTCGGTCGGGGCGGCCCATCGTATGTGACAGGGAACGCCCGATGTGACAGGGAACGCGTGGATCCGCAGGTCCGTGGCCCCTTCGTGGGCCTCGTCGGTTTCCGGCCCCACGGATCGACGCAGGGGCGAGCAAGGAAACCAGATCCCCGGGAGGAACCCGACATGTCCGTCACCACCGGCCGCCCCGTCCGTGCCCACGACGCCCGCACCCGCACGCTGCTCTCCGGCCTCGTCGCCGGGTTCGGCGTCTTCGGCGTCGTCTCGCTCACCCAGGCCGCCACCCGCGAGGGCTTCGACCTCACCCGCTTCCCGCTCAGCTCGCTGTCCAACGGCGACCTGGGCTGGCTTCAGATCACGAACTTCATCGTCTCGGGGCTGCTGACGGTCGCCGGGGCCGTCGGCCTGCGCCGCGCGATGCATGGCACGCCCGGCGGCACCTGGGCGCCGCGGCTGGCCGGGACCTGGGGGGTCGGGCTCGTCCTGTCCGGCCCGTTCGTCCTGCAGGGCGGCGGCGGGTTCCCGGTCGGCG
Source organism: Pseudonocardia sp. CNS-139 (assembly GCA_001942415.1). Lineage (GTDB taxonomy): Bacteria > Actinomycetota > Actinomycetes > Mycobacteriales > Pseudonocardiaceae > Pseudonocardia. The sequence goes on from MKJX01000110.1 coordinate 31,283, forward strand.
ACCCCGGCGTGCCCGGCCTCACCGCCGGGACGATCGGCCACCTGCTCGTCGGCACGATCGCGTTCGCGGCGCTCATCGCCGCCTGCTACGTGCTGGGCCGGCACTACGCGCGGGCCGGTGAGCGCGGCATGGCCGTGGGCTCGCGGATCGCCGGCACCGTCTTCCTGGTCGGTGACGTGTGCTCGTCGGCGGGGGCGCCCGCCGGCTCGCTGGTGCTGGCGGTGACGGCGCTCACCGCGATGGGGTGGCTGGCGGCGGTCGCCGTGGTCGAGCGGCGCCGCTGAGCACGCGCCCGACCGGCCCGGCGCCGCGGGGGTCCGCCCCCGCGGCGCCGAGCGCGGCCGTGGCCGAGCCGACACCCGGGCCCGCGTCGTCCGGGTACCGGCGGCGGCGCGGGCCAGCGAGGATGTCGACGTCGCGCTGCGCGTGCGCGACGGCTTGACCTACGTCGACAAGGAGCCGGACCAGCAGTGATCATCGACTGTCACGGGCACTTCACCACCGTCCCCGCACCGCACCAGGAGTTCCGGGCGGCGCAGCTGGCCGCGCTGGCCGACCCGACGCTGCCGGCGCCGGTGGTGCCGGCCATCAGCGACGACGCGATCCGCGAGAGCATCGAGGGCAACCAGCTCAAGGTGCTGCGCGAGCGCGGCGGGGACCTGATGATCTTCTCGCCGCGGGCGCGAGCATGGAGCACCACGTGCCGGACGTCGCGACGGCGCGGGCCTGGGCGACGGCGTGCAACGCCTGATCACGCGGGTGGTGGGGCTCTTCCCGGAGCACTTCGTGGGGGTGTGCCAGCTGCCGCAGGTCCCGGACGGCCCGCTGGACGTCGTCGTCGCGGAGCTGCGCCGGTGCGTGGAGACGATGGGCTTCGTGGGCTGCAACCTCAGCCCGGACCCGTCGGGCGGGTTCTGGACGTCGAAGCCGCTGACCGACGAGTACTGGTACCCGCTCTACGAGGCGATGGTGGAGCTGGACGTGCCCGGCATGGTGCACGTCTCCAGCTCGTGCAACCCGAACTTCCACGCACTGGGCGCGCACTACCTCAACGCCGACACGTCGGTGTTCATGCAGCTGCTGGAAGGCGACCTGTTCGAGCGGTTCCCGACGCTGCGGCTGGTGATCCCGCACGGCGGCGGCGCGGTGCCGTACCACTGGGGCCGCTACCGGGGGCTGGCGGTGCGGCTGGGCCGGCCGGACCCGTCCGAGCTGCTGCGCAACGTCTTCTTCGACACCTGCGTCTACCACCAGCCGGGGATCGACCTGCTGACGCGCGTCGTGGCCGTCGAGAACATCCTGTTCGCCTCGGAGATGATCGGCGCGGTACGCGGTGCGGACCCGGCGACGGGCGTCGCGTGGGACGACACGAAGCACTACGTCGACCGCGCCGGGATGGACGACAAGGCCCTCCAGGCGATCTTCGAGGGCAACGCCCGGCGGGTCTACCCGCGGCTCGACGCGCAGCTGACGGCGGCCGGCAAGTAGGCCGGCGGACGGCGGCCACGGAGCGACGCCGGGCGTATACGCTCCCGGCGCCCGCCGTCCGCAGAAAGTGAGTCGCGACATGACCGACGACGCCTCGATCGCCGGGACCGGGATCGACGACAGCGTCCCCCACTCGGCCCGCATCTGGAACTACTGGCTCGGCGGCAAGGACAACTACGCCGTCGACCGCGAGGCCGGCGACGCCTGGGTGGCCGTGCACCCGGAGATCACGGTGATCGCGCGCGAGACCCGGGCGTTCCTCCGGCGCACGGTCACCTACCTCGCCGGCGAGGTCGCATCCGCCAGTTCCTCGACGTGGGCACCGGCCTGCCGACGGCCGACAACACCCACGAGGTCGCGCAGCGCGTCGCGCCCGAGTCGCGGATCGTGTACGTCGACAACGACCCGCTCGTGCTGGCGCACGCCCGCGCCTGCTGACCAGCACCCCCGAGGGCTCCACCCGGTACCTGCACGCCGACATGCACGACTCGGAGGAGCTGGTCGAGGGCGCCGCCGAGATCCTCGACTTCACGCAGCCGGTCGCCGTGTTCTTCATGGGCGTGCTCGGCCACATCCACGACCTGGACGAGGCCCGTTCGCTGGTCGGGCGCTGATGGCCCGGGTGCCGGCGGGCAGCTACCTGACCATCTGCGACGGCACCCACGCGGCCGGGGACGCGGCGGTCCAGCAGGCGCAGGAGGAGTACGCCGACACCGGCGCGGTCGCCTACCTGAACAAGCACCAGCACGAGATCGCGAGCCTCTTCGAGGGGCTGGAGTGGGTGGAGCCCGGGTTCGTGTCGGTGCCGCTCTGGCGGCCGGACGTGCCCGAGGGCGTGACGGCGCTCCCGTCCCAGCCGCAGCCCATCGACCTCTACGGCGGGATGGCCCGCAAGGCGTAGCCCCGCGATCGGTCGGCGCCGTCACGCCGCCGGTGCGTAGGCCCCGGCGGCGATGTCCTCGTAGAGCGTCGGGCCGGTCGGCGTCCACCCGAGCAGCTCGCGGGTGCGGGCGTTCGACGCGGCCACGTCCATGGCGAAGAAGTGCCCGATCCAGCCGAAGTGCGCTTCGACGTCCGCGGCCGCGACCGACACCGCCGGCAGCCCGAGGGAGGCGCCGATGGCGGCGGCGAGGTCCCGGGAGGGCAGGCCGGGCTCGGCCACCGCGTGCACCCGCGCGCCCGCGGGCGCTTCTCCAGCGCGAGCCGGACCAGCCGCGCGGCGTCCGAGCGGTGCACGGCCGCCCACCTGGTCGAGCCGTCGCCGACGTACCCGGCCGCGCCTCGCTCCCGCGCGATCCGCGTGAGCGTCGCGGTGAAGCCGTGGTCGCGCATCCCGTGCACGGTCGGGGCGAACCGCAGCGCCACCGGACGCACCCCGCGGTCGGCGTAGGACAGGGCGAGGTTCTCGCTGCCGCCGCGCATCGAGCCGGGCCCGTGGAACGGCGAGGGGTCGTCCTCGGTGAGGGGCCGGCCGAGGCCGCCCGACGCCAGCCCGGAGGCGATCAGGAACGGCCGGCCACTGCCGGCGAGGGCGTCGAGCATCCGCCGGACGGCCGCGTGCTCGCTGCGGCCGGCGGCGGCGTAGTCGGTGAAGTCGTGCTTGAAGGCGAGGTGGACGACACCGTCGGCGGCCGCGGCGGCCGCGGCCAGGCCGTCGGGGTCGTCGAGGCTGCCGCGGAGCACGCGGGCGCCCTTGGCGGCCAGCGCGGCGGCCGCATCGTCCGAGCGGGCGAGGCCGACGACCTCGTGGCCGTCGGCGAGCAGCTCGGTGGTGACGGCCGAGCCGATCCAGCCGGAGGCGCCGGTGACGAAGACGCGCATGGACGTTCCTTCCGTGGATGACAGTGACTGACATCGGTTCTACACCCGATGTCAGCGGCTGTCATCACGTACGATCGCCCGTGTGGGTCGCTGGCAGCCCGACGCGCGCGGGCGGATGGCACGCGCCGCGATGGAGCTGTTCGCGGAGCGCGGCTTCGAGCAGACCACCGCGGGCGACATCGCCGAGCGTGCGGGCGTCACCGAGCGCACGTTCTTCCGGCACTTCACCGACAAGCGCGAGGTCCTGTTCGACAGCGCGCACACCCTGGAGCGCACGCGCGCGACGCCATCCTGGCCGCGCCGGCCGGCCTCGCCCCGCTCGACGCGGCGCTGACCGGGATGGTCGCCGGCGGCGGGCTGATCGCGGACGACCACGGCCACTCCGTCCGCCGCTCCCGGATCATCGCGGCCAACCCGGGCCTGCAGGAACGCGAGCTGCTGAAGCTGGCGGGGATGGCCGAGGCGACGGCCGCGGCGCTGCGCGAGCGCGGGGTGGGCGAGCCGACCGCGAGCCTGGCCGCGCACAGCGCGGTCTCGGTCTTCCAGGTCGCGTTCGCGCGCTGGGTCGCGGACGCGTCGCCGCCCGGCCTCGCCGAGTGCATCAACGAGGCCGCGGCGGCGCTGCGCGCCCTGGCCGGCCGGGACGGCCGGGGTCCCGGGTAGCGGTCAGGTGCCGTCCAGCCCCGAGACGTCCGCGCGGAACTGCATCGCCCGGTACGGCCAGTTCGTCGCGGTGTTCCACTGGCTCACCACGAGGTGCAGGTCGGCCAGCGTCGAGCCGGGCAGCACGTAGCCGCCGTAGAGCTGCGCGACGTGCCCGCCGGGGTGGTCCTCGCCGCCCCAGTCGCAGCCGCGCAGCACCGTGACCGGCGGCGCGGCGTACATGTCGGACGTCGGCCCGTCCAGCACGCGGACGTCGATCCGGTAGCGGCCCGCGTCGAACGCCGTGAGCAGCCAGCGCTCGCGGTCGCCGTCGGGCACGCGGCGCAGCGACAGCTCGCCGAACCGGCCGTCGAGCACCACGGTCGGCGGGTTGCCCAGCCCCAGCGGCCGTCGACGAGGCCCCAGGACTCCCACGCCGCCGGGTCCGGCACCGCGGTCTCGGGCACGCGGTGCAGCAGCAGGCCGTGCTCCCGCTGGAACCCGGTGGTGAGCGCGTACACCCAGCCGTCGGTGCCGCGTTCCCAGGTGAGCATCTGGAACAGGCCGCCGTGCAGGCCGGCGGGCCAGCGGGTGCCGGTCGGGCGCAGGTGCGGCCGCCGTCGCGCGAGCGGTGCAGCTCGGTCCAGCGCACGTTGCCCAGTTCGAGGCACACCATGACGTGCAGGTACATGTCGTCGCCGACGGTCAGGACGTCCGTGGGCAGCACGGTCGTCACCCGCCGCAGGCCCCAGCCCCAGCGCCGCCAGCCGCGGTGCACGTACCGCACCACCTGGCGGGCGTAGCCGCGCCGGCCGGCCGCGCCGGTCCAGCGCAGCCCGTCCGGGACGCTCGCCGGGTCGCCGAAGAGCACCACCGCGCGCGCCAGCCCCGTCCGCCGACGCCCGCCCTGCGGAACGTGTCGCCGAACACCGCGACCAGGTGGCCCTGCGGGGCGGTGGTCACCGTGCCGAGATCGGTGCCGCCGACGCCGAAGCGGTCGGTGTGGCCGGGGCCGGTGAGATCGGTGACCTTGGTGGCGAGCCGCTCCGTCACGGCGGACATACTGCCCGTCCGTGGCGGGCGGCCCCGAGGCTCCCCTACCCGCGGCGGCGCGAGACCCGGCGAGCGGTGCGGCGGGCCGTGCGACGTGCGACGCGGCGTGATCCGAACATCGTCTCCTCCTCCTTCTCCTCAGGTGTGTCAGGCGCCGGAGCCGGCGCTCTCCATCCGGGCCAGCTCCTGGGCCTCCTGCGCCGTCACCAGCCCGATCTCGACGAGGTCCAGCGGGCTGATGAAGGCGTCGCCGATGCGGTAGCCGCCGGCCTTCGCCACGGCGTCGCGCAGCGGCACCGCCCAGTGGTGCTCGATCAGCAGCAGCGCCGCCGCCGAGTCGTTCGGGATGTCCTCGAGCACGTCCCACGCGTCCTCGTCGGAGAACACGCTGACGCCCTCCGCGGTCGCCTCCGCACCGGCCTCGGCGCCGGCCACGATGCCCTCGTCGCCCTCGATGCCCAGGCCGATCAGCGCGCCGACCGCGCTGCCGAACTCGCGCGCCTCCTCGTCGGTGAGGTTGCTGAGGTGCGCCACCTCGATCTCGCCGGCCGCGTCCTTGTGCACCGCGAGCGCGTCGACCACCCGCACGGTGTCGGTCGCGCGCAGCCGTTCCAGCTCGGCGACGATCTCGCCGTGGAACTCCGGGTTCTCGAATCCCAGCACGATCAGCTGGACAGGTCCGATCGCCATGTCTCGCTCTCCTCCGTCTCGGCCGTCGAGCCACCGACCGTCCTCATCCGGCGGGATGTGCGCCTCACCCGGACGGGGTGACGGGCTCACCCGCGCCGGGCGATGCCCCGGGCCGCCCGGGCCGGGCACCGTGCTGCGACCGGAGGGACCGGCACCAGGGACGGCGAGGGGCGCGCGATGGCCGACGACGCCGCGGCACCGCCGGCGGACCCGGCCGAGCAGCTCAGGTCCCCGGCGTACGTGCGGCTGCTGCTGCTCGCGGCCGTGATCGGGGTGCCGGTCTCGGCGGCGGCGTACTTCTTCCTGCAGCTGGTCGCGGCGCTGCAGGAGTGGGTCTACACCGACCTGCCGCGCGCGTTCGGCCTCGCCCCGACGCCGCTGTGGTGGCCGCTCCCGGTGCTCGGGATCGCCGGTGTGCTGGTCGGGCTGACGATCCGGCACCTCCCCGGTGGCGGGGGGCACTCGCCGGTCGACGGGCTCGCCCACGACCCGCCGGCGCTCGCCGCGCTGCCGGGCATCGTGCTCGCCGCGCTCGCGACGCTCGGGCTGGGCGCGGTGCTCGGCCCGGAGGCGCCGCTGATCGCCCTCGGCGGCGGGCTCGGCGTGCTGGCGGTGCGCCTCACCCGCCGCGATGTCCCGGCGCGGGTCACCGCCGTGGTCGCGTCCGCGGGCAGCTTCTCGGCCATCAGCGCGCTGCTCGGGTCGCCGCTGCTCGGCGCGTTCCTGCTGATGGAGACCGTCGGGCTGGGCGGTGCGGCGCTCGGGCTGGTGCTGCTGCCCGGGCTGCTGGCGGCCGGCATCGGCTCGCTGATCTTCGTGGGGCTGGACGCGCTGACCGGGCTCGGGCCGGTGACGCTGGCGCTGCCCGGGCTGCCGCCCTACCCGCACCCCGACGTCGTCCAGTTCGGCTGGGCGCTGGTCATCGGCGGGCTGGCGGCCGTCGCCGGGTGGGGCGTGCGGTGGCTCGCGACCCGGGTCCGGGCCCAGGTCGAGCGCCGGGTCGTCCCGCTGACGGCGCTGGTCGGGCTCGCCGTCGCCGGCCTCGTCGTCGCCTACACGGCCGCGACCGGCCACAGCGCCTGGGACGTGCTCGGCTCCGGCCAGGCGATGGGCCGGGTGCTGCAGGACAGCGCGGGCTACTCGGTCGGGGCGCTGCTGATGCTGCTCGTGTGCAAGGCGGCCGCGTACGGCCTGACGATGAGCAGCTTCCGCGGCGGGCCGATCTTCCCGGCGATGTTCGTCGGCGCCGTCGGCGGGATCGCGCTGTCGCACCTGCCCGGGCTGCCGCTGGTCGCGGGTGTGGGGATGGGGATCGGCGCGATGTGCGTGGCCATGCTGCGGCTGCCGCTGACGTCGGTGCTGCTCGCGACGCTGCTGCTGTTCGCCGACGGCCTCGCGGTGATGCCGCTCGTCATCGTCGCGGTGGTGGTGGCGCACGTGCTGACCGCCCGGCTCACGGTCCCGCGGCCGGAGCGGACCGGATGAGATGGAGGACTGGTTCCGTTCCGGGGCCTGCGACGGTTTCATGATGGGCGTGCCAACGCTCCCCCTCGGTCTCGAACGTGTCGTCGACCTGCTCGTCCCCGGGCCGCAACGGCGCGGGCTCTTCCACCACGACTACACGGGCGCGACGCTGCGCGAGGAGCTGGGCGTCGCGGTGCCGGGCAGCTCCCACCTCGCCCCGCAGCCGGCGTGACGGCCGGTCCGGCGGCCGGTGCCGAGGCACCGGCCGGGCTCGCCCGCGGCACCGTCCCGCTCGTCGCGCTGTGCGCGGGCGTGACGGTCGCCAACATCTACCTGGCGCACCCGATCCTCACGCTGCTCGCCGAGGCGTTCGGGGTGCCGGAGTCCGCGACCGGGTTCATCGTCACCGTCGCCCAGGTCGGCTACGCGTTCGGGCTGTTCTTCCTCGTGCCGCTCGGCGACGTGCTGCGGCGCCGTCGGCTGGTCGCCGTGCTCGTCAGCGGCACGGGCGCGGCGCTGCTGCTGGCGTCGGCGGCGCAGGTGCTCCCGATGCTCGTCGCGCGACCGTGGTGCTCAGTCTCCTGACGGTCGTGCCGCACGTGCTCATCCCGTTACCGTCGCGTCCGTCCGCCCGGCCCGGCGCGGGCGCGCGCTCGCGGTGATCAACGGCGGGGATGACGGCGGGCATCGTCGGCTCGCGGGTGGTCGGCGGGGCCATCGGCGACGTGCTCGGCTGGCGTGCCGTCTACCTGGTGGCGGGCCTCGCGACGGTGGCCGTCGGCCTGCTCACCGCGTTCGTGCTGCCGACGGAACCGGTGCGCGCGCGGCCGCGCTACGACCGGCTCCTCGGCTCGACCCTGCGCTTCCTGCGCGACGAGCCCGCGGTGCGGTGGGCCGTCGCGATCCAGATCCCGGTGTTCGCCACGTTCAACTTCGTGTGGGTCATGCTCGTGCTGCTGCTCACCGGGCCCGCCTACCAGCTCTCCGTGGCCACGGCGGGCCTGTTCGGCCTGTTCTCGCTGGTGACGCTGCTGAGCGCGCCACTCGTCGGTCGGGTGCTCGACGCCCGCGGCACCGGGGTGGTGCTCGCCGGCGGGCTCTCGGTGCTGCTCGTCGGGGCCGCGGCGATGCTCGCGTCGGAGCTGAGCCTCGTGGTGGTCTGCGTGGCGATCGTGCTGATGACGATCGGCCAGCAGAGCACTCAGATCGCCAACCAGACCCGCATCCTCGAACTGCGCGCCGACGCCCGCAGCCGCATCAACACCCTCTACATGACCAGCATCTTCGTCGGCGGCGCCATCGCGTCGGCGACCGCCGCGCTCGTGCACGAGGCGTTCGGCTGGACCGGGGTGAGCGTCGGCGCCTTCCTGTGGGCGGTGGTCGCCGTGCTGGTCGGGCTGGCGCAGAACCGGTTCGCCGGGCCGCCCGTCGGACCTGCAGCAAAGCCACCCCCACGCTGCGAGGCTGCATGAGGGTGGCTTTGCTGCGACGGGGGTGCCCGGCCCCGTCAGGCCCCGCGCTCGAACACCAGCGGGAGCGTGTCGTACCCCCACACGTTCCCGAGCGTCCGCATCCGTGGCGCCGCCCCCGGCGCCAGGCGGAACGGCGGAGCGAGCGCGGTGACCAGCTCCAGTGCGATCTCCAGCTGGTGGCGGGCCAGGTGGATGCCCAGGCAGCGGTGCGCGCCGAGGCCGAACGCGGTGTTCAGCGACGGGCCGCGGTCGAACCGCACGTCGGCGCCGTCGGCCAGGTCGCGGCTCGCGCCCGACGTCCCGACCAGCACGGTGTCGCCCGCCCGCATCGTGACGCCGCCCAGCTCGCGTCCCGGGTGAGCGTGCGGGCCGGCGGCACGATCGGGAACGCGCGCAGCAGCTCGTCGAGCGCGGCCGGGACGAGGCCTGCGTCCGCGCGCAGGGCGGCCTGGTGTTCGGGGTGCGTGGCGAGGTGGTGGAAGAGCACCCCGAGCTGGCTCGTGACGGTGTCCATGCCGGCGATGAACAGCAGGAAGCAGGTGTCGAGCAGCTCGTCGTCGGAGAGCGGGGTGCCCTCGACGTCCGCCCGGACCAGCGCGGAGATCAGGTCGTCGCCGGGCTCGGCGCGGCGGCGGGCGATCAGGTCCACGAGGAACCCGACGATCGCGCCGCCGACCTCCGCGCTGCGGGCCGGGTCGCCGGAGTGCAGCAGGTCCCAGCTCCACGCCGCGAACTCCGGCCCGCGCTCCGCCGGCAGCCCGAACATCTCGACGAACACGGTGGTGGGCAGCGGCTTCGCGAGCGCGTCCACCAGCTCGACGCCGTCGGCGTCCGCGAACCCCCGCACCAGCCGCTGCGCGTGCCGCCGGACGCTCGCCACCACCGGCGTGATCGCGGCGGGCGCGAAGAACGGGATGAGCAGACGGCGGAAGCGGCGGTGCTCGTCGCCGTCCAGCTCCTGGGGGATGAGCTTGCGCGGCCAGAAGCCGGCCATCGGCGGCACGCCGGTGGGGTAGTTGCCGAACTCGTCGGCGCGCAGGAACGCCTCCCGCACCTCGTCCGCGCCGAGGACCAGCCAGAACCCGCCCAGCGCCGTCGAGTACAGCACGGGCGCTCGGCGCGCAGCCGGTCGAACGCGCCGTACGGGTCGGCGGTCACGGCCGGGTCGGCGATCACGTCGAGGTGCCGGACGAGGTGCGGGGGGACGTGTGCGGGGGCGGCGGGCGTCAGCTCCGTCGTCATCAACGCTCCAGGTCGGTCGGGGGTGCTCGGCAGGCACGCTAGGAGCCGGCGAGGACCCGGAGAGTGAGTAACGGATACTCAACTTCGTCTTGCAGCAAAGCCACCCTCACGCCACCACGCTGCATGAGGGTGGCTTTGCTGCAACCAGCGGCTTCTCAGGCCGCCAGGCCCCGCAGCAGCCACGCGGTGTGCACCGCGACGTCGACGGCCTGGCTCGCGTTCAGCCGCGGGTCGCACGCCGTCTCGTAGCGTTCGCCGAGGCGGTCCTCCGTGATCCCGGCGGAGCCGCCGAGGCACTCGGTGACGTCCTCGCCGGTCAGCTCCAGGTGCAGCCCGCCGGGTCGGGTGCCGGCCGCCCGGTGCGCCGCGAAGAACCCGCTGATCTCGGCCAGCACGTCGCCGACCCGGCGGGTCTTGTGCCCGCTCGCGGCCCGGACGGTGTTGCCGTGCATGGGGTCGCACGCCCACACCGCCGGGTGCCCGGCCGCCCGCACGGCCGCGAGCAGCGGCGGCAGCTCCGCGCGGATGCGGCCCGCGCCCATGCGCGAGATCAGCAGCAGCCGGCCGGGCTCCCGTTCGGGGTCGAGGCGTGCGCAGAGCGCGCGCAGGTCGGCGGGGGTGGTGCCGGGTCCGACCTTGACGCCGACCGGGTTCGCGACGCCCGCGAGCAGCTCGACGTGCGCGCCGTCGAGCCGGCGCGTGCGGTTGCCGATCCAGAGCAGGTGCGCGCTCGCCGCGTACCAGCGCCCGGACGCCGGGTCGCGCCGGACCAGCGCCTCCTCGAACTGCGGGACGAGCGCCTCGTGCGAGGTGTGGACGGGGTCGCCGGCGGCCCGCAGCATGTTCAGGGTGGCGGCCGCGAGGTGGTAGGCCGAGAGCAGCCGGTCCGCGTCGGGACGGCGGGCGGCGGCGGTCGGCTCCGGCGCGTTGACGATGTCGCCGCGGTAGACCGGCAGCTCCACCCCGTCGACGTCTCGGTGGGGCTGCTGCGCGGCTTGCCGTACTGGCCGGCGATCCGGCCCACGCGTACCACGGGCGTGCCCGCGCCGGTCGCGAGCAGCGTCCCGGCCTGCCGGAACACGTCGATCTTGGCCCGGATCGCGGTCTCGGTGCACGCGTCGAAGCGCTCGGCGCAGTCCCCGGCCTGCAGCAGGAACGCGCGGCCCGCGGCGACCTCGGCCAGCGCCGCGCGCAGGTCGTCGACCTCGGCGGGCAGCACGAGCGGCGGCAGCTGCGACAGGCGCGCGGTCACCGCGTCGAGGTGGGCGGGGTCGGGCCAGTCCGGCTGCTGCTCGGCGGGCCGGTACCGCCACGAGCCCGGGTGCCACCCGGGCGGGGCCGGGCGTTCCAGCGTCGCCACGGTCGTGACGTCGTTCATCTGCATGCCTCCAGCAGCTCTTTCACCAGGTCGACGGGGTCGTGGCCGCGGTCGATCTCGGCGACGAGCGCGCTGCCGACGACGGCCAGGTCGGCGTGCCCGCGCAGGCCCGCCACGTGCTCGGGTCGGGAGATCCCGAATCCGGCCGCCAGCGGCAGGCCGGTGTGGCGCCGGACCCGCGCGAGCTGCCCGGCGACGTCGGCGGGCAGCGCGGCGCGGGTGCCGGTGACCCCGGCGACGTCGCGCAGTAGAGGAACCCGGTCGACGCGCCGGCGGCGAGGGCGATCCGCTCGTCGGGACTCCCCGGCCCGACGAGGAACACCGTCTCGACGCCCGCGGCCCGCAGCGGGGTCGCGACCGGGCCCGACTCCTCCACCGGGAGGTCCGGCACGATCACCGCCGCCACCCCGGCCTCCGCGGCGTGGTCGGCGAACCGCTGCGGCCCGTACGCGAGGACCGGGTTCACGTAGGTCATCAGGACGACCGGCGCGGCGCCCTCGCCGGCGACGTCGGCGGCCAGCTCCAGGGCGCGGGCCACGGTGGTGCCGGCCCGCAGGGCCTGCTCGCCCGCGCGGCGGATCACCGGGCCGTCCGCGAGCGGGTCGCCGTGCGGGATCCCGATCTCGACGGCCGCCGCGCCCGAGGCGGCCAGCCGGCGGCCGACCTCGCGGGTCGTGCGGCCGTCCGGGTGCCCGGCCATGAGGTACGGGACGAGCCCGATGTGCGTTCCGACGTGCTTGAACCGGTCGGCCAGCCCGGCGGTCACCGGCTCTCCCCTCTCGCGAGGACGTCGCCGTAGAGGTCGTGGTCGCCGCTGCCGGACAGGCAGACGAGCAGGTGCGCCCCGGCCCCGAGCTGTGCGGCCAGCCGCCCGGCGTGCGCCAGCGCGTGCGCCGACTCCAGCGCCGGGACGATGCCCTCCAGCCGGGCGCATCGGGTGGCGGCGGCGAGGGCGTCGTCGTCCTCGACCGACACGTACGTGGCTCGCCCGCGGGTCGCGAGCAGCGCGTGCTCGGGCCCGACGGCCGGGTAGTCGAGCCCGGCGGCGACCGAGTGCGTCGGCAGCGGCTGCCCGTCGCCGTCCTGCAGGACGAGGCTGAAGCTGCCGTGCAGCACCCCGGGCGTGCCGTGCCCGGCGGCGGCCGCGTGCCGCTGCCGGCCGGTGCCGCCGGCCTCGACGCCCACCAGCCGCACGAGTGCGTCGTCGAGGAACGCGGTGAACGCGCCGATCGCGTTCGACCCGCCCCCGACGCACGCCACCACGCGTCCGGGAGCGTGCCGGTGGCCTCGAGCACCTGCGCCCTGGCCTCGTCGCCGATCACCCGCTGCAGGTCGCGCACCAGCTCCGGGTACGGCGCGGGCCCGATCGCCGAGCCGACGGCGTAGTGCGTCTCGCCGGGCCGGGCGGCCCAGTCCCGGATGGCCTCCGAGATCGCTTCCTTCACGGTGGCCGAGCCGGACGCGACCGTCCGGACGTCGGCGCCGAGCGTCCGCATCCGGTGCACCTCGACCGGGCGGCGCACGGCGTCGGCCGCGCCCATGTAGACCACACACGCCAGACCGGCCCGCGCGCACGCCGCGGCCGTCGCGACGCCGTGGCGCCCGCCTCCGGTGTCGGCGACCACCCGCGTGCGGCCCATCCGGCCCGCGAGCGCGACCTGGCCGGCCGCGCTGTTGAGCGTGTGCGCCCCGGTGTGGCAGAGGTCCTCGCGCTTGAGGTGGATCGTGGCCCCGCCGTGGTGCTCGGTGAGCCGCCCGGCGGTGTGCAGCGGCGTGGGCCGTCCGACGAACGTCGCGTGCAGCTCCTGCAGCTCGGCCCGGAACCCCGGGTCGGTGCGCAGGGCCGTCCACGTCTCGCGCAGCTCGTCGAGGGCCGTCGTCAGGGTCTCCGGGACGTAGCGGCCGCCGAACCGCCCGAACCGGCCGGGGTCGTTCACCGGGTCAGCTCCCCGAGCACGGCGGCCGGGTCGTCGGCGCGCATCAGCGTCTCCCCGACGAGAACGGCGTCGGCGCCCGCGGCGTGCAGGTCCTGCGCGTCCGCCCGGGAGCTGATCCCGCTCTCGCCGACGACCACCGGGCCGCCGCCGATCCGGGCCCGCAGCCGGGCCGTCAGCGACATGTCGATCGAGAAGTCGCGCAGGTCCCGGTGGTTCACGCCGACGACGTCCGCGTCCGCGGCGAGCGCCCGGTCCACCTCGGCGGCGTCGTGCACCTCGACGAGCGGGGTCATGCCCAGCTCGCGGACCAGCCCGAGCAGGTCGGTGAGCCGCGCCTGCGGCAGCGCGGCGACGATCAGCAGCACCGCGTCGGCGCCCAGCGCCCGCGCCTCGAACACCTGGAACGGCTCGACGACGAAGTCCTTGCGCAGCAGCGGCAGATCGGTGGCGGCCCGGACCTGCGCGAGGTGGTCGGGGCTGCCGCCGAACCCGGCCTCGTGGGTGAGCACCGAGACGGCCGCCGCGCCGCCCTTCTCGTAGGCCGCGACCTGCGCGACCGGGTCGTAGTGCGCCACCAGCGGCCCGCGGGAGGGGCTGCGGGACTTGAGCTCCGCGATCACCCGCAGGCCGTCGCCCCGCAGCGCGGCGGCGAAGTCCCGGGGCGGGTCGGCGGCCTGCACCATCCAGTGCAGGTCGCGTCGGAGAGCGTCCGGCGCCGCCGCGCGGTCTGCGCGCGGGCCTCGGCGACGAGCCGGTCGAGCGTCGCGAGCCCGGTCAAGATGCCCGCCGTTCCGGCTCGGCGGCCTGCACCGAAGCTTGCACCCAGCGGTCGAGCCGGGCCGCCGCCGCCCCGCTGTCGACGGCGTCGGCGGCCCGCCGCAGCCCGTCGGCCCAGTCCGCGGCCCGGCCCGTCACGAGCAGCCCGGCCGCCGCGTTGAGCAGCACGACGTCGCGGCGCGGGCCGCGCTCCCCGGCCAGCACCGCGCGCACGATCGCGGCGTTGCGGGCCCGGTCGCCGCCCGCGAGGTCGGCGATCCGGGAGCGCGCGATGCCCAGGCCGGCCGGGTCGAGCCGGTAGCGGCGCACGGCGTCGCCGTGGATCTCCACCACGTCCGACGGCGCGGCGACGCTCAGCTCGTCCATGCCGTCGAGCGAGTGCACGACCAGCGCCCGGGTGACGCCGAGCCGGCGCAGCACCTCGGCCAGCGGCTCGGCCAGCGCCGGGTCCGGCACCCCGAGCACCTGGAACCGGGCCCGCGCCGGGTTGCAGAGCGGCCCGAGCAGGTTGAACACCGTGCGCACGCCCAGCTCGCGCCGGGCCGGCGCGGCGTGCCGGAACCCGCCGTGGAACACCGGCGCGAAGAGGAAGGTGACACCGGCGAGCCCGAGGCAGCGGGCCACCGCGGCCGGGCCGAGGTCGATCCGCACGCCCAGCTCCTCCAGCACGTCGGCGCTGCCGCACGCGGAGGAGACGCTGCGGTTGCCGTGCTTCGCGACGCGCACGCCGCACGCCGCGACGACCACCGCGGCCGCCGTCGAGACGTTGAACGTGTCGTGCCCGTCGCCGCCGGTGCCGCAGGTGTCGAGCACGTCGTCGCCGCTGAACGGGACGTGCGCGGCTGCCTCCCGGGCGGCCCTGGCCATCCCGACCAGCTCGTCCACCGACTCGCCGCGCACGGCCATCGCCATCGCCAGGCCCGCGACCTGTGCGTCCGTCGCCTCGCCGCGCATGATCGCGCCCATCGCGCGGTGCGCGGCGGCCTCGTCGAGCGCCCCGCCGCCGCGGACGGTGCGCAACAGGTCGATCATCGGTCCACCCCCAGGAAGTTCGCCATGAGCTGCCGGCCGTCGGGGCTGAGCACCGACTCCGGGTGGAACTGCACGCCGTACGTGGGGTGCTCGACGTGGCGCAGCGCCATTACCACCCCGGCCGGGGTCCACGCGGTCACGGCCAGCTCGCGCGGCACGCTCCCCGGCTCGACGACGAGCGAGTGGTAGCGGGTCGCGGTGAACGGCCGCGGGAGCCCGGCGAGCACACCGGTCCCGTCGTGGGTGATCGCGGCCGTCTTGCCGTGCACGGGCGTGCCGCGCACGACGTCGGCGCCGAACGCCTCGGCGATGCACTGGTGGCCCAGGCACACCCCGAGGATCGGCATCCGGCCGCTGAGCGCGCGGACCGCCGCCAGCGAGACGCCCGCGGACGCCGGCGCGCCCGGCCCCGGCGAGATCACCAGCAGGTCGTGGCCGGCCAGCTCGTCGACGGTCGCGGCGTCGTTGCGGAACACGACCGGGTCGCGCCGAGCCGGGCGATGTCGTGCACGAGGTTGTAGGTGAACGAGTCGTAGTTGTCGACGACGGCGACGCGCGCGGTCACGCCTGCTCCTCCGCGGCGCGGACCGCGGCGAAGACCGCCCCGGCCTTGTGCACCGTCTCCCGGTACTCCGCGTCCGGGTCGGAGTCGGCGACCACGCCGGCCCCGGCCCGCACGTGCACCGTCCCGTCGCTGACGACCAGCGTGCGCAGCGCGATCGCGAGGTCCGCCACGCCGCCGTGGCCGACGAACCCGAGCGCCCCGCCGTACACGCCCCGCCCGGCGCCCTCCAGCTCGGCGATCAGCTCCATCGCGCGGATCTTCGGGGCGCCGCTCAGCGTGCCCGCGGGGAACGCGCAGCGGATCGCGTCGAGGCAGGTGTGGGGCGCGGCCAGCTCGCCGACCACCGTGGACGACAGGTGCATGACGTGCGAGAACCGCTCGACGTCCAGCATGCGTTCGACCTCGACCGTGCCCGGCCGGCAGACCCGGCTCAGGTCGTTGCGCGCGAGGTCGACGAGCATGACGTGCTCGGCGCGCTCCTTCTCGTCGGCGAGCAGCTCCCGTTCCAGCGCCGTGTCGGCGGGGGCGTCGGCGCCGCGCGGCCGGGTGCCGGCCAGCGGGCGGATGCGCACCTGGCGCCCGTCGGTCCGGACGAGCAGCTCGGGCGAGGCGCCGACGACGTACCGGCCCTCGCCGAGCGACAGGTGGTACATGTACGGCGACGGGTTGACCGCCCGCAGGTGCCGGTAGACGGTCAGCGGGTGGGCCCGCAGCGGCTTGCCGAACCGCTGCGACACGACGATCTGGAACGCCTCACCTGCGGCGATGTGCTCCTTGGCCTGCCGCACGCGGGCGGTGAACGTCGCGCGGTCGACCTCGGGTTCCCACTCGGCGGGCGGGCCGGCCGGTTCGGGGGCCGGCTCGGGCGCGGGCGCCGCGATCCGGGCCTGCATCGCGTCGAGCCGGGCCAGCGCGTCGGCGCGGCTCTCCTCGCGCGGGCGGTGCAGCGTGACGAGCAGCAGCCGGCGCGTCGCGTGGTCGAGCACGGCCAGGTCGTCGACGGCGAGGAACGCGGCGTCGGGCAGGCCCTCGGCCGGGGGCGGCGGCGCGGGCAGCCGCTCGAAGTGCCGCGCGACGTCGTAGCCGAGGTAGCCGACCGCGCCCCCGGCGAAGGGCGGCAGGCCGGGCACCGGGGCCACCCTCGACGTCACGAGCGGGTGCAGCGCGGCCAGCGGGTCGCCGGGCGGCAGCGGCAGCACCCGCGGCCGGTGGCTGATGTAGGAGTACCGGCCGACCGAGCCGTCCGGGCTGACGCCCTCCAGCAGGAAACCGGGCCGGTCGGGGTCGTTCAGCCGGGTGAACAGGGTCACCGGCGTCGTGGTGTCGGCCAGCAGCTCGCGGACGACGGGGACGACGTCGTACGCCGTCTCGTCGGTGGCAGTGGCCGGTCGGGTGAGCTCGCCCAGGGCGATCACGTGGTCAACCTCCTCGTGGGCAGCACGGATCGGCGACCCGTCGGACGTTCGTCGACGAGCCGCTGCTCGGTGCCGGGATCTCCGCGTGGAGGGGCCCTCGTCGGCGCGCTCCTGCGGCGCCTTCCAGTGAAGCCGTGCCGGCTTCGTTTCGGCTGAGTAACGGATACTCATCCTCGGCCGGCGTCACGCCCGGCCGGTGGACTCCAGGAGCCGGGCCAGCTCGGCGCGGCTGGACACGCCGAGCTTCGTGTAGACGTTCTGCAGGTGGTTCGTCACCGTGCGGGTGGACAGGCCCAGCCGCCCGGCGATCTCGCGGCTGGCGTGCCCGCCGCCGCGAGCACCGCGACCTCGCGCTCGCGCCGGCCCAGCCGCCCGGGGATCTCCGGGCCGAGCGCCGCGGGCGACCGGCCGCTCTCGCAGCGCTGCAGCATCGCGGCCGCCCGGGCGGTGGCGGCCGCCGCCGGCCGGGAGCGCCCGGCGGCGCGCAGCAGCCGGGCCGCGTCCCGGAACGCCTCGGCGGCCAGCAGGTGCGCGCCGAAGCCGGCGAACGCCTCCCCGGCCGCGGACAGCTGCGCGGCGTCGCCCGCGGCCAAGCCACCGGCGTACGCGGCGCGGGCGTGCAGCAGCGGGCTGTCGGAGCCTGCGGCCAGCTCGGCCAGCCGGTCGGCCACCAGCTCGGGGAAGCCGAGCCGGGCCACCTGGTGGCGCGTCACGGCCTCCGCGGTCACCCGCCCGGCCGCGGCGTCGGCGGTCGCGGCGTCCTGCAGCACCTTCGCCGCGTCCGCGGTCGCGCCCTCCGCGGCCAGCACGGACGCCTCCGCGAGCACCACGAGGTCGGTGGCCCGGTCCGGCCACCGGTCGGTCAGCTCGTCGAGCCGGCGGCGGGCGTCGGCGACCTCGCCCAGCCGGGCCTGCACCACGACGCGCCCGCGAGCCCGTCGCGCAGCAGCTCGGGCCGGGCGCTCGCCCGGGCGACGCCGGCCAGCTCGCGGAAGTGCCGCAGCGCGGTGCGGTCCCGGCCGCCGAGCAGGTGCAGCCGGCCCAGCAGCAGCGCGCCCCGGGCGTGCACGCCGGGCACGTCGGCCAGCACGACGTCGGCCATCCCGCCCTCCGCCTCGGCCTGTGCGTCGGCGAGCCGGCCCGCCGCCATCATCACCGTGGCGACGGAGAACCGCAGGTAGGAGCGGTGCGAGAGGATCGACGTGCCTTCGGCGCCGATCCGGCCGATCCCGTCGAGCCCGCCCGCGGCCAGCTCGGTGAGCGCCTGCACCGGACGCCCCGTGGCGCCCAGGACGTCCAGCCGCGCCGTCCCGGCCACGGGGGAGGTGCGGGCGAGCGCCACGGGCACGTCGGCGAGCAGCGCCACGGCCCGCCCGGTCCGGCCGCGGTCGTTGAGCAGCGCGGCGGCGGCCGCCGTCAGCTCGGCGTGGTCGAGGCCCGGGGTGGCGGCGATCGCCCGTTCGATCACGGCGAGCGCCTCCTCCGGCCGGCGCACGGTGTAGCCGAGGGTCAGCGCGTGCTCCACCGCGATCCGGCACAGCAGCTGCGCCTGCGCCGGCAGCACCACCGCGGCCGCGGCGGCCTCGTGCGCGGCGCAGCCCTCCTCCGGCCGGTGCAGCTCGGAGCGCGCGTGCCCGAGCAGGAACAGCGCCATCGCGGCGTGGTCGGCACCGCCGGGCGCGGCCAGCGCGGCCGCCGCGAGCCGTTCGGTGGTGGGGTAGTCGTGCACGGCGCACGCGAGCCGGGCCGCCCGCAGCAGCAGCTCGGGGTCGCCCGCCGTGCCGAGCGCCAGCTCCCAGCCGGCGAGCCGCAGCGCGTCCTCCTGGCGGCGGGCGCCGAGCCCGCGCACGCGGGCGATGTGGGTGCGCAGGATGCGTTCGGTGCGCAGGCTGGGCGTGCGGTGGCGCACCGCCTGCACGTAGAGCGGGTGCGCGAGGCTCGCCGTCCGCCGCCGGCCCCGGACGTCCACCCGCAGCACGCCGAGCCGCTCCAGCTCCGCGACGGTCTCGGGTGCGGCCAGCGCGTCCAGGGCGGCGGCCTCCAGCGGTTGGCAGACGGCCACGTGCTCCAGCAGCTCCCGGCTCGCGACGGCAGCGCGGCGAGCCGGGCCTCGATGAGCTGGTCCAGCCGCGGCGTGGTGCCGGGCTCGTCCACCAGCTGCCACACGCCGTCGCCCGGCACGAGCGTGCCGGCCGCGAGCGAGCCGAGCACCAGCTCGCGCAGGAACAGCACGTTGCCCTGGCCGGCCCGGGTCAGCGCGGCGAGCGTCGTCGAGGTGACCGGGCCGCCCAGTGCCCGGCCCAGCAGCTCGTCGACGCCGGCCGCGTCCAGCGCGCCGAGGTCGGTCCGGTCCATCCCGTCCGGCACCTCGCCGTTGACGAGCGTGCCGCTGCGCAGGGTGGCGAGCAGGAACACCCCGCCCTCCGTGGCCAGCCGGGTCAGCAGGTCCAGCGACACCGGGTCGAGCAGGTCGAGGTCGTCGACGAACACGACCTGGCGGCGCCCGCCGGACTGCGTGCGCCAGCTCGTGCGGGTGCGGTCGAGCAGCCGGGCCGCGTCGGTCGCGGCGCCCTCCTCGATCGACCCGGACGGCACGGGCAGCGCGTCGAGCAGCGGCACGAGGTGCGCGATGGCGCCGAGCGGGATGCCGGCGCGGTCCGGCTCGTGACGGCGCGGGCGACCGGCACCCCGGCCGCCGAGGCGAGCGCGAGGCACTCCTCCGCCAACCGGGTCTTCCCGACGCCCGCTGCTCCCACCAGCAGCAACCCGGTGCGGCGCGAGTCGGCGAGGTCCGTCCGGAAGCGGTCCAGCTCGCCGTCGCGCCCGACGAACGGCCACGGCTCCGTGGGGGCGGCGACGTTTCCCGGCATCTCCGCAGTACTCGCCCGGACCGGCTCCGGTGCAACGGTGCTCCCTGTCACACGCGTCACGCGCGGTCGAGGGCCGCGGCGAGCTCGGCCCGCGTCGAGACGCCGAGCTTGCGGTAGACCTTCTGCAGGTGGTTGTTCACCGTCCGCACCGACAGCACCAGCGCCGCCGCGATGTCCCGGCTGGGCACGCCGTCCGCGGCCATGCGGGCGATCTCCCGTTCCCGCGCCGAGAGCGCCACGGCGCCGCCGGCCAGCCCGGCCGTCGCCGGCGACCGGGCGCCCTCGCAGGCCGCCAGCCACTCCTGGGCGCGGGCGGTCATCCGCGCCGCCCGGCGGGGCTCGCCGCGTTCCGCGTAGCCGGCCGCCGCGGCCACGGCCGCCTCCGCCGCGGAGAGCAGCAGGCCCATGCCCTCGAACGCGTCCGCGACGGCGGCGAGCGCGTCGGCGTCGCGGTCGGCGGCCGCGGCGGCGTGCCGGGCGCGCAGGTGCACGACCGGGCTGTCGGCGCCGCGGGCCAGGTCCGCGAGCAGGCCCGCCACCTGCGGCGCCGCCCCGAGCCGGACGACGTCGTGCAGCGCCGTCGTGGCCGCGGCAACGTCGCCGTGCGCCGCGTCGACCTCGGCGGCCGCGCGCAGGACCGCGACCGCCCCGTCCGGGTCGCCCGCCCCGATCCGGACCCACGCCGCGGCGCGCGCGAAGAGCCCGCGGTCCGGCACGGCGCCCTCCCCGAGGGCCTGGTCGAAGCTGCGCGCCGCGGCCTCCGCGTCGCCGAGCAGGACGTGCGCCATCGCCGCGTTCGCGATCGCCTGCTGGACCTGCAGGAGCAGGTTGTTGGACCGGGCCCGGGCGGCCGTCACGCCGAGGTGGCGCAGCGCGGACGCGGACGGCCGGCGGCGAGGTGGTAGCGCCCGAGGTGGTAGTTGCCGATGATCTCGGCGGGCGCGTTCGCCTCGGCGGCGTCGAGGCCGCGCCGCGCGTCCTCGATCGCGGCCGGGAGCTGCCCGGCCTCGTACCGCACGCTCGACAGCGCGAGCCACCGCAGCGCCACGTGCGGCCACGGCATGCCCTCGGGGTCCGGGGCGAGGTCCGCGGTGCCGCCCAGCGCGACGTCCGCGGCGGCGTACGGGAGCGCCTCCACCGCGCGGCCCGCCGCCGCCAGCGCGGTGGCCCGGGCCTGCGCGCCCAGCGGCCCCGGGATCCGGGCCAGCCCGCCGGGGGCGCCCTCGATCGTGGCGAGCGCGGCGCCGGGGTCGCCGCCGATGGTGAGGATGAGCGCGGCGGTGCCGGCCAGCTCGTCCTGGTGCTCGCGGGGCAGCACGGCCCGGGCGTCCGCGATCGCCTGCAGCGCCGACGGCGGGTCGCCCAGCGAGAACGCGAGGAAGACCGCGCGCATCATCGCCGTGCGGCGCAGCTGCGGGCCGGGGCGCGCGGCGAACACGCGGGACGCCGCGGCCAGGTGCTCCTCCGCCTCGGCGGGCCGGTCGAGGTGGCCCAGCGCCTCGCCCAGGACGCGCCGCGCCTCGGCGGCCAGCTCGCCCGTGGGACCAGCGGCGAGGGCGGCGCCCGCGAGCCGTTCGACCTCGGCGAAGTCCAGCTCGGACAGGCTCAGCCGGGCCGCCCGCACCAGCAGCTCCGGGTCGGCCGTGCCGGACGCGGCGAGCTGCCACGTCGCGAGCCGCAGCACGTCGCCGCGGCGGCGCGCGCCCAGCCGGCGCAGCCGCGCGATCTGGGTCCGCAGGATCGCCTGCGCCCGCGCGGGCGGGATGCCGTCGCGCAGCACCTGCGCGTGCAGCGGGTGCGCGAGCGCGGCCCAGCGGCGCTGCCCGTCGCGCTCGACGGTGACGAGGTCGGCGGCCTCCAGCTCCTCCAGCGCGGTGTGCGGGACCAGCTCCAGCAGCGCCGCGACCTCCAGCGGCGCGCACAGCGCGAGGTGCTCCATCGCCACGCGCTGCTCCGGCCCGGCGGCGGCCAGCCGGGCGGCCACCAGCTCGTGCAGCCGCGGGCCCGTGACCAGCGGCGACGCCAGGTGCCACACCCCGTCCGACCGCGTCAGCCCGCCCTCGCGCACGGCGGTGCGCACCAGCTCCCGCAGGTGCTGCACGTTGCCCCGGGAGAGCGTCGCGAAGGTCGCGCCGGTGTCCACCGTGACGGGCCCGCCGAGCACGTCCTCCAGCAGCCGGCGGACGGTCGGCGGGTCCAGCTCGCCGATGTCGACGCGGACCGCCCGGCCCGCCGTCCACAGCCGTTCGGCCAGGTCGGGCAGCGGCCGGTCGGCGCGCAGCGCGGCCACCAGGAACACCGCCCCGACCTCGACGAGCTGCGCCACGAGGTTGGCCGAGACCGAGTCGAGCAGCTCGAAGTCGTCCACGAACCCGACGAGCCGCCGCCCGCCGGTGCGCTCCGCCAGCACGGCGCGGGCCTGCGTGAACAGCTCGACCGCGGTGACGTCGAGCGGGTCGGCTGGCTCGGGCGCGAAGTGCCGGGCGAACGCGCCGAGCGGCACCAGCCGGGCCGTGTCCGACGCGGCGACCGTGTCGACGGGCAGGCCGCGCGCCGCCGCCCGGACGAGGCACTCCTCGCCCAGCCGGGTGCGGCCCACCCCCGGCGTGCCGACGACGAGGAACCCGCCGTACGCCGGGTCGTCCACCACGGCCTCGAACGCCGTGAGCTCGCTGTCCCGCCCGACGAGCGGCCAGCCGCCCGCGACCGCTCGGCTGCCCTGCCTGACCACGAACGGAGGCTAGGAAGCGGATGATAACGATCCGACGACTCCACGTATCAGACGGGTGAGAACTGTGGGTGCGGATCAACTCGGCGGAACGGCGGCTACTCCGACCGGCGGTCGACGAGCCGTTGCAGCTTGCCCACGGAGCGTTCCAGGGTGTCCGGGTCGACCACCTCGCACGCGACGGTGACGCCGACGGTGTCCTTGACCGTGCCCACCAGCTCGGCCGCGGCCGGGCCGCGCCGGCCGGCGGGGGTGTCCGGGCGGGCCTCCACGCGCACGGCCAGCGCGTCCAGCCGGCCGTGGCGGGTGAGCACGAGCTGGAAGTGCGGCGAGAGCCCCGGCGTGCGCAGCACGACCTCCTCGATCTGGGTCGGGAAGACGTTCACGCCGCGCAGGATGATCATGTCGTCGCTGCGGCCGGTGACCTTCTGCATGCGCCGCATCGCGGGCCGCGCGGTGCCCGGCAGCAGCCGGGTGAGGTCGCGGGTGCGGTAGCGGATGATCGGCAGTGCCTCCTTGGTGAGCGAGGTGAACAGCAGCTCGCCCTCCTCGCCGGCGCGCAGCGGCGTCGGAGTGGGAGCGGGGTCGAGCGGGTCCACGACCTCGGGGAGGAAGTGGTCCTCCCAGACGTGCAGCCCGTCCTTGGTCTCGACGCACTCCTGCGCGACGCCGGGGCCGATCACCTCGGAGAGCCCGTAGATGTCCACGGCGTGCATGCCGGTGCGGTCCTCGATCTCGGCGCGCATCTCCTCGGTCCAGGGTTCGGCGCCGAAGATCCCGACCCGCAGCGAGGTCGCGCGCGGGTCGAGGCCCTGGCGTTCGAGCTCGTCGATGATCGTGAGCATGTAGCTGGGGGTGAGCATGATGACGTCGGGGCGGAAGTCCTGGATGAGCTGTACCTGCCGCGGTGTCATGCCGCCGGAGACGGGGATGGCGGTCGCGCCCAGCTTCTCGATGCCGTAGTGCGCGCCGAGGCCGCCGGTGAACAGGCCGTACCCGTAGGCGTTGTGCACCTTGTCGCCGGGGCGCCCGCCCGCGGCGCGGATCGAGCGGGCCATCACGGTGGCCCAGGTGTCGATGTCGCGTGCGGTGTAGCGACCACCGTGGGGCGGCCGGTGGTGCCGCTGGAGGCGTGCACGCGCCGCACCTGCTCGCGGGCACGGCGAACATGCCGAACGGGTAGCTGTCGCGCAGGTCGGCCTTGGTCGTCATGGGGAACTTCGCGAGGTCGCCCAGCTCCCGGCAGTCGTCGGGGTGGACGCCCGCCGCGTCGAAGCTGCGCCGGTAGAACGGCACGTTGGCGTAGGCGTGGCGCAGGGTCGCGCGCAGCCGGTCGAGCTGCAGGGCCCGCAGCTCGTCCGCGGACATGCGCTCGGCGGGGTCGAGCGTCGCCGGGTCGGGGGCGTCGCCGAGCCGCTGCGCGGTCACCGCTTGGCCACCAGCGTCAGCACGTCGTAGCGGGCGACCGACTCGCCGTCCTGGCGCGTGATGTCGGCGTCCCAGCGCACCTCGCCGTAGTCGGCGGTGTCGCGCGGTGTCACCTGCTTGCAGGTGAGCGTCACGGTCAGCGCGTCGCCGAACTTGACGGGCGCGAGGAACCGCAGGTGGTCGACGCCGAAGTTGGCCAGCACCGGGCCCGGGTCGGGGTCGACGAACAGGCCCGCGGCCAGCGAGACCACCAGGTAGCCGTGCGCGACGCGCTCGCCGAAGAGCGGGTTGGCGGCGGCCGCGGCGGCGTCCATGTGGGCGTAGAACGTGTCGCCGGTGAGCTCGGCGAAGTGCTCCACGTCCTCCTGGGTGACGGTGCGCGGCCCGGCCACGACCGTGTCGCCGATCCGCAGGTCCTCCAGGTGCTTGCGGAACGGGTGGACGTCGCCGACGTGGCGCTGCGCGCCGGCGACCCAGCGTCCGGTGACCGCGGCGAGCGTGTCCGGGTCGGCTTGCACGGCGGTGCGCTGCATGTGGTGCAGCACCCCGCGCACGCCGCCCATCTCCTCGCCGCCGCCCGCGCGGCCGGGGCCGCCGTGCACGAGCGGGGGCAGCGGCGAGCCGTGGCCGGTGGACTCCTTGGCGTCGCGGGAGTTGAGCACGAGCAGCCGCCCGTGCCACGGCGCGACGCCCAGCACGACGTCCCGGGCGAACGCGGGGTCGGCGGTGACGACCGACCCGGCCAGGCTCCCGCGGCCGCGGGCGGCGAGGTCGACGAGCTGCGCCGTGCCCTCGTACGGGAGCACCGTCGCGACCGGCCCGAACGCCTCCACCTCGTGCGGCTCGGCCCGCTCCGGGTCGCCGACCAGCAGGATCGGGGAGAGGAACGCGCCGCGGTCCGGGTCGGCGCCGCGGACGGCGACGCGCTCCGGGTCGCCGAACACGACCCGCCCGGCGTCGGCGAGCGCCTTGACGCTGCGGCGCACCTCTTCGCGCTGGTCGAGGCTCGCCAGCGCGCCCATGCGCACGTCCGGGTCGGCGGGGCTGCCGACGGTGACCTCGGCGAGCCGCGCGGCGGCGGCCTCGACCACCGCGTCCACCTGCGCGGCCGGGACGAACGCGCGGCGGATCGCGGTGCACTTCTGGCCGGCCTTCACCGTCATCTCGGTGACCAGGCCGCCGACGAACAGGTCGAACTCCGGCGTGCCGGGGACGGCGTCGGGGCCGAGCGCCGAGAGGTTCAGCGAGTCGGCCTCCGCGGTGAACCGCACCGCGTTGCGCACGACCGCCGGGTGCGCGCGCAGGGTCTGCGCGGTGGCCGCGGAGCCGGTGAAGGACACCAGGTCCTGGCCGGTGAGGTGGTCGAACGTGTCACCGAGGCTCCCGGCGACGAACTGCAGCGCTCCCTCGGGCAGCAGCCCCGACCCGACCACGATCTCCACCAGCTCCGCGGTGAGGAATGCGGTCGGGCTCGCCGGCTTGACCAGCGTCGGGACGCCCGCGAGGAACGCCGGCGCGAGCTTCTCCAGCGGGCCCCACACGGGGAAGTTGAACGCGTTGACCTGCACCGCCACCCCGTGCAGCGGCACGCACACGTGCTGGCCGAGGAACGTGCCGCCGCGTCCGAGCGGCTCGACGGCGCCCTCGACGTAGACGGTGTCGTCGGGCAGCTCGCGACGGCCCTTGCTCGCGTAGGACAGCAGCACGCCGATACCGCCGTCCACGTCGAACCGCGAGTCGGCGAGTGTGGCACCGGTGCGCGCCGACACGGCGTAGAGCCGGTCGCGGTGCTCGCGCAGGTGCTGGCCCAGCGCCTTCAGCAGCGCGGCCCGCTGGTGGAACGTCAGCTCCCGCAGCGCCGGCCCGCCGACCCGGCGGCCGAAGTCGAGTGCGGCGGCGAAGTCGACGCCGGCCGAGGAGATCCGCGCGACCTCCGCGCCGGTGACGGCGTCGAAGAGGGGCCGTCCGTCGTCCGCAGGCGGCTGCCAGCGCCCCTCGACGTAGCTGCGCAGCAGCGGACTGGTCAACGCGCTCTCCTCGCGTCGGCGGCGGAGCGGTCGAACGATCGTTCGGTTGTCGTGCACGTTAGCATGACCGGCGTGGAGACCAACAGTGGCGACGTCGCCAGTGCTGTCCCGCCCGCCGTTTCGCCCGCCGTCCTCGTGACGCGCGACGAGCAGGATCCGGCGGTCGCCCTGGTGGTGCTCAATCGGCCGGAGAAGCGCAACGCGCTCACCGTGGAGCTGAAGGAGGCGCTGGTCACGGCGCTGGCGGGGGTGGCGGCCGACCCCGGGGTGCGGGCCGTCGTGCTCGCCGGGTCGGGCCGCTCGTTCTGCGTGGGGCAGGACCTCGCGGAGCACGCCGAGGCGCTGCGCACCGACCCCGCCGCCGCGCTCACCACCGTCGAGCGGCACTACAACCCGATCGTTCGGACGCTCGCCACGATGCCCAAGCCGGTGGTGGCCGCGATCAACGGCACCGCCGTCGGGGCCGGGCTCGGGTTCGCGCTCGCGTGCGACCTGCGGGTGGCCGCGTCCGGGGCGACGTTCGGCACGGCGTTCGCCGCCATCGGGCTCACGGCCGACTCGGGCCTGTCCGCCACCCTCGTGCACGCGCTAGGGCACGCCAGGGCCACCGAGCTGATGCTGCTCGGCGACATGTTCGACGCCGCGGCCGCGCAGCGTCCGGGCTGGTCACGGAGGTCGTCCCGGCCGAGGACGTGCTCGCGACCGCGCTCGGGCTCGCCCGCCGGCTGGCCGCGGGCCCCACGCTGGCCTACGCCGAGATCAAGAAGGCGCTCGCGTTCGGCGCCGTGTCGGGGCTGGACGCCGTGCTCGCCGCCGAGGCCGCCGCGCAGATCCGGCTCGGCGGCACGGCCGACCACCGGCACGCCGTCGAGGCGTTCCTCGCCAAGCGGCGTCCCGTCTTCGAGGGCCTGTGAGCGCGGCCCCCGCGCAGCCGCCCGGGCCGCCGGGCCGCACGCGGCGGGCCCGCGGCGGCGCGGGTGCCCGCCGCCCGGTCTACGACGCGCAGTCGCTGCTGGCCGTCGCGGTCGCCGAGTTCAACGCCCGCGGCTACGACGCCACCAGCATGGAGGACCTCTCCCGCGCCGCCGGCATCACCAAGTCGTCCTTCTACCACCACGTCAGCGGCAAGGAGGAGCTGCTGCGGGCCGCGCTGGAACGCGCGCTCGACGGCCTGTTCGGCATCCTCGCCGAGCCCGCCGCGCAGAACGGTCCCGCGCTGGCCCGGCTGCGCCACATCATCGGCCGGCAGGTCGAGGTGCTCACCGCCGAGCTGCCGTACGTCACGCTGCTGCTGCGGGTGCGCGGCAACACCGAGACCGAGCGCTGGGCGCTGGCCCGCCGCCGCGCGTTCGACGCCACGATCGCCTCGCTCGTCGCGGAGGCGGTCGAGGACGGCGAGGTCAGGGCGGGTGTCGAGCCGTGGCTCGCGGCCCGCCTGCTCTCCGGCACGGTGAACTCGCTCGTCGAGTGGTACCGGCCCGGCCGGCCCGGCTCGGAGCTGCTGCCCGCGCGGGTCGTCGAGATGGTGTCCGCCGGGATCGTCCCGCCCGCCTGAGCCTTGCACGGCCGCGTCCACTGCGGCATCATCAGACGAACGAACATTCGGTTTATGGAGGTTCGCCCATGACCGCGTCCGTCGACTCCGGGCCGGAGGCCGGGTTCGCGGCCACGATCGCGGCCGACCAGCGCATCGAGCCGCGCGACTGGATGCCCGACGCCTACCGCGGCACGCTGGTCCGCCAGATCGCCCAGCACGCCCACTCGGAGATCATCGGGATGCAGCCGGAGGGCAACTGGCTGCTGCGGGCGCCGAGCCTGCGCCGCAAGGCCATCCTGCTGGCGAAGGTGCAGGACGAGGCCGGGCACGGCATGTATCTCTACGCGGCGGCCGAGACGCTGGGCGTCGACCGGGCCGAGCTGACCGAGAAGCTGATCGCGGCGAAGCAGCGGTACTCCTCGATCTTCAACTACCCCACGCTCTCGTTCGCCGACGTCGGGGTGATCGGCTGGCTGGTCGACGGGGCCGCGATCTGCAACCAGGTGCCGCTCTGCCGCTGCTCGTACGGGCCGTACGCGCGGGCGATGATCCGGATCTGCAAGGAGGAGTCGTTCCACCAGCGGCAGGGCTACGAGCTGCTGCTCACGATGGTGCGCGGCACAGATGCGCAGCGGGAGATGGTGCAGGAGTCCACGAACCGCTGGTGGTGGCCCTCGCTGATGATGTTCGGCCCGCCGGACGCCGACTCGCCCAACACGCGGCAGTCGATGGCGTGGGGCATCAAGCGGCACACCAACGACGAGCTGCGCCAGCGCTTCGTCGACATGACGGTCCCGCAGGCCGACGCGCTGGGCGTCACGCTGCCGGACCCGGACCTGCGCTGGAACGCCGAGCGCGGCGCGTACGACTACACCGAGCCGGACTGGGCGGAGTTCAGGGCCGTGCTGGCCGGCGCCGGCCCGTGCAACGCACAGCGGCTCGCGCACCGGCGCCGCGCCCACGAGAACGGGGCCTGGGTGCGCGAGGCGGCCACGGCGTACGCGGAGAAGCACGGGAGCCGGCCATGACCGAGCGCAGCGGCTGGCCGCTCTACGAGGTGTTCGTGCGCAGCAAGCGCGGGCTCAACCACGTGCACGTCGGGTCGCTGCACGCGCCCGACGCCGAGATGGCGCTGCACAACGCCCGCGACCTCTACACCCGCCGCGGCGAGGGCGTCTCGATCTGGGTGGTGAAGGCCGCGGACGTCACCGCGAGCAGCCCCGACGAGAAGGACCCGTTCTTCGCGCCGGCCGCCGACAAGGTCTACCGGCACCCGACGTTCTACGTGATCCCGGAGGAGGTGCCGCACCTGTGACCGACTCCGCCAACGCCTATCTCTCGCTCGCCGAGACCACCGGGCACGACGACCCCCGGTGGGCGTTCGGCTCCGGGTTCGAGCAGCAGGACGCGGCCGAGGTCGCATCGCCGGTGCCGGACGGGGTCGCCGCCGCGGACCTCGCCGCCTACTGCCTGATGCTCGGCGACGACGCGCTGCTCGCCGGCCACCGGCTCACCGAGTGGGTCAGCAACGCGCCGGAGCTGGAGGAGGAGGTCGCGCTCGCGAACATCGCGCTGGACCTGCTCGGCCAGGCCCGGGTGCTGCTCGCCCGCGCCGGGCACGTCGAGGGCGCCGGCCGCGACGAGGACACGCTGGCCTACCTCCGCACCGAGGCGGAGTTCCGCCACGTCGCACTGGCCGAGCAGCCCGACGACCTGGACTTCGGCCGGTGCGTCGCCCGGCTGCTGGTGTTCTCCACCTGGCGGCTCGCGCTGCTGCACCGGCTGCTCGGCTCGGCCGACCCGGTGCTCGCCGCCGTCGCGGGCAAGGGCGTCAAGGAGGTCGCCTACCACCGCGACCACGCCGCCCGCTGGACGCTGCGCCTGGGCGACGGCACGCCGGAGTCGCACCGGCGGATGCAGGCCGCGCTGGAGTGGGTCTGGCCGTTCGTGGACGAGCTCTTCCGCCCGTCGGACGAGGAGCGCCGGCTCGCCGCCGCCGGGGTGGCCGTCGACCCGGCGCAGGTCCGGGCCGAGTTCGACGCCGTGCTGCACGAGGTGCTGGTCCGGGCCACGCTCACCCGGCCGGACCGCCCGGGCATCGGCCCGGTCGCGGGCCGCGGCGGCCGGCAGGGCCTGCACACCGAGAAGCTCGGGCCGCTGCTCGCGGAGATGCAGAGCGTGGCCCGGCAGCACCCCGGGGCGACGTGGTGAGCGCGGCGGCCGCGCGGGCGGCGGCCGCGGCCGTCGTCGACCCGGAGATGCCGATGCTGACCATCGCCGACCTCGGCATCCTGCGCGAGGTGACCGAGCGCGGCGGCGCGGTGTCGGTGACGATCACCCCGACCTACTCCGGCTGCCCGGCCGTCGACGCCATCCGCGCCGACGTGCGCGCGGCGCTCGCCGCGGCCGGGTTCGCCGCCGTGGAGGTGCGCACGGTGCTGGCGCCGCCGTGGAGCACCGACTGGATCACCGAGGACGGCCGGCGCAAGCTCGCCGCGGCCGGCGTCGCCCCGCCCGGCCCGGCCGCGCCGCGCCCCGCCGGGCCGGTCCCGCTGACGCTCGTCCCGCCGGCGTCGGCCGTGCGCTGCCCGCGCTGCGGCGCCGCCGACACCGTGGAGCTGTCCCGGTTCGGGCCCACCGCGTGCACGGCGCTGCGCCGCTGCCGCGCCTGCGCCGAGCCGTTCGAGCACGTGAAGGAGCTCTGACCGGTGACGCTCGCCGAGGCGCCGGCCCGCACGGGCTTCCACACGCTCCGCGTGGCGGGCGTGGAACAGCTCTGCGCGGACGCCGCCGCCGTCACGTTCGACGTGCCCGCGCACCTGCGGGAGGTCTACGCGTTCCGGCCCGGCCAGTACGTCACCCTGCGCCGGGTCGTGGACGGCGTGGACGAGCGCCGCTCGTACTCGATCTGCGCGCGGCCGGGGCGCGCTGCGGGTCGGCGTCCGGCGGGTGGAGGGCGGCCTGTTCTCCGGGTGGCTGGTCGACGGCGTGCGCCCGGACGACCCGGTCGAGGTCGCCCCGCCGGCCGGCGCGTTCACCCCGGACCTGGCGCCGGGCACCCACCACGTGCTGGTCGCGGCCGGGTCCGGGATCACCCCGGTGCTCTCGATCGCGGCGTCGCTGCTGGCGGCGCACGACAGCACACGCGTCACCCTGCTCTACGGCAACCGGCGCACCGACACCGTGATGTTCACCGAGGAGATCGCCGACCTCAAGAACGCCCACGGCCCCCGGCTGCACCTCGTGCACGTGCTGTCGCGGGAGCCCGGGGAGGCCGAGATCGGCAACGGGCGCCTGGACGCCACCCGCCTGCGCCGGCTGCTCGGCGCGCTCGTCGACGTGCCGGGCGTCGACGGATGGTGGCTGTGCGGGCCGCTCGGGATGACCGAGGACGCCGTCGCCGTGCTGGGGGAGCTGGGCGTGGACCGCAGGCGGGTCCACCGGGAGCTGTTCTACGTCGGCGAGCCGCCGCCCGAGCCGCACCGCCCCGACGACGCCGGTCCCACCGAGGGCAGCGACGTCACGGTGGTGCTCAACGGGCGCGCCACCCGGGTGACCGTGCCGCGGGACGTGCCGGTGCTCGACGGCGCGCAGCGGGTCCGCGGCGACCTGCCGTTCGCGTGCAGGGGCGGGGTCTGCGGCACGTGCCGGGCCAGGGTGACGGCGGGCGAGGTGGCGGATGCGCCGCAACTTCGCGCTGGAGCCCGAGGAGGTGGCCGCCGGGTTCGTCCTGACGTGCCAGAGCCGGCCCGCGTCCGACGAGGTCACGGTCGACTACGACGCCTGACCGCCGGCGGCCTCAGCGGCGCCGGCCCGTGCTGCGGCGCAGGGCGTCGGCGACGGCGTGCGAGATGTGCGGGTCGCGCGGCGGCCGCCACGGCCGGTTGCGGGTGGCGACGGCGACGGCCACGGCCTGTGCGCAGTCGCAGTACTGCTCGATCCCCACGCCCATCGTGCCCGGCGGCTGCTCGGCCAGCGCCCGGAGCATGCCCGGCGCCGCGACCGACGGCCCGTGCGCGAGGCCGACGCCGAGGATCGACCCGTCGGGCCGGTCCGGGGCGAGCCGGCCCAGCTCGTCGCTGCGCAGCAGGTCGAGCACCACATCCGCGTCCCGGACGGCCCGGTGCAGCGGGAACCACTGCTGGTCGGTCTGGTTCCACATGCTGACCTCGTGCATCCCGCACCCCATCAGCACCGGCGTCAGCACGGGCATCCGCGCCGCGCCGACCACCAGCACCCGGGCCGACGCCGGGCGCAGCCCGATCCGGCGCAGGTAGGCGAGCGCGGCGGCGGTCAGCGCGACGGCGGTGGTGTCCTCCTCGGTGAGCACCGGCCGCCCGCCCTCCAGGTCGAGCGTGCGCTGCGCGGCCCGGGCGCGGGCGGCGTCGGTGCGCGTGATCAGCGCGGCCGCGACGTCGTCGGCGAGGCCGCGCAGCTGGGCCGTCAGCGCGTCGCCGCCGGCCGGGACCGTGACGGCGAACGCGCGTACCTCGCCGAGCCGCTCGACGGCGTCGCGTCGGCGGCGAGCGCCATGGCGAGCGGGCGGGCCGCGGCGGTGTGCGGGTGCGCGCTGCCGTCGCCGACCACCGCGACGCGGTACGGCGGCAGGTCCACGGCACTCACGGCCGGGCGCGAAAGGCTTATAGGTGCTGTTACTTGCGAAAGTCTGCAACTCATCCTCGCAGTTCAGCGTGGGTTGGTACGTGTTGTGGGACGACTAGGGTGTGCGCAGCTCCTCGAGCAGCTCGACCTGCCCGGACAGCACACCGGTGAGGATCGCGCGGGCCACGGCCAGCAGCTCGGACACCCGAGGGCTGGTCAGCGAGTAGAACACCGCCGACCCCTCGCGCCGGGTCGTCACCAGGCCGGCCCGGCGCAGCACGGCGAGCTGCTGGGACAGGTTGGCCGACTCGACCTCGATCTCGGCCAGCAACTCGGAGACGGCGTGCTCGCGGATGCTCAGCAGCTCGAGGACCCGGATGCGGACGGGGTGCCCGAGCGTCTTGAAGAACTCCGCCTTCGCCTGGTAGAGCGGCCTGCTCATCGCCCCTCCCTCCGGTCCGGACGGCTTGCACAACTTAGCAACTGGAGAGAACGGACGGCGTTTCCGTCGGTGCCCGGGCCTACCCTCCGCCCGTGGCGTACGACGTGGAGCTGGCGGACCGGTTGCGCGAGGCCCTCGCCCCCGAACCGGGAGTCGTCGAGAAGCGGATGTTCGGCGGCCTGGCCTTCCTGGTGGGCGGGCACATGGCGGTGGCCGCGAGCCGGGAGGGCGGGCTGCTGCTGCGCGTCGACCCGGCGCGGACCGGCGAGCTGCTCGCCGGTCCGCGCGTGCGCCCGTTCGTCATGCGCGGGCGCGAGATGGACGGATGGGTGCGGGTCGAGATCGACGCCGGTGCGAGCGACGAGGACCTCGGCCACTGGCTCGGGCTCGGGCTCGGCTACGTCCGCTCGCTCCGCCCGAAGTAGCGCTACTTCCCGAGGAAGTCCATCAGCGCCGGGTTGACGACGTCCGGGTGGGTCCAGGCGACGTTGTGCGGCCCGCCCTCGACCGTCACGACGGTGAGGTCCTTGATCAGCGCGGGCAGCCGGGCGGCCGTGCTGGCGTAGGGGAGGATCCGGTCGGCGTCGCCGTGCACGAGCAGCGTCGGCACGTCGATCTTGGGCACGTCCTCGCGGAAGTCCGTGAGCCAGGTGTCGACGCACGCGAACGCGGCGTGCGGCGACGCCTGCACGGCGGTGATGAAGCTGTTCTGCCAGGCCTGCTCGCTGATCCGGGTGCCGCCGAGCACGTCGACGTTGTAGAAGTCGTCGAGGAACGCCTTGAAGTAGGCCGGGCGGTCGGCGACGACCGCCTCCTTGATCCCGTCGAACACCGACCTGTCGACGCCTCCGGGTTGTCCGGCGTCTTGAGCAGGAAGGGCGGGATCGCGCCCATGAGCACGGCCTTCGTCACCCGGCCCGAGCCGTAGGTGCCCAGGTAGCGCGTGACCTCGCCGGTGCCCATCGAGAACCCGCCCAGCACGATGTCGCCGAGGTCGAGGTAGGTCAGCAGCGCGTGCAGGTCCGCGGCGAACGTGTCGTAGTCGTAGCCGACGGTGGGCCGGCTCGACCGCCCGAACCCGCGCCGGTCGTACGTGACGACCCGGTAGCCGGCCGCCAGCAGCACGCGGGTCTGCTTCTCCCACGAGGCGCCGTCGAGCGGGTAGCCGTGGATCAGCACGACGGGCTGCCCGCTGCCGTGGTCCTCGTAGTAGATCGCGATGTCGGCGGAGTTCTCCCGGCCGACGGTGACTGTGGGCATCGTGATGCCTTTCGTTCGGGGTGGTCGTGGCGGCGCCCGGGTATCCCGGCGGCCCGCCGCTACACCCCGGCACCTGACGGCTCGGCGAGGACCGGCCCGCCTGGCGGCCCCCGGTTCGGCCGGATGAGAATTCCTCTGCACGGAATATCCTCGGCCTGTCTTGTCACTGCACGGAATGCGCTCGTAGCGTGTCGAGCGGCCGGCCGCTGACCCCGGACAGCGCGCCGGCCGCCGCCTCAATGGAGAGGAACCCGCATGCCCAGTGGTCGTGCAGGTGTGGTGAACCGGCCGGCCCCGGCTCCGGCCGGGCCCGACGCCCCGGCGGGCGGCCGGCCACCGGCCCGCCGTCTCCCCACCAGGCCGCTGACCGTGCTCGGTGCGGCCGTGCTCGGTGTCGTCGTCGCGGTCCTGTTCGTCTACCCGACCGTGATGGTCGTGGTCGGCGCGTTCCGCACCTCGTCGCCGGGGTTCCCCGGCAGCTGGTCGGTGCAGGGCTTCGTCGACGCCTACACCGACCCCGCGACGTACCAGCTGTTCTGGAACTCGACGGCCTACTCGCTGTCGGTCACCACGATCTCGCTGGTCCTGGCCGTGTTCTTCGCCTGGATGGTCACCCAGACCAACACCCCCGGGCGGCACCTCGTTACCCCGATGATGATCGCGCTGATCGCGCTGCCCTTCCTGTTCTTCGGGATCAGCTGGGCGATGCTCGGCAACGCCGAGGTCGGGCTGCTCAACCAGGTGCTGCGGCTGGTCGTGCCGGTCGAGTCGGGCCCGCTGGACGTGCGGTCGTGGCCGGGGATCGTGTTCGTCGCGGCGCTCAAGATCACCGCGATCAACTACATGCTCATGCTCGGCGTGTTCCGCGCGCTCGACCCGGCGCTGCGGGAGGCGTCGCTGGTGGCGGGCGTCGGCCGGGTCGGGACGTTCTTCCGGGTGGAGCTGCCGGTGCTCGCGCCGGTGCTGCTGGCGCTGGCGCTGATGGGGTTCGTGCGCGGCCTGGAGTCGTTCGACGTGCCGCTGCTGCTCGGCTCCCCGGCCGGCATCGAGGTCTTCTCGACGCAGATCTACAACTACCTGAGCAACCACTTCCCGCCCGCCTACGCGCAGGCGAGCGCGCTGTCCGTGCTGGTCATGGCCGTGATGGCGGTGCTCGTCGTGCTGATGTGGCGGTTCCTGGGCCGCCGCGACTTCACCACGCTCGGCGGCAAGGGGCAGCGCGTCGAGCTGGTCGACCTCGGCGGGCGCAAGTACCTGTGCACCGCGGCGATCGTCGCCTACGCGCTGCTCGCGCTGGCGTTCCCGCTCCTGCAGCTGGTGTTCGGCTCGCTGCAGACGGTGTTCGGCGTGCCGACCTCCGGGCTCACCCTCGACCACTACGACACGGTGCTCGGCGAGCCGGGCATCGTCTCCGCGCTCTGGAACACCGCGCTCGTGGTGGTCGTCGGCGGGCTGGCCGCGGTCGCGCTCGCCACGCTCATCGCCTACCTGGTGCAGCGCACCACTCGCGGCTGCGCTGGTTCCTGGAGGGCGCGACGTGGCTGCCGTGGGCCGTGCCGGGTGTGGTGCTCGGCCTCGGGATGCTGTGGGCCTACCTCTCGGTGCCGCTGCTGCGGTCCCTCTTCGCGACGATCTGGCTGGTCATGCTGGGTCTGCTCGTCGTCGCGACGCCGGTGGCCGTGCGGCTGGCGAACGCGGCGATCGCGCAGGTGCACCAGCAGCTGGAGGAGGCGGCCCGGGTGCACGGCGCCTCCCGGCTGCGCGCCGTGGTGGGGGTGGTGCTGCGGCTGATCCTGCCCAGCCTGCTCGCCGGCTGGCTGATCTGCGGCGTCGTGATGGCCGGCGAGCTGGCCGTGCCCGTGCTGCTCTCCGGGCCGGGCAGCCAGACCGTCCCGGTGGTGCTGCTGCAGCTCACCGAGTCGGGACGCTCGTCGGAGGCCGCCGCCGTCTTCACGATCATGCTCGCCGCCATGGCCGCCGTGCTGCTGCTCGCGCTCGGCCTGCGCGCGCTGGGCACCCGGATGCTCCGTTCCCGCCCGACCCACCCGTCCGCGGTGGAAGGAGACTGACGTGGCGCAGATCGACCTGACCGGCCTGACCAAGCGCTTCGACGCCGGGGCGGCCGCCGTCGACCGGCTCGACCTCACCATCAGGGACGGCGAGTTCCTGAGCCTGCTCGGCCCGAGCGGCTGCGGGAAGACCACCACCCTGCGCTGCCTCGCCGGGCTGGAGCGCCCGACCGGCGGCGAGATCCACTTCGACGGCGCGCCGGTCGTCGCGCGGGCGGTGTTCGTGCCGCCGGAGCGCCGCCACCTCGGGATGGTGTTCCAGAGCTACGCGCTCTGGCCGCACATGACGGTCTTCGACAACGTCGCCTACCCGCTGCGCCGCGGCGCCCGCGCGGACCGCCGCGAGATCGCGCCGCGGGTGGCCGAGATCCTGGAGGTCGTCGGCCTCGGCGACTACGCCGACCGGCTGCCCGGCAAGCTCTCCGGCGGCCAGCAGCAGCGGGTCGCGCTGGCCCGCGCGCTGGTCAACAAGCCGCGGGTGGTGCTCTACGACGAGCCGCTCTCCAACCTCGACAGCCTCCTGCGCGCGCAGATGCGCCGCGAGGTCCGCAAGCTGCACGAGACGCTCGGCTCCACGTCGGTCTACGTCACGCACGACCGTGTCGAGGCGATGGCGCTCTCCGACCGGGTCGCCGTGATGCGCGACGGCGTGCTGCAGCAGATCGGCACCCCGCGCGAGATCTACACCGCGCCCGCGAACCGGTTCGTGGCCGACTTCATCGGGTTCGACAACCTGGTCAAGGCCGAGGTCGTCGAGGCCGCGGCCGGCGCGCTGGGCGCGGCCGTGCGGCTCGGCGCGGACGGCCCGGTGGTGCGGTCCGCGGCCCGCGCGGGCGCCGTGGGTGGCTCCGTCGAGCTCGCCGCCCGTGCCACGGCCATCCGGCTCGCGGCCGACGGCGAGCCGGGCGCGTTCGCGGCCCGCGTCCAGACGGTGACCTATCTCGGCGAGGACCTGGAGCTCCAGCTGCGGGCCGGCGACGTGCCGCTGCTCGCCCGGATCCGCGACGCCGACGTTCGGGCCGCGACCGCCGGGCGCGTCCCGGCGGCGGGCAACGAGGTGGCACTGCACATCCGCCCGGAGGAGCTCGTCGAGATCGGCTCCTGAACGCACGCGACCGACGGAGAAGGAGACGGCGATGGGGCCGACACGACGACGATCACTCTGGGTGGCACCGGCGCTGGCCGGGGTGCTCTGCCTGGCGCTCGCCGCCTGCAGCGGCGAGGCCGGTGGCAGCGGCGGCGCCGCGGCCCAGCCGGCCGTCGGAGCGCCGATGCAGGAGCTGTACGCCGCGGCCCAGGCGGCCGGGGGAGGACCAGGTGGTCGTCTATGGCATCAAGGGCAACGAGTGCTACGAGCAGTTCTCCCGGCAGTTCCCGGGCATCCGTGTCGAGTCGCAGTACATGGTCGGGGAGACGCAGGCCCGGCTGGAGCAGGAGCACGTCAGCGGGCAGAACGTCGGTGACCTGCTGCGCACCGGGTCCACCTCGATGCTGGCGCTGGCCCGCAGCGGCGTGCTCACCCCGTTCACGCCCGCGGACGCCGACGGCATCCCGGACGAGGCGTGGGGTCCCGACCGGGCGTTCGTCAACGACACGAAGGCCGCGGCGTCGCTCGTCTACGACACCGCGCAGCTCTCCCCGGAGGAGGCCCCGACCAGCTGGGAGGACCTCGCCGACCCGCGGCTGCGCGGGCGCATCGTCATGCCGGACCCGACCGGCCCCGGCGCCGGCCTGAGCCTGCTGCAGGAGCTGCTGCAGAGCGGCGGCACCACGGACGAGGCGTGGCTCGACCGGTTCGCGGCCAACGAGCCCGGGCTCATCCGCGGTGTCCAGCCGGCCATCGAGGCGCTGCGCACCGGCGAGTACGCGGTGATGGTCGGCGGGCTCGACCAGACCACCGGCCCCGCGCTGGAGCAGGGCAGCACCCTGAAGTGGGTCTTCCCGGTCGCCGGCGCGACCCCCGTCACCGGGCACTTCGTCGGCGTCGTCACCAACGCGCCGCACCCCAACGCGGCCCGGCTGCTGGCGAGCTGGCTGCTCTCCGAGGAGGGCCAGACGTGCCTCTCCCAGGAGGGCAACTGGTACCCGGTGCGCGCGGGCGTCCCGCCGCCGCCCGGCCGGCCCGCGCTCGACGAGCTGGACTCCGTGCCGCCGCAGCGCCCCGTCGACTACTCCGAGCTGGACCGCCAGCAGCAGTACCTCCAGCAGTTCCAGACCGTCTTCGGACGCAACCGGTGACGGCCGTCCACGACCAGGGGAGGCACGGCCGATGCTGAGGCCGGAGGACAACAAGCTGATCACCGAGGTCGGCCCCGGCACGCCCATGGGCGAGGTGTTCCGCCGGTTCTGGCTGCCGGTCGTCGCGAGCGAGGACATGGAGGACCCGGACGCGCCCCCGTCCGGCTGCGGGTGCTCGGCGAGAACCTCGTCGCGTTCCGCGACACCGGCGGCCGCGTCGGCGTGCTGTCGGCCTGGTGCCCGCACCGGCGCGCCAACCTCTTCTTCGCCCGCAACGAGGAGAGCGGGCTGCGCTGCGTCTACCACGGCTGGAAGTTCGACGTCACCGGGAAGTGCGTCGACATCCCGTCCGAGCCGGCGCACTCGACGTTCAAGGAGCGGGTGCACGCGCCCGGCTACCCGACGGTCGAGAAGGGCGGGCTGGTCTGGGTCTTACATGGGCCCGCCCGAGCAGCAGCCGGAGTTCCCCGAGTACGAGTGGGCCGAGGTGCCCGACGACCAGCGGGTGATCAGCGCGAGCCTCGTCGAGTGCAACTGGCTGCAGACGCTGGAGGGCGACATCGACACCGCGCACGTCTCGTTCCTGCACCGGCCGCTGGACACCCGCAAGGCGCTCAAGTGGGCGCGGTTCGTCGACTCGTTCGCCGACTACGTCGCGAAGGACCGCTCGCCCTCGCTCACGGTGAAGGCCACCGAGTACGGGTTCGTCTACGGCGGGCGGCGCGTCGGCGGGGAGGAGGACTTCTACTGGCGGTTCTCGCACTGGATCGCCCCGTCGACGTCCGAGACGCCCGGCTCGCAGGAACGTCCGGGGCGGATCGTCGTGCCGATCGACGACGACAACTCGATGTCGTTCTCGTTCGTCTGGCACCCGCACCGGGCGCTCTCGGCGGAGGAGGCCATCGCGAACGGGCGCAACAACGGCCAGCTGCTCGAACCGTGGCGGCTCGCCGACGGCTACGTGATCGACGCCCGCCGCTCCCCGCTGAACCGGGACAACGACTTCCGGATCGACCGGCACGTGCAGCGGACCAAGCGGTACAGCGGGATCATCGGCACGCCTCCCGAGGAGGACCGGGCCATGACCGAGACCATGGAGCCGGTGCTCGACCGCAGCAAGGAGCACCTCGGCACCAGCGACGTCGCGATCATCGCCATGCGCCGGCGGCTGATCAAGATGGCCCGCGACATCGAGCAGGGCGTCGAGCCCGCGCTCGCGAAGCAGCCGTGGGCGTTCCGCACCCGCGGCTTCGACGTGGTGTCGACGAACGGCGACTTCGACACCGTGCTCGCCGAGCACCAGGACGAGGTGACGCCGCGGCGGGCCGCCCCGTGACGGCCGAGCGGCCGGCCGACCCGCGCCGGATCATCGACGTCGAGGTGCTCGACGCCGAGACCGTCGGCCGGGTGATCCGCCAGGTCGAGCGTCCCTGGAGCCCGACCAGCTCGTCTACCGCGAGTCGGAGATCGACGCGCTGTGGACGTTGGCCGACATGGCCGCCCGCGCCGAGTGGCTGGAACTGCTCTGGCAGGCCCACGACGCCGTAGGAGACGGCGAACGGGAGAAAGCCCTGGCGGCCCTGAAGGCCCTCCGCGACCGCCTCCCCTGACACCCGTCAGGGGTGGCGTTGGAGCTGGTGGTAGCCCTGCTGCTCCCTCGCCTTCGCCAGGGGTTCGCCTGCCAGGACCGCTTCCAGGATCGCTTCCTCGCGTTCGGCGATGGTGGTGCAGACCTGCAGTACCGCGTCCTCGACGGCGTGCGGCACGGCGACCACGCCGTCGGCGTCGCCGAGGAGGAGGTCGCCGGGGCTCACCTGGACGCCGCCGACCGTCACGGGGCGGCCGACGTCCGAGACCTCCACGCGGTCCTTGCCGGTGCGCATGAAGCGGCCGCGGCTGTAGATCGGGTAGCGCCGTCGAGGGCCCGCCGGACGTCGCGGCAGACCCCGTCGATCACGGTGCCGCCGACGCCGCGGTGCGCGGCCATCGCCGTGAGGATGTCGCCCCACACGGTGCAGTCGGTGCGGCCGCCGTTGTCCAGCACGACGACCTGGCCGGGGGCGACGTCGTCCAGGTAGTCGCCGACCGTCCCGGGCGGGGAGCCCGCCGTCACGTACCGGACGGTGAACGCCCGCCCGCACAGCCGCGCCCCGTCGAAGAGCGGGGCGATGCCGAGCAGCGACCCCGGGCGTCCGAGCCGGTCGAGCGCGTCGGAGACGGTCGCCGCGGAGAAGCGGGCGAGCGGGTGCGTCACCGGGTCGGTCATGGGGTGGCCTCCTCGACCGTCGGGAACCTGCTGTCGTGCATCACCTCGGTGACGGGCTGCCCGGCGCGCACCGCGGCGGCCATCGCGTCCTCCCGGGTGACGATGCGCTCGGCGAGCCCGAGGACGCGCCCGGCCTCGGCGGCGGGCACGAACACCACGCCGTTGCGGTCGGCGAGCACGAGGTCGCCCTCGTGCACGGTGACGCCCGCGACCCGCACCGGTTCTCCCATCGCCAGCTGCACGATCCGGCCGCGTGCGCTCACCGGGACGACCGCGCGGCCGAACACCGGGAACCCGTGCTGCTCGCACTCGGCGATGTCGCGCATGGCGCCGTCGACGACCACGCCGCCGACGCCGCGGCCGGTGGCGGCGACCGTGAGGATGCCGCCCCAGCAGGAGACGTCGAGCCGTCCGCCGTTGGCGATGACAAGCACGTCGCCGGGGCCGGCGGCCTCGATGGCGGCGGCCCCGATGTGCTGGGCCGGCCTGCCGGACTCGCGCGGCCCGGCGAGCACCGTGCGCACCCGCCCGGCCACCGGCCCGGGCACGGCCCACAGCGACCGCAGCCCGGTGGTGGCGCCGGGGAGCCCGAGCGTGTCGAGCGCGTCGGAGACGGCGCACGTGTCCAGCGCCCGCAGCCGGGCCGGCTCCGCGTCCCCGCTCACGCAGCCTCCTGCCACGCCACGAACCCCATCGCGCAGCCGGTGCCCGCCTCCGAGCGGTAGCAGGGCACGTAGTCGACCACCCGCGGGCGCAGCCCGGTGCCGGCCGCCGCCGCGCCGACGACGATCCAGTTGCGCATCTCCGAGCTGCCCGAACGCAGCAGGTCCGCGGGCAGGCTGCGCAGGTAGGTGCCGTCGCCGTCGAGCAGCGCGTCGAGGAACCGGCGGTCCAGGTCCTCGTCGATGACGAAGTGGCTCAGCCCGCCGGACGCGACCACGCCCACCGACAGGTCGTCCGGGAACGTCGCGATCGCCGCGCCCAGCGCCGTGCCGAAGTCGTGGCAGCGGGCGGCGCCCGGCGGGTTCGGCTCCCAGAACGTGTTGACGAAGACCGGCACGACGGGGATGTCCGCGGTGCCGCCCAGCACCTGCTGCAGCACGAACCCCCAGCCGTGCGGGATGCCGTGGTCGCCGTACTTCCCGGCGGGCAGCGCGCGGGACGCGCCGGGGTCGAACCCGGCCGTGCTCGTCTCCCGGATGAGGTGCAGCGCCAGCTCCTGGTGGCAGCGGCGCACGGTGCTCACCTCGGGGACGTTCGCCACCTCGGCGATCGCGAGCCCGGGCGGCATCGCGTCCAGCGCCTCCTGCGTGAACGGCTCGTGCCGCACCGTCTCGCCCCAGTAGACGGCGAACGGCGGCAGCAGCTCGTCGCCGAAGACCTCCTTGTGGTCGCTGCTCACCACGACCAGCACGTCGACGCCGGAGGCGCGCACGACCCGGCCCAGCTCGTCGATCGCGGCGCGGCAGGCGGTGTGCCGGGCCCGCTGCAGGTCCACGTCGCACTCGTCCGCGAACGCCGCCTCGCGCAGCGCCGAGAGCTGCTCGAACGTGTAGTCCCCGCCGCGGAAGGCGAGCGCGCTGTTGCGGCGGTCGGCCACCGCCCGCTGCCCCCACTCCTCGGGTGGGGTGGACAGCTGCGGGGCGTGGGACGTGCCGACCGCGAGCCCGATGTGTGCCATGTGGCGCTCCCTGTCAGATCCTGAAGAGCTCGCGCGCGGTGGTCTCGAACAGCTGCTTGCGCTGCCCGTCGGTGAGCCAGTCGATGTCCTCGATGAGGAGGTGGATGTCGTCGACCCAGCGGCCGGTCGCGGGGTCGACCATCGAGCCGGTGCCGGGCTTCTCGGTGCCGAACAGGCACCGGTCGACGCCGACCGAACGCAGCAGCATCTCGATCGAGTCCTGCGTGTAGAGGCAGGTGTCGTAGTAGAGCTTGCGCAGCTCCTCGCGGAACGTCGTGGCCGCGGCGCAGCGCGCCCGGCTCGAACCGGCCCCGCTGGTACGGGATCGCGCCGCCGCCGTGCGAGACGACGATCTTGAGGTCCGGGAAGTCGGTGAACACCGGCGACGCGAGCAGCCCGGCCACCGCCAGCGTCTCCTCCTGTATGAAGTGCAAGGAATATGTCTCTCGGGCGGGTGGCCGGCAGCCGGCGGCGTGGATCAGCGCGG
The DNA here is from genome assembly GCA_001942415.1 of Pseudonocardia sp. CNS-139. Classification (GTDB taxonomy): domain Bacteria; phylum Actinomycetota; class Actinomycetes; order Mycobacteriales; family Pseudonocardiaceae; genus Pseudonocardia. The sequence continues at coordinate 73,894 of MKJX01000110.1, forward strand.
GGACGTCCAGCTCGCAGAGCGCCTCCCACACCGGGTACCAGAAGCGGTCGCCGAGCCCGGGCGGCTGCGCGCTGCCCTCGTACGGGTCCGGGTTGAGCAGGGTGCCGACGAACCCCAGCTCCCCGACGCAGCGGCGCAGCTCCGCCACCCAGCGGTCGACGCCCAGCTCCATGCTCTGCGGCAGGCCGGCGACGCCGCGGAAGCGCTCCGGCTCCAGCCGGCAGCTGCGCGCGATGACGTCGTTGGTCTCCTGCACGAACCACTCGACGAGCCGGCCCTGCTCGCTGTGCATCATCTGGTAGGGCCGCGGCGAGATCAGCTGCACGTCGACGCCGGCGTCGTCGAGGTGGGCCAGGTGCGACTTGCCGCCGAAGCTCCTGCTGGGCGCGGTCAGCGCGGCCCGCAGCGTCTCGTCGGTGACGCCGGCGCCGCCGCGCCCGTGCGCCCCGCGATGGGCCAGCAGCCCCGCCTTGTACGCGTAGAGCGACTCGGGAGCGCTGACGTGCCCGTGGATGTCGATCTTCATGGGGTCCTCCGTGCGTCGGCCGCGTCGGTGGGGTCCGTCGGAGAGGGGAACAGCTCCGAAAACACTAGAGCACGTTCGCCCTGGTGAGCAGATTTCTGATGAGATTCCTTCATGTCGAACGATCCGTCGGATGGTGGAGAGAATTCACTACTGCGGAACTCTCATCGCAGCTATTGCGTATGGCCGCACACCCATGGGTAGGGTCCGGACGACCCCGACCGGCGCCGCTCGGAGGAGCCCATGTCCGTGTTCTCCCGCCTCGCCGCCCTCGACCAGGACGCGCTGCGGTGCCCGTTCGGCACCTACGCGCAGCTGCGCGAACGCGGCGTGCACGTCGCCCGGAGATCGACGCGTTCGTCGTCGCCCGGCACGACGACGTGGTGCACGTGCTGCGCGAGAAGCACGCCTTCTCGTCGGTGAACACGGTCGGCCGGGTGCGCCCGCAGGTCGACCCGGACGACCCGAACGCGCCGCTCTCGCCGCTCCTGCTGATGTCCGACGACCCCGAGCACGCCCGCCGGCGCGCGATCGTCAACCGGGCCTTCACCCCGGCCCGCATCGCGGCGTGGGAGCCGCGCATCCGCGAGGTCGCGGCGGCGCACGTGGACCGGCTCAGGGATCTCCCCGACGTGGACCTCGTGCGCGACCTGGCCGCGCTGCTGCCGGTGCGGGTGATCAGCCTCGTGCTCGGGGTGCCGCAGGAGGACGCGGACCGCTTCCGTGTGTGGTCCGAGGAGATCACCAGCGCCGTCGGCAACCACGACGCGGACCAGGCCCGGCTCGCGCACGTGCAGGCCGCGTTCACCGGCTACCTGTCCGACCTGCTCGACCGCTGGGACGGCACCGCGGACGCCGGTGTGCTGTCGTCGATCGCGGCCGCCGAGCGGGCCGGTGAGCTGACCCGCCTGCAGTGCGTCAGCTTCGTGGCGGAGCTGCTCATCGCCGGCAACATCACCACCACCCACCACCTCGCGAGCAGCATGGCGCTGCTCGCTGGCCACGACGGCCTGTTCGCCCGGCTGCAGGCGGACCCCGCGCTCGTCCCGGCGTTCGTGGAGGAGTCGCTGCGGCTGGAGTCGCCGATCCAGGGCTTCTTCCGGCTCGCCACCCGGGACGCCGAGGTCGGCGGCGTGCCCGTGCCCGCGGGCGCGCGCGTCTTCGTGCTCTACGCCTCGGCCAACCGCGACCCGCGGGCCTGGCCGGACGCGCCCGACCTGCGCCTGGACCGGGCCGGGCTCGCGGCGCACGTCGCGTTCGGCAGGGGTGCGCACGCCTGCATCGGCGCGTCGCTGGCCCGGCTGGAGAGCCGGGTGGTGCTCGACGTGCTGCTCGACCGGCTGGCGTCGGTCGAGCTCACGGTGCCCGCGGCCGAGCTGCCGTACGGGCCCAGCTTCGTCAACCACGGGCCGACCCGCCTTCCCGTCCGGCTCGGCTTCCGGGGGTTACCGCAGCAGTGAGTCCTTCTGCCGCGGCAGCCGCTGGAAGTCCTGCTCGACCGCCTCGGCGGCGGCGCGCAGCGGCGGGAGCAGGCTCTCGATCATCGTCGCCGCGTCCCGCCCGTTGGCCGGCGCGAGATGTTCATGGCCGCGACGACCGTGCCGTCGTCGCTGTGCAGCGGGATGGCGAGCGAGCGGACGCCTCCTCCAGCTCCTGGTCGACCAGGCTGTAGCCGTCCTGCGCGCACCGCTTCACCAGCGCCCGCAGGTACTGGACCTCCGTGGTGGTGCTGCCCGTGATCGGGACGAGCGGCACGCGCGTCAGGTACGTCTCCAGCCAGTCCTCCGGCTGCGCGGCCAGCAGCACGCGGCCCGTCGACGTCGCGTAGCCCGGGAACCGTGTGCCGACCCGGATCGCCACGCTCATCATGCGCGGGCTCGGCACCCGGGCGACGTAGACGATGTCGTCCTCGTCCAGCACGGTGATGGAGCAGGCCTCGTTGACCTGCCGGGCGAGCCGTTCGAGGTGCGGCAGCGCGATCTCGGGCAGCGTGAGGCTCGACAGGTACGCGTAGCCGAGGTCCAGCACCCGCGGCCGCAGCGCGAACACCCGGCCGTCGGTGCGGACGTAGCCGAGCGCGAGCAGCGTGTGCAGGAACCGGCGCGCCACGGCCCGGGAGAGCCCGGTGGCCCGCGCGACGTCGCTGAGCGTCAGCTCGGCGTGCTGCGCGTCGAAGGCCCGGATGACCGCCAGGCCGCGTTCGAGGGACTGGACGAACTCGGTGGGCGCCGCGCCCTCCTCGTTCACGGTGATCGTCTCCGCCTTGCCCACTTACAGCGCAGCCCTTCCGGCCTCGTTGAGCTCGTCCAGCCCGCCCAGGTCGCGCAGCCGGGTCAGCGCGTCGACGGCCGTGTCGACGTCGCCGGAGCCGACCGCGTCGTGCGCCGACCACAGCAGCGCGAGCGCGACCTCGCGCCCGGCATCCCGGCGCGCACCGCCATGTCGACGAGGCTCCACAGCGCGTCGATCTCGGTCTCGCGGTAGGCGAGCTGGTCCAGCCCCTCCGAGGCCCGGACCTGGCGCAGCACCCGCGCGACGGTCGTGGCGTCGATGCGCTCGACGTCGACGACGAACCACGGGTTGGCGGGACCGGCCGGAACACCGTTGGCCGTGTCGGTCGACACCATCAGAGCCTCCTAGTCGTTCGTATCGCGAACGTCTATCCGTATTGCGAACGGTACGGGGTGGGTGAAACGCCGGTCAAGGCGGGCGGCGCGCGCGGACGTCGATGATCAGCGCAGCCCGCCCGCCGCGTCGAAGGTGTCGTTGAAGACCTTCCGCACGTTGCCGTTGAAGATCGTCTCCTGGTCGGACGCGTCCAGGCCGATCTCCTGCAGGTTGCGGATCGTCGAGCGGATGTAGCCCGGGCTTCTCGGGGTCGTACGGGCAGTCGGAGCCGAAGAGCACGTGGTCGACGCCGAAGAACTCGACCGAGCACTTGAGCGCATGCGCCGCGCCGAACATGGCGGTGTCGACGTAGAACATCCGGAAGTAGTCGAGCGGGCGCTTGGTGAGCGGGTAGTGCTCGACGTCGGCCTTCTGGTCCGGGGGCGTGCGGGCGCCGAGCTGGTCCAGGCCGGGCCCGACGCGGCCGGAGAAGTGCGAGATCATGCTCCCGCCGTGGTGGATCAGGAACTTGATCGCCGGGTACCGCTCCAGCACCCCGGAGAAGACCATCCGGGCCATGAAGACCGACAGGTCCATCTCCCAGCCCAGCGCCCACCAGATCTCGTACTTCGAGACGGTCTCGGTCGGGTAGTCGGCCCACGTCGAGTTGCGGCACGGGTGCACCTGGACGACCTTGTCCAGCTCGGCCGCGCGCGCGTAGAAGACGTCGAAGCGGTCCTCGTCCATCGGGTGGCCGAGCACGCTGGTGTAGATCTGGGCGCCGAGCGCGCCGAGCTCGCGGCACGCGTAGTCGAGCTCCTCGACGGCGGCCTCCGGGTCGTCCATCGGAACGCACGCCGTGAACCCGGCGAACCGGTCCGGGTGCCTGCTCACGAGCTCCGCCATCGACTCGTTGCCGACCCGGGAGAGCTCCTTCGACAGCGCCGGCGACCCGAAGTCCTCCACCGGCGGTGCCGCGATGTTGATGACCTGCCGGTAGTCGCCGAACTCGTCCATCATGCGGAACCGGACATTCATGTCGTGCAGCGCCGGAATGCTCGCGACCCGGTTGCGCAGGTTCGCGACGGCCGGCGACCCCGTGGCGTCGAAGAATCGCTTGTAGTACGCCGGGGGCATGATGTGGCAGAACGCGTCGATCTTTTCCACGAGCAATCCTCGCCTCTCTCACCAGGCCGGGGTCGTGTCCGCCGAGGTGTGTTCGCACAGCGAACGATTGTTCTTTTCCAGAACGCTAGCCACATCTCGCGCGGTCCGTCAACGCATGCGGCCCGGGCCTGCGCAGACGTGGCCCGGTCCGCCTGGCGGCCCGTTCTGAGGCTGCTACCAGGGGATCTTGCTCGGCTTCGGGTCGAGTGGCGCCCGGTGATCACGGCCTGCGACGGTGTCTCCGAGCAGTCTTGACGCCTTCCGACGACCGCGCGTATGTTCGTTCAAAGCACATACGTTCGCCAGGCGGACACCTCGCAGGGACATCGTGCAATGACGCTCGAGGAGGTTCCCTTTCCATGTTGGCGCACAGTGACAACGAGCTGTTGACCCGAGTGGGTCCCGGCACCCCGATGGGCACGTTGTTCCGGCGGTTCTGGCAGCCGGTTTCGCTCAGCTCCCGGATCGCCGGACCGGACGGCCCGCCCAGCCGGCTCCGCATTCTCGGGGAGAACCTGATCGCCTTCCGCGACTCGAACGGCGACGTCGGCGTTCTGCAGGCGCTCTGCCCGCACCGGCGCACCCAGCTGTTCTGGGGGCGCAACGAGGAGGGTGGGCTGCGCTGCGCCTACCACGGCTGGAAGTTCGACGTGACCGGGCAGTGCGTGGACATGCCGACCGAGCCGCCGGAGTCGAACTACAAGGACCGGCTGCGCACGATCGGTTATCCGGTCGTGGAACGGGGCGGGTTCGTGTGGGTCTACATGGGCCCGCGGGACAAGGAGCCCGGCTTTCCCGAGTACGAGTGGCTCGACCTCCCCGAGTCGCAGCGGATGGTCTTCACCGGTCTGCAGGAGTCCAACTACCTCCAGGCGCTGGAGGGCGACGTCGACACCGCCCACGTCTCCTACCTGCACCGCTACCTGCACCCGGAGACCGCGCCGCGGCCGGCCGTCTTCAACCGGGGATACCGGGACTTCGTCGGCCAGGACGTCTCACCGCGGCTGTCGGTGAAGCGCACGGACTACGGCTTCCTCTACGGCGGCCGCCGCACCCTGGACGACGGCACCTACTACTGGCGGTGCACCCCGTGGATGGCCCCGGCCGCCACGTACCTGCCGACCACCGGCGACCTCGGCCAGGCGCTCATCCGCGTGCCGATCGACGACAGCTACACGCTGTCGGCCGGGCTGATCTGGAGCCGCACCGGGGCGCTGCCCGAGGGCCCGGACACCACGCGGCGCGTCCGGCCGGTCGACCCGGGTCCGACCCGGCTCGCCGGCGGCCACGTGATCGACCTGCCGCGCGGTGCCACCAACCTGGACAACGACTACCTGATCGACCGCGCCGCCGAGCAGGACAAGTTCGTCGGCATCCAGGGCGGCACCAACGCCGAGGACCGCGCCGTCACCGAGTCGATGGGCGACCTCGACCGCAGCCAGGAGCACCTGGCGTCAGCGACATCGCCGTCGTCGCCCTGCGTCGCGGCCTGCTCGCCATGCTGCGCGAGCTGGACGAGGGCGCCGAGCCCGCGGCCGCGCGGCGTCCGGAGCTCTTCCGGGTGCGCGGCCGGGACATCCTGTCCGAGCAGGGCGACTTCGAGCTGCTGCTCCAGGAGAACGCCGACGACCTGCTCCTGGGCCCGTCGGCCACCCCGGCCGGCTGAGCAGACGCCCGCCCGTCCCACCACAACCCCGATCGCCCGGCAACGCCGCCGCGCACCGCTCCGGTGCCTCGTTCCGCATGCCCACGTGCCGTCCCGTGGTGCACGGCGGCGGCCGGGCCGTCAACCGGAGGTGAGCGATCCATGTTGAGCGTGGAAGACAACGCCCTGCTGACGAAGGTCGGCCCGGGGACCCCGGCCGGCAACCTCTTCCGCAGGTTCTGGCACCCGGTGGTGACGGCGGCGCGGCTGCCCGAGCCGGACGGCAAGCCGCTGCGGGCCCGGATCCTCGGCGAGAACATCATCCTGTTCCGGGACACGTCCGGGAAGGTCGGCGCCCTGCAGGCGCTCTGCCCGCACCGGCGCACCCAGCTGTTCTGGGGGCGCAACGAGGAGGGTGGGCTGCGCTGCGCCTACCACGGCTGGAAGTTCGACGTGAGCGGCCAGTGCGTGGACATGCCGACCGAGCCGCCGGAGTCCAACTACAAGGACCGGCTGCGCACCATCGGCTACCCGGTGGAGGAGCGCGGCGGGTTCGTGTGGATCTACATGGGCCCGCGCGACCGGCAGCCGCCGCTGCCCGAGTACGAGTGGATGGACCTGCCCGCGGGCCACGTGCTCTCCAGCTCGTTCCTGCAGGAGTCGAACTACCTGCAGGCCCTCGAAGGCGACGTCGACACGGCGCACGTCTCGTACCTGCACCGGTTCCTCGACCCGGAGACGGCGCCGCAGCCCCCGCAGATGGTGCAGGGCTACCGGCACTTCGTCATCCAGGACACCGCGCCGCGGCTGTCGGTGAAGCAGACCGGGTACGGCTTCCTCTACGGCGGGCGCCGGACCCTCGACGACGGCAACTACTACTGGCGCATCACCCAGTGGCTCGCGCCGGCCGCCACCCAGCTGCCCTCGGCCGGCGAGCTGAGCAACGCGAAGATCAACGTTCCGGTGGACGACGAGAACACGATGTCGTTCGGCGTCTTCTACCACCGCAACCGGCCGATGCGCGAGGGCGAGTGGTACACGCCCAGCACGTCCACCGAGCCCTACAAGATCTCCACCGGGCACATCGTCGACCACCCGCGGGGCGCCACGAACCTCGACAACGACTTCCTCATCGACCGGGAGGCCGAGAAGCGCAAGTTCGTCGGGGTCAAGGGCGGGACCGGCGCCGAGGACCGCGCCGTCACCGAGTCGATGGGCCCGGTCATGGACCGCAGCGAGGAGCACCTCGGGGTCAGCGACATCGCCGTGGTCGCGGTGCGCCGGGCCTGCTGCGGATGGTCCGGGACCTCGCGGACGGCACCGAGCCGACGCTGCCCGCGCACGGGGAGCTGTTCAACACCCGCGGGCTGGACGTGATCTCCGCCCACGCCGACTTCCAGGAGCTGCTCGCGGAGCACGCCGACGTCCTGGCCGACCAGGGGATGTCGCCGTCCGCCCGGTAGCGGCGGCCGACGAGGGAGGCGACGTGAGGCGACTGCTGAGAGTTCTGCGTGCGCCGGTGCTGCCGCTCGTCGCGGCGGCGCTGGTGCTGGCGGCGTGCGGGTCGGCGGGCGGCACCGCCGGCGGGGCCGCGCCGACCGACGCCGCCCCGACCCGCGGCGGCTCGATGACGGTGATCACGGCCGGTGGCTTCAACTCGTGGCCGAACCTCGACCCGGTCATGCCCGGCACGGCCAACGCGGAGCTGCGCAACAGCATCTACGGCGAGCTGTTCCACCAGGCCCGGCCGGGGAGATCGAGCCGAGCCTGGCGGCGGGCTTCACGAAGTCCGACGACGGCAGGACGGTGACGGTCGAGCTGCGGCCGAACCTGATGTTCTCCGACAACACCCCGCTCGACGCGGAGGCGGCGGTCTGGAACATGCGCCGGGCGCTCGACCCGGCGACGGCCTGCCCGTGCGCGTCGCTCTTCACGATGGTCACGGACGTGGCCGCGGACGGCCCGACGAAGGTCGTGCTGACGCTGGCGCAGCCCTACCCGCCGCTCATCCCCGCCTTCGTCAACACGGCGATGAACTGGATGGCCTCGCCTGCGGCGTTCGAGCGGCTCGGCGCCGCGGACTTCGGCCAGCAGCCGGTGGGGGCCGGGCCGTTCAGGGTGGTCGGCAACCAGGCCAGCCAGCGCCTGGAGCTGGAGCGCAACCCCACCTACTGGGAGCAGGACAAGCCCTACCTGGACCGGCTGGTCTTCCAGTCGGCCGGGAACGACGAGGCCGCGTACGCGGCGGTGCAGTCCTCCACCGCGGACGTCGTCGTGGGCATCTCCAGCGTCGACATCCTGAAGCAGGCCGGCGCGGCGCTGACCGTCATCCCGATCCCGGCGATCGCGGCGGCCCAGCTCCAGTTCAACTCGCTGGCCGCGCCGCTCGACGACAAGCGGGCCCGCGAGGCGCTGATCTACGCCACCGACGTGCAGTCGCTCGCTCAGGTGATCGGCAAGGGGCTCTACAAGCCGACCCAGTCGCCGACCGCCGAGGGCGGGCTGTTCTTCCAGGAGACGGTGCCCGGCACCCGCACGTTGACCTGGCCGGCCACGGCGCTCGTGCAGCAGATCGGCGGGCTGCACGTGAAGCTCGGCGGGTTCGGTCCCGCGCAGAGCCAGACCCTGGTGACGGCCGAGGCGATCCAGGCCATGTGGCAGAAGGCCGGCATCACGAGCGAGATCGCGCCCGAGCCGCTGGCGAACACGCTGGACAACTACAAGACCGGGAACTGGCAGGTCTACCTCGGGTTCTCGGGGGCGATCGACCCCGCGCTGCGGCTGGGCACGGACTACTTCTTCCACACCAACGGCCCGAACAGCGGGGTGGCCGACCCGAGCCTGGACGCCCTGCTCGACCAGGCGCGGGTGGCGGACGACCCGGCCGTGCGCGAGGGCCTGTACGCCCAGGCGTTCAGGACGATCAGCGACCAGGCGTACGCGGCCTTCCTCTACCAGACCAACGGCTACTACATCGCACGCCGGACGGTGGTCGGGCTGGACCAGAACGCGAAGTGGGCGTCGTGGGAACGCGTGTCGTCGTCGCGGGGGTAGCCGGGAGCCGGCCCGGCGGCGGCCTGCTCGGGTCGCCGACGGCCCGGGTGGTGGGCAAGCGCCTGCTGCAGGCGGTGCCGGTGCTCTGGGGCACCACGTTCCTGTCGTTCTGCCTGCTCAACCTGCTGCCCGGGGACGCGGCGCAGGCGCTGCTCGGGGAGAACGCGACCCCGGAGGACGTCGCGGCGCTGCGCGCCCGGCTGCACCTGGACCTCCCGTTCTTCGAGCGGTACCTGCGCTGGCTCGGCGGGGTGCTGACCGGCAACCTCGACCCGTCGCTGGTGAGCGGCCAGTCGATCGGCGTGGAGCTGGTGCCGCGGCTGCTGGTCTCGGCCGAGATCCTCGTCTACGTGATCGTGCTCAGCGTCCTGCTGACGATCACGGTGGCGGTGCTCGCGGCCCGGCGTCCGCGGGGTGTGGTGGACCGGATCAGCATCGGCGTCAGCATGGTCGGGCTCTCGGCGCCGCACTTCGTGTTCGCGCTGGTGCTGATCTACGTGTTCGCGGTGTTCCTCGGGCTCGTCCCGGCGCTGGGATACGTCCGGCTGGCCGACGACCCGGTGGAGCACTTCCGGTCGCTCGCGCTGCCGATCGCGACGCTGGTGTTCGTCATGTTCTGCGGCGACAGCCGGCAGCTGCGGGCCGACCTCGTGGACCAGCTGGAGGGCGAGGACTACATCCGCACGGCCCGCGCGAAGGGCGTGCCGCCGTGGGGCGTGCTGCTGCGGCACGCGCTGCGCAACTCCGTGTTCACGCTGCTCACGGTGGTCGGCGGGCAGGTGGGCCTGCTCATCGGCGGCTCGGTCGTGCTGGAGCAGATCTTCGCCATCCCGGGCATGGGCCAGGGCCTCATGCAGGCCATCACGTTCCAGGACATCCCGATGGTCCAGACGATGGTGCTGCTCATCGCCCTCGCCGTCGTGCTGGCCAACCTCGTCACGGACCTGCTGTACGCAGTACTCGACCCGAGGATCCGCCATGGCCGTCCAAGCTCTTGAGCCAGGACCGACGGAGCCCGCCCGGCCGACCGCGCCACCGCGCACCCGCCGCCGGATGCGCGCCGACCTGGACCTGTGGGTGCCCGGGGCGATCTTCGGGCTGGTCGCGCTGGCCTGCTTCCTGCTCCCGCTCGTGCCCGCCGTCCCCGGGCCGAACGACGGCTCGCTCTCCGAGGCGATGCGGCCGCTCTTCTCGCCGGGGCACGTGCTCGGCACCGACCCGCTCGGCAACGACATCCTGTCCCGGCTGCTGCACGGCGGGCAGACGTCGCTGGTCGTCGCGTCTGCACCAACCTCCTGGGGATCGTGGCCGGCGGGTTCACCGGCATCGTCGCCGGCTACAAGGGCGGCCTCGTCGACGCGACGATCATGCGGGTGCTCGACGTCCTCATGGCGTTCCCGGCGCTCGTCCTCGCGATCGTCGTGGCCACCTACCTCGGCCCGAGCCTGCCGAACCTGGTCGGCACGCTCACGATCGTCACCGTCCCGATGTACGCGCGCATCGCCCGGGCCACCACGCTCAAGCAGCGCGAGAATGTCTACATCTCGGCGGCCCGGGTGGCCGGGCAGCGTGACCTCGCGATCCTGCTGCGGCACATCGCGCCCAACGCGGCGGCGCCGTTGCTCACCGCCAGCCTGCTGCGTTCGGGGTGGTGATCGTCGTCGAGGCGACGCTGAGCTTCCTCGGGCTGGGCATCCCGCCACCCGCCCCGACCTGGGGGAACATGATCGCCCGCGGCCAGGCGGCCCTGTCGACGGACCCGGCGCTCGTGCTCGTCCCGAGCGCGCTGCTGTTCGTCACCGTGATCTCGCTGAACCTCATGGCGACGCCGCCCGCCGCCGCTGGGGCACCCGGTGACCGGGCCGTTGCTCGACGTCACCGACCTGCACGTCACGTTCGCGCTGAAGGACCGCACGGTGCACGCCGTCAACGGGGTGAGCCTGTCGGTCCGGCGCGGCGAGACGCTGGCGGTGATCGGCGAGTCCGGCTCGGGGAAGACGGTGACCTCGCGCGCGGTCATGGGACTGCTCTCGCCGGCGGCCCGCGTGGCCGGCTCGGCGGTGCTGCTCGGCACGGAGCTGATCGGGCTCACCGAGGCCCAGCTGCGGGAGCACCGCGGCCGGGACATCGCGATGATCTTCCAGGACCCGGCCGGCTCGCTGAACCCGACGATGAAGATCGGCCGGCAGGTCACCGAGGCCGTCCGGATGCACCTCCCGCTGGACCAGGCGGCGGCCCGGGCCCGCGCGCTGGAGCTGCTCGACCTCGTGCAGGTGCCGTCCCCGCGGGCGCGCTACGACGACTACCCGCACCAGTTCTCCGGGGGCATGCGGCAGCGCGTCATGATCGCCATCGCGCTGGCGTGCGGCCCGCAGCTGCTCATCGCGGACGAGGCCACGACCGCGCTGGACGTCACGACGCAGGCCCAGATCATGGACCTGCTGATGGACCTGCAGGACGAGCTGGACATGAGCATGATCATGATCAGCCACGACATGGGGCTCGCCGCCACGTACGCCGACCGCGTCATGGTCATGTACGCGGGGCGGGTGGTCGAGCACGCGGCGACCGAGCGGCTCTACCGGCACGTGCGGATGCCGTACACGAGGGCGCTGCTCGACGCCGTGCCGCGGCTGGAACGGGAGCCGCACTCGCTCTTCGCGACGATCGGCGGCCGCCCGCCGGACCTGACGGCGCTCCCGCCCGGCTGCACGTTCGCGCCACGCTGCCCGCGGGTGCAGGACCGCTGCCGCGCCGAGCGGCCGGAGCTGACCGAGCACGAGACCGGGCACCACTGGGCGTGCTTCTCCCCGTGGCCCGACGAGAGGCGCTGATCATGGCTGCAGAACCCCTGCTCGCGGTGCACGACCTGGTGCACGAGTTCGTCGTCCGCGGGCACGGCGGCGTCAAGGACGGGGTCGTGCACGCCGTCTCGGGGGTGTCACTGGAGGTCCGCGACGGCGAGACGCTCGGCGTGGTCGGCGAGTCCGGGTCGGGCAAGTCGACCCTGGTCCGGTCGATCCTGCAGGCGCCGCGCCCGCTCTCCGGTGAGGTGCGGTTCCGCGGGGTGGACCTGACCCGGCTGCGCGGCAGCCGGCTGCGCGCCAGCCGCCGGCACATGCAGGCCGTCTACCAGGACCCCTTCGGCTCGCTCGACCCGCGCTGGACGGTGTTCTCGATCGTCGAGGAGCCGCTCGGGGCGCACCGGATCGGCTCCCGGCGCCGGCGCCGCGAGCGCAGCGCCGAGGTGCTCGACCTGGTCGGGCTGGACCCGGGCCTGTTCGGGCAGCGCAAGCCGCGCCAGCTCTCCGGCGGGCAGTGCCAGCGCGTCGCGATCGCCCGGTCGCTCGTGCTGTCGCCGTCGCTCGTGCTGTGCGACGAGGCCGTCTCCTCGCTGGACGTGCTCAGCCAGGCGCAGGTGCTCAACCTGTTCGAGAAGCTGCGCGCCGACCTGGCCCTGTCCTACCTGTTCGTGGCGCACGACCTCGCGCTCGTCAAGCAGGTCAGCGACCGGGTGGCGGTGATGTACATGGGCCGGCTGTGCGAGGTCGGGCCGTCCCAGGCGCTCTACGCGCGGCCGCTGCACCCCTACACAGCCGCGCTGCTCGACTCCATCCCGTCGCCGGACCCGGCCGGCCGGCACACGCGCCGCCGGCGGGCCCGCGTGCGGGGCGAGGTGCCCTCGCCGCTGGACCCGCCGAGCGGCTGCCGGTTCCGGACGCGCTGCCCCCGTGCCGAACCGGTCTGCGCGACGGACCAGCCACAGCTGCGCGCCGTCGGCCCGGACCACCAGGTCGCCTGCCACTTCCCGCTCGTCGAGGCGAACGCCTACCCGCCGGCCGGGGCCGTCCCGGCCGCCCGGACGCCCGCGCCGTCGGCCTGAGGGCACGCCTGGAAGCGGCCGCCGTCACTCGTTAGGCTCGCTCTCGGGGTCGACACCCAGCCCGTCCCGCCCGCGCGGGAGAGGCTGACGGACGCGCCGAGCGCGGAGGTGGAGGGTGACCCTTCCGGTACAGGAAGCCGTCCTGCAGACCCGGATCTCACAGGTCACGGGCCTGTTCGGGCTGTCGGCGCTGATGTTCGACCGGCGCGACGCCCGCGCGATCCTCGACCTGGCACGCGAGACCGTCCCGTCGCTCGGGCCGTTCCGGGCGGTGGCCGGCGTCCTGGCCGGGGAGCCGGGCGAGCCGTTCGACGGCGGCGACGGCGCGGTTGCCGTGGACGGGTGCGGCTGGGCGTGGGCCTACGCGCTGCGCGGCGGCGGCGGCCACGCCGGCTACCTGGTGGTCGGCGCCGCGGCCGAGCCGTCTGCCCACGAGCAGCTGCTGCTGCGCATCCTCGCCCGGCAGACCGGCGCCGCGCTCGGCAGCGCCGCGCTGCACCGGCGCGAGCTGGAGACGGCGACCGAGCTGCGCCGCGTCACCGTCGAGCTGGCCGCGGCGAACGCGCAGCTCAGCGCCAGCGTCGCCGACCTGGAACAGCGGCGGCGCACGCACGAGGTGCTCACCGCCGTGGCCGCGTCCGGCGCCGGGGAACGCGGGATCGCCGAGGCCGTGCACGACCTCACCGGGCTGCCGGTGGCCGTCGAGGACCGGTTCGGCAACGTCCGGGCCTGGTCCGGGCCCGGCCGCACCCCCGCCCGCCGCTCGGGCCAGCGCCGCGACGGCCTGCTGGCCCGCGCCCGCGCGTCCACCCGGCCGCTGCGCGACCGCGACCGCGTCATCGCGCTGGCCCAGCCGCGCGACGAGGTGCTCGGCGTGCTGGTGCTCGTCGACCCCGACCGCCGGGCTGGTGAGCACCAGCTGGTCGCGCTGGAGGAGGGCGCCGTCGTCCTGGCGATGGAGCTGGCGCACCTGCGCGCGCTGGCCGAGACCGAGCTGCGGCTGCGCCGCGACCTCGTCGACGACCTGCTCTCCGGCACCGCCGACGACGAGAGTGCCGTGCCGCGCGCGGCGGCACTCGGCCACGACCTCGCCGCGCCGCACCACGTGCTGCTCGTCGACTGGGCCAGTGGGGCCCCCGACGGCGCCGTCGAGCAGGCCGTCGAACGGGCCGCGGGAACCGTCCTGCGCACCCACGTGCTCCTGGCCCGCCGGCCCGGCGGGCTGGTGGCGATCGTGCCCCGGCCCGCCGAGGACGCCGCGCAGCGCTGGCGCGACCTGCACGCGGCCGTCGCCCGCAGGCTGCGTTCGGACGACGGCTCGATCGGCGTCGGCGGCGTCGCGCTGCTGCCGTCCCAGCTCGCGCGTTCCTACGACGAGGCGCGGCGGGCGCTGCGCATCCGGCAGGCGCCGCGGGTGCCGGCCGGCGTCACCTCCTACGAGGAGCTGGGCGTCTACAAGCTGCTCGCGGGCCAGGACACCGGCGAGGCCGAGCACTTCGTGCGCGAGTGGCTGGGCGTGCTGCTCGACTACGACGCCGCCAACCACACCGACCTGGTCCGCACGCTGTGGCAGTACTACGAGTGCGGCGGGAACTACGACGGCACCGCCGGCGCGCTGGTGATCCACCGCAGCACCCTGCGGTACCGGCTGCGCCGCATCCGCGAGCTGACCGGCCACGACCTCAACGCGGTCGACAGCAAGCTCAACCTGCACGTCGCGACGCGGGCGTGGCATGTGCTGGGTGGGTGGTCGTGACGGTGGGCGGACGCGAGGTGTGACGGCGCGGGGCGCGCCGTTCCGAGGACGGGGTGCTCGGAGACGACGGATTGCCCCGCACAGGCGGGGAGCACCTCGACCGCGGCGGCCTCGCCTGGATCGACCGGGGACCACCCCCGCATGCGCGGGGAGCACTGCCCGCTCCCGGCCGACGGCGCCTGGCCGGCGGGCCACCCCCGCGTGCGCGGGGAGCACCCGGTGAAGCTCGCGATCGAGATGTTGGTGAGCGGGACCAGCCCCGCGTGCGCGGGGAGCACTGGTTCTCCGGCCCAGCGATCGACCCGGCAGAGGGACCACTCCCGCATGTGCGGGGAGCACCCCACCCGGCGCACCCCGTCGACGCACCACACGGGACCACCCCCGCATGTGCGGGGAGCACGTGGGCCCGCCGGACGGGCCGCCGGGCCATGCGGGACCACCCCCGCATGTGCGGGGAGCACGCACGAGATCGGCCATCAGATCAGCACCGCCAGGGACGACCCCCGCATGTGCGGGGAGCACGAGCCGGTGACGCTGAACGTGGGATTGCGAGGGGGACCACCCCCGCTCGCGCGGGCAGCACATCAGCGTCGGAAGAAGTTCCACGGGCGGGGCCGGACCGACCCCGCTCGCGCGGGGAGCA
>MKJX01000111.1 GCA_001942415.1 Pseudonocardia sp. CNS-139
CAAGCGGGACGTCTTCCCGATGCCCGAGGTCAACGACCAGGACAACGTCTGGCAGATCGACTCGATCGACCGCGAGGGCGCCTTCGTCGGCCGCTGCGCGGAGCTGTGCGGCTCGTACCACGCGATGATGAACTTCGAGGTCAGAGCGCTGTCCCCGGCGCTGTACGACCGCTGGCTCGGCTTCCGCGAGCAGGTCAACCCGGCCACCGGGCAGCCCTTCACGGCCGGCGAGGCACTCGCCGAGCTGCGCTGCGGCCAGCTCTGCACGCCCGAGGCGTACACCACCTATCCGTTCAACACCGACCGCACCGCCCGTTCCGCGTCGCAGCCGGTCTCCGGGAGCTGAGCCATGAAGGTTGAAGCCCGCATCTTCGAGCTCGTGATGGCGTTCTTCTTCCTGGCCGCCATCGTCTACGCGATCCTCGCCCGGGAGCCCGTCGGCATCGCCGGCCTGTTCCTCACCGGCGGCCTGGCGCTGATCATCGGCACGTACTTCCGGTTCGTCTCCCGCCGCATCGAGGAGCGGCCGGAGGACAACCCGGACGCCGAGGTGTCCGACGGGGCCGGCGACGTCGGCTTCTTCTCCCCGGGCAGCTACTGGCCGATCGGGGTCGCCGCGGCGGCGCGGTGTGCGGTGTGGCGCTCGCGTTCTTCTACGTCTGGCTGCTCGTGATCGGCGGCGTGCTGCTGCTCATCGCGGTCGGCGGGCTGGTCTTCGAGTACCACCTGCACCCGTCCGACCACTGACGCCGACCGCTCGGCGAAGCAGTTTCCTAGATCACTGATGTTGCGCCGTTCGCCGCGTTGACCCCGGGCCCGAGCTGCCCTTAGCGTGCGCCGGTCAACACGGGCGGAGGGGCGGAAGTGGTCGACGTACAGAGTGCGCCGGACGGAGATCCGGCGACCAAGGCGGCCGGGCCGGCCGCGCTTCAGATCGAGGCGAACGGCATCAACGTCATCGCCGACGAGGAGCGCCACGGCCGGCCGCGCGACCTGTTCTGGCCGTGGTTCGCGGCCAACGTGTCGGTGCTCGGGCTGAGCTACGGCTCGTTCGCGCTCGGGTTCGGGATCTCGTTCTGGCAGGCGCTGGTCGCCGGCGTGATCGGGATCGTCTTCTCGTTCCTGCTCTGCGGGTTCGTGGCGCTCGCCGGCAAGCGCGGCTCGGCGCCGACCATGGTGATGAGCCGCGCGGCGTTCGGCGTGCGCGGCAACAAGCTCCCCGCGGTCATCTCCTGGCTGTTGACGGTCGGCTGGGAGACGGTCCTCACGATGACGCTCGCCACCGCCACGGTGTTCACCCGGCTCGGCTGGGGTGGCGGCACCGGCACGATGGTGGTCGCGCTGATCGTCGTCGCCGCGCTCACCGTGCTCGCCGGCGTGCTGGGCTTCCGCCTGATCATGCGGCTGCAGACGGTCATCACGGTCGTCACCGGGGTGCTGACGATCGTCTACGTCGCGCTCGTCGCCGGGCAGGTCGACTGGGGCACCGTGTCCGCGCTGCCGGCCGGCTCCACGCAGCAGGTCATCGGCGCGCTCGTGTTCCTCATGACGGGCTTCGGCCTCGGCTGGGTCAACGCCGCCGCCGACTACTCCCGCTACCTGCCGCGCAACTCCTCCGGCCGCGGTGTCGTCGCCTGGACGACGATCGGCTCGGCCGCCGCGCCGATCGTGCTCTTCACGTTCGGGCTGCTGCTCGCGGGCTCGTCCACGGACCTGAGCAGCGCGATCGCCGCCGACCCGATCGGCGCGCTCGCCGCGAGCCTGCCCACCTGGTTCCTGGTGCCGTTCGTGCTGGTCGCGGTGCTGGGCCTGGTCGGCGGCGCGGTGCTGGACATCTACTCGTCCGGGCTTGCGCTGCTCGCGCTGGGCGTCAAGGTGCCGCGCTTCGTCGCCGCGCTGATCGACGGCGCGATCATGGTGCTGGGCACCGTCTACGTGGTGTTCTTCGCCGGCGAGTTCTTCGCCCAGTTCCAGGGCTTCCTGATCACGCTCGGCGTGCCGATCGCGGCGTGGTGCGGCGTGATGCTCGCCGACATCGCCCTGCGCCGGAAGGACTACTCCGAGGCCGACCTGTTCGACCCGGCCGGCCGCTACGGCGACGTCCGCCCGCTCCCGATCGCCGTGGTCGTCGTCGGCACGGTGCTCGGCTGGGGCCTCGTCACGAACGCCTCGGCCGAGTGGCTGGCCTGGCAGGGCTACCTGCTCGAACCGTTCGGGCTGGGCGGTCGCGAGGGCGACTGGGCCTACGCCAACCTCGGCGTGCTGCTCGCGCTCGTGCTCGGGTTCGTCGTCACCTACTTCGGCACGAAGTCGGCGGTGCGCGCGCAGGAAGCGGCTGCGTGACCGGCGCCGGCCGGGACGGGCACCTGGTCGTCATCGACATGCAGGACGTGTTCGCCGACCCCGGGAGCGAGTGGGCCACGCCGCGGTTCGCGGAGATCGTGCCCACCGTCCGGGCACTGGTGGACGCGTTCGCCCCGGCCGTGACGTTCACGCGGTTCGTCGCCCCGGCCGAGCCGGCCGGGGCGTGGCGCGACTACTACGCCCGGTGGCCGTTCGCGCTGGTCGAGCCGGACTCGCCGATCTACGACGTGGTGCCCGGGATCGCGCGACCGGCCCCACGGTGGACGCGACGACGTTCTCCAAGTGGGGCCCGGACCTCGCCGCCCGGGTCGGCGCCTCGACGATGGTGCTGGCCGGGGTCTCGACCGACTGCTGCGTGCTCTCCACGGCCGCGCCGCGGCGACGCGGGGGTGCGGGTGCAGGTCGTCTCCGACGCGTGCGCCGGCGTCGACGACCCGAGCCACGAGGCGGCCCTGCACGTCATGGGGCTCTACGGGCCGCTCGTGGAGGTCGTCGACGCCAAGACGCTCCTGGGCTGAAGGCGCTACCGCACGCGGGCGACCAGGAACCCGTCGTAGCCCTTCGCCCCGACGGTCTGGATCACGGTGGCGTCCACGCGGGGCTCCCGCCCGACCGCCTCGACGAGGCGCCGGGTGCCCGTGACCGCGGGGCTCGGGTCGTCCGCGTCGGCCACCTGCCCGGCGCGCACGACGTTGTCGACGACGAGCAGGCTCCCCGGGCGGGACATCCGCAGGGCGTGCTCGAAGTAGGCGAGGTTGTTCTCCTTGTCCGCGTCGATGAACGCGAGGTCGAACGGGCCCTCCAGGCCCGGGAGCGTGTCGAGCGCCGGGCCGACCCGGATGTCCACCACGGCGTCGAGCCCGGCCCGCTTGACGTTGGCGGCGGCCACCTCGGCGTGGTGCTCGTTCACCTCGCAGGTGACCAGCCGGCCGTCCGCCGGGAGGGCCCTGGCCAGCCAGATCGTCGAGTAGCCGCCCAGCGTGCCGACCTCCAGGACGCGACGGGCGCCGACCGAGCGGGCCAGCAGGTTCAGCAGCGCGCCCTGCGCCGCGGAGACGTCGATGGCGGGGAGCCCGGCCTGGTCGTTGGCGGCGCGCGCGGCCTCCAGCAGCGGGTCGGGCGGGAGGAGCTGCGTGGTGACGTAGTCGTCGACGGTCTTCCAGAGATCCTCTGACATGAGTCGCAGCGTAAGGAGGTTTCGGGTTGGCCCTACTTGCTGCGGAGGTGCACCGGCTGGGGGCCGGGCGGGGGAGGGGCGAGGGTGGGGGCATGACCGAGCACGTGTCCGCCGCGCCCGTCCCGATCACCGGCCGCACCCGCTTCTGGCGGGGGTACGGGTACCTGCTGGGTGGGCTGCCGCTGTGCATCGTCGGGTTCGTCGTGGCCATCGCCGGGTTCTCCGCGGGCGTGAGCACGCTCGTCGTCTGGCTGGGGCTGCCGATCCTCGCGGGCACGCTCCACGTGTGCGGCGGGCTGGCCGGCGTGGAGCGCCGGGCCACCGAGTGGGCCACCGGCCGCGCGCTGCCGCCGCACCACTACCGCGAGGTGCGCGGCACCGGCATCGCCCGCCTGTTCAGCATGCTGGCCCGGCCGCAGTCGTGGCGCGACCTGCTGTACGAGGTGCTCGCGTTCCCGGTCCGGCTGACGCTGTTCATCCTCGCCGTGACGTGGACGGTCGGCGGGCTCGGGGCCCTGCTCTACGTCACGTGGCAGTGGGCGCTGCCCGTCGAGGACGGCGAGGGCGGGCTCCTCTGGCTGATCACCGGCATCCCCGGGCGGACCGGTGAGATCGTGCTGAACACGGCGATCGGCGCGGTGATGGTCGCGACGTCGCCGCTGGTGGTCCGCGGGCTCGTCGAGGTCCGGGCCGCGCTGGTCCGGGCGCTGCTCACCAACCAGACGGCCGCGCTGCGCGCCCGCGCCAGGCAGCTGGAGACCAGCCGCCGGGCCGCCGTCCAGGCCGAGGCGCAGACGCTGCGCCGGCTCGAACGCGACATCCACGACGGCCCGCAGCAGCGGCTCGTGCGGCTCAACATGGATCTGGAGGCCGTCGCCCGGCGGCTCGACGACGACCCGGAGCGGGCCCGGCCGCTCGTCGCCGAGGCGCTGGAGCAGAGCCGCGAGGCGCTCGGCGAGCTGCGCAACCTCTCCCGCGGCATCGCGCCGCCGATCCTCGCCGACCGCGGGCTCGGCCCGGCGCTGGCCGCCGCGGCCGCGCGGTCCCCGGTGGAGGTCTCGCTCGACGTCGCCCTGCCGGACGGGCGGCGGCTCGCCGCGGCCGTCGAGAACACCGCCTACTTCGTGGTGACCGAGGCCCTGACGAACGTCGCCAAGCACGCCCACGCCACGCTGTGCACGGTGGTCGTCAGCGCCGACGCGCAGCGGCTGCTCGTCCAGGTCCGCGACGACGGCCGCGGCGGCGCGCACCTCGCAAGGGCCACGGCCTCGCCGGGCTGGCCGACCGGCTGGCGACCGTCGAAGGGGTGCTGGACGTGGTCAGCCCGCCCGGCGGGCCGACCGTGCTGACCGCGGAGATCCCGCTGGTGGGGCTGGGGGGAGGAACTCTAGGTGCGGGTGGTGCTGGCCGAGGACTCGCTGCTGCTGCGCGAAGGGCTGGTCCGGCTCCTCGACGAGGCGGGGGCGGCGGTGGTGGCGGCCGTCGGCGACGGGGACGGGCTGGTCACGGCCGTGCAGGAGCACCGGCCCGACGTCGCCGTCGTCGACGTGCGGATGCCGCCGACGTTCACCGACGAGGGCCTGCGCGCGGCGCTGGAGGTGCGGCGCACCGTCCCGGGCACCGCGATCCTGGTGCTCTCCCAGTACGTCGAGGAGTCCTACGCGTCGGACCTGCTGGCGGCCGGCGGCGGCGTCGGCTACCTGCTCAAGGACCGGGTCTCGAAGCTCGCCGACCTCTCCGACGCGCTGCAGCGGGTGGTCGACGGCGGCACGGTGCTCGACCCCGAGGTCGTCTCGGCGCTGTTCTCGCACCGCCGCCGGCGCGACCCGCTCGCCGAGCTCTCGCCGCGGGAGCGCGAGGTGCTCGCGCTGATGGCCGAGGGCCGCACCAACACCGCGATCGGCCGGACGCTGGTGATCTCGCAGGGCGCCGTCGAGAAGCACATCTCGTCGATCTTCACGAAGCTCGGGCTGCCGCCGTCCTCCGACGACCACCGGCGGGTGATGGCCGTCCTGACGTGGTTGGGTGCGTGACCGATGAGTTCCCGGGCCGGGCGGAGTTCTACGTCCGGTCCGACCGAGAACGAAGGAGCCGTCATGGACTGGAAGCTGGAGCTGGTCGTCGCGCCCGTCACCGACGTGGACCGCGCGAAGGAGTTCTACGTCGACAAGCTCGGGTTCACCCTCGACGTCGACCACAAGGCCGGTGACGCCTTCCGCGTCGTCCAGGTGACGCCGCCGGGCTCGGCCTGCTCGATCACGTTCGGGATCAACGTCGGGGCCGGCGAGCCGGGCACGCTCAAGGGCGTGCACTTCGTCGTGGAGGACATCGAGGCCGCGGCCAAGCATCTCGACGCCGCCGGGATCGAGCACAGCGGCCCGCAGCACTTCGAGGACGGCAGGCAGACGGCGGGGGTGCACCCGAAGCGCGAGAAGTACGGCTCGTTCGTCTTCTTCGCCGACCCGGACGGGAACTCGCTGGTCCTCCAGGAGGTCCGGGCGCAGGATCGCTGACGCAGCCGTGACGTCTTGATGACGTCACTGTGGTGGCATACCATGCCGTCATGCCTGAGCTGGAGCTGCGGATCTCCGACGCGACCGCGAGCGGGCCGCCGCCGTCCTGCACACGGCCGTCGGCGAGGGCCGGCTGACGTGGGTGGAGCACGAGGAGCGGCTGGCCGGCGTCTACGCGGCGCGCACCGCGTCGGAGCTGACGCCGTGGCTGGCCGACCTGCCGGCGGCGCGGGCGGCCACCCGACCCGCGTCGGTCGCGGGCGACCAGCCGCTGCGGGTGGTGCTGGGCAAGGTGCGGCGCCGTCCGGACCCGGCGGCCGGCCGCATCGAGGTGGACGCCGTGCTCGGCGCTGCCGTGCTGGACCTGCGCGACCTCCCCGCCGGCGCCGTGCTGGACGTCGTGGCGAACTCGCTGCTGGGCAAGGTCGAGGTGTACGTCTCGCCGGGCACGCGGCTGGTCGACTCCGGCACCGCCGGCCTCGGCAAGCGCACCACCGTGGACCACACGCGCCGCGGCGTCCGTCCCATCCCGCGCGCCGACGCGCCGGTCGTCCGGCTGGCCGGGCACAGCCTGCTCGGCCACGTCCGCGTCACGATCCTCTGACGCACCGATCCAGCGACTCGCGCACACCAATCCAGCGACTCGCGGGGGCGCGGAGCGCAAGCCCCGCGAGTCGCTGGAAAAGTGCGCGCGAGTCGCGCTGTGAGTGCGCGCGAGTCGGGCTCTGGGTGCGCGCGAGTCGCGGGCGTCAGCCCTCGACCGCGCGCAGGGCGAGCGTCAGCTCGGCCGGGCGCCCGGGACCAGGCGGACGGGAATGCCCCAGTCCTGCTGGTAGCGGTGGCACGCCGCGAACACGCCGTCCCCGGCCTCCCCGCCGTCGTCGCAGGACGCGGCGGCCACGCTCACCTGCAGCACGCCCTCGGCCGGGCCGTCCGGCGCGAAGGTCAGGGTCCGGGTGAGGCCCGGTGCCGTGCCGGTGCCGGCGGCGAGCAGCCCGGGCGGCGACGCCGTGACCGTCAGCGAGGTCGGGTCGCCGAAGCGGGCGTCGAGGTGCTGGCCGGTGGGCGGGACGAAGTCGACGCGCAGGGCGAGCGCGCCGGGCGCGAGGTCCGTGCGGGCCCGCCGGATGCGGTGCGCGCCGCGGTCGACCCGGGTGCTCGCCGGGATTCGCACCCGGACGAGCCGGTGCGCGGCCGACTCCACGACGACGAGTGTGTCCCCGTCGACGAGCAGGTCGCTCGGTTCCCGCAGGTCGCGGGCCAGCGTGCCGACGGTGCGGGTCCCGGGGTCGTAGCGGCGGACGGCCCCGTTGTAGGTGTCGGCGATCGCGACCGACCCGTCCGGCAGCAGCGCCACCCCGAGCGGGTGCTGCAGCAGCGCGGGCTCGTCGCCGGTGTCGGCGGGGCCGTCGCGGAAGCCGAAGTCGAACAGGCCCAGCCCGACGGCCGTCGTCACGGCGGCGCCGACCGCCGGCCCGGCGACCACCGAGCGCAGCGCGGACGTCTCGGAGTCGGCGACCCACAGCGTCCCGTCGGGGCCGGTTGCGAGCCCGGAGGGCTGCGCGAAGAACGCCTCGTCCGGCGGCCCGTCGCGCAGGCCCTCGTTCGTCGTGCCGGCGAGCACGGCGAGCGCGCCGGTGGCCGGGTCGAACGACCACAGCTGGTGGACGCCCGCCATCGCGACGACCGCCCGCCCGTCCCACCAGGCGAGGTCCCACGGCGTCGAGAGCTGCGCGGCCGTTCCCCCGGGCGCGACGCGCTCGCGCAGCTGCTCGCCGGTGCCGGCCACCGTCGTGACCGTGCCGTCGGCGAGCCGCAGCCCGCGCAGCGCGTGGTTGACGCTGTCCGCGACCAGAACGTCGTAGCCGGCCTCGGCGGCGACCGCGTCCGGCAGCACGAGCAGGCCCTGCGGCTCGGCGAACCGCGGCGCCCGCCCGTCCGCGAGCCCGCGTTCCCCGGTGCCGATCCGGCGGCGCTCGGTGCGGAGGTCCGGTTCCAGCTCGACGAGCTGGTGGTGCGCGGTGTCCGAGACGAGGAACGTCCCGCCGGGCAGCCGCACGACCTTGCCCGGGAAGCGCAGCGCGGTGCCGGGCTCCGGCGGCGGGACGTACGGGCCGTCGCCGCGGTGCAGGGTGCCGGCCGCCTCGTGCTCGGCGACCAGCTCGTCGACCAGCATCGCGAGCCCGTGCGCGTGCCCCTCGCCGGACATCTGCGCGACCACGTAACCCGTCGGGTCGACGACGGCGAGCGTCGGCCACGCCCGCGGCGTAGGCGTCCCAGGTGGTCAGCCCGGGGTCGTCGAGCACGGGGTGGTGCACGCCGTAGCGTTCGACGGCCGCCTCGACGCGTCCGGGTCGGCCTCGTGCACGAACTTCGGCGAGTGCACGCCGACCACCACGAGCACGTCGGCGTAGCGCTCCTCCAGCTCCCGCAGCTCGTCGATGACGTGCAGGCAGTTGACGCAGCAGAACGTCCAGAAGTCGAGCAGCACGATCTTGCCGCGCAGCGCGGCGAGCGACAGCGCCGCGCCGCCGGTGTTCAGCCAGCGCCGTCCGGTCAGCTCCGGGGCGCGAACCCGCGATCGACCCACGCCCTCCCCAACGCCGTCCCCACCGGCCCTCTTCCACCGCGACTCGCGTGCACTCAGCCCGCGACTCGCGTGCACCAATCCAGCGACTCGCGTGCACGAATCCAGCGACTCGCGGGGCGCGGCGCGCCCGTTGCCGCGAGTCGCTGAAATAGTGCGCGCGAGTCGCGCTCTGGGTGCGCGCGAGTCGCGGGCCGGGCGTGCGTGAGACTGGCCGCATGCCCGAGCTGCCCGAGGTCGAGAACGCGCGGCGGGCGTTGGAGACGGCGCTCGGCCGCGAGATCGTGCGGGTCGACGACCGCGACGAGTGGGTCTGCCGCCCGCACCGGCCCGGCGAGATCGCGTCCGCGCTGGTCGGGGCCGGCTGTCCGCCGCGCACCGGCTCGGCAAGGCCATGTGGTGCGACACCGTCACCCGCGACGGCGAGCCCGGCCCGCGGCTGGGCGTCCACCTCGGGATGGGCGGGCGGATCGTCGTCACCGGCCCGGACGGCGAGCACGGCGGCGGCGAGCCCGTGCGCCCCGACCGGACGCCGTTCAAGGCCGCATGGGACCGCTTCACGGTCGACTTCGCCGACGGCGGCCGGCTGCGGCTCTTCGACAAGCGCCGGCTCGGCCGCGTCCGCCTGGAGCCGGACCTCTCCGGCCTCGGCCCCGACGCGGAGGCGATCGGGCCCGACGAGTTCCGCGCCCGGGTCGGCCGCGGCCGGGCGCCGGTGAAGGCCCGGCTGCTGGACCAGTCCGTGCTGGCAGGGGTGGGCAACCTGCTCGCGGACGAGACGCTGTGGCAGGCCGCGGTGGCGCCGTCCGTCCCGGTCGACGAACTGGACGCGGCCGCGCTCGACCGGCTGTACGTCGCGCTGCAGCGGGCGCTGAAGGCGGCGGTCGCGGGCGGCGGCGTGCACACGGGTGAGGTGATCCCGTTCCGGCACGCCGCGGCGGCGTGCCCGCGCTGCGGGGCGCCGATGGTGCACGGGAAGGTCGGCGGCCGCACGACCTGGTGGTGCTCCGACGAGCAGGCGAGTTAGGAGGCGGCCGGCCGGTACCGGCTCCACACCGCGCCGCACACCGCGAGCCACGCGGCGCCCACCAGCCATCCGGCGACGACGTCGCTGAACCAGTGCACGCCCAGGTAGACCCGGCTGCCCCCGACCGCCGCGGCCCACGCGGCCGCCGCCGTCACCATCGCGACGCGCGCGGCCGGGCCCCGCGCGGCCCAGGCGAGGGCGACCAGCGATCCGACGACCGCGACGGCCATCGTCGCGTGCCCGGACGGGAGCGACTCGTTCTCGGCGGCGACCAGCTGCCCGAGCAGCGGTGGACGGGGCCGGTCGAGCAGCACCTTCAGCAGGTTGAACAGCCCGATGGAGCCGGCGGCGGCCGCGAGCACGAACGCGCGTCGGCGCGCCGACCGCGGTGCCAGCACCACGCCCCGACGGCGGCCGCGAGCGCGGCCATCACGATCGTGCTGCCGGCCTCGCTGACGCCGACGGCGAGTGCAGTCAGCCCGGTGGAGCGGGCCTCCATCGTCTCGACCATGAGCGGCCCGTCGGCGCGTGCCGGGCCGCGGCCGGTGAACGCCGCGAACAGCCCACCCGCCGCGGCCAGCGCGAGCAGCACGGCCACGGTGGGACCGCGCAGCGGGTGGGTGTCGCGGGCGTCCAGGGAGGTCTCCGATCCGTCAGGCGGGGCGGCCGCGCCACTCCCGGTACCGGCGCACGAGGGCGGCGGTGGAGGCGTCGAGCCCCGCGGTGTCCGCCTCGGCGGCGGCCAGCACGGGAGCGAGCTGCTTGGCGAGCACCTTGCCCAGCTCCACGCCCCACTGGTCGAACGAGTCGATGCCCCAGATGGTGCCCTGCACGAACGTCACGTGCTCGTAGAACGCGATGAGCTGGCCGAGCACCGAGGGCGTCAGCTTCGGCGCGAGGATCGTGGACGTCGGCCGGTTGCCGGGCATCACCTTGTGCGGCACGACGTCGGCCGGCGTGCCCTCGGCGGCGATCTCCTCGGCGGTCTTGCCGAACGCGAGCGCGGAGGTCTGGGCGAACAGGTTCGACATGAACAGGTCGTGCATGTCCCCGTCGCCATCCACCTCGACGGCGTGGTTGGGCTCGGCGAACCCGATGAAGTCCGCCGGGACGAGCCGCGTGCCTGGTGCAGGAGCTGGTAGAACGCGTGCTGCCCGTTGGTGCCGGGCTCGCCCCAGAAGATCTCGCCGGTCACGGTGGTGACGGGCTGCCGTCGCCCTGCACGGACTTGCCGTTGCTCTCCATCGTGAGCTGCTGCAGGTAGGCGGGCAGCCGGTGCAGGTACTGGCTGTACGGGAGCACGGCGTGGGTCTGGCTGCCGAAGAAGTTGACGTACCAGACGTTGAGCAGCCCCGCGATCGCCGGGAGGTTCTTCTCCAGCGGCGCGCTGCGGAAGTGCTCGTCGACGGCGTGCATGCCGGCCAGGAACTCGCCGAACCGCTCCCGGCCGATCGCGATCATGAGCGACAGCCCGATCGCGGAGTCGACGGAGTAGCGCCCGCCGACCCAGTCCCAGAAGCCGAACATGTTGGCCTCGTCGATGCCGAACGCGCCGACCTCCTTCGCGTTCGTCGACACCGCGACGAAGTGCTTGGCGACGGCCTTCTCGTCGCCGAGCGCGTCGACCAGCCAGCTGCGCACCACCCGGGCGTGGTGAGCGTCTCCAGCGTGGTGAACGTCTTGGAGGAGACGATCACGAGCGTGGTGGCCGGGTCGAGGTCGCGGGTGGCCTCGCTGACGTCGGTGGGGTCGATGTTCGAGACGAACCGGAAGGTGAGGTCGCGGTCGGAGTAGTCGCGCAGCGCCTCGTACGCCATGACGGGGCCGAGGTCCGAGCCGCCGATGCCGATGTTGACGACGGCGCGGATGCGCTCGCCCGTGTGGCCGGTCCACGCCCCGGACCGGACGGCGTCGGAGAACTCGCCCATCCGGGCGAGCACGGCGTGCACGTCGGCGACGACGTCCTGGCCGTCGACCTCCAGCTCGGCGCTTGCCGGGAGGCGCAGCGCGGTGTGCAGGACCGCGCGGTCCTCGCTGGTGTTGATGTGCTGCCCGGCGAACATCGCCTCGGTGCGCCCGGGCAGGCCGGCGCGCCGGGCCAGCGCGGTGAGCAGCGGGATCGTGTCGCGGGTGATGCGGTGCTTGGAGTAGTCGAGGACGAGGTCGGCGCCGGCCGCGGTCAGCGCGGTGGCGCGCTCCGGGTCGCCGGCGAACAGCTCGCGCAGGTGCAGACCCGAGACGGCGGCGTGGTGCTCGGCGAGCGCCGTCCACTCGGGGGTGCTGGTGATGTCGGAGGTGGACACGCCGCCATCCTGCCGGGTCCCGCCGCTCAGGTCGGGGCCGGTGCGGGCACCTGTCCCTCGTGCGGGTCGGCCGTGCGCTCCCACAGCGCGATGCCGCCGAGCAGCCCGGAGATGTTCGGCACGATCGTCCGGTTCGGGCCGATCGTGGCCGGGTCGAGCTTCTTGGCGTTGCCCCCGCCGACGTAGAGGTGGTCGGGCAGCACCATGTCCTCGAACGCGTCCAGCGCGTCGAGCACGCGTTCCCGCCACGCCTCCCGGCCGATCTTCTGCCGCTCGTGGTCGCCGCACGCCACCTCGATCGAGTGGCCGTGCCCGAAGCGCCCGTGCGACAGCTCCATGTGCGGGAGCAGCACGCCGTCGAAGAACACCGCGCAGCCGACGCCGGTGCCGAGCGTGATCACCAGCTCCATCCCGTGCCCGGAGATCACCGCGGAGCCCTGGACGTCGGCGTCGTTGGCGACGCGGGTCGGCTTGCCGAACCGCTCGGCGAGGGCCGTGCCCAGCTCGAAGCCGGTCCACAGCGCGACGAGCTCCGGGTCGGGCGGCAGCCCCGGCCCGCGCCGGGAGAACGCCGGCACCTCGCGCACCCGGCCCTTCCGGATCGCGCCCGGGAAGCCGACGGAGACCCGGTCGTGCTCGCGCTGGCCGGCGGCGAGCGCGGTCAGCTCGTCGAGCAGCACCGGCGGGGTGCACGGGTAGGGGGTGTCGAGGCGGGTGCGGTCGGACACCATGCGCCCGTCGGGGGCGAGGACAACGGCCTTGAGACCCGATCCGCCGATGTCGATCGCCAGCGTGCGGGGTCCGTCCATCGCCCGGGTCCTCCTCGTCCCTCGCCCGCCGGAACCGTATCCGGGCGGGGGAACGGACGCACGTCGACCGGCCGGGCGCGGCCCGCGGGAGCGTGGTAGCAGGTGCTGCTCCGCTGGGACTCAGATGGCCCCGTCCACCGGGAGCACCGGCACGTCCACCGGCACGGTGTCCGGGTATAGCAGCCCGCTGCCGGTGTTGAGCACCACCACGTCCTCGCCGCCGGCGAGCCAGCCCGACTCCCGCAGCTGCGCGACCGCGGCGAAGCACGCCGCGCCCTCCGGGCACACCCAGGTGCCCTCGTCGCGGGCCAGCGCGGCCTGCGCGGCGAGCAGGTCCTCGTCGGTGACGGCCACGGCGGTGCCGCCGGTCGAGCGCACGGCGTCCAGCACGAGGAAGTCGCCCAGCGCCTTCGGCACGGTGATGCCGAACGCGACGGTGTGCGGGTCGGGCGGCGGCGTGCTCTCGGCCAGGCCCGCGTGGAACGCGTCGACGATCGGGGCGCAGCCCGTCGCCTGCACGGCCACCAGGCGCGGCAGGTCGCCGGTGAGCCAGCCCAGCTCCCGCAGCTCCAGCAGTGCCTTGTGGATCGCGATGATCCCGACGCCGCCGCCGGTGGGGTAGAGGATCACGTCCGGCGCCCGCCAGCCGAGCTGCTCGACGATCTCGTAGCCCATCGTCTTCTTGCCCTCGATCCGGTACGGCTCGCGCAGCGTCGAGGTGTCCAGCACGCCCGGCCGGCCGGCGACCGCCGCCGCGACGAGCCGCCCGGCGTCCCCGATCAGCCCGTCGACGAGGTACAGCTCGGCGCCGGCCACCACGCACTCCCGGCGGGTGATCACCGGGGCGTCCACCGGCATCGCGACCAGCGCGGACAGCCCGGCGCGCGCCGCGTAGCAGGCCCAGGCCGCGCCGGCGTTGCCGTTCGTCGGCATCGCGATCCCGCGGACGCCCAGCTCGGCCGCGCGCGAGACGCCGACGGCCGCGCCGCGCGCCTTGACGCGCCCGTCGGCACCAGGCCCTCGTCCTTCATCCGCAGGCCGGGCACGCCGATGCGGGCGCCGTGGCGGGGCAGGTCGAGCAGCGGCGTCATGCCCTCGCCGAGCGTCACGACGTTCGCGGGGTCCCGCACGGGCAGCACCTCGTGGTAGCGCCACAGGTCCGGCGGCCGGGCGCCGATCTCGGCCGGCGTGACGGCGGCCGCGGCGCGTTCCAGGTCGTACCGGGCGAGCAGCGGCGCGCCGAGCGCCGACGTGCCCTGCACGACGTCGGCGTCGTAGCGGGAGCCGTCGCGGGAGCACTCCAGGTGGGAGAGGGCCGAGAACGCGGTGGTGATCGGGAGGGCCACCGTCGCAGGCAAGCCCGGGCCGGGCCGTCGCGTCAACGGCGGCCCGCCTGCCGTGGCGACGGTCACCGCGGTTGATCACTGAAAGCGACCGCTCGTGTGCATCCTGTCGCACGCTCGTCGCGTTGGGCCGACTGCTCGCCGCGCACAGCCGGTCGGCTGCCGCCCGGTCGCCCGATCGGGCGTGATCATGCGGGCCGGTCCGGTTCACTGGTGACGCAACGAAGTCGTATCGTCACGCTCCGGAGGAATCGATGAACCGGCCGCTCCCCGCCGCCCGTGACTGGTCGCTCCTGCTCGCGCGGGTGCTGATCGGCGTCGTGATGTTCGCGCACGGCTACCAGAAGATGGTCGTCAACGGGATCGGCCGCACCACCGACGGCTTCGAGAACCTCAGCATCCCGGCCGCGATCGTCGCGGCGTCGTTCGTGACGGTCGTCGAGTTCGTCGGCGGTGCGCTGCTCGTCGTCGGCGGGCTCACCACGATCGCGTGCGGGCTGATGCTCGTGATCATGGTCGGCGCGGCCGCCTACGTGCACGTCCCCCACGGCATCTTCATCGCGGACGGCGGCTGGGAGCTGGTCGGCGTGATCGCCGCCGGGCTCGTGATGCTCGCCGGCGTCGGCCCGGGCCGCTACAGCGTCGACCACGTGATCAGCACCCGGCAGCGCCGGCTCCAGAGCGAGCTGGAGCGCATCACGACCGGCGTCCCCGGCGTCAGCAGGTGACCGGGAGCCGGTGCACGCCGCCGCTGCCCGGGCGAGTTCGTAGGGTGGGCGGATGCTGCGGCACGTCACAGCGATCCGGTACGTCACGCCGCTGCGCGAGGGCGGGTCGCTGCCCGGGCTGATGGAGGCCGACGACCTCGGCACCTACGTCGTCAAGTACCACGGCGCGGGGCAGGGGCCGAAGGCGCTGGTCGCGGAGATCGTCAGCGGCGAGCTGGCCCGCGGGCTCGGGCTGCCGGTCCCGGAGCTGGTCACCGTCGAGCTGGACCCGGCCCTCGGCGCGTCCGAGCCCGACCAGGAGGTGCAGGAGCTGCTGCGCGCGAGCCCCGGGCTCAACCTCGGCATCGACTTCCTGCCCGGCGCTCTCGACCTCGATCCGCGGGCGTTCCCGCCCGACCCCGGGTTCGCCGGCCGGGTGCTCTGGTTCGACGCGCTCGTCGGCAACGTCGACCGCTCCTGGCGCAACGTCAACATGCTGTTCTGGCACGGCTCCCCGTACCTCATCGACCACGGGGCCACGCTCACGTTCCAGCACAGCTGGGCGGGCGCCGACGCGTGGGTGGCGCGGCCCTACGACGCGTCCGCGCACGTCCTGCTCGGCGCCGCCCCCGACCTCGACGCCGCCGACGCCGCGCTCGCCCCGGCCGTCACCGACGAGGCGCTGCGGGCGGCCGTCGCCGCCGTGCCGGACCGGTGGCTCGCCGGCGAGCCCGGGTTCGCCGACGCGGACGCGGTGCGTGCGGCGTTCGTCGCGCAGCTGCTGGCCCGCCGGGACGCGCGGGAGGTGTGGCTGCCCGGCGTGCGGGACGCGGTGGCGGCGCGGGCCGGCGCGGACGAGCCGCGGACCCGGGAGCCGCAGGTGTCGTACTGGGCCGCGCGAGGGTCGTCGTGACCGCGCGGGCCCCGTTCGAGTACGCGCTGCTGCGTGTGGTGCCGCGGATCGAGCGCGGCGAGGCCATGAACGCCGGCGTGCTGCTCTACAGCCGCCCGCTCGACTTCCTCGGCGCCCGCGTGCACCTGGACGTCCCGCGGCTGCGCGCGCTCGACCCCGGCGCCGACGGTTCCCTGATCGGGCGCGCGCTGGAGTCCGTCGTCGTGCAGTGCGGCGACGGGCGCACCGGGGCCGCCCGCTACGCCGGGCCCGCCGGCGAGGAGGACCGCGGCCGCCGGTTCCGCCGGCTCACCGCCCCGCGCAGCACGATCGTGCAGGCCGGGCCGGTGCACACCGGTCTCACCGCGGACCCGGTCGCCGAGCTGGACCGGCTGCTCACGGCCCTGGTCATGCCGCTCGGGTAGCCGTCACCGCACCGGCTGCCCGATCCCGATCAGGTTGCCCTCGCTGTCGTGGAACCAGACGCCCAGCTCGCCGCGGCTGTGCTTGCTGGGGTAGTTGCCCTCGACCTCCGCGATGCCGTCCACCGTGCGCAGGCCGGGCATGTCGTACTCCTCGAACACCACGCCGCGGGCGCGCAGCTCCGCGACGACGGGGGCGAGGTCGTCGACCTCCCAGCCCATCTGCGTGTGGTCGCCCGTGGCGGAGCCGGTCGACGCGAACAGCGCGAACTCGCCGCCTGCGCACCGGTAGCGCAGGCCGCCGGGACGCTCCTCGGCCGGCTCCAGGCCCAGCTTCTCCGCGTAGAACCGGCGGGCCCGCGCGAGATCCTGCGCAGGCAGCCGGGTCGCCACCCGGCCTCCGGCCAGCATGCCCGTCATGACGTCCTCCCTTTCGTCGGGTACGCCATGACGACCGCCCCGGGCCGCCGGACTCATCGGTCAGGCGTCGACCGTCGCGGGGGAGAGGTGCGCGGGCATGGCGTCGTAGCCGCGCAGCACGCGGGTGGGCCGCCGGTGCGGGGCGCCGTCGAGCGTCAGGTCCGGGAAGCGGTCGAACAGCGCGCGCAGCCCGACCTCGCCCTCCATCCGGGCCAGCGCGGCGCCGAGGCAGAAGTGCGCGCCGCTGGAGAACGCGAGGTGGTCGCCCGCGTTCTCCCGGGTGACGTCGAACCGGTGCGGGTCGGGGAACACCGCCGGGTCCCGGTTGGCGCCGCCCAGCAGGATCAGCACGGCCTGCCCCTCGGCGACCCGCTCGCCCGCGACCTTCGTGGTGCGGTGCGCGATCCGGCCCGTGCGCTGCACGGGGGACTCGTAGCGCAGGATCCTCGTCGACCGCGTTGGGCCAGCCCTGCGGCTCGGCGCGCAGCAGCGCGAGCTGGTCCGGGTGGCCGGTGAGCAGCGCGATCCCGTTGCCGATCAGGTTGACGGTGGTCTCGAAGCCCGCGGCGAGCAGCAGCATCGCGATGCTGGTCAGCTCGTCCTGCGTGAGCCGGCCCTCCTCGCTCTGCGCGTGCACGAGCGTGGAGAGGATGTCCTCGCCGGGCTCGCGGCGCAGCTTCTCGAAGTGGCCCGCCATCCAGTCCTCCATCGCCTGGAGCTTGCGCTCCGATGTGCGGAACTGGCGGTAGGAGAGCCCCGCGTCCAATGACAGTGCCCCGCCCGCGCCCCAGTCGAGGAACTGCCGGCGCATCTCCAGCGGCGCGCCCAGCATCTCCGCGATGACCGTGGCCGGGAGCAGGCTCGCGTAGTCCTCGACGAGGTCGGCGCGGCGGCCGCGCGCCGCGAGCCCGTCGAGCAGCTCGGCGGCCACCTCCTCGGTGCGCGACCGCAGCGCGGCCACCGCACGGGCGCTGAACGCCCTGGTCACGAGCTTGCGGTAGCGCGTGTGGTCCGGCGGGTCGGTGGCCAGCATGGACGGCGGCTCGACGGGCCCGAGCGGCCCGCGTCCGGCCGCCCGCACCGCGTACCGCAGCGTGGCCGGCGTGCGTCCGCTCGGTCCGCCGATCACGCCGAAGTCCGGGCTGCGCAGGACCGCCGTCGCCACCTCGTGGTCGACGGTGTTGAGCACGATCGAGTTGTCGACGAGCCGCCCGCGCGCCCGGATCTCGTCGTAGGTGGGGAACGGGTCGGCGATCAGCGACTGGTCGATCATCAGCCGGGCCGTGACGTCGCCGTCGCGCATCCGGCGCTCCACCATGCGCCGGACCATGCCGTGCCGCAGCCCCCAGCGGATCGCCCGCCGCACTTCCGTCACCGCCGCCATCCCGGACCTCCCGCTCTCGTGACCCGAGGCCGAACTTACCGCCGGTAACCCGCGGTGGCCGGAGCGGCGTGACTCCGGTCTCAGCGAACTGCCAGGTCGATCTCGCCGCCCGCCGTCCGGTAGGCAGGGGAGTGGACCAACCGCGGCTGCTGGCCGTCAGCGACCTGCACGTCCGGTACCCTGAGAACCGGGCGATCGTCGACGGGCTGCGGCCCGCGTCCGACGCCGACTGGCTGATCGTCGCGGGCGACGTCGCGGAGGGCGTCGAGGACGTCGCGTGGGCACTGGGCGTGCTGCGGGAACGCTTCGCCACCGTGATCTGGGTGCCGGGCAACCACGAGCTGTGGACGCGCCCGAAGGACCCCACCGGGCTGCGCGGCGTCGCGCTCTACGACGCGCTCGTCGCCGCCTGCCGCGGCCTGGGCGTGCTCACCCCCGAGGACCCGTTCCCCGTGTGGGACGGCCCCGGCGGCCCGGCCACCGTCGCGCCGCTCTTCACGCTCTACGACTACTCGTTCCTGCCGGACGGCACGACGACGTCGGAGGAGGGGCTGGCCGTCGCGCAGCAGGCCGGCGTCGTGTGCACCGACGAGCACCTGCTGCACCCCGACCCGTACCCGGACCGGGCGGCCTGGAGCCGCGCGCGCCTGGACGAGTCGGAGCGCCGGCTCGCCGCCACCGACCCGGACCTGCCGACCGTGCTGGTCAACCACTGGCCGCTCACCAGGCTGCCGACGCGCGTGCTGCGGCACCCCGAGTTCGCGCTCTGGTGCGGATCGAGCCGCACCGCGGACTGGCACGTCCGCTTCAGAGCGGTCGCCGTCGTCTACGGCCACCTGCACATCCCGCGCGTGACCTGGGAGGACGACGTCCGGTTCGTCGAGGCGTCGCTCGGCTACCCGCGCGATGGAAAGCGCGTGACGAGCGTTTCGGCATCGTCACGCGCGACCTGCTGCTCCGGCAGGTGCTGCCGGAGCCGCGGTCAGCGGGCGCGTGACCCGTAGCGGCGGCGGAACTTCTCCACCTGCCCCGCCGAGTCGAGCACACGCTGCGCGCCCGTCCAGAACGGGTGCGAGTAGGCCGTCATGTCCACGCGGATCAGCGGGTAGGTGTTGCCGTCCGACCACTCGATCGTCTCGCGGGAGGTCTCGGTCGAGCGGGTGAGGAACGCGTCGCCCGTGGCCTGGTCCTGGTAGACGACCGGTCCGTAGCTGGGGTGAATGTCGGGTCGCATCGGCGACCTCCCTCGTCTCGTCGGGCTCTGCTACGGTCATCGTAAACGAGAACGATTGTCATTTTGTTTCCGGAGGTGGCAGTGGCAACCGGGTACACGGCGGTCGTCTGCCGGGCGACCGGTTGCGGGCGCGGCAACGCCGGCACGGTCGCGGCGCAGCTGTTCACGGCGCTGCAGGATGCGGTCCGGGCGAGCCCGCAGGGCGTGCTGGTCAGCACCGGGTGCCTGCTCGGCCGGTCGGCGTGCGCGGGCCGCGCGGTCGCGCCGGTTGTTCTCGTGCAGGCGTGCGACGCCGACCGCGCGCCGGTCGGCACCGCCGTGCGGGTCGGGCCCCTGCGCACCGCCGCGGACGTCGCGACGGTGGCGGACTGGCTGCGCGCCGGGGACCTCGACGCCCGGTTGCTCCCGGCACAGCTGCTCGGCGTGCACCGTCAGGTGGCGGCGGCCCCGCTCAACTGACCCGGCTCCGGCGCAGGGCGTACGCGCGCAGGGCGCGCAGGAGGTCGATGCGGCGGAAGCCCGGCCAGTACGTGTCGCAGAACTGCAGCTCGGCATGCGTCGACTGCCAGAGCAGGAACCCGGAGAGGCGCCGCTCGCCGCTCGTGCGGATCACCAGGTCGGGGTCGGGCGTGCCGGCCGTGTAGAGGCGGGCGGCGATGTCGCGGTCGGTGACCCGCGCGGCCACGTCGTGCAGCGACTCGCCGGCCCGCGCGGCGTCGGAGAGCAGCGACCGGACCGCGTCGACGATCTCGTCCCGGCCGCCGTAACCGATCGCGACCGTCACGTCCGCGCCGGGCGGCCGGTCGCGGGTCAGCTCCTCGGCCTCCTTCAGGGCGCGGGCGCAGGACGCCGGCAGCATGTCGAGCCGCCCGGCGAGGTGCACCCGCCACGGGCTCGCGGGGTCGGCCAGCTCCCGCGCGGTGACCTCCTCGACCATGCGCATGAGGTGGTCGATCTCGGCGGATTCGCGCGAGACGATGTTGTCCGTCGACGCCACGAACAGCGTGACCTGCGCAATCCCGAGATCGCGGCACCAGCCGAGCACCCGGCCGGCGTGCGCGGCGCCGTAGCGGTGGCCGATCCCGGCGTCCGCGAACCCCATCCCCCGGGCCCACCTGCGGTTCCCGTCCATCACGAGCCCGACGTGCCGCGGGCGTGGGCGACCGCGCAGCCACGCCTCCAGACGGCGTTCGGCGAGGAGCCGGAGCGCGTCGGCCGGCCTCACGTGTGCGCCGGCCCGACCAGATGCCCGAAGTGCTCGTCGCCCCACGCGCTCAGGTCGGCGAGCGCGAGGAAGAGCTGCCGGCCGCGCGGCGTCAGCGCGTACTCGACGCGGGGCGGGACCTCGTCGTAGCAGGTGCGCTCGACCAGGCCGTGCCCCTCCATCTCCTTGAGCTGCTGGCTCAGCACCTTCTCGGTGACGCCCTCCAGGTCGCGGCGCAGCTGCCCGAAGCGCGTCGGCCCGTTGGCGTCCAGCACCATCAGGATCGGGGGCTTCCACTTGCCGCTGATGGCGGCGCGGGCGGCCGCGAGCCCGCACTCGTAACGCTCGGTGGGCACGCACCCACCCTAACCACGCGGAAAGCGCCCACCAACAAGTGCGTACTTGTCCGGTTGCGGCCCCGCGGCGAGATTGGGCCCGTGCGACAGACCGCGCTGGGAGCGCTGACCGTGCCGGGGCAAGGGCTCGGCTGCATGCGGATGACGGACCCGCCGGCGCCGGGCACGGACCCGGCCGACGTCGTGATCGGCCGCGCGCTCGACCTCGGAGTCACGTTCCTCGACACCGCCGAGCTGTACGGGAGCGGCCGCAACGAGGAGATCGTCGGGCGGGCACTGCGGCGCCGCCGCGCCGAGGCCGTGCTCGCGACGAAGTGCGGGGTGCGATGGGGCGGGGGCGGCGACGCCGACCACATCGGCGACCCGGCGTCCATCCGCGTGTCCTGCGAGGCCAGCCTGCGCCGGCTCGGCACGGACGTGATCGACCTCTACTACCTGCACCGGCGCGACCCGAACGTGCCGATCGAGGAGAGCGTCGGCGCGATGGCCGAGCTGGTCGCCGCGGGCAAGGTGCGCCACCTCGGCCTCTCCGAGTCACGGCCGACGAGCTGCGCGCGGCGCACGCCGTGCACCCGATCGCGGCGCTGCAGTCGGCGTGGTCGCTCGTGGTGCGGCGGGTGGAGGCGGTGTTGCCCACGTGCGCCGAGCTGGGTGTCGGGCTCGTGCCGTGGGGCCCGACCGCGCACGGCCGGTTCGCCGCCGCCGGCCCCGCCGACTCCACGGAGCTCGCCGACCTCGCCGCCGCCGTGCGCGACGTCGCGCGGGCGCACGGCGCGACGCCGAGCCAGGTCGCGCTGGCGTGGCTGCAGCAGCAGTCCGGCGTCCGGGGTGTGCCGGTGGTGCCGATCCCCGGTACCACCCGCGTCCGTCACCTGGAGGAGAACGCGGGCGCGCTGGACCTGCAGCTCGACGCCGCCGAGCTGGCCCGCCTGGACCGCTTGTCCCGGCCCGTCGGGACGGGGACGGTCACCGGATCGTGACCCCGAACGCCGGCGGGGCACCCGGCAGGGGAGGACGGCCGACCGGAAAGCGAAACGCTCCCTGACGTTGGTTCGTCAGGGAGCCGTGTCAGATGGTGGGCGATACAAGGATTGAACTTGTGACCTCTTCCGTGTCAAGGAAGCGCTCTCCCACTGAGCTAATCGCCCGAGGCGGAGGCGGGAATCGAACCCGCGTACAGGGCTTTGCAGGCCCTTGCCTAAGCCACTCGGCCACTCCGCCAGAACTCTAGGGCCGAAGTCCCGGAGCGTTCCGTGGAGTTCGTTCCGTGAGGGTGACGGGACCCGAGGTTCCTCCGAGCGGACGACGGGACTCGAACCCGCGACCCTCACCTTGGCAAGGTGATGCGCTACCAACTGCGCTACGTCCGCCTGTGCAGCTCCCGCTGCGTTGATGGGAGAACTTTAGCGCAGTCGCTGCGGGCCCTCCACATCGGCCCCCGCGTTGTCTCTCGCGGGGCCCTGACCTGCGGTGATCAGTCGCGGGCCGGGTAGTTCAGCAGCCCGGAGAGCGCGACGCGAAGTCCAGCCAGGAGTACTCGGTGTCCGGCGGCACCGCCACGTAGGTACGGTGCAGGAAGTCCCCGAGGGTCTGCGCGCAGGTCGTGAAGACCGCGTGCCCCGACGGCGACGACAGCTCCAGCTGCACCCGGGTGGGGTTGTGCGGCATCGGCTGCACCCGGACGTCGCCGGTGCCGGCCGGACCGATCAGCCCGTCGTGCAGGAGGTCCCGCGCAAAGACCCAGTCGACCGCGGTACCGTTCCCCGTCCGGAACGAGGCTTGAACTGCGTAGGGGTCGCGGCTGTTGTAGGTCAGGTCCACGTTGACGGGCACCACGGGGGCGTCCGGAGCGATCAGCTCGAACACCGCCGGTGAGCAGATGACCGTGTGCTCGTCGCGCATCGTGCGTCCTCTTTCATGTCCCGCGTGGTTCGTCATCGGGGAAACGACCGGACCGCGAAGATGTGACGGGTGGAGAGGCGAACTCCCTCCCGTTTGCCCCCCGGTGTCACCCTGACGGCGCAGTGCGGCCGGTTTCCGGACACCCGCGGTACCACTCGGCGCCGATCGCGGCGACCAGCACGAACCCGACCGTCGTAACCCCGTCCGGACCCTCGCGACCCGGACGGCACGGGTGGCGCGCGTCACCGTCCCCACCCGTCCGGGTCGCCGTCGCGGCCCCTTTGTCCGGTCCCAGTACGATCGGCGGCGGGTGGCCGGCCACCCGGTCGACGGCGCTGGGCAGGTGGACGATCTGAGCGGCATCGAGGGACAGCAGGTCGAGCAGCAGCGGTCCCCGCTGCGCACCCGGTTCGACGCACTCCGCGGCCGGGTCGAGGCGTGGCGCGAGCGCATCGAGGCCAAACCGACCCTCCGGCGCACCTACCGCGTCGTCATCTCCGCGATCGGCGGCATCGTCCTCGTCGCCGGGATCATCATGATCCCTTACCCCGGCCCCGGCTGGGCCGTCGTCTTCATCGGCCTCGCCGTCCTCGCCACCGAGTTCGCCTGGGCCCGCCGGCTCCTGCGGTACGCCCGCTCCAAGTACGACGCCTGGACCGACTGGCTCGCCCGCCAGACCTTCGCCGTCCGGCTCCTCGTGCTCGCCGCCACCGGCCTCGTCGTGCTGGCGACGCTGTACCTGCTCAACGTCTACTACCTCGTCGCGGACGTGGTGGGGCTGGACGCGTGGACCTGGTTGCAGAGCCCGTTGTTCGGGTGAGGTAGGGTCTGCGCAGCACGGGCGATTAGCTCAGGGGGAGAGCGCTTCGTTCACACCGAAGAGGTCACTGGTTCGATCCCAGTATCGCCCACCATGCCGATAGGCCCCTGACCTGCAAGGTTGGGGGCCTTTGGCTTTCCCGGCCCGGATTCGTGCCCTCAACGTGCCCTCGTCTCGTCCAGCGCGGAGAGCGCCGCCGCGTTCATCGGCGTGGCGTCGGCCCACACGCGCTCGAAGCTGTCGGCGTACGTGGCGAACATGCCGCCGGGCTCGGTGCGGCGCAGGTGCAGGACGGGCGCGTAGGCGGCCGCGATGCCGTGCACCTGCGGGTTGATCAGCATCTCGTCGTCGGCCCGGAAGATCGAGTTGTAGAGCACGGTGTCGTGCTGGCGGGCCTGGACGCCGTCCGTCTCCAGCAGCGGGCGGAACAGGGCCACGGCGTTCTGCACGCGGGCGGCGACGGCGGCGCCGATGCCCTCCTCCGCTCCGCGTTCCGCCACCCGATCAGAGCTGGGGTCGGCCAGCAGTAGCCGCACGGCGACGCCGGAGCGC
Organism: Pseudonocardia sp. CNS-139; assembly: GCA_001942415.1. Taxonomy (GTDB): domain Bacteria; phylum Actinomycetota; class Actinomycetes; order Mycobacteriales; family Pseudonocardiaceae; genus Pseudonocardia. The sequence continues at coordinate 24,017 of MKJX01000111.1, forward strand.
GCCTTCTCGGCCAGCAGCCGGACCACCTCGACGTCCTCGGCGAGGAACAGCGCGGCGTAGACGAGGATGCCGATCTCGCGCTCCGCGCCGGAGAACAGCCGTTGCCACACGTCGCGGGGTACGGCGCTGCGGTGCGGGTAGCTGACCCTGATCTCGTGCGAGATCCGCGGGCCGTGCCCGTCCGGGTCGGGCCACAGTTCGCGCTCCTCGCGGCGCAGGAGGTCGGCGACGGCCCAGCGGTGCCGCGGGTGCGGTACCCGGCCGGCTATCCATCGCTGCACGGTCTTGGGATCGACGTCGAGCGCCGCTGCCACGTCGGTCTCGCGAAGCCTCGCGTCGGCGAGCGCACGGCGCAGTGCCTCGTTCACTTGATCCCCCTCTGACCAGCGGATACGGCGAAGGCTAGCAGAGGAAGTCCTAAGACGTCCTGGGGCGTGGTAGAAGCGTTCCCGGTCGTTCGGGACGCTGCCGCAGGGGATGAGCGGCGGGAGGAACGTGGGCGGTCCGAGACCCGGCATGTTCGACGCATTGGCCCAACCGCTCCGTGCGCAGATTCGCACCGGTGAACTCGCCCCCGGTGCGCTCCTGCCGTCCGAGTCCGAGCTTGCCCGGGTTGCCGGTACGAAGCGGTACTCGATCCGCAAGGCGCTGTTCCTGCTCCGTGACGAAGGGTTGATCGAGCCGGTGCCGGGGCGAGGTTGGTCGGTGGTCGGCCACGGTGAGACCACACCGCGAGCGCTTCCGCGGTATCGCGAGATCGCGGCCGAGCTGCGCGCGGCGATCGCGGTCGGTCTGCTCGCACCGGGCTCGGCCCTCCCGAGTGAGGCCGAGCTGATGGCCCGGCACGCGGTGTCGCGGGCGACCGTCCGGCAGGCCCTCGCGCTCCTGGACGTTGAAGGATTGATCAACACTCATCCTGGCAAGGGCAGGTACGTCCGAGACGGATGATCATGCGGACGTCCTGAGACGTCTTCGACAGGTGCACACGTGTCGTGGGTAGCCTCCGGACGTGGGTCAGGTCGGAGATGCGCGTGGGCTCGCCGAGAGGTTCCTTGCCGAGCCGCTCCCGCGACGCTGGGCGCACACGCAGGGCGTGGCGGCGACGGCACGCCGGCTCGCCCCGGTCCTCGGTGACGACGCGGAACTCCTGGAAGCCGCCGCCTGGCTCCACGACATCGGGTACTCCCCGGACATCGCCGAGACGGGCTTCCACCCCCTCGACGGCGCCCGCCATCTCCGCGACGCCGCGCACGCGCCCCCGGCCCTGTGCAGCCTGGTCGCGCATCACACCGGCGCGATCCACGAGGCCCGGGAGCGCGGCCTCGCGTCGGACCTGACCGGCGAGTTCGCGGCTCCACCGCAACCGCTGGCCGACGCGCTGACGTACTGCGACATCACGACCGGCCCGGACGGCGCCCCGATCGACGTCGAGCAGCGTTTGGCCGACATCCACAGCCGCTACGGCGACGATCACCCCGTCAGCGCGCCGTCCGTTGCGCGGGACCGTCCTACATCGCGAGTGTGCGAGCCATCGAGGCCCTGCTGAGGCCGTAGCGTTCTGTGGCACTGTGATGGGACGTTTCTGACGTTTCCAACGTCCCGAACAGTCCGAGAAGCGCGGTTCATACGCCCTCGCTCCGCTGGTGTTGTTATGGCGCTCGCGGGACGGGTGCTCCTGCGAGTCGACATTCACCGACTACGCGGGAGGCGACATGGGCGAGCACAGCTCGCACTACACGACGCCGGTCACCGCGCAGTTCGGAGACCGGCTCGCGCACGAGGTCTCCGACCGCGATGTCTACGAGCGGAATGATCGTGGCGCGATGCGGGCTCTCTGTGGAGAATGGTTCGTCCCGGCGCCGATGATGTCACCGGTGGGCAAACCCTGCCCGGCATGCGTGTCGAACCTCGACCACGCTGCGATCCGCCGCTTGCCGAACGACCACCGCAGTGACCATGTGGCGTGGCGGATAATTCGCCGCTTCGCCCTCCTGTGACCTCTTTTGGAGCATTGATCTTGCCGTGTCATCTCGTCGTGCTCGATGGCCTTCCGGAAGCCGATGACGGGCTTGAGCAGCTCGCCAAGGTGCTTGTCCTGTGGACATCCTTGACGGCGACGTTCGTCGAGAAGCATGTTGACGACGGGACAGGCCGTTGTGTCGCCTGCGACCTGCGCGGGATCGCTCGTCAGCTCTGGCCGTGCTCGATCTACAACCTGGCCGTGCGCGCTCGTGCGTACGAGGTTCCCGATCTGCAAATCTGCCGGCGAGACGGGTAGTCGTGCTGTGCCTCCGAACTCCGGCCGGCGCAATAGTGCCCCCCACGTTGCGCGGCCGGTCCTCCACTGCATTATTCGAGATAGGGCGTTCCGTTGAACTCCAGGAAGCGGCGAATCCGTCGCTCCTGGGCGGGCGTCATCGGGAGATCGAGCACGTCCTCCCGGTCGTGCCAGGCGACCTCTCGTGACTCCGAGCTGTCCGCGATCCATCCGCCGATTGCTCGACCCGCCAGCAGGATCGAGAACTCCTGGCGTATCTCGCCGTCGCTGGTGAACTCGACGACGTTCCGTGGGCTGCTGAAGATGCCGATGAGGCCGGTGATCTCGCACGTGATGCCGGTTTCCTCGTGTACCTCACGCCTGGCCGCTTCAAGCGGGGTCTCGCCCACCTCTTGCGCGCCACCGGGGATCGCGAACATGTCGTTGTCGGTGCGCTGGATCATCAGCAGTTGACCGGCGTCGTTCGTGACGGCGACGGCCACGCCGGGGACTATCCGTGTCGGCCGGGGCGCGTCGGGGTCGTCGAAGTAGTCGATCCGCCGTCCGCTCATGTCCCTACTCTAGCGGCTTGGCGGTGGCCCAGATCGTTTCGAAGCTCTCCCGGTAGAGGGTCACCATGTCCCCGCCCGGAACCTTCCGCAGGTGCAAGGCAGGGGCGTTCGATCCGGCGACGCCGTAGACGTGTGCATTCACGATCAGGTCGTCGTCGGACCGGAAAATCGACGTGTACAGGCACGCGTCGTGTAGCCGGAACTCGATGCCCTCGACGCCCACCAGCGGACGCAGGAGTGCGAGCACGTTCCGGATTCGGAAAGCCACAACCCCCGGGCCGGTGTCCTCTTCCTTCTCGCGCAGCGCGACTGCCGGCGACTCCGGATCACTGATCAGCAGCCGGATCGGTACGCCCGATTCTGCCTTCTGCCGGAAGAGCTGCACCGTGCCGGAGTCCTCGGCGATGAACAGTCCCGCCATCGTAAGCATGTCGATCGCCTCGCGGGCATTCGCGAAGTGCTGGGCCCACACGTCCCGCGGAACCGCCCAACGGTGCGGATAGACGCTGATGATCTCGCTCTGCGAAGCAGCGGTGATCTGATCGCGGGGGAGTGCGTCCGGCCAGAGGTAGGACTCCTCGACGCCGAGCAACGTCGCGACGGTGAAACGGTGTTTCCGGTAGGGAACGCGCCCACCGATCCAGCGTTCGGTGGTCTTGAGGTCCACGGCGAGCTGTTCCGCGAGCTGCGCCGGAGTCATCCCTTTCCGGAGCAGAGCCGCCCGCAGACGCTCGTTCGACAAAGCCGCACCTCTCAGGACGTCCTGGGACGCCTGTGACCTTAAGGGGACGTCATCAACACGTCCAGTCAGGTGGTGATCATGTCACCGCCTCCGCGGCGAATCTCGGCGCCATGAACAAGCGCAGCCACGAAGAGACCGCCGCTGAACTCGACGAACTGGCCGCCGTGCCGACCGACGTGCTCGCGGCGTGGGTGACCGACCGCGGCCGGTGCCTCTGGGAGACCACGTTCGGCGAGCCGCCTGCGTGGATGGGCGAGCACGAGCCGGACCGGGAGTTGGCCACGCAGATGTGCACGGGCTGTCCCGTCCGCTCCGAGTGCCTGGAGTTCGAACTCCGCGTCGCCGGTGCGGACACGCTCGGCGTGTGGGGTGCGCTCAACGAGAGCGACCGGCAGGCCCTGCACGCGGTGTGGTCGCAGCGACGCCGCAGTGACCTCGTGGCGATGCCGGAGGACGGTGGCCAGCGATGACCGGCATGGAACTGTTCCTCGGCGGCAGGCCGCGCTCGCCGTCATGTCGGTGCTCGTCAAGGCGCGGTCTCGAACCAGGCGAGCGCAGGCAGCGGCGGAGATCGCTCGCGTCGGGACGAGCCCGGTGTCTCTGCTCGGTCGCGTCGTCGTGACCGCGCTGGTGATCGCCGGTGTGCAGCGGGCAGTGATCACCCACGCGGACGACGACGGACTGATCTGGGCAGCGCTCGCGCTCCCAGCCCTGGTCACCGCCTACACGATCACGAAGGCGCTCACCCTCGTGACCGTCGCCCCGTCAGCACGCCGGACGCGTGAGCGCCGATGACCGCCCACGACGGCGACGCCCGGACGGCTTGCCCGGGCCGGTCTACGAGGCAGAGATCGTCGACGCGTCGGCCGATGATCAGAGCGCAGCGCTCGTACGTCGGCCGACCGCGGACCTGGCGCGGCGCCGACACGAGCCGGCGCGGCGGGTTCTGTTCCGGACCGCGGTCGGCGTCTGGCGTACGGATCAGGTCGTCCGTACCCGGTCGGTGCTCGGCTACCGAGCGCGGAAGCTGCCGCACGACCTCGCGCGGATGACCTGGTTCCTGATCCGCGGGCACGTCCGCTGGATCACAAAGGCGTGGGCCTTCTTCACCTACGGCGACCTCCGCGCGGACGCACGGGCGGCGCGCGTCGCCGGAGACGTCGAAGCGCGGCGCGAGGCGCAAGAGCTGATCCGCGCGGACTCGCGTGCCGGTGGACCCGTCTCGCCATGGTGCTCGAAAGCGTCGGTAAGGGCGTAGCAACGCTCGGAGGGATTGGGCTGCTCTTATGGCTGCTCGACTCACTGATCCCGCGGGAGGAGATGTGGCCGTGGCTGGCGGGCCTGTACGAGCTGCTGACGGCGTCGGGGGCGGCGACAACGACGCTTGCCCCAGCTCTTGTCGTGCTCGTCCTGCTCGCCTGGCTCGTCGCGGCCGTGTACGAGGGGCGCGACATGGAGCCGGGCGCGAGCTTCCTGGTCCGCCCCGACCGGGACGACGCCGATTCGTGGTTCGCGAGCGGATGATCTCCCGGGCCCTCGCGCATCTGGGCATCGCGCCGCTGGACCGGTTCTTCAAGGATGGTGGCGAGCTGATCTACACCGTCCCGGCCCGCCTCGACGGCAACGGCACGTTTGCGCAGGTGCGGCTCCCGCTCGGCGTGACGGCCGACATGGTCGCGGACCGCCGGGACCGGCTCGCGGCGAACCTCGGCCGCGCGAAGCTGGAGACCTGGCCCACCGAGGGCACCGAAGCCGGCCTGCTGGACCTGTGGGTTGCCGACAAGGGCCGGCTCGGCAGCGGGGCCGGTCCGTGGCCGCTGCTCGTCGACGGTGAGGTGGACGTCTTCGACGGCGTGCCGTTCGGCCGGTCGCAGCGGGGCGAGGTGCTGAACGCGCCGATCATGGAGCGGAACTATTTGATCGGCGGCCGTCCGGGGCAGGGGAAGTCCTCGGCCGGCCGCACCCTCTGCCTGGGCTGCATCCTTGATCCGACCGTGGAACTCCGCGTCCACGTGTTCGCCTCGAACCCCGACTTCGACCCGTTCAGGCCCCGCCTCTCGGCCTACGTCAAAGGTGACGATGACGAGGCGATCGCGGCCGGGCTTGCTGAACTGCGCTGGCTCCGCGACGAGGTGACGCGCCGTGGGCAGCTCCTTGAGCGCCACGGCGCCGCGAAGGTGACCCGCAAACTCGCGAGCACTGTCCGAGGACTGCATCCGGTCGTGGTGATCTTCGACGAGTGCCACGAGATGTTCGAGCATCCGCAGTTCGGCAGCGAAGCCGGATCGCTCGCGATCAAGGTAATCAAGAAGGCGCGGAAGTGCGGGATCACGCTCGTGTTCTTGACGCAGTCGCCCACAGCGACGTCGATCCCGAAGGACCTGACCCGCAACTGCTCGAACGGCGTCGCCTTCGCGGTCGCGGACCAGGTCGCCAACGACGGGCTACTCGGGTCGGGCACCTTCCGCCAGGGCATCCGCGCGACCGAGCTACGACCCGGCGAGGACCGGGGTACAGCCGTCTGCGTCGGCCTCACGGCCAACCGCTTCGAGTTGGTCAACACGTTCTACGTCGCCTTCGACGAGGACCGCGACGAGGTCACGCCCGTCATCGTGCGCGCCATGGCGCTGCTCGACGAGCACGGCCGAAGCGTGCCCGTGCCACTGTCCGAGAACGACAAACCGGACGAACCGCGACCTGATCACCTCGCCGACATACACAGCGTTCTATGCGGAGAGACGCGCGTCCGAACGCAGATCGTGCTGCGCCGGCTCGCCGACCTGAACCCCGCCGAGTACGGCGAGTGGTCTTTCCAAGACCTCGCTGCAGCGCTCGTTGCGGCGGGCCTCGCGGCTCGCAAGTCCGACGGCGTCATGGTCGTCCGCGCGGTCGACGTCGTCCGTGCGCTCGCCGAACGTGACGCGGACGGAGACGATGCGGATGAGTAGCGGGAAGGGACGAGCACAGGGGGGTGGCCAGGGAAGCAGGGAGTACTCCGGCGCTGCCACCCACGGCGTTCTCCCCGGCTCTACCAGCGCTGATGGCGTCCAGGGAGGCAACAGCCGGGCCACGGTCAACCCCCGGAAAGCAGCCGACAACGGAAGTCGCCGGGACAACAGTCGCCGGTCCTCCCTGGCAGGCGAAAGGACGGCTTCACGGTCGCAACGGGGTGCGAGCGGATCGCGACGGCTGATGAGCCTCTCTGCAGCGGCTGCCCACACGGACGTCTCCGTTCGGACGCTGCGTCGGTACATCGCGCAGGGGAGGCTGACCGGCTACCGCGTCGGTCCTCGCCTACTGAAGGTCGATCAAAGCGAGTTGGAGATGTTGGCCCGGCCTATACCAACGGCAGGGCCGAGCTAGTAGTACTGCCTTCGGCTGCGTGATTCCTATCGGCCAGCCCATTTCTCTGCTGCTCGGCTCGGATGGCGATACCCAACGCCTGATAACCGCGACCGTACCGGTTGCACGCGTGTCTAGGTTTCCTGTCTGTTCAACGCGCTATTTCTGGTAGCGCCGCAACGCTCGCGGGTGAGGCGCACTCTGCTTGCCGGCCCCCGCTCACCGCATGGGCGCGGAGTGCTCCCGCTACGGCCGGACAGTGGACGATGCGTCGTCGAGCAGTTCGTTAATGAGAGACTCTTCTGACGGGACTCCTCCGCGCTCCAAGATGCTTCGAAAGCATGCCATTAGGAGTGACCAGGCGCGGTCCCACTCATCCGTCCGAGGCAGTTTGTCGAACCGCCCGTGGGCAACCTTCGATCTGTCGCCATACGACCGACGTGCCTGATTGAACATATCTATTCGTGAAGACTGTGATCCGGTCATCTGTGCGATATACATCGCCAGGCGGAAGCTGACCTCTGTCTGGACTCGAGGAAATATGGATTCAAGCCCGGTCCAGATGTGCAGCAAGGATTGGTCGATTGCGGGGAGCGTCGGCGCGGTCAGTGCAACTCGCTCGAGCATCACACATTCGGACACATTTCGTCGGATTTCAAGCCACCGCTCGGCATCTTCCACCGCTTGGCAAAATTTGGCCGCCGTCAATTCCAGTGTGAGTGCTTCACTTCTTACATATGAGCCTGACGGATAAGCTCCGCCAGACTTGGATAGCGACCTCGCTGCTGACCACTCCTCGCCGACGCGCGGGAGGGAGTAACTCCACCGCCTGCGGAGTCTTACGAGCGCAGATGTCGGAGTAGTCGTTGATCGAGTGGGTGGCAATCATCTGGGTCGAAAATGGGTGAACTTGGTTGACGTACAGCATTAAATGGAGCGCAGACAGGGACTCTGTCGCACTCTCAAAATTCTTACTATTGACAGTCAGCTCCAAGTTGCAGCTTTGGAGTAGGTTGTCGGCAACGCTGAACGGAATCTCTACGCTGTGTCGCGACCCGAGCTCGGCCCAATCAAAGATGCTGACGCCCCATTTGCGCGTTACTGCACTGAATCGGCCTTGCTGAATATTGTCGTCTTCAGTCGGCAGGAGCAATGACACTGGAGCAAAGAAGTCTGGCACTAGCCTGTTATACCAGTCTCGGTGGCGATTGAGTGCCCGGCGTCCTCGTCGGTCGGGCAGGCCTCTGGGATGGGTCGACCGCCCATCTCCTCGGTCTCCTGGCGATGTGCCACGCAGCCTCCGATGGGCGGGGCCTGGGCGACGTTGGGTCGGCGTTTTGCGTCGCGGCTGCCTGCAAGCGGCCGCGGGCCTGCCACTCGGGTCGACGGATGTGGCTATGGGTGAGTGGCTGATACGTTGACCAGGGCAGAATGCGTCATCGACCTCGGGTGGCACCGCCAACTAGACGGGTGCGACGAGGCGCGACGTAAGGCGCCCGAAGTCCTGGTGGGTCGGAATGAAGCGGTCCATCAGGTCTGTGAGAGTCTGTATCGACCGTTCGCTGCTATCCGGCATCGTTGCACGCACCGGTCGAGTAGGTTGGGTCGATAGGTCAGGCCACTGGGCCGTCTGCGGGAGGAGAACTCCATGCGGGTGCTCGATTCGCGGAGAGAGTTCATGTAATGGGCGTGACGCAAGTTGTGGTCGTCGTAGACACGACCACAATCTTTCCGGACGTTATGATGTCGCGTACGCGATGGATGCAATTACTTTCGCTTTGCGCCAAGAGTGATATCCGGCTAGCGATCCCGGAAATCGTCCTTCGTGAGACCGCTCGACACTGGGAGGTGGAGGCCAAGAATGCGGTCGGCGCACTCGAGAGTCGAATTGATCGAATCGCAAGTTCTCGGGATCGGCTAAGCGCTCTAGGGCTCGACATTCCGATCCATGTTCCGCCTCCCGTCTCCGATGTGGTGATCGACCGGCGACTTTTTCTCGCTAAGGCGACTGCCGCCTTCTAGCGTTAAGTGTTGAAGTGCTACCTCTGCCCGATGTGACAATTGGGCAGGTTCTAGAGCGTGATCTTGAGGGCCGCAGGCCCTTTGCGGCTAGCGGCAAAGGATTTCGGGACTCTCTTATTTGGGAGTCGGTGCGGCAGTTCGCGCACGGGCTCGATGCTTCTAGTGTCCTTTACTTCATTACCGATAACGCTGAAGACTACTGTCTTGGCGACGAGCTGCATCCGGACCTCGCGGCTGAGATTGAGGGTGCGCAATCTGAGGTTCGGCATGTGAAGAATCTTGAGGCTCTCTTCTCTGAAGCTGACCTCGGGGCCATGGTGGCAGGTTTGGTGGCAGACGACACTGAACTCTCTAGGTTCCTGGCACGAGCAATGGAGCCGCGCGAGCCTGACTATGAATTGCCTACGGTGGAAGAAATTGTGAGATTGGCCGTTATAGGCGCCGCCGAAGGCTTGGTTAACGAAGAAGTTAAGCGTGAGGGCTTCGCTAGTTCTGGGCTGGATTTCACTGCCATTGCGATCCCTTCGGAAATTCAGAGTCCAATGGTCTCGTATGTTGAGTGCGATGAGCAATCGGTGGACTGGGAATCTTTTGAAACGTACGACGACACGACCCTGCTGGTTAGGGCGACTGTCGACGCGAATGTTAGCCTCGAAGGCTTTGTCTATAAGAGCGACTACGTCGTAGTCGATCACGGTATCGTGCAACTTAGAATGTGGGATTGGAATGATCATATGGCTCATGTATCGACGACCGTTCACGCACGCTTGGTGTTTCAGCTCCGGGTGGAGGTCGGCGTTGGCGTAGACGATGTCGAGTTTGAGAGCGCGGAGCCGTTAGCCTAACGGGCGAGGCTGGGAAGGTTGGTTGAGTCCTGGGCGCTGGTCAGGCTGCTCCACGTCAACAGCAGCTCCGTCCCGAGCCAGTCAACGGATGCGTCCCGATGCGCCTCGAAGTGAGGGATAAGGCTGGAGTGGCGCGGGGCCTCTAGTTGGCTGCCTAAGAGTCAGTTGACCGGATATTGTCGCTCCTTCAGGAGCATGTGTTGCTGCCTCGATTGAATTAATGTGCGCTCACTAACGCAGAGAGCGCCGCCGCGATCACCCGATCACGCTCCTCGGCTGCATGCTGATACCGCAATGCAGCCGCGGGCGTGAGTGGCCAAGCCTGGCCATCAACTCAGCCAGGGTCGCTCCGGTGGAAGCCGCAAGGACTGCGCCCGTGTGCCGCAGATCGTGGAACCGCAGGTCCGGCCGCTTTGCCTTCTCTCGCGCAGGGTAGTAGACCTTGTACAGCGTCGACGGCGCGAGCTGGGCACCGTGGCCAGCGGGGAAGAGTAGCCCGTTCCGCCCCGGAGCCGCGTGGTCGCGGAGGTGGTCACTCACCATCGGGACGAGGTGCGGCGGGATCGCCACTCGCCGCTTTCCGGCTTCGGACTTGGGGTCCTTCACCTTGCGGCCGGTCTTCGTTCGCACCACGCCCCGCTGCACATGGACGACGGCGGTCGGCACGTCGACGTCGCTTCGGCGCAGCTCGGCCAGTTCCCCGAAGCGCAGCGCGAGCCAGGCGGCGAACAGCACCATGAGCTGGTACTTCTCTGGCATCGCCTTAGCGATCGTCTCCAACTCGGGGAGCGTCGCGGGCTTGATCTTCTTCGCGCGTTTGGTCTGGCCGGCGCGCGTATGCGGCAGGGGTTCGCGGCGAGCAGGTCGTCGTCGATCGCGGTCTTGAGGATGCTGCGCAGGAGGTCGGTAGGCGTGCGCGCGGGCGGGTCGGGCCGGGTGCCGGGAGCTGAGCGCGGCGTACCAGGTGCGGACCTTGACGGGGTTGATGTCAGGTACCAGGAGATCGCCGAGGGTCGGGTTGACGTGGTCGCGGAGCAGTTGTTCGTAGTGCTCGCGCGTGCGGTCTTCGAGGTCACGTTGCTTCACCCACGCGTCGGCGTACTCGCGCAGCGACGGGGGAGGGGCCTGGGGCTCGGCCGGCGGCAACCACTCCTGACGCAGGATCTCGGAGTGGCGCATGGCGAGCCACGCTTCCGCGTCGCCCTTGGTGTCGAAGGTCAGCCCGCGTCCGTCGGCCCGTTGGGCGGCGCGGCGCTGGCCGTCCGGGCCGATGTAGCGGGCCTGGTACCGGCCGGAGGGCAGCTTCCGGACGCTTCCGAAGTGCCGAGCTGCGGGCTTCCGCGTGGGCATGCCCTCAATGGTAGCGGTGTGCCCTCAACGTGCCCAGAGATGAGGGAATCTGTGTCCACGAATGTCCACCTCTGACCGGCGATACTGGGTGCTGAACCAGCAGCTCAGAGCCTATATCGCGACGGAAGGTGTGACGGCCGGATGAGGCCGTGTCACTGGTTCGATCCCAGTATCGCCCACGTTGCTGACAGGCCCCTGACCTGCAAGGTCGGGGGCCTTCGGCATTTCCGGAAGCTGCCGCGCCTCCCGCCCCAGCCAGGATGTCCTGGCAGATGTCCTGAGCGTCACGGGATGACGCAGACCTGGAGCCGAACCCCCAGTCGTTGGAAAAGGACTGCGGCTGAGGCGAGTTCGGACCGGGCGAACGTGAAGAGGCGATCCGGGGTGAGCAGGCCGTTGCTGCGGTGGATGGCGAACACAAGCGTGTGGGGACGGTCGCCGAGTCCGTCCGCCCGGGCCGGGTGCTGCTCCCGGACGAGATCGACGAACTGGTGCCAGGTCTCGCGGTCGGTGAGGCTGTCGACCGCGACGATGCCCTGGGCGAAGAGGTGGCTGAGCGGTCCCGACCCGGTCCGCCGGCTGATCTTCTTGACGTGCACCAGCTCGCCGTCGGGTCCGAGGAGGTCGCATGCCTCGAACCCGCGGCGGTGCGCCGGCGTGCGGACGAGCTTGCGGTCGAGGCAGACGAACCCCTCGACGCGGTCGGCGACGTAGCGGTTGTAGTCCTGCTCCTCCCACCGTTCGCCCGGACGGTGGCCTTCGGCCCAGGCGGGCAGGTCCCATTCCGGTCGGTCCGCGAACGCGGCGTCGACCACGCGCGCGACGTGCTGGCGGTAGCGTCGGAGGTGTCGTACCACTCGCCGTCGAGCAGGACGAGTCGCTGGTCACGGTCGATGTCAACCTGCGCGGTGAGCCACTCGGCGGCAGGTGCGTCCGTCGCCAGCGGCTCACCCGATGAGTCCAGGCCGCCGATGCGTGAGGTCTGCAGCACCCGCAGTCGCCGCGAGCGGTCGACAGTGGCCAGGCCGTCGCGGAGGTCGACGAGGGCGAGCTGCGGGTCGTCGATCCGGTGGCGACCGATCTGCCCGACGTACCGGCGCACGTCCGGCCCACCGTGAAACCTGCCCGGGTAGGCGAGGCTGACTGCGTCGTCCAGCAACGCGAGCTTGTCCAGTGCGATCTCCCAGGCACGGTCGGTGATGTCGGTGCGGTCCGGCGGGACGCGGCGGACCCAGCGCAGCGGGGCCAGGCTGGGATCGATCTCGTGCTCGTGCAGGACCCGCGCGATCTCCCGCAGGTCCGCCACGAGGAGCTGTGGTGACTCGGGAAGGGGGAGTCGCATGCGATCGGTGCAGTCGATCGGGACGGTGTCGGTCCGTCGCCGAGAACGACGGGAGTGGGACAGGTCCATCCGGGCTTTCGAGCTGATGGTGCCGGCAAGCTGCCGGACGAGCTCAGCGTGCTCGCGGATGCCGAACGACCACAGCTCTTGACCCGAGGGAACGAGATTGGTGTCCACACGGGCCTTGGCGCTGAGGTACTGGCGTCGGACCTGGCGCACGGCGTCGGCGCGAGGACCCGGAGGGCGAGGTCGAGGCCGAACTCTCGGTCGACAAGATGGGTGCGCAGCAGCCGGCGACCGCTGAATGCCGAACGTCAGCGCGAATGTCTCGCCGTCGATGCGCACGATCAGGAGCGCTGCTGCGTCCGAGGACAGGTATCCGAGATCGAGTCCGGTGAGTGAGCGAACGTGCTCCACCCAGGCACGTGGCTTCGGAGGCCGCTCTCCGAACACAAGCAGAGCCTGGTCTCCGAGGTCGCCCACGGGGTCCGACGCGTAGTCGTCCGCAGCCGCCTCGTCGTGTACGTCCCAGTACGAGTCCAGGTCATGCCCTGGTTCGAGTCGGTAGATCGACACGTCGTGGGTGCGGTCGGCGGGTTCTCCGTCTGTGACGTGGGCATCGGGCGTCTGACGATGCAGCAACTGCCGTCACCTTTCACCAATGGGCGGCCAGCGTCTGCAGTTTGCAGATTGTAGGTTGCAGTATGCTGCGCCGCTGAGATCAAGACAAGGGGGACGGGATGGCCAGCCCCACCGTCGGTCGCCGCCTCCTTGCGGCAGACCTGCGCAGATACCGGCTTGCGTCCGGCCGGACGATCGAGGAGGTCGCGGCTCATCTGGAGTGCTCGCCGGCGAAGGTCTCGCGGATGGAGACGGGGATCGTCAAGGTCGGTCCGCAGGACCTGCGCGCGATCTCGAGCTCTACGGGGTGGGTGGGGCGGCGCGGGACGCGCTGTTCGACCTGGTCCGTCAGGCCCGGGCGCGGGGTTGGTGGGAGGCCTACGCCGACGTCGTGCCGCCGGGCTCGGCCCGGTTCTACGGGTTGGAGGACGGTGCGGAGCTGATCGCCCAGCATGTTGCATCGCTGGTGCCGGGGCTGCTGCAGACCGAGGGCTATGCGCGAGCGCTGGTCGGGTCGGTGCCGGGGCTCGACCCGGTAGTCGTGGAGCGTCGGGTCGAACTGCGGCTGCGCCGGTCCCGGCTGCTCGACCGGCCGGATCCGCCCCGGCTGGACGTGCTCCTCGACGAGGCGGTGCTGCGCCGGGTGATCGGCGGCCGCGAGGTCTTCGCCGGGCAGCTGCGTCATCTGCTCGACGTCGCCCACCGGCCGTCGGTCACGCTTCGGGTGATCGAGTTCGATGCGCCGGTGCACCCGGCCGTCGGGGTCACGTTCAGCGTGTTCCGCTTCGCCGGTGATCCCGCCGGGGTCGTCTTCCGCGAGCAGCTCGACGCCAACGGGTTCCTCGACGAGCCGAACGCCGTCGCCGTCTACGAGGAGTCGCTCGTCGCGGCGGCGGCGGTGGCGGCCGACAGGGATCGGTCACGTCGTCTCGTCGCCGCCCGCCTCGCCGAGGTCGGCTGAATGCGGGAGCTCGAACTCGCCGGCCTTTGCGCCGCAGAGGAACACCCGCCACTCGGCCGGGGTGAACCGCAGCGTCGGGCCTGCCGGCTCCTTCGAGTCGCGCACCGCGACGGCATCGCCGAGGAAGGCGACGTCGACGCAGGTCTGGTCGGCGCCCTGGCTGCACGTGCTGTGCCGCCAGCGCAGGGACAGCGGGCCGGTCGCCTGCCGATGTCCGTGGATGCAGGAGTGCACGAAGGTTCCTTTCGTCGGGGGACTGCTCACAGAGCTGATCGGGGGCACCGGAGGGGGTGAAGGTGCCGTCGATCGGTGGCGCGCCGGCCGCGGACTCCACGGCGGCCGGCGCTGTCACTCTCGCCGGGGCCGGTGATGACCGCCGGCAACTCGGCACGCCGGCCGGGCGACGAGGTCCGCTGCTGCGGAACGTGCGGGCCGGAGCGCCACACCGGGATCGCCGTCAGGTGCCAGCCGTCGCAGGTCGGGCAGTGGTAGGAGCGCACCGGGTCCTTGGTCCGGGCGCGGCCGCGGGACCGGATCAGAGCGAGGGCGAGGTCGGCGGCGATGCGATCGGCGTACCAACGCTTGCCGCAGGAGCGGCGGCGCTCGGCGGCCGGCGCGAACGCGGTGACGGCCCGGGCCTGGCGGTGGTGGTGCACGGCGACCTCCTCGATCGGGTGATGGTCGTGAACGATAGGTCAGTCTGTGAACATCGTCAAGATGTTCACGGCCTTGACAGGGTGGATAGTGTTCACGGTGTGGACATCGAGGAGCGTGAGCACGTCACCGCGGCGTGGATCGCGCGTCAGGCCGGCGTGGGCCGGGCCGCGGTCGCAACTGGCGTAAACGGCATGCCGACTTCCCGGAGCCGGTGGCCGGCGGGCCGACCACCCCGCTGTTCTCCTGGCCGGCCGTGCGGCAGTGGCTGCTCGACACGGGGAAGAGCGAGCAGCTCGCTGTGGCCGGCCGCACCGACACCGGTACGCAGCAGATCGGCGACGCGAGCCTCGATCGCTCGCTCACCGGCCTGAGCCCCCGCGAGCTGCTGGCCCGCGTCCTGGTGGCGCTGCTGCCGGGGCTCGGAGAGGGTCGACGCCCGGCGACGACGTTCGAGGCCCCGTTCGTCCTCGATCCGGCCTGCCGCGATCCGGCGGTGCTGACCGCCCTCGCCGAGCGGTTCGCCGACCACGTCCGGCTCGCGGGCCAGGGCGACAGCGTTCCCGTGCCGGAGGGCACCGACCTGCGCCGCGGTGATGCGCTGCGGCACGACCGGT
Organism: Pseudonocardia sp. CNS-139; assembly: GCA_001942415.1. Taxonomy (GTDB): domain Bacteria; phylum Actinomycetota; class Actinomycetes; order Mycobacteriales; family Pseudonocardiaceae; genus Pseudonocardia. The sequence goes on from MKJX01000111.1 coordinate 39,342, forward strand.
TCGCCGAGGTGCGTGGCACCGCGCGGGCCGTGGTGTGCGTGCCGCCGTCGACGCGGACGTGGCCGGCCGCCGACCTCGCCGCCGATCCGCGGTGGCGGTTCGGGCTGCCCGATCCGGCGGACCCGGACCTGGCGTGGGTGCAGCACTGCCTTGCGCACCTGCGGCCTCGGGGGACCGCGGTCGTGGTGGTGTCGCCGGTCGCCGCGGTTCGCCCGTCCGGGCGGGCGGTGCGCGCAGCACTCGTCCGCGCCGGGGTGCTCAGCGATGTGATCGCGCTGCCCACCTCGCTCGACGGCGTCGGGCAGGTGTGGGTCCTGCAGCGCGACCTCGACGCGCGCGCGGTGCGCATGATCGATCTCTCGACGCTCGCCGACCCGGCCGACGTCCCGCAGAACTGTGGCGAGTGGGACGAGCTGCGCGCCACCGAGGATCGAGCGGTCGTCCGGGCGGTGCCGCAGGTGGAGCTACTTGACGAGGAAACGGCGCTGACGCCGGCCCGCTACCTCGAGGTCCGCGACGCGACCACGCCCACTGAGCTCGGCCGCATTACCGACCGACTGCGCCGCCTCTACGCCGATCTCGGCCGCGCGTTCCCCGAGCCGGTCGCCCCGCCGGCAGCGGCACGGCACTCGCCCGTGACGCTGGCTGAGCTGGAGCGGACGCGGGCGATATCGATTCTGCCTCGCGACGCCACCCCTCGCGCCGGCGACCTGCTCTTCCGGGTACTGGGGCAGGACCCGGTGGTGGCCACCGGATCGCCCGACGATGAACGCGGCGTCGCCCAGGTGGTGGGGATCGACACCGACCGCCTCGATCCGCACTTCGTGGCCGCCTTCGTCCGTGCGGACGCCCGGGCGGCCCCCGTCGCCAACACCCACGGTGCGTTGACCCGTGACGACGTGCGCCGTTGCCGCGTCCCGCGGCTCCCGATCGCCGAGCAGCGCCGCTACGGCGATGCCCTCCGGTACCTGCTGGACCTGCGGAAAGTAGCGGCTGGGCTGGCCGCGGCGACCGATGCGGTGATCACTCAAACCGTTCACGGGCTCACCGTGGGTGCCCTCAGCCCGTACCCCGCGCCTCACCGCGAGACCATCACCCCCGAGACCCAGCCGAACGGAAAGACGACACCGTGACCACCAGTACCGGACCCACGCACCAGCGGATGGCGAACGACATCTGGTCGGTCGCGACCTTCTGCGCGGCGACTACAAACGCCACGACTACGGGAAGGTGATCCTCCCGTTCACGCTGCTGCGCCGGCTCGACGCCGTGATGGCCCCGACCCGCGAAGCCGTCCGCGAGCGGGATGTCGCGCTGCCCGACATGCAGAACAAGCAGCTCCTCCTGGAGCGCGCGGCCAAGTTGCCGTACTACAACACGTCTCTGCAGGACTTCGCCTCCGTTGCCGCCGACTCCGGCAACGTGGCGAAGAACCTGCGCGACTACGTCAACGGCTTCTCGCCGAACGTGCGGGAGATCCTCGCCGAGTTCAACCTCGACGAGCAGATCATCCGGCTCAACAGCGCGAAGCTGCTGTACCTCGTGGTCGGGCGGTTCGCGGCCATGAAGGACCTCGACAAGCTCTCGAACGAGCAGATGGGATACGTGTTCGAACACCTCATCCGTAGGTTCGCAGAGGACTCGAATGAGACCGCCGGTGAGCACTTCACCCCGCGCGAGGTCATCAAGCTGATGGTGAACCTGCTGATCGCGCCGGACGCCGACGCGGTCGCGGGTGAAGGTCAGGTCATCAACATCCTCGACCCCGCGTGCGGGACGGGCGGCATGCTCGTCGCCGCTGAGGACCACATCAAGGCGATGAATCCGAACGCGCAGGTCTACCTCTTCGGGCAGGAGGTGAACGGCGAGTCGTGGGCCATGTGCCAGTCGGACATGCTGATGAGCAACCACCGCGGCGCGATTGCCCGCGCCAACACGTTCAGCGATCCGAAGCACCAGGACAAGAAGTTCGACTACATGCTTGCCAACCCGCCGTTCGGCGTGGAGTGGAAGAAGGTCAAGGACGACATCGAGCGCGAGGCCGAGATCGGCCACGCCGGCCGCTTCGGCGCCGGGTTGCCGCGCATCAACGACGGCTCGTTCCTCTTCCTTCAGCACATGATCCACAACATGGAGCCGCGGGAAGGCAAGGGCTCGCGCATCGCGATCGTCTTCAACGGCTCACCGCTCTTCACCGGCGCCGCCGGCTCGGGCGAGTCGCGCATCCGGCAGTGGATCCTGGAGAACGACCTCCTCGAAGGTATCGTCGCCCTGCCCGACCAGCTCTTCTACAACACCGGCATCTCCACGTACTTCTGGATCCTCTCCAACCGCAAGGACCGTGCTCTTCGGGACAAGGTGATCCTGCTCGACGCCCGCGACCAGTGGGTGAAGATGCGCAAGTCGCTGGGGGACAAGCGCAAGGAGATCAGCGACGAGCAGATCGACCACATCACGTCGGTGTATGCGAAGGCTGTGGAGATCGCCGCAGATGAGTCGCACCCCGACCACACGAAGGTGAAGGTCTTCCGCACCCGCGAGTTCGGCTACCACCGCATCACGGTCGAACGCCCGCTCAAGCAGCGGTTCGAGATCAGCGACGACATCCTCGCCGCGCTGGAGCACGCCAAGCCCCTCGCCCGCTGGGACGCCCGCGACGCCTTCATCGAGGCGGTCCGGCCGCTGCTCGGCGTGGTGTGGTGGACGAAGGCCGAGGCCGCCGACGCGCTCCGGTTGGCGCTCGTCGGTGCCGGTGAGCTCTGGCCGAGCTCCGCGCCGATCCAGAAGGGCATCTGGGGTGCGGTCGCCGTCGCTGATCCCAAGGGGGAGGTGCAGAAGGCAAAGGGCGAAGTGCTCCCCGATCCTGACCTGCGCGACTACGAGAACGTGCCGCTCGACGAGGACATCGAGGAGTACTTCCGGCGCGAGGTCATCCCGCACGTGCCCGACGCGTGGATCGACCACGACAAGACCAAGGTCGGCTACGAGATCCCCTTCACCCGGCACTTCTACGTGTACACGCCGCCTCGGCCGCTAGCGGAGATTGATGCCGATCTCCACGACCTTGAGCTGCAAATCCAAGCTCTAATTCGAGGTGCTGCACGGTGAGATCAATGTGGCCAGAGGTTCCTCTGTATTCGATTGCAGACGAGGTTCGGGTTGCGATAGATCCTGCAGTCTACGATGGCGAGGTTTTTCATTATAGCATTCCGGTAGTAGAAGAATTCGGTACCGGAAGGGTTGAGTTGGCTGCAGGGATTGCGTCCAGCAAGCTCCTCCTGCGAGGGGGCGAAGTTCTGGTCAGCAAGCTCAACCCCCGCAAGGTCGAGTACTCATCGCCGAGAATTCGATACTGCCGATCCTGGCCTCGCCCGAGTTCGTCGCCTTCAATCCAGGCCCGCTTGTGTCTGGCAGGTTTCTAGCCTACTTGCTGGAAAGCTCGGCAACGCGATCCGTTCTCGAAGCAGGAGTTCAGTCGGTCACTAAGAGTCATCAGAGAGTCTCGCCGGAGATGATCAGGCATCTACATTTTGCGCTCCCCTCGACGGTTGAGCAGGAAGCGGTGACGCACTTCCTTGATGTGGAGCTGAAGCGGATAAGCGATCTGATGGACATCTCGCTGGAGCAGCAACGTGCCACTAGAGAGCGCTTCGCGGAGTGTATTCGGCTGAGTACAACGGGTAGTGGCGATGAGTGTGTGATGCCCACGGGAATCGATTGGATGCCGACAATCGGCGCTTCCTGGAAGTTGTTCAAGGTTGGACGTGAGTTTCTCACTTCGAGTGGCACAACTCCTGATGCTCAAGACGAGAGATTCTATGATGGTCCGTATCCCTGGGTGGTTAGTTCGGAACTAATCGACGATGACATCTTCTCGGTCTCTCATTCTGTTAGTCGTGCCGCGTTGGTGTCGTACGCTGCACTTCGCGTCCAGCCGGTGGGTGCACTCCTGGTGGCGATGTATGGGCAAGGCCAGACGAAAGGGCGCACCGGTCTCTTAAGGGTGGCGGCGTGCCTGAATCAGGCTTGCTGCGCACTTATTGAACGCGGGCAAGTGTCGGCCGAGTTTGCGCAATACTGGTTTAAGGCCCACCGTGACGGCGTTGTGGCCCTTGCTTATGGAGCTGGTCAGCCGAATCTGAGTCAGGAGCTCCTTCGTAGCCTTCGTATACCTGCGCCGGAGCGAGTCCAGCAGGATTGCATCGTTCGCAGATTGCGGGAGCAAGAACAGGACTACCGTCAGCAACTTCGTCTGCTGGAACTCAGGCAGAAACTCTTGCTCGAGCGCCGCCAGGCGTTGATCACCGCGGCGGTTGCCGGTCAGATCGACATGAGCACCGCGAGGGGAGTCGAAATATGAGCCCCGGCATCCACACTGAGAAGGCGTTTGAAGCCCGCGTCGAGCACGAGCTGCTCGAGCAGGGATGGGAGCGGGCGGAGGGCTTCTACCGGGCCGACCTCGCGATCGACACCGGCGCACTGTTCACCTTCATCGGCCGCACTCAGCAGAAGATCTGGGACAAGCTGATTGACCTGTACGGCGGTGACCTGCCGACCGCGCAGAAGCAGTTCGCGCAGCGCCTCGCCGCCGAGATCGACGCGCGTGGGGTCCTCGATGTCCTGCGCCGAGGAGTGAAGGACCGGGGTGTCCTCATAGACCTGGCTTACTTCCGCCCCGGCCACACCCTCGCCGCCGACGCACTACGCGAGTACCACGGGAACGTGTTCACGGTCGCGCGGCAGGTGCACCTCAGCCGCGACCACGCAAAGAAGTCCGTCGACATGGTGCTGTTCGTGAACGGCCTCCCCACAGCGACGGTGGAACTCAAGAACCCGAACACTGACCAGAACGTCGAGGACGCGATCGCGCAGTATCGCGACCGCGATGTCCACGAGCCGCTGTTCGCGAAACGGGCGGTTGTGCACTTCGCAGTGGACCCCGATCGTGCGTACGTGGCGACGCGGCTCCAGGGGCGCGACACGCGCTTCCTGCCGTTCAACATCGGCACGAACGGTCCGGGAGTCAGCGGTGGGGCCGGGAACCCGACCCCGGAGGCGGGTAGCTATGCGGTGGCTTACCTGTGGGAGCAGATCTGGCAGCGGGACAACTGGCTGGAGATCCTGCAGCGGTTCGTGCACGTCGAGTCCTCGACGAAGAAGGGCGTGAAGAACGACCCGCACACGGCGCCGCGGATCTTCCCGCGCTACCACCAGTGGCACGCCGTTCAGCAGATGGTCGGGCACGCCCGCGTACACGGCGCTGGGCAGAACTACCTGATCCAGCACTCCGCGGGCTCGGGTAAGTCGAACACCATCGCGTGGCTCGCACACCGCCTCTCCACGCTGTTCGACGATCAGAACCAGCCGGTGTTCCACAAGATCGTGGTGATCACCGACCGCACCGCGCTGGACCAGCAGCTACAGGGCACGATCTTCCAGTTCGACCACGAGCCCGGCGTCGTCAAGAAGATCGACGAGGACTCGTCGCAGCTGGCCGCCGCACTCGACGACGCCACGTCGAAGGTCGTGATCAGCACGATGCAGAAGTACCCCTACATCCTGAGCAAGATCGCGGGGATGGATCTGGCGGGCCGCCGCTACGCCGTGATCATCGACGAGGCGCACACCTCCCAGGGCGGCGACGCGGCGCTGCGGCTCAAAGAGGCGTTGGGCGTCAACGCGGTCCGGGAGGACGACGAGGACGAGGCCACCTACTACACGCGAGTGCGCGGCAAGCAGCCGAACCTGTCGTACTTCGCGTTCACGGCCACCCCGAAGTCGCCGACGCTGAAGCTGTTCGGCACCTGGGACCCGCTGCGGGTCAACCCGCACACCGGCGAGCAGGGCATGCATGTGCCCTTCCACGTCTACTCGATGCGCCAGGCCATCGAGGAGGAGTACATCCTCGACGTGCTGTCCAACTACCTGACCTACGAGACGAAGTGGCGGCTGCGCAACACCGCCCGCGACGCCGCGATCGCCAACCCGGAAGTCGACGAGGCGAAGGCGAAGGCGAAGCTCGTCCAGATGGCGCTGCGGCACCCGACGTCGGTGGCGCAGAAGGCGAAGCTGATCGTCGAGGACTTCCAGGAGGAGCTCGCCGGCAAGCTGGGCGGTCGTGCGAAGGCGATGGTCGTCACCGGCGGCCGCCAGGATGCGCTCACGCTCTACCAGGCGATCCGTCGCCGCATCACTGATACCGGCGCCGGCATCGGGGTGCTCGTCGCGTTCTCCGGGAAGCTGGAGGACGACGCCGGGTCGGACGCACGGAGGCCCAGCTCAACGGGTTCAGCGAGAAGCAGTTGCCCGATCGGTTCGGCTACACCAAGGCCGACGACCCGCAGGCGGTCGCGCGCGATCAGGATGAGTACCGGCTGCTCGTGGTGGCGGAGAAGTATCAGACGGGCTTCGATCAGCCGTTGCTGTGCGGGATGTACGTCGATAAGACGCTGGGTGGTTTCGATGCGGTGCAGACGCTCTCACGGCTGAACCGCATCCACCCGCTCAAGAGCCAGGACGACGTGCGGATCCTGGACTTCGTCAACGACGCCGAGGCGATCAAGAAGTCGTTCGAGCCGTGGTTCGAGACGACCATCACCGATGCGGCCGACGCCAACATCCTCTACGACAAGCAGCGGCTGGTGATGGAGTACCAGGTGCTCGTGGCCTCGGAGATGGACGCGTTCCTGCGGGTGCTGCAGGAGGCCGGGTCGGCGACACTGAAAGGCGCGGCCGAGAAGCAGTATCACGCGAAGCTGACCAACTCACTGAAACCGGCCCAGGATCGGTTCGCCGAGCTCGACGTCGATGAGCAGAGCGGTTTCCGCGGCGAGCTGCAGGTCTACGTCCGCGCCTACGGCCTGCTCGCCCAGATCATCGACTGGGGCGATCCCGACCTCGAGCGGCTCTACCAGTTCGGCTCCGTACTGCTGAAGCGGATCGGCGGGCCGGCCGCGGCGGCCGTCGACATCGGCGACGCCGACCTCAGCCACTTCCGGTTGCAGTTCACCGGCCGCCACAACGTGTCACTGACCGAGGTCGGGGACCGCGACGTGCGCGGGCACGCCGCGGACGGCGGCGGCCGCCGCGAGCCCGAGATGGCGCCACTGGCCGAGGTGATCGCCGAGCTGAACGACCGGTTCGGGCTCGACCTCGGCACGTCGGACGAGGTCCTCATCCTCCAGCAGGTCGCCGGCCTGGTCAGCGACACCGCGGTGGCGCAGGTCGGGCTGATGAACGACGAGGCCCGGTTCGCCCAGGTCGCCGACGACCGGCTCGACGACATCGTCGCCGACAACGCCGAGCGGAACACCGACTTCGTCAAGCACTACTTCGACAACGACGAGTTCCGAACCCTGGTCAAGGAGGCCGCCCGCAAGCGCGCCTACCAGATCATCAACGCTCCGGTCCGCGACGAGGCGCTGGCGAAGCTGCGCGCGGAGATGGAGCGGGAGACCGGCCTGTGATCGAGCCCGGGGGCGAGCTGGTCGTCTATCGCAGCGACGACGGTCGCGCGGAGGTGCAGCTGCGCGCAGTGCAGGGCACGGTGTGGTTGACCCAGGCCCAGATGGCCGCGCTGTACGACACCTCCGTCCCGAACATCGCGCAGATCATCCGCCGCGTCCTCGCCGACGGCGAGGTGACCGACGCAACCATTAACTCAGAGTTAAGGGTTGCCGCCGAGGGGGCACGGCAGGTCCGCCGCGAGGTCAAGATCTACGACCTCGACATGGTGCTGGCGGTCGGCTACCGGGTCACCACGCCCCGGGCAGTGCAGTTCCGCCAGTGGGCCACGACCGTGCTGCGCGAGTACCTCGTGAAGGGCTTCGCGCTCGACGACGCGCGGCTGAAGGACATCCCCGGCGCCGACTACTTCGACGAGCTGCTCGAACGCATCCGGGACATCCGGGCGTCGGAGAAGCGCTTCTATCAGAAGGTCCGTGACGTGTTCGCCACAAGCGTCGACTACGACTCGGGCACCGAGACCGCCCGGACGTTCTTCGCCACGGTCCAGAACAAGCTGCTCTACGCGATCACGGGTCACACGGCCGCGGAGCTGGTGACGAAGCGTTGCGATCCGGCAGCACCGAATCTCGGGCTCACGAGCTGGGCCGGGTCGCGCGTGCGGAAGAACGACGCTCCGGTCGCGAAGAACTACCTCACGCAGGACGAGATCAGCGATCTGAACCGGCTCACCACGCGGTTCCTCGACGATGCGGAGGACCGCGCTCGGCGGCGCCTCGCAACGACCATGGCCGATTGGGTCGACCGCGCCGACCGCTTCCTGACCTTCGCCGAACGGGACGTCCTCGCCGGCGCCGGATCCGTCAGCGCCGATGCGGCGAAGGAGGTCGCCGCGGCGCGCTACACCGAGTTCGACGACCGCCGCCGAGCGGAGGAGGCCACGCGCGCCGCCGCCGAGGAGGAGGACGACCTCCGCCGCCTGCTCGAGATCGAACGGGAGGGGCCGCCGTCGTGACGTCGGGGAAGGTGCGCCTGCTCAGCGGGCGTTACCGCGTCGGCGACCTGCTCGGCCGGGGCGGGATGAGCGAGGTCTACCACGGTTACGACGAGCGCCTCGACCGCCCTGTCGCGATCAAGATGCTGCGCCAGCCCACCGGCGACGTCCCTGACGACGGCAGCCCGGAGGCGTTGGAACTGCTCGAAGCCCGGCGCCGCGACCGTGCCCGCTTCCTGCGTGAGATCCGTACTGCAGCCCGCCTGGAGCATCCGGGTACCCCCGCCGTCTACGACACCGGCGTCGACGAACAACCTGACGGCTCGGATCGCATTTGGCTGGTGATGCAGCTTCTGCGCGGCAGCACCCTGGACGCCGCGATGACCACGGAGTACGCGGACCAGCTGCCGGAGATCGCGTGGGCAGCCGCGATCGGAGCGCAGATCGCGGCGGTGCTCGCCGACCTGCACCGCGTCGACATCGTGCACCGCGACATCAAGCCCGCCAACATCATGATCGTCGACGGTGGGCTGGTGAAGGTCCTCGACTTCGGCATCGCCATCCTGCGCGGGGCCGGCGCGCTGCCGCGGCTCACTCAGGTCGACAAGACCGTCGGCACCCCGGCCTACATGTCGCCTGAGCAACACCTCGGTCGCCCGGTCACCGCCGCGTCCGACGTGTACTCCCTCGGCTGCATGCTCCATGAGCTGGTCGGCGGCGATCAGCCGTTCCTGCCCACCCCGAGCATGCCGCTGCGGGCCCATCACCTGCAGACCCCCGTCCCGTCACTGAGTGCCGCCCGCCCCGGCGTCCCCGAGCCGCTCGCACTGCTCGTCGCGCGGATGATGGCCAAGGAGCCGGACACACGGCCGACAGCCGAGCAGGTCTACGAGGAGCTGACGCCGTCGTGCGTGGAGCGTCCGGCGTCTCCGACCGCGACCCCACCCGGCCGTTCCACACGCCGCTGCTGTCTCCGGCTCCGCACGACGCCACTGCTGCCGTGATCGGGCCGCCGCTCACGGACGCCCAGTATGAGGCTCTGCGTGCCGAGGCGCCCGGTTGGTGGACGAGGGCTCGGCCGACGAGGCGGTGCGTGTGCTGGAGGACGGCCTCGCGAAGTTGGCGAAGAGCCCGTTCCTGGCCCTGGAGCTGCGCAACGTCCTCGGCATCACGCTGTTCTTCGTCGGGGAGTACCGCCGGGCTGCGACGCTGCTCGACGACGTCGGAGCGGAGTATCGCCGGCGCGGCATCGAGAACTCCCATCAGATCGTGCTGGAGTGTGCGTACCACGCCGGTCACGCCTACGCCGAGATCGGCATGCCCCTGAAGGCGCTTTCCCACTTGCGCTTCTACGTGGCGAACGCTGATGCAGACAGCTCCGAGAGCGCGGAGCAGGTGCTGGAGAGCAGGTTCGTGATCGCGCAGATGCTCGCCGCCGACGACCGCGCCCAGGAGGCGCTGGCTGAGCTCGAAGCCGTCCGCCCGCTTTTCGGAGCCGTGTACGGCGACGGTTCCACGCACGTCCGCAACATCGAACGACAGATCCAGCGGCTCAGGGTCGCATAGGGCGATCCTCTGGTGGGATCGCGGTCAGATGATCAAACTCGGCGGCGCTGCGGCTCCGTGTACAACGATTGGTGTCGCGGGCGCATCCGCGCCAGGTCAGGAGTCTCGCGTGGCTGCGACAGATCGGGTATTCGTTCCCTGCCTGACCAGTGATCAGGCAGAACAGATTCGTCGGAGAGGCCTGCGGGAATTCGATACCCAGGTACCCCGTGGTACGGCGTCACCGGCGACAGGACGTTCACCGTGCTGGTGGAGACCTCTCGGCAGTCGGCCGGCTGGCGGATCTTCGGTGTGGCTGTCGGCCGTCGAACTGCAGGGCGAGGAAGTGCTGGCCATGATCGCGCGCGAACTGGTCGCCGTCATGCGCCGCGACGTCAAGACCGACTGGATGGTCCGCGACGACGTTCGGGCGAAGTTCCGGTCGTCGATCAGACGCCTGCTCGTGAAGCACAGGTACCCGCCGGACAAGCAGCCCGACGCGATCCGGCTGGTTATCGAACAGATGGAGGCCATGGCTCCCCGTTACACACAACAGCGTGACGCCGGGTGATCCAGCGGAGTCCGCCGAGCCGGGAAGGTCCTATTTGTGGAACATGTCCCGCCGCAGCGATGCACCGCCTACGATGATCGCCATGGACGATGAGGATGGCCCGCTCGAGGCAGGCACGTCCGATTCCTGGGCCGGGCATCTGCCCGGCCAGGATCTCGTCCCTGCCTATCTTGTGTCGCGCTTCGCCGCCCAGTACCGCGTGATCGTTGAGGTGCTCCTCTCGGCCCAGGAAACGAGCCTGACCGGCGTGCCGCACGCCGAGATGGTGCCGTTGATCCGCGCACACCTCACCAGGTCGCTCGATGCAGACGTGGTCGACGCGCTGCTCGTAGATCCGGGTTTCCGGCTCGACCCGCGACTGGAGCGGCTCCATCGCTGGGGCGTGCTGACCGTGTGGCAGGAGCCGGCCCGGTCCGGCGAGGACTTCCTACGACGCCGCGATCGCTATCAGCTCACCCCGGCCGCCGCTCGGCTGCATGCGTTCTGGACGCAGGAGACCACGCTCGACGACGAGGCCGCGGCGACCTCACACTGGCTCCTCGAGCGATCCGGGACCGCCTGGCCACCTTTGCCGCAGCCCTGCGCGACGGTGACTCCCTGATCGCCGCGGGCGAGTATCAGCAGATCATCGCGCTCCACCACGCCATGGCCGCCGCGGCACGCGTATGGCAACGTGCGCTGGCCCACGCCGTGTCGGGCGGGCCCGACCAGGACAAGCAGGACGTGCTCTGGCGCACTCTCCAGGCCTACGTCGGGATGTGGGGTGATCAGGTCGACATCCACACACCGCAGATCGCCGTGCTGCTGCAGGAGCTGGACACGCTCCTGTCCGAGCCCGTCTGGCGGGCCTGCGCCTCCGCGGCGACCGAGGCGCCGCGGACGAGCTGATCAACAGCCAGGTCCGACGCTGGACGACGACGTGGACCGCCCTGCACCACTGGTTCGACGGATCCGAGGGTCAGGCTCGGCGGCTGCGGCGGCAGCTGCGCGATCTGGTCGCACCGTGGGCCCGCAACATGCAGTTGCTGATGGAGTCGGGCGGCGCCGTCACGCGGCGGGCCGAGCTGCTTCGGCTCGCGGTCGCGATCGAACGGGCGCCGGACGATGTCGCGGCCTGGCGGTTGTGGGACACGGCGACCGGCGCTTTCGCGGCCCGGCATCTCCTGCTGCCTGCCGCAGCCGGTGAGGACGGCTCGCTGTCGTGGGCGGAGGCACCGTCGGCGCCGGTGACGGCCCGGTTTCGAGAGCAGGGCACCCGGGCCGCTGTGGGCCGCCGACCCGCGGCCCGCGACTTCTCCGCGGGCCGGGCCGTCGCGCGGCGTGCTCGTGCTGCCGCGCTGGCCGCCCGCAGCGAGGCCGAGGCGTCGCTGCGACAGCGCAGCGGATCGAGGCTCTCGACGTGGGGGCGGATCACTCGGCCTGAGTTGGACCTCTTGCTGGAGCTGCTCGGAGCGGTCCATCGGGCAGCCCCGCGACCGACGCGCACCGCCGTCACCCATGACGGCCGGTGGCGAGTCTCCCTGACCCGGCCTGACGACGGCACGCGCACGGCCGTCCTGGACGGACCCGACGGCCGGCTCGTCGTCACCGACGGCAGGTTCGACCTGGAGCCGACCCGGTGAGTCGCGACGACGCCGAGCGCCGGACGGCGTTCACGGCGTTGCTCGGTCACCCCGTGCTCGACCGGAGCCGTCATCCGGCGCTGTTCGGGCTCGTCCGCAACCCCCGGCACCGTCCGGTGCTGACCGACTGGTTCGCATCGCGGCTCGGGTACCGCCTCGTCGTCACCGAGACCGCTGCGCGACTCTTTCGCCCACCTCTGCACGGCAGGGTCCTCGCGCCGGTGCGGATCGGTGCCCCGTCCCGCCGGGTCGCCGTGCTGGCCCTGCTGGCCGCGGCCTGTGCGGAGAGCGCGGAGGACGTGACCACCACCCAGGACCTCTCCGACCGGGTGCGGCTGCTCACCGGTCGGGAGGACGTCGACCTCGCGCCTACGATCCGGATCGGTTCGCCGAGCGGCTGCTGTTCGTCGCAGCGCTGGAGCTGCTCGTGGATCTCGGGGCACTGCGGAGGATCGGCCGCGACGATCACGAACAGAGCGAACGATGGGCCCATCGGCGCACGACGGTGGGTGCTGCATTCGATGTTGATCGTTCGTTGCTGCTGCGGGCGGTCGATCCTGCGGGTCTGCGTGCCGCAATGGCGGGCGGTGATCACGAAGATCTTCCCGGACCCGACGATGCGGCCCGGTTCGGCGTCGTGCGGCGGATCGTGGAGCTGCCCGTCTGCTTGCTGGACGACCTCAACGCCGCAGAGCGAACCTACCTCGCGAGCCAGCGCCACCGGATCGTCGCGTGGTGCGAGGAGATGACGGGCTGGCCGGTCGAGCAGCGTCGGGAGGGGCTCGCACTGGTCGCTGCCGATGAGGCCGACACCGATGTCCCGTTCCCGCGGCTGCGTGCTGTCGACTTCGCGGCGGTCATGACGCTGGACCAGCTGACCCGCCGCGTCGGAGCCGGTCGCAGGCTCTCCGACGCCGATCTCCTGGCCGTCGCCGCCGATGTGCGGCTGCGCCATCCGCGGGCGATGACGAAGGAACTGGATTCCGATGTGGCCGTGCGTGACCGGGCGGTCGAGGTGCTGACGGCGCTGGACATGATCCGCCCGCTGCCCGAGCCGGGAACATGGTGGCTCTCGCCGGCAGCCGCCCGCTACCGCGATCCCGAGGTCGTCGCGGTCACCACCCGGATCGACGCCGCGGAGACCGGTGAGGAGGCAGGGTGACCGACGGTCCAGCGATGTCCGCGGACGACGCTCGCGCATGGCTCGAGGCGGCCACCGGAGGTGGCCTCCCCCACCCCGTCCGGTCGCGGTGGCAGCCGATGCGCGTCGGCATCGTCGATCTGTGGGAGTACGACGAGCAGGAGTTCTGGGCAGCTGACGGACGGCTGGTGCTGCGCGGCGGCAACGGTGCCGGCAAGACCAAAGTGCTGGAGCTGACCACGCTGATGCTGCTGCGCGGCGAGATCGGCGCATCGGTCCTCGATCCATTCGGCTCCCAGCACCGGACGATGCGCTTCAACCTGCTCCCGACCGGTGAGGCCGACGATCCACGACCAGCAGCCGACTCCGGGCTCGGCTACGCGTGGGCCGAGTTCGGCCGGATCGACGAGACGGGCCGGGCCCGGTTCCTGGTGCTCGGCATGGGGATGAGCGTGCGTCGAGGCACGGGCACCACCCCGATCACCCCGTGGTGCTTCGTCACGGAGCTACGGCCCGGGAAGGACCTCCCGCTCCGTGCGGGTGGCCGTGCGCTCGATCAGAAGGATCTCCGTAAGGTCGACGGGGTCTGGATCGCTCCGACGGCGGCCGCCTACCGGATGCGTGTCGCAGAGGATCTCTTCGGGCTGTCGGCTTCGGCGTACGACAACCTCACCGATCTGCTCAAGCAGCTGCGCCGACCCAAGCTCGGCGAGCGGCTGAACCCGACCGCGCTGGCCGAGACGCTTCGGGACGCCCTGCCACCGCTGGCCGAGCACGAGCTGACCCAGCTCGCCGAGGGCTGGGACCGCCTCGACCGGCTCCGCACCGCCGTCGAAGCGACCGAGCAGGCCGCGCGGGCGGTGGCCGGCTTCGTGCGCAGCGGATGGCGGCCGTGGGCCCGCCTCGTCGTCCGGCACGCGGCCGACGCCATGACGTCCGCAACGACCACCCTGGACAACACCACCAGAGCCACGCGAGAGGCCGAGCTGGCGCTGGAGACGGCCCGAGCCGCGGTGCGGACCGCGGACGGCGAACTCACCTCCGCCCGCGGGCAACTCAGGGACCGGCGGGCCGAGCTGAGCGAGCTCCTCGACAGCACCGCGTACCAGGACGCGGCGAGCGCGGCCGAACGCGTCCAGAGCCTGCGCGAGAAGCTGGCCGAGGCGGGCGGGCGCTCTCAGCGCGCGGTGGCGGCGAGCGAGAAGCAGCAAGAGCGGCTCGAGGCGGCCCAGAAGGGCTGGACGACAGCGGAGGACCACCGCCGCACGGCCGATAGCGCAGTGGTTTCGGCCGAGGGCACGGTGCGAACGGCAGGCCGGGAGGCCGGGCTCACCAGGCCTGTGGAGCGGCACCTCCCCGATCGCGATCATGTGTCGCTCCGCGCGACCCTGACCATCCGGCAGGAGCGGTTCGAGCACCTCGGGACGTTGTCGGCCGCGCACGAGCAGGCGGACCGGATGGTCGAGAAGTCCGCGGCGGACGTCGAACGGTGCTCCACCGCCGTGCGCGACGCCGAGATGGAAGAGCGGGCCGGTCGCGGCGAGGTGATCAGCCGGGCGTCGGTCCTCGACACCGCGATCCGGGAGTGGGCGGCCATCGCTGTCCTCGTCCCGGCCGGGCCAGAGGTCGTCGAGGGCTGGTGCGCTCTCGTTCCGGGGCTGACCGTGATCGACGACCTGAGCGGGAAGACCGACCCGGGTCCGTCGGTCACCGATGCGTTCCGCGAGCACCTGACTGCCCGTTTGCGGGACGTGCAGCGGGCCGACAGCGCCGTGCGTGTAGAGCGGGAGCCGCTCGCCACCCGCCGCCAGGTCGTCGCCGACGAGCTGGCGGCGGTCCGGGCGCAACGGATGAGCCGCCACCTGCCCCGACCACGTGGCGCCGCCGCTCGCGTCCCGATCTTGCCGAGGGCACGGCGCCCCGCTCTGGCGGTTGGTCAACCCGGTTTCCGGGGTCGACGGTGCACGACTGGCCAGGCTGGAAGCAGCACTCGCGGCGTCCGGCCTCCTTGCGTCTGGCTCTCGCCCGACGGCAGTGTCCGCGGCGCGGATGGCCGTCTGCGGCAGGACGTGACCACCATCGGCAAGCTCCGGCACCGGGACGGACTGGGAACGGTGTTGGTGCCGGACACCGCCGGTGGTGTCCCGGCCGAGGCCGTCGGCGCGGTCCTCGACTCAGTCGGCTGGCACGAGCAGGCCCCGGCCGACCTGCCCGGTCCGTGGGTCGCCGCCGACGGGTCATGGCGGATGGGCGACCTGACCGGCCGCGCCGAGCCGGCCGGGGCCGCGTCCTACCTTGGCGCCGCCGCGCGGGCGGAGGCCCGGCAACGGCGCATGGACGAGCTGGAGGCCGAACTGTCGAATCTCGACGAACGCCTCGCCGCGCTGGACGACCGGTTGGAGCGGCTGGCGGCCGAGCTGGCCGAACTCGTCAGCCAGTCCGAGGCCGTTCCCGCCGACATCGAGCGCAAGCTGGGCGAGGAGGTCGTTCGCCTGGGCGAACGGATCAAGCGGCTGACTGCCTGCCGTTCCGCCCTCGACGTGGTGCGACGTGCCCATGACGAGGACCTCGTCCGGCGTGACAACGCCTGGGCAGCGTTCACCGACTACGCCGGGCGGCACGGCTTCGCCGTCGACGATCTCCCGGGGCAGGAGCGCGCACTG
Organism: Pseudonocardia sp. CNS-139; assembly: GCA_001942415.1. Taxonomy (GTDB): domain Bacteria; phylum Actinomycetota; class Actinomycetes; order Mycobacteriales; family Pseudonocardiaceae; genus Pseudonocardia. The sequence continues at coordinate 55,342 of MKJX01000111.1, forward strand.
ACCCGATTCGCCGACGCCCTCACAGCACTGAAGAGCGCCCTCGAGGTTCTGGACCTGCGGACCGAGGCGGTCTCGACCGCCACCGAGGCGCGTGAGGATTGCGAGCAGGATCTCCAGGCTGCTGATGAGGAAAGGCACGCGGCTGAGGAGGCCGAGCGCGCGGTGCGCGTCCGGCTGCGGACCGCGGAGTCGACGATGACGTCGGACGTCCGGCAGGTGCTGGGCCGCCGGGAGGAGCTCGACGGGCTCGTCGAGCAGGGCGATGCCGACGTCGAGAGACTGGCGCGCGAGCTGACGGCGGCCGAGAAGAGACGGCCGCCGCCGATGCGTGCTGCGGCGGACCGCCGCGCGGCCGCCGAGACGGTCCGCAACACTGCCGCCGACGTGCTGTGGTCCGTGGTGGACGCCCGGCTCATGGCGGCGGTCGGCGTGCCGGTCCCGGAACGGCGCACGGTCACCGCGGCCCGTGACCTCGCCGTGGCTGTCCGCCGGGAGACCGGGCCTCCCACCGACGATGTCGACCGGGTGTGGCGCCGGTGTTACGGGCGGCTTGAGGAGCTGAGGCAATGGTTGCTGCCCGACCGCGACGCACATGTCCTCGACGACGTCGAGGGCCCACCACGGGTGGAGATCCTCGCCGATCTGGAGCGCGGATGGGAGCCGCCCTTCGCAGCTGCCGACTCCCTGGCTCAGCGCGCTGCACAGCAACGTGCCGGCTACGACGCCGAGCAGCAACAGGTGCTCACCACCCTGCTCGGCTCGACGTTCATCGAGCACCTCAAGGAGCGCCTCGACCACACCGAGCACACGCTCGCCCGGATCAACGAGAAGCTCGCCGCGCACCCGACGCGGTACGGCCACACGGTGCGGGTGCTGCGGGACGCTGCTCCTGGTGACGCCGACGCCGCGGCGGTGGTGGCTGCGCTGAGCGGTCGCGGGTATCACGAGCTGTCCACAACGAAGCAGGACATGGTGCGCGCGTTCCTCGCTCGTCGGATCGACGACGCGCGGTCCGACAGCTCCGACGCCACCGCGTCGGACTGGAGAGAACAACTCGTCGCGGCGCTGGATTACCGGCGCTGGCTGCGGCTGACCCTGCAGTACCGAGCCGGCCCCGGGGCGCCGTGGGCGGTCTTCGACGTGGCCCGACACGGCGCGAAGTCCGGCGGGGAGAAGGTGGTGCTGCTGTCGCAGCCGCTCTTCGCGGCAGCCGTCGTCGCCTATGACGCCGCCGGTCCGCACGCGCCGCGGTGGGTCTGGCTCGACGAGGCCATGACCGGTGTCGATGCTCCGGTGAAGGCCTCGTTCATGGGCTTGACCGTCGACTTCGAGCTCGACGTGATGCTGACTGCGCACGACGAGTGGTGCACCTACCCCACGGTCCCGGCAGTCGCGATCTGCGATCTCGCCCGCCATGCCCACATTCCCGGGGTGGACGTGGTGCCCTACCTGTGGTGCGGCGGCGACCTCACCCGTCTGGACGTGGAACGGCTCGGCGAGCGGGCGGAGCCCGATCTCCCGGGCGACGGGCTCTTCGGGATCGACGATGCGTGAACCTCCGGCGGGGCTCGTCCGGTGGGCCCGGCTCGGCGGGCCGGCGATCGTTCTCGACGCCGTCCGGTCCCGAGCCCGGCGAGGCTACGCGACCGAACGGGGCACGCTCCGCCTGACACTCACCACCGAGCAGCGGCGGGAGGTAGCCCGACTACTGGGCACCTCGTGGGGGGCCGGGAACGGCGCTGTGACCCTCCAGCTCCTGGCCGCGGCGCTCGCTGAGGACGGTTTCACCGTCCGCCAGTTCGTCGAGGCCCTCGACGGCCGGCCGCTGTGCGACGAGCGTGCCGCCCGTCGCGCGCTGGCCGACGCTGCCGGCCTGGAGCGCGCGCAGGTGGTGGAGCTGGTCGTCAACCTCGGGGTGTCTCCCGACGTCGCCGAGTCATGGGTCGCAGATGCCGGGCTTCCGCGGGCCGGAGAAGGCCTGCTCGCCCTGGCCCGGGAGGTGGCTGGGGTGTGGGCCCGGCTCCCGGGCAGGAACCGGCCACCGGTGCGGCTGGCGTCGTTCGCGAGTACGTGCACCCGTGACGCGCATGCCCTGGACCACGATCAGCCGCTTGGCCGCGCTACCGCGCGACTGGTCGCAGCCCACGCGGGCCTCCCACGACCGGGCAGCGGAGGACGCGAATGGCGTTCGGCATGGGCAGCCGCCGGTGTCCTGTGCGACGAGGTGTCGTCGCGGGTGCTGGTGCTCAACCTGCCGTTGCGCGGCGACGCAGCGGCAGCCCGGCTCTGCACCGCAGTGCCGGGCGAGCCGACGTGGCTCACCCTCCGCAGCCTCGCCGGCGGCTGGTCGGTGGATCCCGGCACAGCAGTTCACATTTGCGAGAACGTGACGGTCGCCGAGGCAGCCGCCGATCTGCTTGGACCTCGATGTCCTCCACTGGTCTGCACCGACGGCGTGCCGTCCTTCGCCGCGCTGGATCTCGTGGCGGGTCTCGACGCCACCGGAGCCCGCATCACCGTCCGTGCGGACGTCGACGCCGGTGGTTTCGTCGTCGTCGACCAGATCAGACGAGTGGCACCGTCCAGCACGACATGGCGGTTCGACGTCGCGACCTACACCCTCCACTGCAGCCTCGCCGAAGCCCCGGTGAACGATCTGGAGGACGCCGAGCAGCTCCGCAACCTGTTCTGGCAGCACCAGGTCCCGCTGCACGAGGAATCCGTGCTGGACGAGCTGCTCGTCGACCTCGGCGCCGTTCGGGACGAGGCCGACGACCCGCGTGCGACGAGGTCACTCTGAACTGTGGTCTGTCCTCGGTCGTCGAGTTCATGGGCCGAAATCGCGATCACACGTTCGCTCCATGGTGAAGAGCCAGCGGACGGGATTGGCCGCACGTCCGACCAAGGTTCCGCGGCCGCCGCTGATCAGTGCGATTGCCTGGCCATCGCCGTTCGGCTGGGGCCGATTGTCAGGCGGCGACGCCCTAACCTCGCACGACGGTATTGAGAACGCCGACTGGAAGATCCACCAGATGCGCGTGCCCCGAACCTGCATCCCAGGCGATGGTTCGAACCCTTCTGCACGGGGGCGGAAGTCGCCTTGAGTGGTGGTCGGTACGCCGGACTGACCTGCGGAAGCAGGCGGGAACACCGTCGGTGAGCACCAGGAACAGGCAGTTGCGCCGAACGAGTGTGAAGGAGGGTGTACGGCTCCGAACGGACGTACACCTGCCTGCAGGAGTCGTGTTTCCGCAGGTCAGCGGACTCTGCTAGGAATAGTTCACCCAGAAGAGGGCCTTGCATTCCGGCCGCGCACCCGCAGGACGTCGAACGGGCGCGGAGACGACATTCGTCCAAGACCCGTGCGTCCGGGTCCACGACGGTGGGTGCATGAACAAGCTGCGGATCGTGGTGGCCGTTCCGGTTGCCCTCGCCGCGCTGCTGCTGGTCAACGCCGTCGTGGTGGCGCAGGAGGACGCGCCGGCCACGGGGACCCCGACCCTGTCCGTGGGCGGTGCGCAGGTCCACGTCGCGCAGGACGGTCCGCAGGATGCCCCGGCGCTCGTGCTGATCACGGGCTCGTCCGCGTCGACGAGGGTGGACCGGCTGGTCCCGGCCTGCTGGTCGGGCGCCATCGCCGTCGTCCGCCATCGACCGTGCGTCGGGCACGGCCAGGTCGGCCAAGCCGGACCGGTGACGGCTACGCGATCGCCGACCAGGGGCGCCGGGTCGGTGAGGTCCTCGACCGGCTCGCAGTCGCGCGTGCCGTCGTGGTCGGCCACTCCACCGGCGGGTCGGTCGCCACCGCGCTCGCCGAGCAGCGGCGCGAGCTGGTGGCGGCGCTCGTGCTCGTGAACACCGGTCCGCGTCTCGACGCGTTCGTCGAGCAGGGGCCCGTCAACCAGCTCCTCGAGGTGCCCGTCGTCGGGCAGCTGCTGTGGCGGCTGCGCACCGAGTCCCTGGTCCGCCGGGCGGCGGCCACGGCCGTCACGCGCGACGTCCCGATCCCGCAGGCAGTCGTCGACGACGTGCTCGGCATGACCTACCACGCGTTCACCGCCACGTCCCGGGCCGCGGGCGACTACCTCACGCAACGTCCGCTGCCCGACCGGCTGGCTGCCCTCGGGATTCCGCTGCTGGTCGTCTTCGGCGGGGACGACCGGCGCTGGCGGTCGTCCTCCGCCGCCGACTACCGGACGGTGCCGGGGGCGCGCATCGAGATGCTTCCCGGCGTCGGGCACTCACCTCCGATCGAGGATCCGGAGCGGACCGCCGACCTGCTTCTGGCCTTCGCTGCGGATCGGGCGTGACGCGGTACGGCCCGCGCGCCTCAGCCGGCCAGGGCCTCGGCGACCGTCCGGGTGGGCATTCCGTGCGCCTGCGCGATCTCGGCGTTGGTGAGCTCGCCCGCATGGGTGGACAGGCCGGCGGCGAGCGCCGGGTCGGCGCGCAGGGCGGGTCCCCACCCGAGCTCGGCAAGCCGGAGCACGTACGGCAGCGTGGCGCTCGTCAGAGCGTGCGTCGACGTGTGCGGGACGGCGCCCGGCATGTTCGCCACGCAGTAGAAGACGGTGTCGCGCACGCGGAAGATCGGGTCCGCGTGGGTGGTGGGGTGGGTGTCGGCGAAGCATCCGCCCTGGTCCACGGCGATGTCGACCAGCACGGCCCCGGGCCGCATCCGGGAGACGATGTCGTTCGACACCAGGGTCGGGGCCTTCGCCCCCGGGACGAGCACGGCGCCGATCACGAGGTCGGCGTCGAGCACGGCCCGTTCGAGCGTGTAGTCGTTCGAGTGCACGGTGTCGACCTTCCCGGCGTACCGCGCGTCGAGGGCGCGGAGCTTGTCGAGGTCCAGGTCGAGCACGGTGACGCGGGCTCCCATGCCGACGGCGACGTGCACGGCGTGCGCGCGGAGCGCGGCGCCGATCACGACGACGTGCGCGCGGGGCGCCCCCGGCACCCCGCCCATCAGCACGCCCCGCCCGCGGCTGGCGCTCATCAGGTGATAGGCGCCGACCTGCGGCGCCAGCCGGCCGGCGACCTCGCTCATCGGGGTGAGCAGGGGCAGGCGTCCGTCGGCGGTGCGGACGGTCTCGTAGGCGATCGCCGTGGTGCCGGCCGCGAGCAGCGCGGTCGTGCAGGCGCGGGACGCGGCGAGGTGCAGGTAGGTGAACACGACGAGATCGGAGCGCAGCCGGTGGTACTCGGGCCCGGTCGGCTCCTTGACCTTGAGCAGCAGCTCGGCGCAGGCCCACACGTCGTCCGGGTCGTCGAGGAGGCGGGCCCCGGCCGCCTTGTACTCGTCGTCGCTGACCGCCGAGCCGGTGCCGGCGCCCGCCTGCACGACGACCTCGTGCCCGCGGCGCACGAGCGCGTGCACGCCGGCCGGGGTGAGCGCCACCCTCAGCTCGTTGTCCTTGACCTCGCGCGGCACGGCGATGCGCACGGGAACCTCACTTCGTCTCGTGGATGGCGGCGCGGAAGAGCGCCGGGTTGTTCCGGGCGTGCTCGGCGCAGACGGCCTCATACCCGGCGGACGGGTCGCGGTCCATCTCGACCGCCAGGTAGGAGCGCCCGTCGACGTGGCACCGCACGTGCACCGCCCACGGGTCCTCGACCTCGTCGCGCGGGTCGTGCGGGCGGTCCAGGACGGTCTGGCCGCGGCGGCGCAGCGCCATCCCGCCCGCCTGGAGCGCGGCGGAGACGAGGAACGCGAGCGGCAGTGCCCAGGTGCCGGTCCAGGAGGCGGCGTCGCCGAAGGCGAGCAGGCCGAAGCCGACGAGTGTTCCCGTGGCCCACGCCGTGACGCCGACGGCGTCGAAGCGGGGGAGCCGGCCGGGCCGCCACTCCGGTGTCCCGCGCACGCCGACGGTCGGGCCGACGACGATGAAGGCGAGCGCGCAGGCCGTCCAGGTCACGGTCAGGACGGCCTGGTAGCGCAGGGCCACGAGGATGAAGTCGAAGACGTTGCTCAGCATGATCAGGAACACGACCACACCGACGAGCACGCCCCAGACGACCCGGCTGAGCCGCACCCGGGACAGCCGCGACAGGAAGCTCTCCAGGTTCGTCACGGCGAGGTAGAAGTTGGTCGTGTTGATCCGCGTCTGGCTCACCCAGACGAAGATGAGGCCGGCGAGACCCATCAGCGCGACGAGGCCCAGCACCCCGGACGTCTCGCTCAGCGGGCCGGTCGTCGGGATGGTCAGCGCGACGAAGATCCCCACGACGCCGTTGACGACGATCGTGAAGAGGTAGAAGACCGGCCCGAACGTGACGACCGCGTGGAACCTCTGGTCTCCCCGCGTGGTGCGGGCGAACCGGGCGAAGTCCCAGGTCGCCATCATCAGCACGAAGTCGGCCATGTACACGGTGAAGGCCCACCACCAGCCGGGGCCGCTCACCGGGAGGACCTCCGGCCGCTGGGTGAGCCAGTCGCCGCCGTAGCCGTGGACGGTGCCGGTCCAGACCACGGCGGCGACCAGCCCGGCGAGGTAGAGCGGGAACAGCAGGCCGTTGAACTTGTCGAGGAACAGCCGGAGCGCACCGAAGATCAGCGGAACGCTGTAGAGGACGACCACGGCGTACCAGAGCTGCACCGGCCCGCCGAGGTAGGCCTGCAGCGCGATCGCGATCACCGAGCCCTCGAAGCAGGCGAAGTAGATCGCGGTGACGGCCACGAGGATCGGTGCGATCACCGACCGCGGGTGCCGAAGAGCGCGTTCGAGAAGAGGTTGGACGTGAGGCCGGTCCGGGCGGCGTGCCGGGCGAAGACGGCGTTGATCCCGCCGTAGACGAGGGCGGCGAGCACCATCCCGATGACGGCGTCCACGGTGCCGACGGTCAGCGCGACGAGGGCGCCCAGGATCAGCCAGAACATGGCGCTGGCCAGCGCCCACCACACACTGGCCAGCGAGAGCCGGCCCATCCGCCAGGAGAGCGGGGTGACGTGGAGCGTGTAGTCCTCGGTCGCGGCGGCGGCCACGACGGCGGGGTCGTCGGTGTCGGACAGCACGAGCGCGGGGAGGGACCGTTCGGCGGCAGAGGACATGGCTGCTCCGGCTCTGTGACGACGGCTCTGTGACGGACGGGAACCGCCTCGACCGCACTGCGGGGCAGTCGGCGGTGGTGGTCCGGAATCGTTCGTCGCGGAGCGGGGGACCGGATATCCACGGCTCGGACAAAGGCGGTGCCGCCCGGGTTGTGCAGTCCGACCGGGTCGGACGTATCGGGCGGCGGTGCAGCGAACTGCCCTGATCATCACATGAGATTCAGCAGATTGTCAGGTGTGCGCGGGCGGTGCGCTCCCTACGGTCTTCCGCAACGCCGCTTCTCCAGGAGGCCACGTGCGGATAGGGATCGACGTCGGTGGCACGAACACGGACGCCGTGCTGATCGACGGGGACACGGTGCTCGCCGAGGTCAAGGCGGCGACCAGCCCGAACGTCACCTCGGGGATCGTCGAGGCGCTGCGCGGCCTGCGCGCCCGCCACACGTTCGACCCGGCGGACGTGCGGGCGGTCATGATCGGCACCACGCACTTCATCAACGCGATCACCGAGGCGCAGCGGCTCGCGCCGACGGCCGCGCTGCGCCTGGGCCTGCCGGCGACCGCGGCGCTCCCGCCGTTCTGCGACTGGCCGCGGCGGCTGGTGGACGCCGTCCGCGGCCGGGCGCACCTGTGCCACGGCGGCCACGAGTTCGACGGCCGGACGATCGCGCCGATCGACCGCAACGAGATCCTGCGCGCGGTCGAGGACATGGCAGCGCACGGCGTGCGCTCCGTGGCGGTCTCGTCGGTGTTCAGCCCGGTCAACGCGGCGATGGAGCAGGAGGCCGCGGCGATCGTCACCGAGCAGCTGCCCGACGTGCACGTGAGCCTCTCGCACGAGATCGGCCGGATGGGGCTGCTCGAACGGGAGAACGCGACGATCATCAACGCCTGCCTGCGCGAGCTGGCCGAGCAGATCTGCGACGGCCTGTCCGGCGCGCTGACGGGCGAGGGCTTCACCGGGGCGCTGTTCCTCAGCCAGAACGACGGCACGCTCATGGACGTCGAGTACGCGCGCCAGTACCCGGTCGCGACGTTCGCATCCGGCCCGACCAACTCGATGCGGGGCGCCGCGTTCCTCTCCGGGCTCGACACGTGCGCCGTCGTCGACGTCGGCGGGACGACCACCGACGTCGGCGTCCTGCAGGGCGGGTTCCCGCGGGAGGCGACGACCGAGGTCAGCGTCGGCGGGGTGCGCACGAACTTCCGCATGCCCGACGTGCTCTCCGTCGGGATCGGCGGGGGCAGCCGGGTCCGCGCGGACACCGCCGCTCCCGCCGTCGGCCCGGACAGCGTCGGCTACCGGCTGCGGCAGGAGGCGCTGGTGTTCGGCGGCGCCACGCTGACCGCGACCGACCTCGCCGTCGCGGCCGGGATGGCCGACATCGGCGACCGGTCGGCGGTGGCGGGGCTCGACCGGGCGACCGTCCGGGCCGGGCTGGACCACATCGCCGCCGAGACCGTGCGGATCGTCGACCGGATGCGCACGAGCGCGCGCTCCGCCGGTCGTGCTCGTCGGCGGCGGGAGCATTCTGTTGCCCGACGCGCTGCCGGGTGTCCAGGCGGTGCACCGGCCGGAGCGGTTCGCCGTGGCCAACGCGATCGGCGCGGCGATCGCGCAGGTCGGCGGCGAGGTGGACCGCATCTTCTCCGTCGACCCCGGGCGCCGGCAGACCGTGCTCGACGAGGCCAAGGACGAGGCGGTCCGGCGCGCGACGGCCGCGGGCGCGGACCCGCGCACGGTCGCGGTGGTGGACGTCGAGGAGGTGCCGATCGCCTACCTGCCGGGCAACGCGACCCGGATCCGGGTGCGGGCGGTCGGCGACCTGGTCCTCGGCGCGCAGCGGGCCGAGGAACGCGCGCTGACGGGAGGCCTCGCGTGAGCACGGTGCTGACCGCCGCCGACTTGCCCGACCTCGTCTGCGGGGCGGCGCTGCTGGGCACAGGGGGCGGCGGTGACCCGCAGATCGGCCGCACGCTCGTCGCCCAGGCGCTCGGCGACGGGGCGATCACGCTGGTCACCCCCGACGAGCTGGCCGACGACGACCTCGTCATCCCGACGGCGCTGATGGGCGCGCCGAGCGTGCTGCTGGAGCGGCTGCCGCGGGGCACCGAGCCGGTCGAGGCGCTGCGCCGGCTGGAACGGCACATCGGCCGCCCGGCGACCGCGACGATGCCGATCGAGTCCGGCGGGATCAACTCGACGATCCCGCTGCTGGTCGCGGCCCAGCTGGGGCTGCCGGTCGTGGACGCGGACGGGATGGGCCGCGCGTTCCCCGAGCTGCAGATGGAGACGTTCGCCGTGTACGGCGTCGACGGGTCGCCGCTCGCGATCGCCGACGAGCACGGCCACACCGCGCTCGTCGAGACCGGCGCGGACAACCGGAAGATGGAGCGGTTCGCGCGCGCCATCACCGTCCGGATGGGCGGCGTCGGCTACATCGCCGAGTACGCGATGACCGGCGCGCAGGTCAAACGCACCGCGATCGCCGGCACCCTCTCGCTCGCGCTGCGGCTGGGCCGGACCCTCCGCGTCGCCCGCGAGCGGCACCGCGACCCGATCGCGGTGCTGGCCGAGGTGCTGCCGGACACGCCGTACCGGCACGGGCGGGCGCTCTTCACCGGCAAGGTGGTGGACGTCGACCGGCGCACGGAGGACGGGTTCACCCGCGGGCTCGCCCGGATCGCCGCGTTCGAGGGCGACGCGACCTGCGAGATCACGTTCCAGAACGAGTACCTCGTGGCGCGCGTCGACGGCCGGGTGGTCGCGCTCGTGCCCGACCTGGTCACGGCGCTGCACCTGGAGACCGGCGAGCCGATCACCGCGGAGGCGCTGCGCTTCGGGCAGCGGGTGTGCGTGTTCGGGATCGCGACGCCGGACATCATGCGCACGCCGGAGGCCCTGGCCGTGTTCGGGCCCGCCGCGTTCGGGCTCACCGAGACGTTCGTCCCCGTCGAGAGGCTCGCCGAGCCGGTCGGAGGTGCCGCATGACCCTGTCCCTGACGGCCGCGCAGCTACACGGTCCCACCTCGCTGGCCGAGGCCGTGCGGCTGGTCGCGGGCGGAGCGGTCCCGCTCGCCGGGGGCACGTGGATCATGCGCGGGCCCCGTGCCGGCGACCACGTCGTGCTGGCCGGGCTCGCCGAGCTGCACGGGGTCGCCACCGCGGGGGACACCGTGGTGGTCGGCGCGCTCGCCACCCACGCCGAGCTGGCCCGGCACGCCTGGCCGCCGGCGCTCGCGGCCCTGCGGACGGCCGCGGCGGAGTCGGCGTTCCCGCAGGTCCGGAACGTGGCGACGGTGGGCGGCAACATCGGGGCGGCCGGGTTCGCCGAGGCCGACCTCGTGCCCGCCCTCCTCGCGCTCGACGCGCGGCTCCGCCTCGGGGACGCGGGCGGGGCCGTCCCGCTCGCCGGCTACCTGGCCGCCCGGCCGGCCGGTGCGCTCGTGGTCGCCGTCGAGGTCGACGCGCCCGCGGGGCGGACGTCCGGGTTCGCGCGCCAGACCGTGCGCGGCGGGGGCGAGTACGCGATCGCGTCCGTGGCGCTGGCCGTCGACCGGGACGCGGCCGGTGTCGTGACGGCCGCCCGCGTGGCCGTCGGCGCGGTGGAGCCGGTGGCCCGGCGCTGCCCGGAGGCGGAGTCCGCGCTGGTCGGGGCCCCGCTGACGGCCGCGTCGGCGCGCGCCGCGGGCGCCGCGGCCGCCGCCGGGCTCCACCCGCGCGACGCCCCGGACGCCCCCGGCTGGTACCGCGCCGCCGTCCTGCCCGCCGTGTTCGAACGCGCCGCCGCGCGTGCCGCCGAGGAGCCCCGATGATCCAGAAGCTCACCTCAACGGCCGCGAGACGGCCGTCGACGTGGACCCGATGACCCCGCTGCTCGACGTGCTGCGCGACCGGCTCGGGCTGCGCGGCGCCAAGGCCGGTTGCGGCGAGGGTCGATGCGGGGCCTGCACCGTGCGGCTCGGCGACCGGACCGTGGCGTCCTGCCTGCTGCCGACGGTGCTCGCGACCGAGCCCGTGACCACCGTGGAGGGCATCGCCCCGCCGGACGGGCCGCTGCACCCGGTGCAGGACGCGCTGCTGGAGCACGGCGGTGTGCAGTGCGGCGCGTGCATCCCGGGGATGGTGGTGAGCATCTGCACGCTCCTCGAGTCCGACCCCGATCCGGACGAGGCGACCGTGCGGGCCGGGCTGACCGGCAACATCTGCCGCTGCACCGGCTACCAGAAGATCGTCGAGGCGGCGCTGGCCGCGGCCGGGAAGGACCAGCCGTGAGCGCGATCGGGCGCCGGGTGCGCCGCTCCGACGGGGACGCGAAGGTGCGCGGCACCGCCGTCTACGGGATGGACCACACCGAGCCGGGCATGCTGCACGCCGCCGTCCGGCGCGCGGAGGTGCCGGCGGCCCGGATCGTGCGCGTCGACACGACGGAGGCGGCCGCGATGCCCGGCGTGCGGGCGGTCGCGACCGCGGCGGACGCCCCGGGACGCTCCGGGATGCTCGTCGTGAAGGACCAGACCGTGTTCGCGGCGGGCGACGTGCGCTACGTCGCGAGCCGGTCGCCGCCGTCGCCGCCGACACGCCGGAGCAGGCCGCGGCCGCCGCCGCCGCGATCCGGGTGGAGCTGGCCGAGCTGGAACCGGTGCTCGACCTGGAGACGGCGCTCGACCCCGGCACCCGGCACGTGCACCCCGACTGGGCGGACCACGTGACCCTCGTGCCCGGGCCGCGCGGCGGGAACCTCGCCTGGGAGGCCCGGATCGAGCGTGGCGACGTGGAGGCGGCGTTCGCGGCCGCGCACGCCGTCGTCGCCGACACCTACCGGGTGCCGCGCCAGCACCAGAGCCCCATCGAGCCGCACGCGGCCGTCGCCCGGTTCGAGCAGGGCCGGTACGTCGTGCACACGCCGACCCAGTTCCCCTACCTCGTCCGCAGCCGGGTCGCGGAGCTGCTCGGGGCGCGGCCCTCGGCCGTGCGGGTTGTCGTGCCGACGATCGGCGGTGGGTTCGGCGGCAAGCTCGACGCGCTGCTGGAGCCGATCGCCTGCGTGCTCGCCCGGAAGTCGGGACGGCCGGTGCGGGTGCTCAACACCCGGGCCGAGGAGCTGGCCACCGCGGGTCCGCGGGAGAACGCGGTGGTGCACCTGCGCACCGCCGTCGACGCCGACGGGCGCATCCTCGCGCAGGACGGGCTGGTCCTGGCCGACAACGGCGCCAACTCCAGCGGCGAGACCGTGGCCTGCGCCGGGGTGGCCCCGCTCGCCCTCGGCGGCACGTACGCGATCCCGGCCGCCCGCTACCGCAGCCAGGTGGTCTACACCAACACCCCGCCGACCGCGGCGTTCCGCGGCGTGAACGGCGTCTACTGCACCTACGCGCAGGAGATGCACCTCGACCACATCGCCCGCGAGCTGCGGATCGACCGGCGCGAGATCCGGATGCGCAACGTGCTGCGCCGCGGCGGGGAGATGGTCAACGGCCAGGTCCTCGACGACGCGCACCTCGTCGAGGCGCTGGAGTCGGTGGAACGGCGGGCCCCGTGGGCCGGGCTGACGGCGCGCCCGCGGCCGTTGCGCGGGGTGGCGGTCGTGCCGCTGACCTGGATCACCAACCCCGGGCCCGCCGAGGCCGCCGTCCGCCTCGCCGAGGACGGGACGTGATGGTGACCTGCGCGGGCGCGAGATCGGGACGGGCGCGATCGCCACCGGCGTGCGCCAGATCGTCGCCGAGCAGCTCGGCGTGGACGTCGACGACGTGCTGGTGGCCGCGGCGGACACCGACACCGGCGGCTACGACCACGGCGCGCAGGGCAGCCGGACCGTCTACGGGATGGGCAGCGCGGCCAACGACGCGGCCACGCAGGTCCGTGCGCAGGTCCTCGCGACGGCGGCCGGGCTGCTGGAGGCGGCCGAGTCCGACCTGGAGATCGTCGAGGGCGAGGTCCGGGTCACCGGCGCCCCCGACAGCGCGGTGACCCTCGCCGCGGTGGCCGGCGCGGCGATGTGGGGCGGTGGCCCGATCTCGGCGACCGGCCGGTTCGTCGCCCCGCCCGTCCCGTTCGACGCCGGGTGCATGACCGGTGCGTTGTTCACGCACTTCAGCGGGGCCTCGTACCACGCGCACCTGGCCGAGGTGGAGGTCGACCCGGACACGGGCGCCGTCACGGTGGTGCGCTACGTCGTCGCCCAGGACGTCGGCCGCGCGATCAACCCGACGATGATCGAGGGCCAGATCCACGGCGGGGTGGCGCAGGGTCTCGGGTACGCGCTGTTCGAGGAGCTGCGGATCGACGACCGCGGCCGCGTGGTGGACACCGACCTGGAGCGCTACCGGCTGCGACGGCGCTCGACGTGCCGCAGGTGGACATCGAGCTGCTGGAGAACCCGTGCGCGTCCGGGCCGTTCGGGGCCAAGGGCGCGGCGGAGCCGCCGATCCTGCCGGTCGCCGCGGTGGTCGCGTGCGCGGTGGCCGACGCGATCGGCGCGCCGGTCGAGACCCTGCCGCTCTCGCCGATGCGCGTGCTGGCGGCGCTGCGGGAGCGGCAGGCGGTGGCGCCCTGAGTGGCTGCTCGGACGTCGTGAGCGGGAGCAGGAGGTGACGACGATGACGGACGTGACCGTCGGGCACGTGCTCGTCGAGCTGGGCCAGCAGGCGGTGGACGTGCTGTGCGCCGCCGACGGCGGTCTCGGCGCGCCGGTCCGCCGCGCCCGGATCTGGGACGCCGCCGACAGCGAGCTGGCCACGGGCGACCTGGTGCTCGCGGTCGGGGTGGTGGCGGCGTCGCCGCTGCTGTCGCGGCTGCTGGCGGCCGCCGCGGTGGCGCGGGTGGCCGCCGTCGCCATCCGCGGGCCGGTCAACCTCGCGTGGGTGCGGGCCGAGGCCGAGCAGGTGGGCGTCACCGTGCTGGTCGTGCGGTGCGAGCTGTCGTGGGACCACGTCCACGGCCGGGTCCGGGCCCTGGTCGCGGGCGCGACCGAGCCGCCCTCCGGGCCCTCGGACCTGTACGTGGTGGCCAGCACCGCGGCCGCGGCGCTCGGCGGGGCGGTCGAGATCGACGACGCCCGGCTGCGGCTGCTGGCCTTCGCGCACCCGCCCGGTGGACGGATGGCGCTGGTCACCCCGCTCCCGGCGCGATCGCCGGCCTGGCTCGCCGGGTCGGACCTGCTGCGGCGGCTGCGCTGTGCCGGCGAGCCGGTGCGGGTCGACCCGCCCGGCGGCCGGGCCCATCTGGTGGTGCCGGTCCGCGCGGGTGGGGACGTGCTCGGCTACGTGTGGCTCACGGAGGGCTCCGAGCCGCTCGGGCGCCGGCACCAACGGGTGCTCGCCGGGGTCGCCCGGGTGGTGGCGGGGCACCTGCGGCGGGCCGGCGGCGCCGAGTGCCGGCCGCTGCGCGAGCTGCTCGCCCGCGCTCTCGCCCGCGGCGACACGGCCGCGCTGGCCGCGCGGCTGCGGCTCGACCGGGACACGGCGTTCGCCGTGGTCGGCTTCCGGCCGCGTGGGCGGTGGCCCGATCCCGCCGTCGACCCGCTGTACGTGCGTGACCAGCTGGAGCTGCGCGCCGAGCTGGCCGGTGGTGCCGCGGTCGTGCACGGCGACCACGTGTACGCGGTGGTGCCGGTGGGCCGGACCGATCCCGGCGATCTCACCGGGCTCGCCGCCGCGGTCGTCTCGCTGATCGCGAGTCAGCTCGGGTGGGATCTCGTGGCCGTCGCGGAGCCCGTCGCGGCCTCGCTCGACGGGCTCGCCGGCGTCCGCGAGCAGCTCGACCGGGCGCTGCACCTGCTGGCCGAGGACCCGGACCGGGCCGTGGCGACGGCCGCCGAGCTGCGTCCGCGCGTGACGCTGGCGATGGTGCGTGAGCTGGCCCGCGACCGGCCGGAGATCCTCGCCGGACCGGTGCAGACACTGCACGAGATCGACCGGACCCGCCGCACCGACTACCTCACGACCCTGCGGGCCTACTTCGACGCCGCGTCCGACCTGACCGAGGCCGCGCGCGTGCTGTTCGTGCACCGCAACACACTGCGCTACCGGCTGCGCCGGATCCAGGAGCTGTGCGGGCTCGACCTCTCGGACCCGGTGGAGCGGCTGGTGGCCGAGCTGCAGCTGCGGCTCCTCCCCGGGGACGCACCCCCGGCCCGGGTGTCGGCGGTCGAGCAGCGCGCCTCGGGCTGACGCCTGCTGCTCAGTGGCCGCCGCGCAGCACCCGGCAGGCGAGCTGGACGACGAGCCGGTCGTCCGCGCGGGTCAGGTCCACGTGCAGGAGCTGCTGGACCCGTTCGATGCGCTGGTTGACGGTGTTGCGGTGGACGCCGAGGTGGCTCGCGGTCGCCGTCGCCGACGACTCCCGGTCGAGGTAGACGGCGAGCGTGTCGAGCAGCACGTCCTGCCCGCCGAGCGGGGCGAGCAGCGTGGCGGCGTACGACGTGAACGCCTCCGACTGGTGCCAGCGGGCGAGGTACCGGCGCGCGCCCAGCCCGTCGACGTGCTCCACCGGCCCGCGCGCCCCGGCGAACAGGCTGGCCTCGGCGGCCTCCTGCAGGGTCGTCGCGATGCCGCCGCGCCCCTCGTACGGGCGGCCGACACCGGCCACCAACGGCACCTCGTCGCCGACGGTCGCCAACGCGGCCGCCACGGCGTCGCGGACCCCCCGGAAGCTCTCCGACGGTGGCTCGGTGTCCGCGGTGGTCCACAGCACCCACCCGTCGGCGCGCTCGGCGAACGCCCCGGTCAGCCCGCACCGGCGCAAGGCGTCGGCGACGGCGGCGGCGCCGGCCGGGGTCGGTGTGGCGTCGCCGGTGAGCCGCAGGTAGACCCCGGTGTGCCAGCCGTCGAGCCGCCAGCCCACGCGCAGCGCGCGTTCCACGGTCTGGCGGCCGACCGCGCGGGTGGGGTCCATCAGCTCCGCGGCGAGCGTGCTGCGGTCGCGGGCGTCGCGCTCGCCGGCCACCCGTTCCCGGGCCGTGGCCGCGGCCACCGCGAACGCCACCACCCGCAGCAGCGTCACCACGCCGTCGACCCAGACCGGCGGGGCCTCGGGCAGCAGTGCGGCGACCCAGAGGTCCGGCCGCAGCGGGTCGTCGACGGTCACCGGGGCCAGCACGAGGTGCCCGTCGCCGGCGGGCCCGGCCTGCGCGGCCGCTGGGAGCGGGACGCCCGCCAGCGGGAGGTCCTCCGCCCCGGCGAGCACCCCGCGGTCGCGGCCGACGAGCGCGACCGGGGTGCCGAGCCCGCCGTGGAGCGCGTCGAGGATCTGCGCGGTGGTCGCCCCCGCCGGCAGCCGCCGCACCACCTGCAGGACGCGGGCCGTGGCCAGGTGCACCGGGTCGTGCACGTGCCGGGCCAGCGCGGCGGCGATCCCGACCGGCTGCGCGTCCGGCACGGAGACCAGCGGCAGCGCGAGCCGGTCGCACATGCGCCGGGTGGAGGTGAGCACCCGGCGCCGCCCGGTGGTGACGAGCCCGGCGAGACCGCGGGCGTGCCCGGCCCGCGCCACGACCTCCAGCTCGTAGCCGAGCGGGTTGCGGAAGGCCGTGACGGCCAGCGTGCCGGCCGGGAGCGTCTCGACGTCGCCGAGCACGTGCACGACGGCGACGTCCGCGATCTCGCGGTCGAGGCCGGCGGCGCCGCCGACCAGCTCCGCCCCGGCCAGCTCCGCGACACCCAGCAGGTGCGCCACGCGCAGCCGGCCCCCGGGCGCCGGCCCGGGCGCGCTCACCGGGCCGTCCCGGGCACCACGTAGTCGACGTCGTAGCCGAACGCGCGCGGCCCGACCAGGCCGAGCCCGCGCCGGCTGCGCCACTGCGGAGCCCCGGGCAGCGTCAGGACGTCGACCTCCAGGCCGAAGCGGATCTCCTCGGTGGTGAGCGGGCGGCCGTCGTCGCGGCTCAGCAGGCAGATCAGGTCCGGCACGGCCGCGCGGACCTCGCCGTCGGCGAGCAGCAGCAGGTTCTCGTTCTGGAACTCCAGTCGGACGCTGCGCCCCGGCGCGCCGTCCTCCTCCAGCACGGCGCTGCCGTAGCCGAACCGGGCCCCGGCGGCCCGCTCGACCTCCACGACCTTGCCGCGCACCAGCGTGCGGCCGCCGTAGGCGGCGACCATCCGCTCGGGGTTGCCGGCGCGCAGCATGCGGCCGATGTCCAGGGCCCGCCAGATGCTGCGCCGGATCGCCGTGTGCACCAGCGCGTCCGCGCGCTGCGGGGCGAACGCGATCATGCCCCAGCCGCCGAGGGCGACGACCGCGGCGCGGGTGAGCCGCTCGGCCGTGAGCCCGTCGACGCCGTCGACCACCAGCAGCGAGCCCTTCTCGTCCGTGACGACCACCGGGGTCAGCGAGACGCCGTGCAGGAAGAACGTGGTCTGCTCCAGCTCCGGGAACGCCCGGCCCATCCCGTCGCGTCGACGAGCGGCACCCCGAGCGCCGCGGCCGCCGCCGCCGCGAGCAGCGCGTTGACCCCGGCGGCCTCGAACCCGAGCACGGCCCCGCACGCGATCCGGGCGTGGTGCTCGACGCCCCGGACGGCGCGGGTGAACTCCGCGCCGCCCAGCGGCTTCTCCTCGAAGACGGTCACCGAGCCGACCAGCCCGACCGGCACGGCCCACGTGTCGGGCGGCAGCTCGGTCGGCGCCACCACCGGCAGCGGCCCGCCCGCCCGCAGGAGCCGGACCAGCAGCGACGCCGCCGCGCGGGTGCTCCCGCCGCCGCCCGAGCCGACGAGCGCGGCGCCGAGCGCCAGGTCGTCGACGTCGTCGGCGGTCAGCTCCCACACGCCTCGGAACGCTAGTGGGCGCGGTCCGCCCGGAGCACCGCCGCGGCCTCGCGGACCGCGTCCACGATGAACTGGTACCCGGTGCAGCGACAGATGTTGCCGGACAGGCCCTCGCGGATCTCCTCGTCGGTCGGGTCCGGGTTGTCGGCGAGCATCTCCTGCACAGTCATGAGGATGCCGGGCGTGCAGAACCCGCACTGGAGGCCGTGGTGCGCCCAGAACGCCTCCTGCAGCGGATGCAGCCGCGACCCGGCGGCGAGCCCCTCGACGGTGCCGATCTCCGCGCCGTCGGCCTGCACGGCGAGCGTGCAGCAGGAGCGGGCGGTACGCCCGTCCAGCAGCACCGTGCACGCGCCGCAGACGCCGTGCTCGCAGCCGACGTGCACGCCGGTCAGCCCGCAGTCCTTGCGCAGGAAGTCCGAGAGGGTCCGGCGCGGGTCGACGTGGGCGGTGACCGGCGTCCCGTTGACGGTGACGCGACCGGCACGGCGGCGGCGGTCGTGGCGGCGGTCTCGGGGCTCATGCGGCGGCGCTCCTCTCGGCCGGCGGGGCGGCCCGTTCCAGGCAGCGGCGGGTGAGCACCGCGGCGATCCGGCGCGGTAGGCGGCCGGGGCGTGGATGTCGTCGACGGGGTCGGTGGCCGCGGCGACGGCGTCGGCCGCCGCGCGCCACGCGGCGGGCCCCGGGGCCTGCCCGGCGAGCAGTTGCTCGGCCGCCTCGGCCCGCACCGGAACGTGCCCGGCCCCGGCCACCGCGATCCGGGCTCCGCCACCAGACCGGCCGGGTCGAGCCGGACGGCGGCGAACACGGCGACCAGCGCGAAGTCGCCGTGGCGGCGGGCGAGCTCCTCCACCGCCACCCGGGTCGCCGGGGCCTGCTTCGGGACCCGCAGCGCGGTCAGCACCTCGTCGGGGGCCAGCGCCGTCTGCAGGAAGCCCTCGAAGAACGCCGCGGCGGGGATCGTGCGGCTCCCCGCCGGGCCGGTCGCGAGGATCTCCGCGTCCAGCGCCCGCAGCACCGCGGGCAGCTCGGCGGCCGGGTCGGCGTGCGCGGTGCTGCCGCCGGCGGTGCCGCGGTTGCGGATCGTCACGTGCCCGACGTGCCGCAGCGCGGCCGGCAGCAGCGGCACGGCTGCGGCGACGAGCGGGTCGGTCTCGACGGTGCGCGTGCGGGTCATGGCGCCGATCCGCACGTGCGTGCCGTCGTCGGTGACGCCGGCCAGGCCGTCGATCCCGGCCAGGTCGACGAGGGCGGTCGGCTGGGTCAGGCGCATCGCGAGCAGCGGCACCAGGCTCTGCCCGCCGGCGAGCACCTTGGCGTCGCCGCCGTGCTCGGCGAGCACGGCGACCGCGTGGTCGAGGTCGCGCGCCCGGACGTACTCGAACGGGGCCGGTTTCATGCCCGGTCACCCTCCTTCCGGTCGGCCTGGTCGATGAGGTCGAGCAGCCGGGGCGGGGTGACCGGCACCCGGGTGATGCGCAGGCCGAGGTCGGGCAGCGCGTCCTCGATCGCGGCGACGATAGCGGCGGCACCGCCGATCGTGCCGCCCTCGCCCATGCCCTTGAACCCGCCGGGGATGTGGTCGGCGGTCGTCGTGAGGTGCAGGGTCTCGAACGGGGGGATCTCCGCCGCGGTGGGGATGAGGTAGTCCATGAACGTCGTGGTGAGCGGCTGGCCCTCGGGGGAGTAGACGATCTCCTCGTACAGCGCCCCGCCGATCGCCTGTGCCGCGCCACCGTGCAGCTGCCCGTCCACGATCGTCGGGTTGATCACCGTGCCGCAGTCGTGCGCGATGAGGTAGTCGAGCAGGGTCACCCGGCCGGTCTCGCGGTCCACCTCGGCGAGCACCGCGGTGGTGCCGTAGGAGAACGCGACGTTGTCCGGGTCGAGCACGTCGCGTTCCTCCAGCGTGGGGGTCTCGCCGGCCGGCAGGCGGCCGTCGAGGCGGCGGTAGGTGGCGTCGCCGATCTCGCGCATCGTCACCGACGGCCCGCCCGCCGCACCGGCCACGAAGATCCGCCCGTCCTCGACGACGAGGTCGTCCGCGGACGCCTCCAGGATCTCCGCGGCGATCCGCAGCACCTTCTCCCGCAGCCGGGTGCTGGCCCGCAGCAGCGCCCCGCCGCCGAGCGCGGCACCGCGGCTCGCGCCCGTGCCGTACCCGGTGAACGGGCTGTTCTCCGTGTCGCCGGAGAGCACCGTGACCGAGTCCAGCGGCACGCCGAGCGTCTGCGCGGCGACCTGGGCGAGCGCGGTCTGGATGCCCTGGCCCATCGCGGAGAGCCCGGTCCGGACGGTGACGCCGCCGGTCGAGTCGATCCGCACCACCTCCTCGTCGAACGAGGAGTGCTGGAGCCCGGCCTGGTTCATGATCCGGGTCGGGCCGAGCGCGGTGATCTCGATGTGGAACGAGTAGCCGACGCCCAGCGACCGGCCCTCCTCGGCGGCCTCGGCGCGGCGTTTTCGCCCAGCCGCGGTCGGCCACGGCCTGCTCGGCGAGCGTGAGGCACTCCCGGTAGTTCCCGCTGTCGTAGTAGA
Organism: Pseudonocardia sp. CNS-139; assembly: GCA_001942415.1. Classification (GTDB taxonomy): domain Bacteria; phylum Actinomycetota; class Actinomycetes; order Mycobacteriales; family Pseudonocardiaceae; genus Pseudonocardia. Next base: position 75,700 of record MKJX01000111.1, read on the forward strand.
AGACCGGGCTGACGTACGGGAAGGCGTCCGGGGCGATCAGGTTCCGGTGCCGGATCTCGTTGGCGCTCGTGCCGAGCGCGGCGGCGAGCTTCTCGATCATCCGCTCGTGGGCGAAGTTGCACTTGGGCTGGCCCCAGCCGCGGTAGGAGCCGTACGGCGAGCGGTTGGTGACGACGCCGACCACCGTGCCCTCGACGTTCGGGATGTCGTACGGGCCGCGAGCAGCGCCATCGTGAGCCAGACCGGGCCGATCCCGACGGTGGCGAGCTGCCCGCCGAGCACCCCGTACACGGTGCCGCGCAGTCCGGTGATGGTGCCGTCCGCGCGGGCCGCGAGCTCGACCTCGATGCGCTGCTCGCGGGAGTGCGCGTCGCGACGAAGCTCTCCAGCCGGTCCTCGATGATCTTGACGGGACGGCCGGTGCGCTTCGACAGCAGCGCCGCGAGGACCTCCTCGGCGTAGAAGTCGAACTTGTTGCCGAACCCGCCGCCGACGTCCGGGGTACGCACCCGGACGTGGTCGACGGGCAGGCCCAGCACCTCGCCGAACAGGTCACGGGCGAGGTTCGGCGACTGCGTCGAGAGCCAGACGTCCAGGTGGTCGGTGAACGGGTCCCAGGTCGCGACGACCCCGCGGGTTTCCAGCGGCGTGCCCATCTGGCGGCCGTAGGTGAAGGTGTCGCTGACCACGACGTCGGCCGCGGCGAACGCGGCCGCGACGTCGCCCTTCGGGATGGTCTGGCGGCAGCTGACGTTGTCCGGCCAGTCCTCGTAGAGCAGCGGGGCGTCCGGGGCCAGCGCCTCGTCGAGCGTGCTCACCGCGGGGAGCGGCTCGTAGTCGACTTCGACGAGGCCGAGCGCGTCCTCCGCGACGTACCGGTCGACGGCGGCGACCGCGACGACCGGCTGGCGACGTAGCGCACCTTGTCCGTCGCGAGCGCGTACTGCTCGGTCATCCGCTGGTCGGGGATCATCCGCCACACCACCGGCTGCGGCGTCGCGCACGCCTGCCGGACCTCGTCCCCGGTGAGCACGGCGAGCACGCCGGGCAGCTCGAGCGCGGCGCTCACGTCGACGCCCCGGATGCGGGCGTGCGGGTGCGGGCTGCGCAGCACCGCTCCTTCCAGCATCCCGGGCAGCACCACGTCGTCGACGAACCGGGCCCGCCCGGTCAGGAGCCGCGGGTCCTCCTTGCGGCGCACGCGGGCGCGATGAGGCCAGGTGGTACGTGCTGGTCAGGGGTGGTCGCCGTGTCAGTCACTGGGCCTCCCGACGGCCGGCTGGGTGGTGGGTGCGACGTCTGCTGCGCAGCCTCTTGGCTGCACGCGTCGGTGTCCATTGACCGATCCGGAGAACCGGGACCCCCGAGGTTCGTCACAACGGGCATTGCGGCGCCCGCGGCGGCGGCCGAAGACTCGCCACCGGCAACCGTCCCGCGCCGCCGGCGCCCGTGTCCCCTGGAGGCCCCGTGTCGCAGACCGTGCCGGTCGGCGTGTTCGTCGCGACCTCGACCCCGCCCGAACGGATCGCCCCGCTCGCCGCGGCGGCCGAGGGGATGGGCTTCGCCGAGGTGTGGGTCGCCGAGGACTACTTCTGCTACGGCGGGTTCACCGGCGCCGCGCTCGCCCTCGCCGCCACCCGCAACGTCAAGGTCGGGCTGGGCATCGTCGCGTCGGTCGCCCGGCACCCGGCCGTCACCGCGATGGAGATCGCGACGCTCGCCCGCGCCTACCCCGGCCGGTTCCTGCCCGGCATCGGCCACGGCGTCCCGGTCTGGACCGACCAGATGGGCCTCACGGCGAGGTCGCCGCTCAGCGCCCTCACCGAGTGCGTCGACGGGGTCCGGCGCATCCTCGCGGGCGACACGGTCGACGCGGAGGGCCGGCAGTTCGTCTTCCGCTCGGTGGCCGCGACCCACCGGCTCGACGAGGACGTCCCGATCTACACCGGCGTGCTCGGCCCGAAGTCGCTGCGGCTGTCCGGGCGGATCGCCGACGGCACCGTGATGAGCGTGCTCTCCGGCACCCGCTACCTGGAGGCGGCCGGCGAGCACATCCGGGCCGGGATGGCCGAGTCCGGCCGCACCACCCACGACGTGCCGACGTTCGCCCTGTTCAGCGTCGCGCCCGACGCAAGGCCGCCAAGGCCGCCGTCCGCCCGACGCTGGCCGCGTACCTGCTCGCCGTCGGCCCGCACAACCCGCTGACCGCGCCGTACGGCTACAACGAGCACCTCGCGGAGCTGATCGGCGAGGGCGGCGTCGACCACCTGGCGAGCGAGATGCCCGAGGAGTGGGTCGACGAGCTGGCCGTGGCCGGCGACCCCGACGAGGTCGCGGCGCGGATCGCCGCGCTGGGCGCGGCCGGGGCGACGAGCGTCGTGCTGTCCCCGGTCAACGCCGAGACCGCGCTCGCCGAGCTGGAGCTGGTGGCCGGCACGGTCGTGGGCGGATGAGGGTGGTCCCCGGAACCGGCCTGCGGATCGGGTACAAGGCGTCGGCCGAGCAGTTCGGGCCGCGCGACCTCGTCGAGCTCGCCGTACTGGCGGAGCAGGCGGGGCTCGACAGCGTGTGGGTGTCGGACCACTTCCGATCTACGACTGCCCGCAGCGGCCCGTCCCGGTGTACGTCGCGGCCGGCGGGCCGATCGTCGCGAGGTACGCCGGCCGCGTCGCCGACGGCGTCATCTGCACGTCCGGCAAGGGCATGGAGCTGTACACCGGCAAGCTGATGCCGGCCCTCGCCGACGGCGCCGCCGCGGTCGGCCGCGAACCCGCGGACCTCGACCGCATGATCGAGATCAAGCTCTCCTACGACCGCGACCCGGTCCGCGCCCTGGAGAACACGCGCTTCTGGCCCCGCTCTCGCTGTCCGCCGAGCAGAAGCACAGCGTCGCCAGAAGCACAGCGTCGCCGGCGCTGCGGAGATGGAACGGCTCGCCGACGAGCTGCCGATCCACGAGGTCGCGCGCCGGTGGATCGGCACCTGCGACCCCGACGAGGCGGTCGCGCAGATCGCGCCGTACCTCGACGCCGGGCTCGACCACCTCGTCGTGCACGGGCCCGGCCACGACCAGGCCTGTTTCCTCGAACAGTTCTGCGCGGACGTCCTGCCGAGGCTGCGGGCGCGGCGCGCCTCTTGAGGCGAGTGCTGAGGCGAGCGCTGCGGCGGGACCGGGTCGGGGCCCTCAGGCCCGCGGGCCGCCGGCGACGTACAGCACCTGCCCGCTGACGAAACCGGCGGCCTCGCCGACGAAGAACGACACCGCGTTCGCGATGTCGTCCGGCTGCCCCACCCGGCCGACCGGGATCTCCGCCGCCGCCGACCGGAGGTAGGTCTCCCAGTCCTGCCCGACCCGCTCGGCCGTCGCCCTGGTCATGTCGCTCGCGAGAACCCCGGGGCGATCGCGTTGGCCGTGATCCCGAACCTGCCCAGCTCGATCGCCAGCGTCTTCGTGAAGCCCTGCAGGCCCGCCTTCGCCGCGGAGTAGTTGGCCTGGCCCCGGTTGCCCAGGGCCGAGGTGCTGGAGAGGTTGACGATCCGGCCCCAGCGCGCCTCGACCATGTGCTGCTGGACGGCCCTGGTCATGAGGAACGACCCGCGCAGGTGCACGCCCATCACGGTGTCCCAGTCCTGCTCGGTCATCCGGAACAGCAGGTTGTCGCGGGTCACGCCGGCGTTGTTCACCAGCACCGTCGGCGCGCCGAGATCCGCGGCCACGCGCTCCACCGCCGCGGTGACCTGCTCCGCGTCGGAGACGTCCGCCCCGACCGCGAGCCCGCGCCCGCCCGCCGCCTCGATCGCCCCGACGGTCTCCTTCGCGGCGGCTGCTTCGAGGTCGACGACCGCGACCGCGAGCCCGTCCGCGGCCAGCCGCAGCGCCGTCGCGGCGCCGATGCCCCGCGCCGCACCCGTCACGATCGCCACCCGCTGCGGGTGCTCGGTCATGCGCAACTCACCCCGTCCTCGTCGGCTTGCAGCCGCAGTGTGATCCAGGACGGCACCTGGTTGGGCGGTCGTCCGCGTGGCGGCCGTCACCCGTCGGGGTGGCCTTCACAGGACGCGTTGCGCCCGTGCTAACTAGTTGGTTAGCCTCCAAGCTCCAGTGTAAGTCGTACTGTCTAACTGTTCAGTTGAGAGGTGGAGCGATGCCTGAGCCGAGCATGAGCCGGCTGGACGTGTTCCGGGCGCGCAGGTTCCAGTGGCTGTTCCCGGTCCTGTTGCGGGCCCAGCTGACGAACCCCGCCCTCGAGTTCGCGACCAAGCGGATCGGCCGTCCGGAGCGGATCGCGATCCCCACGCGGCACGGCGCGGTGCGTTCGCTCGTGTTCGAGCCGACGAAGGAGGACCTCGCCGCACTCGCGAGCGCCGGGCGACGTCCACCGGTGCACCTGCTCGTCCACGGCGGCGCCTTCATCATCCGGGCGCCTGGCAGGACGGCAGCATCGCCCGGTACCTGGCCTCGGAGCTCGGGACGACGGTGATCGTGCCGGACTACGACACGGCGCCCGACGTCCACTGGCCGGTGTCGGAGGAGCAGGCCTACGACGTGTACCGGTGGATCCTCGACCACGGCTCCGCGTATGGCTGGGACCTGTCGCGGGTCACGATCGGCGGCGCGAGCGCGGGCAGCAAGATCGCCATGAGCGTCGTCGCGCAGGCGATCGACGACGGTGGGCCGCTGCCGATCGCGCTCACCTCGGAGTTCGGCTGCTCCGACCTGTCCCGGTCCGACGCGACGCGGACGACCACCATCGCGAACCCGGTCGTCCCGGCGGCGATGATCGGGCTCGCCCGCCGTACCTACTTCCTCGGTGCGGACCCGCTCGACCCGAGGGTGTCGGTCGCGCTGCATCCCCGGCTCGGCGAGTTCCCGCCCACGCTGATCATGACCGGCGAGCACGACACGCTCCGCCACGAGATGAACGACCTGGCCGCCGACCTGGTGAAACGGGGTGTGCAGGTGACCCATCGCGAGTTCCCCGGCGTCGATCACGGCTTCACCCACAACCGGCCGGTGGAGATCGCGCGCGAGGCCGTCTTCATGATCGGGGCCCATCTCCGGGCGGCCCACGCCCGGGTCGGCGAGGCGGGTGGTCCACCGTCCACCACCGGGTGACGGACAATCGGCTGTCACCGACCGACAGGAGGCTGCGGGATGCCGGGAGATGCCGAGACGACCCGACGGCGGCTGATCGAGGCGGCCACCGTGGAGTTCTCGGCCTACGGCATCGCCGGCGCGCGCGTCGACCGGATCGCCGCCGCGGCCAGGTCGAACAAGGCCCAGATCTACCACTACTTCGGCAGCAAGGACGGCCTGTTCGACGCCGCCTTCAACGCGCTGGTCGTGGCGTCGGTCCGGGCGGCGCCGCTCGACCCGCTCGACCTCCCCGAGTACGCCGGCCGGCTCTTCGACACCTACGAGGAGCGTCCGGAGATCCTGCGGTTGGCCACCTGGTACCGACTCGAGCGCGGCGGCACCACGGAGCCGCTCGCCGTCATCGTCGACAGCATCCGCGACAAGCTCGACGCGATCGCGGCTGCGCAGCAGCGCGGTGACCTGCCCGGGGAGGACGATCCGGTCACCGTGCTGGGGCTCGTGCTCCACCTCGCCCAGGTCTGGTCCTCGGCGGCCCCCGAGTTCGCGCTGTTCCTGCCGCGCCTGTCCCGGGCACAGCGGCGCGCCGCGCTCGTCGACGCCGTCCGCCGCGTCCTGACCTACGCGCCGCAGGAAGCCGGGCAGCCGCGATAGGCACTCTGTCACAAACTCGATGACTCTGAGACTATCGGGCTCGCCTCGTCGGCCGCGGCCGGCCCGGGAGAGGGAGCTGCGGTCAGTGACGAGTGATCTGGTGCGGTCGGTGCTGGTGCGGGACCGGTGCCTGGTGGGCGGCGCATGGGTCGAGGCCGACGACGGCCGCCGGTTCGCGGTGCGCGACCCCGCGTCGGGCGCGGAGGTCGGCTCGGTGCCCGACCTCGGCGCCGCCGACGTCCGTCGCGCGGTCGACGCGGCCGAGCGGGCACAGCGGAGCTGGGCCGCGGTGCCGGCCCCGGATCGCGCCGACGTCCTGCGCCGCTGGTTCGACCTGATCACCGACGAGACCGAGGACCTCGCCGGGATCCTCACGTCCGAGCAGGGCAAACCGCTGGCCGAGGCCCGGGGCGAGATCCGCTACGCCGCGTCCTACGTGCGGTTCTACGCGGAGGAGGCACGCCGGATCGCGGGGGAGGTGCTGCCGGCGCCCGTCGCCGACACGCGCATCGTGGTGCTGCGCCAGCCGGTCGGGGTCGTCGCTGCGATCACCCCCTGGAACTTCCCCGCGGCGATGGTGACGCGCAAGGTCGCACCGGCGCTCGCCGCGGGGTGCGCCGTCGTGCTGAAGCCGGCCGGGCAGACCCCGTTGACCGCGCTGGCGCTGGGGGCGCTCGCCCAGCGCGCCGGCCTGCCGGACGGTCTGCTCAACGTCGTCACCGGGGACGCCCGGACGATCGGCGGCGTGCTGTGCGGGCACCCGGTGGTGCGGGGGCTGTCCTTCACCGGTTCGACGGAGGTCGGACGGACGATCGCGGCGCAGTGCGCGCCGACCGTCAAGAAGGTCGCGCTGGAGCTCGGGGGGAACGCCCCGTTCCTCGTCTTCGACGACGCCGACCTCGACGCCGCGGTCGCAGGCGCGGTGTTCGCGAAGTTCCGCAACGCCGGGCAGACCTGCATCTGCGCGAACCGCTTCCTCGTGCAGGAGGGCGTGTACGACGAGTTCGTGCAGCGCTTCGGGGCCGCGGTGTCCGGGCTGCGGGTGGGTCACGGCCTCGACCAGGGGGTCGACGTCGGGCCGCTGATCGACGGCGCCGCGCTCGGGAAGGTCCGCGAGCACGTCGCGGACGCCCTCGGACGCGGTGCGCGGCTGGTGCTCGGCGGGCCACCCGGCGAGCGAGGGCTCGCCGAGCCGTTCTACCCGCCGACAGTCCTGGGGGACGCGGACCGACGATGCTCGTGGCGGGGGAGGAGACGTTCGGCCCCGTCGCGGCGGTGTTCCGCTTCCGGGACGAGAACGAGGCGATCGCGCTGGCCAACGACACCGAGTACGGCCTCGGCGCCTACTTCTACACGCGCGACGTCGGCCGGGTGTGGCGGGTCGCGGAGGCGCTGGAGACCGGCATGGTGGGCGTCAACACCGGCGTGCTCTCCACCGAGCTGGCCCCGTTCGGCGGGATCAAGCAGTCGGGCATCGGCCGCGAGGGCTCGCGGCACGGCCTGGACGAGTACCTGGAACTGAAGTACGTCGCGCTGGGCGGCCTCGACCGCTGATTGCATGATGACACAGTCTGTGTAACTGTGTGACTATCCGCTCGCCGGAGCGGCAGTGCTGCCTCAGGAGGTCGTGTGACCGGGTTCCGTCTGGACGCGCCCGGCCGGGTCGTCGAGCACGCGTTCGTGGGCGGGCAGTGGATCCCGCTCACGTCCGACCGGCCGCCCGTCGAGGTCAGCAACAGCGCCGACGGCACCGTGCTGGCGACGGTGGCGCAGGGCGGGCCCGAGCTGGTCGAGGACGCGGTGGAGGCCGCCCGTGCGGTGCAGGCCGTCCTCGCCGCGGCCGGGGTGGCCGAGCGGGCCGCCGTGCTGCGCGCGCTCGCCGCCGAGCTGGACGCCCGCCGCGACGACATCGCCCGCACGATCGCGCTCGAGGTGGGGATGCCGCTGCGGCAGTCGCTGGCGGTGCAGGTCGGGATGCCGGTGCGGGTGCTCCGGGCCTACGCCGACGCCGTGGAAGCCACGGAGCCGTCCGAGCGCATCGGGCACTCGCTGCTCCTGCGCCGGCCGGCCGGCGTCGTCGCGGCGATCACGCCGTGGAACTACCCGCTGCACCAGGCGGTGGCCAAGCTCGGGGCGGCGATCGCGGCCGGCTGCCCGCTGGTGCTCAAACCGAGCAACGTCGCACCGCTCTCGGCGTTCGACCTCGCGCGGGCCGCCGCGGCCGCGGGTGTGCCCGCCGGTGCGTTCGCGGTGGTGCCGGGCAGCGGTCCCGTGGTCGGCGAGGCGCTCGCGGGCCACCCGGACATCCGGGTCCTGTCCTTCACCGGGTCGACCGCGGCGGGCGCCGGGTGGCCGCACTCGCCGCGGCCAACGTCGTCCGGGTGACCCTGGAGCTGGGTGGGAAGTCCGCGTCCGTGCTCCTGGACGACGCGGACCTCGGCGTCGCGGTCAAGGCGTCGGTCCGCAACGCCTTCCTCAACGCGGGGCAGACCTGCTCGGCGTGGTCGCGGTTGATCGTGCCGCGCCGCCATCTGGACGAGGTGGTCGACCGCGCCGTCGCCGAGGCGGCGAAGCTGACGGTCGGGCACCCGCTCGACCCCGCGACCCGGATGGGCCCGCTGGCGTCGCTGGAGCAGCAGCGGTCGGTCGGGGAGTACGTCCGGCTGGGCCGGGACGCCGGGCTGCACCTCGTCCACGGCGGCGAGCCCCTCGACGGACCGGGCTACTACGCGGCGCCGACGATCTTCGCCGACGTCCCCGCGGACTCCCGGCTCGCGCAGGAGGAGGTCTTCGGCCCCGTCCTGTGTGTCATCGCGGTCGACGACGAGGACGAGGCGGTCGAGGTCGCGAACGGCACGCCGTACGGGCTCGCCGGCGGCGTGTGGAGCGCCGACCCGGACCGGGCGCTCGCCGTGGCGGGCCGCCTGCGCACCGGGCAGGTCGACGTCAACGGCGCGCCGTTCAACCCGGCGGCCCCGTTCGGCGGCTTCGGCCTGTCCGGCACCGGCCGGGAGCTGGGGCGTTTCGGCATCGAGGAGTTCCTCGAGACGACGTCGGTGCAGCTGCCGGTGACGGCGTGACTGTCACCGGCCGGGGCCGCGCGGGGACGACCCTCGACCTGCCCGTGGGATCGCTGCCACCGCAGGCGCAGTCGCTGCGGGACGAGGTCGTCGCCTTCCTCGCCGACGAGCTGCGGATCGGTGGGTTCACGCCGCGGTGCGACGCATGGATGAGCGCCGCCGATCCCGCGTTCACCCGGCGGCTGGCCGGCCGGGGCTGGGTCGGCATGACCGTGCCGGGCCTGTACGGGGGCCACGGCCGCTCTCCGCTGGAGCGGTTCGTCGTGGCCGAGGAGCTGCTGGCCGCGGGGGCGCCGGTCGCGGCGCACTGGATCGCCGACCGCCAGATGGCGCCGTCGATCCTGCGGCTCGGCACCGAGGAGCAGAAGCACCGCTACCTGCCGGCGATCGCGCGCGGCGAGTGCTTCTTCGCGATCGGCATGAGCGAGCCGGACGCCGGGTCGGACCTGGCCGCCGTCCGCACCCGGGCCCGGGAGGTGCCCGGCGGGTGGGAGGTCACCGGCACCAAGCTGTGGTCCACGGGCGCGCACCTGGCGCACGCGATCGTGCTGCTCGCCCGCACCGATCCCGCCGAGGGGAGCCGGCACGCCGGTCTCTCGCAGTTCGTCGTCGACCTCCCGTGGCCGGGCGTCACTGTCCGCCCGATCCGCACCGTGGACGGCGAGCACCACTTCAACGAGGTCGTGCTCGACGCCGCGGTGCTGCCGTCCGACGCGCTGCTCGGCACCCGGGGTGCCGGGTGGGAGCAGGTGACGGCGGAGCTGGCCCACGAGCGGTCGGGGCCGGAACGGCTGCTCAGCACGATGCCGCTGCTCGTCGCCTGGGCCGACGCGCTGGAGAAGGACGGCGCCGGCCCGGCCGCCCGCCGGGAGGTGGGCCGGCTGCTCGCGCGCGCCTGGACGGTGCGGCAGATGTCGCTGGCCGTGGCGACGGCGCTCGCGGACGGCCGGAGCCCCGCGGTGACCGCCGCACTCGTGAAGGACCTCGGGTCGCGGTTCGAGGGCGACGTCGTCGAGACGGTGCGCCGGCTCCGGCGCGCCCCGGTCCGGCGCGGCGCGGCGGACGGCGTCGAGCGGCTGCTGCGGGACGGGCTGCTGCACTCGCCGGCGTTCACGCTGCGCGGCGGCGCCAACGAGATCCTGCGCTCGGTCGTGGCCGGGCACCTGGGGGTGCGATGACCGACCACCTCGACGACCTGCGCTCCGCCGCCGAGGCGATGTTCGCGGGGCGGGAGCCGCACGACGCGGTGCCCGACCCCGAGCTGGACACCCTGCTCTGGAAGAGCCTCGATGAGACCGGGTTCTCGCTGCTCGGCGTCCCGGAGGAGGCGGGCGGCAGCGGGGGCACGCTCGCCGACGCCGCGGCCGTCCTGGAGATCGCCGCGGCGCACCTCGCGCGCGTGCCGCTCGGTGAGACGGCCGTGCTGGCGGGCTGGATGCTCGCGGGGAGCGGGCTGGCCGTTCCGGACGGCCCGCTCGCGGCGGCCGCGGGGGATCTGGCGCTGCGCCGCGACGGTGAGTCCTGGGTCGCGCACGGCTGGCTGCCCGACGTCCCGTGGGCCCGGCACTGCGGGCACGCCGTGCTCCTCGTGCCGGCCACCGAGCCGCGTCTCGTGCTGCTCCCGCTCCGCGGGACCCCGGGCGTGGCCGTGCACCCCGACACCAACGTGGCCGGCGAGCCGCGGGACACGGTTGAGCTGACCGGGCTGACCCTGCCCGCCGCCGCGGTACGGCCGGCCGGACCCGGGATCGACCAGGACGCCTGGGAGATCCGCGGGGCACTGCTGCGCACCGTGCAGCTGGCCGGCGCCGCGCAGCACGTGCTCTCCGCGACCGTCCGGCACACCCGGGAACGCGAGCAGTTCGGGCGCTCCCTGTCCCGGTTCCAGGTGGTGCAGCACCAGCTGGCCGTGCTCGCCGGTGAGGTGTCCGCGATGCAGGTCGCCGCCCGGGCCGCGGTCCTCGCGTACGAGACGGCTCGGGCCACCGCTGCGGTGGCCGTCGGCGCGGCGAAGGCGACGGCGTCCGCGTCGGCGCACACCGTCGCCGCGATCGGGCACCAGCTGCACGGGGCGCTCGGCTTCTCCGAGGAGCACCGGCTCGGCGCCGCGACCACCCGGCTGTGGGCGTGGCGCGAGGAGTTCGGCAACGAGGACGTCTGGCACGAGCGGCTCGGGGCGGCGGTCGCGACGGCCGGCCCGGGCGGGCTCTGGCGGCTGGCCACCGGGCGCGCCGCCGAGGTGGGGCCGTGAGCGACGAGGTCCGCACCGAGCTCGCCGACGGCGTCGCCGTCGTCACCCTGTCGAGCCCGCGCCGGCGCAACGCGATGAACCTCGACCTGGCCGCGAAGCTCGTCGCCGCCGTGCGGTCCGTGGTCGGGGCGCCGGAGGCCCGCGCGCTCGTCGTGACGGGCGAGCCGCCGGCGTTCTGCGCCGGGGGCGACCTGGCGGAGCTGCAGCGCAGCGACGAGCCGACCCTCCGAGCGCTCTACGCCGGGTTCCTGGAGGTGGCGGCGTGCCCGCTGCCCACGATCGCGGCCGTCAACGGACCGGCGGTCGGGGCCGGCCTGAACCTCGCCCTCGCCTGCGACGTGCGGCTCGCCGGCCCGACCGCGCTCTTCGACGCGCGTTTCATGCAGATCGGCCTGCATCCGGGCGGTGGCTACACGTGGATGGTGCAGCGTGCGCTCGGGCCGCAGGGCGCCGCGGCGTTGACGCTGCTCGGCGACGCGCTGGACGCGGCCGAGGCCGAGCGCGTCGGGCTGGTCTGGCGCCGCTACCCGGACGACGACGGGCTGCGCGCCGCCGCGCTCGACCTGGCCGGCCGGGCGGCCGCCGCACCCCGGGACCTCCTGGCCACGACGAAGGCGACCCTGCGGCTGACCGGGGCGATGGCGACCCAGGCGGAGGCGACGGAGCTGGAGCTGCGTGCGCAGGCCGCCTCGATCGCGTCGCCCGAGTTCCAGCGGCGTGTGACGGAGCTGCAGGAGCGCCTGCGCCGCCGCTGACGCCGCCGGTCACTGCGCCGCACCTTCGCCGAGCAGGGAGCCCAGCACCGCGGTCCGGGTGTCGGCCGAACCGGCGTCGCCGCCGAACACGAGCTCCCCGCGGGACATGACACGGACCGTGTCGGCGATCTCCAGGCCGACGTCGACGTTCTGCTCGACCATGAGAATCCCGACACCGGCGTCCGCGATCCGCCGGATGCTCGCCATGACCTCGTCGATGATCACCGGGGCCAGGCCCATGGACGGCTCGTCGAGCAGGATCGCCCGCGGCGCCGCGGCCAGCCCGCGGGCCAGCGCGAGCATCTGCTGCTCGCCCCCGCTGAGCAGCCCGGCGGGTCCCTTCCGGCGGGCCGCGAGCACCGGGAACATCGTGTAGGCCGCCTCGACGCGCCCGCCACCTCGGACGCCGGCCGGCTGTGCGCGCCGAGCCGGAGGTTCTCCTCCACGCTCAGGGGCGCGAAGACCCGGCGGCCCTCCGGCACCAGCACCACACCGAGCCGCACCATGCGGTCAGTCCGGAAGCGCGTCACGTCCCGGCCGTCGAGCGTGATCCGCCCGCCCGTCGCCGGATGGAGGCCGGCGACCGTGCGGAGCGTCGTCGACTTGCCGGCGCCGTTCACCCCGAGCACCAGGGTGACGGTGCCGGGCTCGACCGTGAACGAGACGCCGCGCACGACGTCGCGGCCGCCGTAGCCCGCGGTCAGGCCGGTGACCTCAAGCATGCCGTGCTCCCCTCCGGCCGAGGTAGGACTCGCGCACCCGGGCGCCTGGACGACGTCGGCCGGGACGCCGCTGGTGACGACCTCGCCCTGCACCATCGCGACGATCCGGTCGCACAGCCCGACCAGCATCGGCACGTCGTGCTCGACGAGCACCTGGGTGACGCCCTGGTCGCGCAGCGCGGCGAGCAGGGCCGTGATCGCGTTGCGCTCGTCGGCGTTCATCCCGGCCGTCGGCTCGTCGAGAAGGAGGACCGCGGGCTCCATGGCGAGGGCCCGCGCGATCTCGACGCGGCGCTGGTCACCGTAGGAGAGCTCGTCGGGCCGCCGCTCGGCGTGCCCGGCGATCCCGGCCCGCTCCATCGCACGGGTGACCGTCGCGTCCAGGGCCCGGCGCCGGGCCCGGGACGGGCGGCCGCGGTGCCGCACGTCGCGCCGAGCGCCACGTTCTCCCGGACCGACATCGTGGGCAGCAGCCGGGCGGTCTGGAACGAGCGGGCGACGCCCCGGGCGGCGAGGCGTTCCGGGGCCAGCCGGGTCACGTCCTCGCCGTGGAGCCGGACCGTGCCGGCGGTCGGCGTGACGAGCCGGGTGACGGCCGCCAGCAGCGTGCTCTTCCCGGAGCCGTTCGGGCCCATGATCCCGTAGAGCAGGCCGGCCTCGACGGCGAAGCTCACGTCGTCGACCGCGCGCACCCCGCCGAAGTGCACGCTCAGCCCATCCACCTCGAGCATCGGGACCTCCTGCGCGCCGGTCACGAGACGGCTCCGGCCGGGGAGGGCCGCCGGCCGGCGCCGGGACCGCCGCCGGTGCCGGGCCTCGCGCAGCACGCCGACGACGCCGCCGGGCACCCAGATCGCGACGACGGCCACGATCGCCCCGTACACGACCTCCTGCCACTCGCCGACGAACTGCAGCGTGCTGGGAAGCCAGGTGAAGAACACGGCTCCGACCAGGGCGCCGACCCACGAGCCGGTACCGCCGACGATGATCATCGTCAGGGTGAGGACCACCACCGGGAACCCCATGTCCGCCGGGGTCGCGATGGTCCGGAAGGTGACGTTCACCCCGCCGGCGATCGCGCCGATCACCGCGCTGACCACGAAGACGGCCACGCGGACGCGGGTGACGGAGATGCCGGCCGTCACCGACAGCTCCGGATCGAGCCGCACCGCCTCCAGCCGGCGCCCGAGGCGGCCGCGCTCGCTCGCCGCGGCGAGCCCCACGATCCCGGCGACGACCAGCAGGACCAGCCAGGACGGCAGCGTCGCCGGCACCCCGAAGAGACCCTCGGTGCCACCGGTGAAGTCGCCCCCGTTCATGATCCCCACCATCACGATCAGGTCGAACGCGATCGTCGCCATGCCCAGGTGCAGCCCGTCGAGCCGCCGTACGAGGAGGCCGAGCGCGCCGCAGGCCACACCGGCGACCGCGATCCCGGACCGATCGCGGCCGTGGCGTCCCAGCCCCAGTGCAGGCTCGTGGCCGCGGTGGCGTACGTGCCGATCCCGTAGGCGCCGATGCCGGAGAACGTGAAGACGCCGGCCCGCACCGGGACCAGCAGGCTCAGCGCGAGCAGGAAGTTGACCAGCGTCGCCTGGACGAGCACGACGTTGGCGTCGAACAGGTCCGTCACGACCCCTCCTCGCTGACGCTCGTCGGTGCCGTGCCGGGCCGTGCTGCGTTGAATGGTGACCTCGCAAGCTCGGTCACGTCCGCACCGCCTTCCGCCGCGCGAGCAGCCCCGCCGGCCGCAGGAGCAGCAGCACGAAGATCATTCCGAAGGACACGGCGTCCACCCAGGATCCCGAGGTGAACGTGAGCAGGAGCGTCTCGGCCGTCGCCAGGATCAGCGCACCGACGGCGACGCCGACGACGCTTCCCACACCGCCGACGATGATCACGGCGAACGCCTTGATGATGAGGAACTCGCCGCTGATCGGCGTGAGCGCACCGAAGCTCAGGGTGAGCATCACCCCGGCCACCCCGGCCAGCGCCCCGGAGAACGCCATGGTCAGCACCGCCAGCCGGGCCCGGTCGACGCCCATCATCAGCGCCGTCTCGTCGTCCACGCCGATCGCCCGCAGCGCCAGGCCGCGCCGCGACCAGCGCAGCCACGCGGCGACGACCACCGTCGTCACGGTCGCGACCGCGACGATCAGCAGCTGGACGCTCGTCACCGGCACGGACAGGATCCGGTGGACGCCGAGGTCGAACGAGCTGGTGTCGAACCCGAAGGGGTTGCCGGCGGTCGCGTGGTTCACGACGGCCACGGGGATCGCCGCGATGCCGACGCCCACGATGAGCATCTGCATCTCCCGGTCGCGCCGCAGCGCCCGCCGCCGGATCGGCTCGAACGCGAGGTAGTGGACGAGCACGGACAGGGCGGCGCCCACCGCGGCCCCGGCCAGCACCATCGCGGCGAGCGGCAGGCGGACCTGCTCGATCACGAGGTGCACGGCGTACGCGGAGAACAGGAACACGGAGCCGTGGGCGAAGTTCAGCACGTCGATCGTCCCCCAGCAGATGCTCAGCCCGAGGGCGAACAGCAGGTAGACCGACGCCAGGACCACGGCGTAGACGAGCTCGGGCATGTCGGGTCGGCTCGTCCGGTCAGGCGGCCGAGGCCAGCGTCTCGTCCCGGCCGTCCCACTGCACCAGGACACCGCGCGCCCGCGCGATGTTGTCCCGGAACGTGAGCGGCCCGAGCGCCCCGGTGAAGCCCTGGTCGGCGACGACCTTCAGGGCGTCCTTGATCGCCTCCCGGTCGGCCGAGCGGCCTGCTTGATGGCCCGGGCCAGCAGCCACGTCGCGTCGTAGGACTCGGCGGAGGCGCTGTAGGGCAGCTGGCCGCCGTTGGCGGCGGTGAACGCCCGGACGTAGGTGACGGTCGACTCGCTGGTGTCGTGCGGGCTGAAGGGTGCCGCCCAGGTGACCCCGCGCGCGGCGGCGCCGGCGGGCTCCAGCGCGCCGCCCGAGACGCCCGCCTGCGCGATGTACAGGCCGGTGTAGCCGCGCTGGCTCAGCTGCTGGATCGCGGTCGCGGACTGGGCACCGGTCAGCTCGATCGCGACCGCGTCCGGAGCGGCGTCATGATGCGGTTGATCGGCCCGGACATGTCCACCGTCGACGACGTGATCGACGACGTGGCCACGACCTCGAACCCGTACTCCTGGCCCAGCGCCGGCAGCGTCTCCTCGGCGATGCGCTTGAGCTGCGGGTTCTCGGAGTTGACGATGACGCCGAGCCGCTTCGCGCCGTGCTCCTGCAGGTAACGGGCGTTGAGCGGGTGGAGCTCGGTGATCGGGGGTGGCGAGCAGGTAGGTGTACTCGCCGAGCACCACTCCGATGGGACTCGAGCTGCCGACGACGAACGGCAGTCCGCCGCGCTGCGCGATCGGCGCGGCCGGTGCCGCCACCGTCGTGGTCAGGTTGCCGATCACCGCCGCGTAGCCGCGGTCGGCGACCGCCCGCGACATCTCGGCCGCGGACGTCTGCGCCTTGCCGGCCACGTCCTTGCGGTCGGCCACGAGCGTCGTGTCGCCGAGGAAGCGCTGCGCGTTGATCTCCTCGATCGCGAGGTCCATCCCCGCCTCCCCTTGCCGGCCGAGGAACGACGCCGCGCCGGTGAGGTCGCTGAGCGCGAGGATCCGCACCTCGCGCGGCAGCCCGTCGACCGGGCTCGCCGGTCCGGTCGCCGCGCACGCCGTCAGGACCAGTGACGTCGCCGCAGCGACGACGGCCAGTGCCCGTTGAAGGGGGTTCATGCCGCGGTGCCTCCGTCCGGAAGGGTGAGCCGGCACGCGCGGGCCGGCACGCTAACGCGAGATGTGACTACTTGTGACAACACGTCGGCGAGCTCAGCCCGTCAGGCCGTGCCGCTGCAGGTCCGGCAGCACCCCGGCGAGCATGAAGCGGGCGATCGGCGCCGGGACGTCGAGCTCTCCCCCGAGCGCGGCGGCCAGTTCGAGGTCCTTGCGCCACATCGCGACCATGCCCTGCGGGCCCGTCGTGTAGCCCGCCTCCTGGGCCCGGATGCGGTCCCAGTTGTCGCTCACCCAGCTGGACCCGACGCGGCCGTGGTGGACGACGTCGAGAACCTGCTCCGCCGGCAGGCCGACGCCGCCGGCGAGCCGCAGGGCCTCCCGGACCAGCGCGACGTTGCAGGACCCCAGGAAGTTGCTGACGATCTTCATCGCCATGCCGGCGCCGACGTCGCCGAGGTGCACGCAGCGGCGGGCCATCACGTCGAGAGCGGGCTGCACGCGGGCCACCGGCTCGGCGGGCCCGCCGAGCATGAAGGTCAGCTCGGCGGCCTCGGCCGCCACGTCGCCCCCGCCGGTCATCGCGGCGTCGACGACCGTGTGCCCGGTCCTCGCCGCGCTCGCCGCCGTCTCGCGGACGAACGCGGGGGAGAGCGTGCTGTGCAGCGCGACGACCGCTCCGGCGGGCGCCCCGGCAAGGACGCCGTGCTCCCCGTCGAGCACGCCGCGGGCCTGCTGCTCGTCGAACACGGCGACGCAGACCAGGTCGGCGTCGCGGGCGGCCGCCGCCGGGGATCCGGCGCCGCGCGCGCCGCGGCCGACGAGGTCGGCGACCGGCTCCGGCCGGATGTCATGGACGGTGACGGAGAAGCCTGCGCGGACGAGGTTGCGGGCCATCCCGCGGCCCATGTTGCCCAGGCCCACGAACCCGATCTGCATGTGCGGCTCCCGGCTTGTCGCGACGGTGCGAGCGCTCCGAGTATGTCACAGAAGCACAGTTTTCGTGCTACGGTGCAACTCATGATCGGTGCACGGCAGCTCCGTCTCGAGGACCCCGGCCTGCTCACCGGCGCCGATCGCTACACGGCGGATCTCGACGTGCCCGGTGCTCTCACCGCGGTCTTCGTCCGCTCGGTCATGGCGCACGCCCGCATCGACTCGGTCGATACGACGGAGGCCGCCGGCGCGCCGGGTGTGGTCGCCGTGTTCACGGCCGCCGACCTCGATCTCCCGGCCGTGGGGATCGCGGCCTTCACGGCGATGGTGCCCGCCGCGTTCCGCCGGTTCCCGCTCGCGCGTTCGGTCGTGCGGTTCGTCGGCGAGGCCGTCGCGGTGGTCGTCGCCGAGACCGAGGCGCAGGCCCGCGACGCCGCCGACCTCGTGGAGGTCGACTACGACCCGCTGCCCGCGCTCGTGGACCCGGTGGCCGCCGCGGCGGACGGCGCGGAGCGGCTGTTCCCGGACACCGCCTCGAACGTGGCGCTGCACCTTGCTTACGAGGCCGGTGAGCCCTGCCCGGACGCCACGGTCCGGGTGCGGACGCTGGTCGAGCACCCGCGGATGGCCGTCGCCCCGATGGAGCCGAACGCCATCGTCGCCGAGCCCGGGCCCGAGGGGCGCCTGACGATGTGGGTGTCGAGCCAGTGGCCGCACCGGATGCGTGACGTGACCGCCGAGCTCCTCGGGATGGCGCCCGCCGACCTGCGCGTCGTCTGCCCGGCGGTGGGCGGCGGGTTCGGCGGGAAGACGCCGGCCGAACCGGACTACGTGCTCGTCGCCGCGATCGCCCGCAGGCTCGGCCGGCCGGTCCGCTGGGTCCAGACCCGCAGCGAGAACCTGCTGACGATGCAGCCCGCGGGCACCGCTTCGACGTCACCCTCGCGGCGACGCCGCAGGGCCGCGTGCGCAGCATCGAGGTCGACCTGCTGACCGATCTCGGCGCGTACCCGGGCGTCGGCATCGGGATGACGCTGACCGCGCGTTCGCTGGCCACGGGCTGCTACGACATCCCGCACGCCCGGTTCGACATCCGCGGGGTCGCGACGAACACCCCGCCGACCGGCGCCTTCCGGGGGGCCGGCCGGCCCGAGGCCATGCACATGCTGGAGCGGGCGATGGACGTGCTCGCCGCCGAGCTGGGCGTCGACCCCGTCGAGCTGCGCCGGCGCAACCTCGTCCCCAGCGACAGGTTCCCCTACCGGAACGTCATGGGCGAGTCGTACGACAGCGCGGACTTCGAGCTGGCCCTCGCCGAGGCGCTGCGGATCGTGGACTACGAGGGGCTGCGGGCGGAGCAGCGGCGGCGGGCCGGATCCGGGTCGGCGCTCGGGGTCGGCGTGTGCTGCTACGTCGAGGTCTCCGCGGGGAACGTGGGGCTCGAACGCGACGACGCCTCGGTCGAGGTCACCGAGGACGGCCAGGTGGTCGTGGTCGTCGGCACGTCCGCGCACGGCCAGGGCCACGTCACGACCTACGCGCAGATCGTCGCGTCGACCATGGGTGTGAACGTCGGCGACGTCCGGGTCGTCCAGAGCGACACCGCGGCGGTGCCGAAGGGACAGGGCACCGGTGGGTCGCGGTCGATCCAGATCGGCGGCAGCGCGATCCGCCGGGCCTGCGACCAGGTGATCGAGCAGGCCGCCGCGCTCGCCGCGCACCTGCTGGAGGTCGCGGTCGAGGACGTGGAAGTGGTCGACGGCGGGCTCGGGGTGCGTGGCGTCCCGGGCAGCACCGTGAGCTGGGCGAAGCTCGCCGCGACGATCGGCGACGAGACCGCCCGCCCTGCCGGGTCCGCCTCCCGCCTGTTCGCCGACGAGCACTTCGACCAGGGCGGCGGCACGTCGCCCTTCGGGTGCCACGTGGCCGTGGTCGAGGTGGACACCGAGACCGGACGGGTGCGGCTGGTCCGGATCGTCGCCGTCGACGACTGCGGGGTGGTCATCAACCCGATGCTCGCCGAGGGCCAGGTGCACGGCGGGCTCGCCGCAGGCATCGGGCAGGCGCTGTTCGAGCACAGCGTGTTCGACGACGACGGCAACCCGCTCACCGCGACGTTCGCCGACTACGGGATGCCGAGCGCGGCCGACCTGCCGTCGTACGACACCGCGCACACCGTGACGCCCACCGAGCTGAACCCGCTGGGCGCCAAGGGGCTGGGCGAGGCGGGCACGACGGGGTCCATCGCCGCCGTCCACAACGCGGTGCTCGACGCACTGGCGCCGCTCGGCGTCCGGGACCTCCAGATCCCGCTGACCCCCATGCAGGTGTGGCGCGCGATCCGCGACGCCGGCGGACGGTGAGCCGCCGCCGCGCTTGACGGCCGGTGCCCGGACCTGCATGATTGTGCCGCCTGGCACCGATGCACAGTTTATGTGACATAGTGCCGAACAGCGTTCCGGCGCTGACCGAGGCACTGCCTCCCGATGCCTGCACGACGACGATGACGTGGAGCGACGCGATGGCCGACGGACCCCAGCACCGACCCGGCCGACCGGGCGGCAGCCGTGAGCGCCCCGACCAGCGTCGTGCGGCGCCGGGACGAGGCGCCTGCCCGGCGGTCGGTGCCGCGGCGGCGGGGCCGGCTCGGCGCCGGGGTCTGGGCCGCGCGGGCGACGTTGCTGGCCGCCTTCCTGCTCGCCTGGCAGCTCGCGGGCAGCACCGCGACGGGCACGCTGCTCGTCTCGACGCCGGCGGAGGTGCTGGCCCGGGTCGTGCGCGAGTTCGCGGTCGGCGCTGGTGGGCGGCGCTCGGCGCGACGCTCCAGGAGGCGTCGCTGGGCTTCGCCCTCGGCGTCGTCGCGGCGGTGGTCGTCGTCGCGGTCATCGTGCCCTCGCCGCTGCTGGCGCGGTTCGTCGCCCCGTTCATCGCGGCGGCGAACGCGCTGCCGCTGGTCGTGCTCGCGCCGATGTTCATCGTCTGGTTCGGGATCAGCCTGGCGTCCAAGGTCTACTTCGTCGCCACGCGATCTTCTTCATCATCTTCCACGGCCTGTTCACCGGCATCCGGTCGATCGACGCGGTGCTGCTCGACAACGCGCGGGCGCTCGGTGCGGGCGTGCTGGACCTGGTCCGCCAGGTCTACGTGCCGGCCGTGCTGACCTGGATCATCGCCGGGCTGCGGCTGAGCGCGGCGTGGTCGCTGCTGGCCGCCGTCGTCGCCGAGTACCTCGGGTCGAACCGGGGGATCGGCTACGAGATCGCGGCCGCGCAGCAGCAGCTCGACGCCTCCGGGGTGGATCGCCGGGATCCTCGTCGTCGCCGTCGTGGCGGTGACGCTCGACCGGGTCCTGGTCCGGGTCGAGACCCGGTTCACGCAGTGGCGGGTCTTCTGATGGCCGGGCGGGCGGCGATGGCCGCCGTGCAGGTCGCGGTCGTGGTCGCGGCGCTCGTGTCGTGGCAGTGGCTGGCGGACACCGACGCGATCAACACGTTCGTGCTCGGCTCGCCGCGGGAGATCGGCGACCGGCTGCTGGACTGGGCGGTCGACGGCGCGCTGCTCGCCGACGTCGGCGCCACGCTGCTCGTGCTCGTCGTGGGCTACGCGGTCGGCCTGTGCGCCGGGATCGTCCTGGGGGCGGTGCTCGGCCTGTCCGCGGTGGCCCGGCAGGTGCTGGAGCCGTTCGTGCTGTTCTTCAACGGCATGCCGCGGCTGCTGCTCTACCCCCTGATCGTGGTGGTGCTCGGCTTCGGCCTGCTGTCGAAGGTGACGCTGGTGACGCTCGCGGTGGTCGTCCTCGTCGCGGTCACGATCGCCGCCGGGTTCCGCGAGATCCCGCAGGACCTGCTCGACAACATGCGGCTGATGGGGCGAGCCGGCTCGACCTCGCCCGCCAGGTGTACCTGCCGTCGCTGACGCTCTGGATCCTCGCGACCACCCGCACCACCCTCGCTACGCCTTCTCGGCGGCGATCCTCGCCGAGTTCGTGGGCGCCACCAGCGGCGTCGGGTACCGCGTCGTGCAGGGCCAGGCGGCGCTGGACGTCGACGCGATCTGGGCGGCGATCGCCGTGGTCGTCGCCATCGCGGTGGTGGTCTACGCCCTCATCGGGCTCATCGAACGACGAGTCACCCAGTGGCTCCCCACGCGCTGAGGCCGGGAGGCATGTCATGAGCGCATCACAGGACGCAGGTCTGCGGAACGGCGAGGTGCCCGTGGAGGTTCGGGCCACCGCCGAGCCCGCCATCGCGATGACCGGGATCCGGCGCACGTTCGAGACGGCCCGCGGGCCCTTCACCGCGCTCGACGGCGTGGACCTCGTGGCCGGGCGCGGCGAGTTCGTGTCGGTCGTCGGGCCGTCGGGGTGCGGGAAGTCGACCCTTCTGGGGCTCGTCGCCGGGCTGGCGCGCCAGCAGGCGGGGCGCGTCGAGGTGCTCGGCAGGCCGGTCAGCGGCGTGCGCCGCGACGTCGGCTTCATCTTCCAGAAGGACGCGCTGCTGCCGTGGCGCACCGCGCTGCAGAACGTCATGCTCCCGCTGCGGTTCCGCGGCGTCCCGGCCGGCGAGGCGCGTGAGCGGGCGGCCGCCTGGCTCGCCCGGGTCGGTCTCGGGCGGTTCGAGTCGAGCTACCCGCACCAGCTGTCGGGCGGCATGCGCAAGCGCGTGGCGATCGCCGCGACCCTCGTGTACGAGCCGGACGTCCTGCTGCTCGACGAGCCGTTCAGCGCCCTGGACGTGCAGACGCGCACCCTCATGGAACGCGACCTGCTCGGACTGTGGGCCATCAACCGCCCCACGGTCCTGTTCATCACGCACGACCTGGAGGAGGCGGTCGGCCTCTCGGACCGCGTGCTGGTGATGTCCGCCGGACCCGGCCGGATCATCGGGAACCACGCCATCTCCCTGGAGCGTCCGCGCGACCTCCTGGAGATCCGGTTCGACAGCCGCTTCACCGACCTGCACCACGCCATCTGGGAGCAGCTCCGCGGCGAGGTGCTCAAGGCCGGCGAGGTCGCCGGCTCGACCGCCTGAATCTCTCCCGATCACCCACGGGCGCGCTCGGCGCTCGACCGACAACGCCGGACGAAGGAGTTCGCGATGCTCAGACGGTTGCTCACACCGGGGCGGACGCTAGTCCCGATCGCCGCGGCGGCGGTCCTGCTCGCGGTGGCGGGCTGCGGCGGCGCCGACGGGACGGGCGGCGGCGCCGCCGGGGGTGATCGGACGATCACGTTCGCGACCCCGGGCGGTGCGAACGTCTCCAACACCCCGTTCCTGGTCGCGCAGGGGACCGGCGCCTTCGACCGGCACGGCCTGACGGTCGAGCCCCAGGAGTTCGCCACGGGCGTCGACGCGCTCGCCGCGCTCACCGGCGGGTCGGTCGACGTGGCCATGATCGCCGGTCTCGACCTGCTGCGGGCCGCCGAGAAGGACGCCGGCGTGCTGGGCTTCTACACCCCGTTCCTGTCCTCGGCGAGCGCGATCGTCGCGTCGACCCGGCTCCAGGCCGACCACGGCACCGATCTCGGCCGGTTCGCCGACGCGTCGTGGGGCTACGCGAAGGAGGGCACGAGCAGCACCTTCTACCTCCAGACCCTCGCGACCGCGCCGGGCTCGACTGGGACGGCCTGAACCGGGCCGCGCTCGGGTCCCAGACCGCGATGCTGGCGGCGCTGCAGGCGGGCCGCGTCGACATCGTCTCGATGGACGCGACCGTCTCCGCCAAGGCGGTGCAGCAGGGGCTCGGCTACGTCGTCGTCAACACCAGCGACCCCGCGGCCACCGAGAAGTACTGGCCTCGCCAGCTCGGCTCGGCCTACGTCACGACGAAGCAGTTCGCCGAGCAGAACCCGCAGCTGCTCCAGGACTTCGTCGCCGGGCTCGTGGACGGCCAGGCCCGGACCCTGGAGGCGGCCGACGACCCGGCCGCCGTGCTCGCGCTCATGCGGCCCGAGCAGCAGGCGTCTTCGCCGACTCGTGGGCGCAGCAGTGGGCGATCATGGGCCCGGCGTACGAGGGGGCCGACGGGACGGTGCCGGAGGACGTCGTGCGCAACACGCTGACCTGGGCGACGTCCAGCGGCGCCCTGCCGCCGGAGACGGCGGTCCCGGCGTTCTCGACCTTCGTCGACAACTCCTACGTCGAGAAGGCGTACGCGGACCGGCAGCAGGCGGGATGACGGTTCCGCGCTCGTCCGCCGCCCTGTGACGGCGGACAGCGACCCCAGCGGCGAGGCGGTGCCACGGCCGTTCGGCCCGCGGTTCGTGGCACCGCTGCTGCTGGGCTCCTGCCTGAACCCGGTCAACAGCTCGATGATCGCCACCGCGCTCGTCCCTATCGGGCAGGAGCTCGGCGCCGGTCCGGCCGAGGCGGCGGCGCTCGTCGCGGTGCTCTACCTCGCGAGCGCGGTCGCCCAGCCGACGATGGGCCGGCTCGCCCAGTGGTGCGGACCGCGCCGGGTGTTCGTCGCCGGCGCGGTCCTCGTCCTCGTCGGCGGTGTGGTCGGGGCGAGCGCGGCGAGCCTGCCGGTGCTGCTCGGGGCCCGCGTGCTCCTCGGCATCGGGACGTCGGCCGCCTACCCGACCGCGATGCTGCTCATCCGGCGGCGGGCCGACGAGCACGGTGTCGAGCCGCCGGGTTCGGTGCTCGGGTGGCTCACGATCGCGGCCCAGACCACGTCCGCACTGGGCCTGCCGATCGGCGGGCTGCTGGTCGGGCTGTGGGGCTGGCGGGCCACGCTCCTGGTCAACATCCCGGTCGCGGTCCTGTGCGGCCTCATGGCCTGGTCGTGGGTGCCGCGGGACCCGCCCGGCCCGGCCCGGCGCCGGCCCCTGCAGATCGCCTCCGAGCTCGACGTGCTCGGGATCGCCCTGTTCTCCGCCGCCGCGACGGCGCTGCTGCTGGTCCTGCTGCCCGTGCAACGGCCGCTGCCGGTCGTCGCCGCGCTCGCCGTCGCCTGCTTCGGCGCCTTCGTGTGGTGGGAGCGCCGCGCCCGGGAGCCGTTCGTGGACGTGCGCCGGCTCGTGGCGAACGTGGGCCTCAGCCGGACCTACCTGCGCACGGGGCTGAGCTACCTGCTGACCTACTCGGTCCTCTTCGGCTTCACGCAGTGGCTCCAGGCCGGCCGGGGCCTGTCCGCCGAGCAGGCCGGGCTGGTCATGCTGCCGATGATGGTGACGTCCGTGCTGGTCGCGGCCGCGGTCTCGCGCCGGCGCCTGGTGCGGGCTCCGCTGCTGGTGGCGGCGCTGGTGGCGCTCGCCGTGGCGGGGGTGATGCGGCTCGGCGGCGCCACGACCCCGGTGGTCCTCATCGTCGTGGTGGTCGCGGTGTTCGGGCTGACCATGGGCCTGGTCGCGGTGGGCAACCAGGCCGCGCTCTACGTCCAGGTCTCGGCGCGGGGGATGGGCGTGGCCGCCGGGCTGCTGCGCACCTCGATCTACCTGGGCGCGATCCTGTCGTCCGCGGCGACGGGGCTGGTCTTCGGGTCGGCCGGCCTGACCGACGCCGGGCTGCACCGGCTGGCCGAGCTGCTGGCGGTGCTCGCCGCGGTGCTCGTCCTGTTCACGCTGCTGGACCGCGGGCTGCCGCGGCGGATGGAGAACGAGCGGGGGTGAGCCCGCCCGCTCCGGCGTCGGCAGGGGCTCGGGAGGCCTCGGGAGGCCTCAGGAGATGCGGTCGCGGTCCGCGTCGTCCGGGAACAGCAGCTCGCCGCGCTCGATCGCCGCGGCGAGGTCGGCGGCGGTCGTGTCGGGGCCCGGGGTGAACGCCGGCGCGGCCTCCCAGCGGACCTCGCGGACGTTCTCGGCGCTCGCGAAGACGACCTTGCCGGTGTGCGGGGCCGAGAGGTCGCTGACCATGTACAGCGCGGTCGCGGCGACCGCGTCGACGGTGAACCGGCGCTCCAGCTCGGGGGTCAGCACCCCGGCCGACGTCACGCCGATCGACCAGGCCCGGGTCGCGGCCCGCGGGGAGATCGTCCACACCCGGATGCCGTGCGGGGCGCCCTCCAGCGCCAGCACGTTCGAGAACCCGACCAGCCCGGCCTTGGCGGCTCCGTAGTTGGCCTGCCCGAGCTTGCCCCGCAGACCCGTGCGCGAGGTGGTGTTGACGATGACGCCCCCGCCGTGGGTCGTCATGTGGCGGAAGACCGGCTGGGTGGCGTTCTTCGTGCCGGTCAGGTGCACGCGCAGCACGCTGTCCCACTCCGCGTCCGACATCTCGGCGAAGGGCCGGTCGCGCACGATGCCGGCGTTGTTGACCAGCGCGTCGACGCGCCCGAAGTGGGTGAGCGCGTCATCGAGCAGCGTGGCGGCCGCGTCGGTGTCCGCGACGTCAGCGGTGTTCGCGACCGCCTTCCCGCCGTCCGCGCGGATGGCCTCGGCGACCTGCTCCGCCGCGGACGCGCCCAGGTCGGAGCCGTCCACGGCGACGCCGAGGTCGTTGACGACCACCGAGGCGCCCTCGGCGGCGAAGAGTTCGGCATACCGTCGCCCGAGGCCGTGGCCGGCCCCGGTGACGATCACGACCTTGTGATCCAGCAGTCCCATGCAGTGAATGATGACACAAATCTCTAGAACTGTGTCAGCGTGTCAGGGCGGCCGCGTCACAGGACCAGGACGACCTTCCCGGTCGCCCTGCGCAGGTCGAGCACCTGCAGGGCGGCCGCGACGTCGTCGAGGGGGTGGACGGAGCCGACCAGCGGGGTGAGCGCCCCGGCGCGCACGTGGGGTTCGAGGGCACCCCACTGGTGCCGCATCCGGGCCGGCTCGGCGAGCGCCCACGGGCCCCACGCGGCCCCGAGCACGCCGACGTTGTTCAGCAGCAGCCGGTTGACCTTCAGTTCGGGGATGCGCCCCCGGTGAAGCCGAGCACGACGATCCGTCCCCCGAGTGCAAGGCAGCGCAGCGAGTCCGGGAAGCGGTCGCCGCCGACCGGGTCGAGCACGAGGTCGACGCGGCCGCCGGCCAGCACGGCGTCCTTGAACCCCGCCGCCGCGACCACGGCGTCGGCGCCGGCCGCCGTCGCCACCGCGCCCTTCGCCGGTGTCGACACCACCGCGGCGACGTGCGCGGCGCCCAGCGCCTTCGCCACCTGGACGCCCGCGGTGCCCAGGCCGCCGGCCGCGCCGTGCACGAGCACCCGCTCGCCGGCGAGCAGGCGCCCCCGCTCGGCGAGCGCGAAGTGGGTCGTCAGGTGGTTCAGCGGGAACGCGGCCCCGGTCTCGTACGACCACGACGGCGGCAGCGGGAACACGTGGCCGGCCGCGGGCGCGGCGATCTCCGCGAACCCGCCGCCGCGGCAGAAGGCCATGACCCGGTCCCCGGCGCGGAACCCGCTGTCCTCGCCGGCCTCGACCACGTCGCCCGCGATCTCGGACCCCGGGACGAACGGCAGCTCCGGCCGGGTCTGGTAACTCCCCCGCGTCTGCAGCAGGGCCGGGAAGGCGACGCCCGCGGCGCGCACCCGGACCAGCACCTCGCCGGGACCGCGGCGCGGAGCCGGGATGCTGTGCACGCGCACCGCGGCGGGGCCGCCGAGCGACTCGACGAGAGCGGCACGCATCGTCTCCGATGACTGCGACATAATGTCACGAATTCTAGCGCGATGACGCGCAGGCGAACGAGGGAGCGGCGGACATGGACGTACCGAACGGCGTGCCGGCGGGCCGTCCGCGGATCGGGTTCGTGGGACTCGGGGACATGGGTGCGCCGATCGTGCGACGCATCGTCGCGGCGGGCTTCCCGACCACGCTGTGGGCCCGGCGTCCGAGCAGCCTCGACGCGTTCGGCGGGACGGCTGCCGCGCCGTCGCCGGTCGCGCTCGGGCGGGCGAGCGACATCGCGTGTGTCTGCGTCTTCGCCGACGCCGACGTCCGCGAGGTCGTGCGGGAACCGCACGGCTTGCTGGGCGGCCTCGCCCCGGGCGCGGTGCTCGTCGTGCACAGCACGGTCGCACCGGGAACCTGCCGCGAGATCGGCGAGGCGGCCGCCCGCCGTGGCGTCGCGGTGCTCGACGCCCCCGTCAGCGGCGGCCCGTCCCGGGCGTCCGCGGGTGCGCTGTGCGCGATCGTCGGCGGCGACGCTGCGGTCCTCGACCGGGTCCGCCCGCTGCTCGCGGCCTACGCCGCGGACGTCCACCACGTCGGCGGGCTCGGGGCGGGGATGACGGCCAAGCTGGTCAACAACGCGCTCTACTTCGCGCAGCTGCACCTCGCGGGGACCGCCTCGACATCGGCGAGGGGCTCGGTGTGCGACGCGACGCGCTGGTGGAGGTCCTGCGGTCGTCGAGCGGCGCGAGCGCGAGCCTGGAGTCGCTGGTCGCGATGGGCGACGAGCCGGCCCGCGCGGAGCACGTCCGTGCGGCCGCCGGGAAGGACGTCCGCATCCTCGACGCGCTCTGCGCCGCCGCGGCGCTGGAGCCGGGCCTGCTGGGTGCCGCGGCGGCGGCGAGCGCCCGCTGATCGGCTCTCAGGCGGCCGGTCCCAGGCTGGGCAGGGCCCGGCCCAGCTCGGCGATGATCTGGTCGAGGAACACGTCGTTCTCGTCGCCCGCCACCATGTGCCGGGCGTTCGGGACCTCGACGTGCCGGGTGTGCGCGCCGAGCGCGGCGAAGTAGGCGACGTCGGAGTCGACGATGACGTCGCTCTCCGCACCGCGCACGAGGATCACCGGCACGTCGAGGGCCCGGATCGCCGCCGTCATGTCCTCCTGCTGGCGCAGGTACCAACCCTCGTTCGCGAAGTCCAGGGTCCGCGGGTCCCAGTGCCACACCCACCGCCCGTCCGGCGTCTCGCGCAGGTTCCGCCGGAGCCCGTCGCCCGGCGGGCGGCGCCGGTGGGACTGGTACGCGGCGACCGCCGACTGCGCCTCCGCGATGGACGCGAAGCCGTCCGGGTGCGACCGCATGAAGCCCACGATCCGGTTCACGCCGGTGCGCTGCATCGTCGGCGCGATGTCGACCAGCACCACGGCCCGGAACTTCTCCGGGCGCAGCAGCGCCGCGTGCAGGGATGTCGAGCCGCCCAGCGACGCGCCGACGGCGATGACCGGCCGCGGGTTGGCCGCCAGGATCGCGGCGAGGTCGCGGCCGTGGTCCCGGAACGAGTAGCGCCCGGCCTCGTCCCACGCGCTGGTGCCGTGCCCCCGGAGGTCGACGCTGAGGACGGACAGGCCGTGCGCGTGCAGGCGCGACCCCGTGCGGCCCCACGCCGAGCGGGTCTGTCCGCCTCCGTGCAGCAGCACCGCGTCCCACGGCGGATCCCCCCACGCGTCGCCGGCGAGCGTCAGCCCGTCCGCCGCGGGGAGCCCCACCGTGCGCCCCGCGGCCGGGTTCCCGCCGGTCACGCGGTACCCGGCCCGCGCACCTGGAACTCCAGCTGCACACCGAGGGTCTGCGTGTGGTCGGCGAGCACGTCGACGCCGCCGTCGCCGTCGGTGCACCGGTACGCGATCTCCAGCCGCCCGAGCCGCTCGACGGTCTCGTCCAGGCTCTCGACCTCGACCGCGATGCCGTACGGCCCCGGCCCCCAGGCCGCCGCGTACGCGCCGACCGTGCTCGTCGCGTCGAGCGGCTGGGCGAGCTCGAGGGCCGCCGACCGCGGGTGGGCGAAGCCGAGCCGGGCCCGCCGGACGCCGTCCCGGGTCTCGACCGGCCCGTCGGGGACCCAGCCGGTGGCGGCCTCCAGCTGCTTCAGGCTCCGGTCGACGTCGGCGACGATCATGGTGCGCCGGGTGACGCGCACGACCGGGTGCTCCGCGCTGACCGGCCGCGGGACGTGGTCCGGTCCCGGCACCGGGAACCCGAAGGCGCTCGCCGGGACGAACTCGAGGAAGAGCCCGCCGTCGGCGTCGGCGTCGTAGACCCCGGGCTCGACCGCGTCGCGGCCGAGCCAGATGCGCTCGAAGCCGAACTCGCCGGCGGGCGCGTCGACGCGGAAGCGCACGCCGCTGCGGCGCAGGCGCTCGGTCATCGCGGTCATGTCGTGGATCGCGACGGGCGTGGCGTGGGTGCGGTACCACCGGTCGGACTGGTTGTCGTGGATCGCCTGCATGTGCGGGTGCGACAGCCGGTCGTCCGGGCTGCCGTACGGCGCGATGATCTCGACGTGGGTCGGCGCCCAGGCGACGTCGAGGTTCACCCGGCACCACCGCGCGTCCAGCCCCCAGTGCGGCCACCGCTGGTGCCAGATCCCGCGCGGGTGGTACAGACCGAGGATCCCGGCCAGCCGGTCCATCGCCTGCGGCGCGACGCGACCAGCGCGTCCGCCGAGGCCAGCATGTCAAACACCGTCACCGTCCGTGGGAGTGAAGAGCGGGATGTGGACCTCGCCGTGCTGCTCGAACACCACGCGGACGGGCATGCCGATCGTCACCGCCTCCGGGTCGACTCCCACCAGGCGGGTCGTGAGCCGCAGGCCCGGCTGTTCGTCGAGCTCGACGACGGCGATCACGTACGGCGGCTCGAACGCCGGGTGCCACGGGTAGTGGTTCACCGTATACGTCGCGACCCGGCCGCGACCCGAGACCGGCGTCGGCGCGATGACCCGGGACAGGCAGCCGGGACAGACCGGCGTCGGCGGATGCGCGAAGCGCGCGCACGCCCGGCACCGGTGGATCAGGAGCTCGCCGGCGGCTCCGCCCGTCCAGAACGCCACGGTGTCGGCGGTCGGGGCCGGTAGCGGAGGCTCGATCCCGGTCAGCGATGAAACCCTCGTCGGCGTCGTCGACATGTCGCCCTCCTTGCATGTCACACTGGCACAGATTCTGTGTATCGTCCACACGCCTGCCGAAGGGGTGATGAGGGCGATGGAACGCTTCGAGGACCGGGTCGTGCTGTCCGGGATCGGCCAGTCCGACGTCGGGCGCCGCTGGGGCGGCAGCGACCTCGACCTGACGCTGCAGGCCTGCCTCGCCGCCCTCGACGACGCGGGCCTGCACCGCGACGAGGTGGACGGTCTGTGCGCGTGGCCCGGGGAGGTGTTCGTCTCCGACGGCTTCAGCGGGCCGAGCGTCTCCCGCGTGCAGGACGCGCTGGGGCTGCGCCTCACCTGGCACCAGGCCGGCCTGGAGGGGCCGGGGCAGCTGGGGGCGGTCGTGAACGCGATGATGGCCGTCGCCACCGGGTTGTGCCGCCACGTGCTCGTCTACCGGACGGTCACCGAGTCGAGCAGCCAGGGTGCCGCGACGCGCGCCTCGACGCTCGCGCTCGACCTCGCCCGGCTGCCGGCCTACCAGCAGTGGATGCTGCCGTTCGGCTCGATGTCCTCGCCCACCTGGATGGCCCCGTACGCCACCCGGTACATGGCCGAGTTCGGGATGACGCGCGAGCAGCTCGGGCAGATCAGCCTGGACGGCCCGCGCGAACGCGGCCCTCAACGACAAGGCGATCTACCGCACCCCGCTCACCCTCGACGACTACCTCGGCGCGCGGATGATCTCGACGCCGCTGTGCCTGTTCGACTGCGACGTGCCCGCCGACGGGGCCACGGCCGTGCTGGTCTCGGCGGTCGAGACCGCGGACGACCTGCGGTGCCGGACGCTCGCGATCGAGGCGGTCGGCACGGCGCTGACCGGGCGCCCGTCGTGGGACCAGCGTGCCGACCTCACCACGATGGCCGCCGCCGACGCCGCGGCGCACCTGTGGAGCCGGACCGACCTGCGTCCCGGCGACGTCGACGTGGCGGGCCTCTACGACGGCTTCAGCATCCTCACCGTCCTCTGGCTGGAGGCGCTCGGCTTCTGCGGGCACGGCGAGGCCGGGTACTTCCTCGACGGCGGCGCCCGCATCGCGCGGACCGGCGGCGACGTCGCGCTCAACACGGGAGGCGGGCAGCTCTCCGCGGGGCGTCTGCACGGGTTCGGTCACCTGCACGAGGTCGCGCTGCAGGTGCGCGGTGAGGCGGGGGAGCGGCAGGTTCCGGGCGCGCAGGTGGGAGTGGTTGGCGCCGGCGGCGGCCCGCTGGCGGCGGCGATGCTGCTCCGCAGCCGCTGACCACCCGCACCGCCGGAGGGGCCGGCGCGGCCGGCCCCCGACGGTCACGAGAAGACGTCGAGACCGTCCATCTGCGGGCCGCCGTCCGCGTGGATCACCTCGCCGGTGAGGTAGGCGGCCTCGTCCGAGACGAGGAACCGGATGATCCGGGCGATGTCCTCGGGCTCGCCCACCCGGCGCAGCGGCATGCGCGCCTCGGTGCCGGCGACGTCCAGCCCGGCCCGCGTCCACGAGCGCTCCGCGCCCTCGGACCGGATCAGGCCGGGCGCGACGCAGTTGACGCGGATCCCGCGCGGGCTCAGCTCGGCCGCCGCGACCTTCGTGAACATCTCGACGCCGCTCTTCGCGGCGCTGTACGCGCGCCGCCGATCGTGCCGTACGACGCGGAGGACGACGAGACGTTGACGATGCTGCCCCCCTCGACCGCGAGATAGGGCAGGGCGGCCCGGGTCACGTCGAAGGCGCTGGACAGGTTGAGGCTCACGATCCGGTCCCAGTCCTGGCGGGACAGCTGCTCGATCGGGCGCAGGTAGCTCCCGCCGGCGTTGTTGACCACGATGTCGATGCGCCCGAACGCCGCGACGGTCGTGTCGACGAGCGCGGTGACCTGCTCCTCCTCGCGGACGTCCGTGACGACGGCGATGGCCTTGCGGCCGGTCCGCTCCGCGACGAGGTCGGCGCCGGCGCGCAGCCGCTCGGGCGACCGGGAGGCGAGGACGACGTCGGCGCCGTGGTGCGCCAGGAGCAGGGCCGTGGCCTGGCCGATCCCGGTGCCACCACCGGTGATGATGGCTGTTCGTCCCTCGAACTCCGGTTGCGCTGCAGTCATGGCCGTCCTCACGTGCGATGTCATGGGGGCACAAACTGCGATACATTGTGCCATGGCAGGTGTCGGTCGAGCCATCCCGAGTCGATCGCTCCCGACCTGCCGGGCACGCGACCGTTGAGGCGAGAGGCGGGACCGGATGGCTGCGCGGAGTGCGCACGCGGCCGAGGAGCAGGAGCTCGACGTCACCGTCGTCGGCCGCACGCTCCTCGCCGAGGACGTGGTGGAGCTCCGGCTGGCCAGGGCCGACGGCGCCCCGCTCCCGGCCTGGGAGCCCGGTGCGCACATCGACTGCGTGCTCGACGACGAGGGCGGGCTCGTGCGGCAGTACTCGCTGACCGGGGATCCCGGTGCGACCGCCTCCTGGACCGTCGCCGTGCTGTGGGTGCGCGACGGGCGCGGCGGGTCGGCGCGGGTGCACACCGGGCTCGACGTGGGGTCGACGCTCCGGGTCCGCGGTCCCCGGCACCGGTTCGCGCTGGAGCCGGCCAAGCAGTACCTGTTCCTGGCGGGCGGTGTGGGGATCACGCCGCTGCTCCCCATGATCGAGACGGTCGACCGGGCCGGCGCGCCGTGGCGGCTGGTCTACGGCGGCCGGTCCTGCGCGTCCATGGCCTACCTCGACCGGCTCCGGGCGCACGGGGACCGGGTCGAGGTCGTGCCCCAGGACGTGAAGGGGCTGCCCGACCTGTGCACGATCGTCGGTGCGGCGGACGAGGGCACGGCCGTGTACGCCTGCGGCCCCGAGCCGATGCTGTCCGCGCTCGAGGACCTGCACCGCGGCGAGGGGCGGTGGTCGCTGCACCTCGAACGGTTCACGGCGGGCCCGGCCGCCCCGACGCCGCCGGAGCGCCGATGGAGGTCGAGCTCGCCGACTCGGGGGTGTCGGTGGTCGTCGGGGCCGAGGAGAGCGTTCTGCAGGCCGTGGAGCGGGCGGCGTCTTCGTGCTGTCCTCCTGCCGCGAGGGGGTCTGCGGCACCTGCGAGACGCGCGTGCTCGCCGGCCGCGTCGAGCACCGCGACGCGTACCTGACCGACGACGAACGCGCGGCCGGCGACGTGATGATGATCTGCGTGTCGCGCGGGACCGGGCTGCGGCTGGAGCTCTGAGCCGCCGGCTCGGGCGGGCTCAGGCGACGTCGAAGGCGGCCGGGAGCGGGCGCGGCACGGGCCGCGCGGCGGGTGCGGCCAGGTCTCGGCCCACGTGCCGCTGCCGAGGTAGACGTAGGTGCTGTCGGCGCGCGACTCGTCGGTCAGGCGGTGGTACCAGGTCCCGTCGTGGAGCGACCAGCCGTCGCGCTCCGCCTCGGCCCGCCAGTCGAACATGTAGCCGCCGCTCTCCATGCGGCCATGGTGCCAGCGCTTCACAAAGACGCGCAATATGTGACATCATGCAGGCGTGATCGAGGCTGCGCTGGGGCACCGGGAGTTCTTCCACATCGGCAGCGCGGTGCCGAGCCTGCGCAGCGCGATGGTGGACCTGAGCAGCTCGCTGGGCGTCGGCTGGGCGGCGCCGTACCGGCGCACCGGCGCGGTGATGACCAGGATCGGTCCGGTCCACCGGGACATGTGGATCACCTACTCCGCCCCGGGACCGATCCACCTCGAACTGATCGAGTACGTCGACGACGAGGCCTACCGGCACATGACCGGCGGGCCGCCGCAGCACCACATCGGCTTCTGGTCCGACACGTTCCACGCCGACATCGCCCGGCTGGAGAGCCTGGGCATGCCCTGCGAGGCCAGCGGCGTCGACGACGCCGGCCGGCGGACCGAGTTCGCCTACCACCGCGACCCGCACACCGGCATGTGGATCGAGCTCGTCGACACGGCGGGCCGCCGGGTCCTGCAGAAGTGGACCTCCCGGCCGGTGTCCCTGACGGCGTGACCCGGCCGCCCCACCGCACGAGATCGACCTGAGAGGAACCCCGTCATGACCACCGAGAAGCTGCTCACCGACGACGTCCGCGTCAGCGAGGCGATCGCCCGCGTCCTGGAGGAGGCGGGCATCGACATGGTGTTCGGCATCATCGGTGGCGACAGCTGGATGCTGTTCGACGCCCTCATCGAGCACGAGAAGACGATCCGCGCCGTCACGGTCCGCGAGGAGTCGCTGGCGGGCGTGATGGCCGAGGTGTACGGCCGGCTCACCGGCGGCCGGGCGTGGTCTACGGGCAGGGCGCCTGGGTGATCGCGAACGCGCTGCTGGGCACGCTGGAGGCGCACCTGTCGAGCTCGCCCATGCTGCTGCTCGCGGACCTGACCGACGGTCGCCCGTACGCCCACCATGGGGCCTACCAGACCGGTGCGGCATTCCACGGCGGGTTCGACGCCAAGCACACCCTGGAGGGCGTCACCAAGCGGACCATCGTGAGCTACCAGGCGCCGAGGCGGTGCAGAACGTCCAGCTCGGCATCAAGCACGCGCTGGCCGGTGACCGCGGACCGGTCGCTCTGCTGTTCAGCCAGAGCGCGCTCAGGACGAAGGTCGGCCCGGCCAGCCGGCCGGCGCTCTACCCGACGGCGCGCTACCTCGACCGGCCCGCGCCCGTGCCGCAGGACGCCCAGCTGCGCGAGGTGCTCGCCCTGCTCCGCGGCGCGGCCGCCCCGGCGGTCCTGGCCGGCAACGGGGTGCGGGTCGCGCAGGCCTACCCGCAGCTGCAGGCGCTGGCGGAGAAGCTGGCGCTGCCGGTGGCGACGAGCGGCGGCGGCAAGGGCGTCTTCAGCGAGGTCCACGACCTCGCGCTCGGCGTCTGCGGCACGTTCGGGCGCCCCGCTGCCAACCACGTGCTCGGCCAGGCCGACCTGGTGCTCGTGCTCGGCTCGCGCCTCGCGCCGCCGGACACGGCCAACGAGAACCCGGCCGTCCTCGACCCGGGCCGGCAGACGATCGTCCAGGTGGACGTCGAGCCGGTCAACACGTCCTGGACGTTCCCGGCCGACGTGCCGGTCGTCGGCGACCTCGCGGCCACCCTGGACCGTCTCCTCGAACTGGGCGAGCAGGACGGCTGGATCTCCCCGGAGGTGCACGCCGGCCGCACGGCCGCCGTGACCGCGGCGCAGGACGAGCACGGCCGGTTCGACGTGGACGGGAGCTTCAGCGACGCCAGCCCGGTGCTCCCCGAACGGGTCGTCAAGGTGCTGGTCGACACGCTGCCCGCCGACACGATGGTGACCTGCGACGCCGGGGAGAACCGGCTGTTCATGATGCACCTCTACCAGACCCGGACGGCGGGGAAGTACCTCCAGTCCGCGGGTGTCGGCGGGATGGGCTACGCCGTCCCCGCGGCGCTCGCCGCCAAGCTCGTCGACCCCGGCAGCCCGGTGGTCGCGGTGTGCGGCGACGGCGGTTTCGGGATGAGCATGAACGGCATGATGACCGCGCTCGAGCAGGACATCCCGATCGTCGTCGTGGTCATGAACAACGCCGCGCTCGGCTGGGTCTACAACGGGCAGGGCGACCGGCGGATCACCGCCGAGCTCGGGTCGTACGACTACGCCGCGATCGCCCGGTCGATGGGCTGCGGCGGCACGCGGGCCACCACGGACGCCGAGTTCGCCGCCGCGCTGAAGGAGGCGCTCGCGTCGGGCCGCCCGTGGGTCGTGGACGTCAGCACGGCGCTCACCCGCGAGCACTCGTTCCTGCAGGTCACCTCGCCGCTCGCGCAGTGGTGAGCGTCGGGCCGCCCGAGCCGGCGGGGCTCGGCGAGCACCACCTGGCCCTGCGGGAACGGGCCCGCGCGGTCGCGCGGAGCGTCGCGCCGTACGCCGCCGAGGCCGACGCCGCCGTCGCGCTGCATGCGAAGGTGCGCGAGGCGCTCGCCGGGAGCGGGCTCTGCGACCTCGTCGTGCCGGCGGAGTTCGGCGGCGCGGCGGACCGGCTGGACCCGCTCGCGATCGCGGTCGTGCGCGAGGCGTTCATGTACGAGTCGGCGCACCTGGACTCGATGTTCGGGATGCAGGGCGTCGGCAGCTACCCGATCGCCGTGGGCGGGACGCCGCCGGTGCAGCGGCACTGGCTGCCCCGGGTGCGCGCGCTCACCGCCGTGGCCGCGCTCGCGCTCACCGAGCCGGACGTCGGGTCGGACCTGCGCGCCGTGTCGACCACGGTCGAGGCCGTCGGCGGCGACCTGCGGCTGCGCGGGCGCAAGTCGTTCATCACCAACGCCGGCGCCGCGGACTTCTACTCGGTGTTGGCCCGGGAGGGCGAGGGCTGGTCCATGGTGCTGGTCCCGGCCGACAGCCCCGGGCTCGCGGTCACCTGCGGCGCGACCTGATCGCCCCGCACGTGCTGGGCGAGGTGGTCCTCGACGACGTCGTCGTCCCGCAGTCGCACCGGCTGGGCGTGCCGGGCCGGGCCTTCTCCCTCATGCTGCAGACGCTCGCCGTCTTCCGGGTGTCCGTCGCGGGGTCCGCGGTCGGGCTGGCCCAGGCCGCGCTCGACGAGGCCGTGGCCACCGCCGCACGCGCGAGCAGTTCGGCCGTCCGCTCCTGGAGATCGGGGCGGTCGGGCAGGCGCTCGCCTCCTCGTGGGTGGACGTGGAGGCGTCGCGCGCCATGACGTACCTGGCCGCGTCCCGCGCCGCGGCCGACCCGCTGGCGTCGCTCGACTTCTCCTCGATCGCGAAGGTGCAGGCGACCGAGGCGGCCGCCCAGGTGGTGGACCGCGCGCTGCAGACCATGGGCCGGTTCGGGCTCGTCACCGGGTCGAAGATCGAACGGCTCTACCGCACGCCCGCCCGCTGCGGATCTACGAAGGCGCCACGGAGGTGCTGCTCGACGCGCTCGCCCGCCGCCTCGGGAAGGCCGCGCCGTGATCATCGACGCGCACGCGCACGTCTGGCCCGACCACGTCGCGGCCCGCGCCCTCGCCGCGAACCCGGTGCCGGGACTCGCCGCGCGCGGGGACGGCACGGCCGGCGGGCTGGAGGCGGCGATGTCGGCCTCCGGCGTCGGCCTGAGCTGCTGCCTCGCCATCGCCAACGAGGGCCGGCTGGTCGATCGGGTGAACGGGTTCGCGGCGTCCCTCGCGGCCGCGCGCCGGCTGCCGTTCGGCACGGTGCACGTCGACCTGTCCCCGGAGGAGAACCTCGCGAGCCTGCGCCGGCACGGGCTGCGCGCGGTGAAGCTGCACCCGCTGTTCCAGCGTTTCGCGCTCGACGACCCGCGACTCTGGGCGATCTTCGACGCGATGGGCGCGGACTACACGGTGATCGCGCACGTGGGCGAGGGCGGGGACGCGTACCGCAACAGCCTGTCCAGCCCGGCCATGATCGCGCGGATCGCCGGGAGCTTCCCGCGGCTCCCGCTCGTGGCCTGCCACTTCGGCGGCTACAAGATCCTCGACGACGCCGAGGAGATGCTCGCCGGGGCCGACGTGGTGCTCGAGACGTCCTGGCCGCCGTCGCTGACGGCGCTGCGCCCGGAACGGGTCGCCCGGCTCGTGCGGCGCCACGGTGCCGAGCGGGTGGTCTTCGGGTCGGACTGGCCGATGACGGATCCGGTCGCGGAGATCGCGGCGGTCGAGGCGCTCGGGCTCGGGGACGACGCGACGAAGCTCGTGCTGGGCGGCACGATGGCGCGCCTTCTCGGCATCGGGTCGAGCTGGTCGGCCTGACGGCGGGCGGTGACGGGCCGCGCCCGCCGTCAAGCCCGTCCGTCAGCGCATCATCGTGTGGCCGCCGTCCACCGAGAGCGTCTGGCCGGTGATGTAGCGGGCGCCGGGGCTCGCGAGGAACACCAGGTAGGGCAGGAAGTCGAGCTCCGGATCGCCGAGCCGGCCGCCGACGACGATGTTCTCGGCGAGCCAGGCGTCGTGGCGCGCCAGCTCCTCCGGGGTGAGCCCGGCCCGCGTCCGCTCGTACATCGGGGTGCGGATCCCGGGGCACAGCGCGTTGACGGTGATGCCGTGGCGACCCCACTCGGCCGCGACGGTGCGCGTCCAGGACAGCACCGCGCCCTTGCTCGCCGCGTAGTGGCCGTGGTCCAGGTAGCCGCGGACCGCGGCGCCGGACGCGAAGTTGACGATCGCGCCGCCGCCGGCGCGCAGCGCCCGGAACGCGGCCTGGTTGGTGTGCAGCGTGCCGGTCGCGTTCACCGCCATCACCCGGTCCCAGTCCTCGGTGGTGACGTCCTCGGCCTTGGCGGCGTGGTTGATCCCGGCGGCGTGCACCAGGACGTCGAGGCCGCCGAGCCAGCCGGTCGCCGCGTCGAACGCGTGGTCCACGCTCGACCGGTCCGTGACGTC
Organism: Pseudonocardia sp. CNS-139; assembly: GCA_001942415.1. Classification (GTDB taxonomy): domain Bacteria; phylum Actinomycetota; class Actinomycetes; order Mycobacteriales; family Pseudonocardiaceae; genus Pseudonocardia. Next base: position 114,013 of record MKJX01000111.1, read on the forward strand.
GCAGGTCGTGAAGCGGGCGGCGTCCCGGTCGGCGGGCTGCGCCGCCTTCACGACCTCCTCGCCCGCCACGGGGTTCAGGTCCAGCGAGGCCACGGTCGCGCCCGCGCGCACGTAGCCTCCGACGAGCGTGGCACCCATGCCGCTCGCGCCTCCGGTCACGACGATGCGCCGGCCGGCGAGCAGACCCTCGGTACTCGACATGTCACAATGTTACAATCTATGTGTGGATGTGTCATCTCTGGTGGACCTGACCGGCCGGGTGGCGCTCGTGACCGGCGCCACCCGCGGCCTCGGGCGGGCGATCGCGGAGGGCCTGGCCCACGCCGGTGCCGACGTCGTGGTCGTGAGCCGGAAGGAGGACGCCTGCGCGCAGGCCGCCGCGGAGATCGCCCGCGAGACCGGCCGCGAGGTGCTCCCGGTCGCGGCGCACGTGGGGCGCTGGGCCGATCTGAACCGGCTCGTCGAGACCGCGTACGGGCACTTCGGCCGGGTCGACGTGCTGGTCAACAACGCGGGCATGTCGCCGCTCTACGACTCCGTCGACACGGTGTCCGAGGAGCTGTTCGACAAGGTGTTCGCCGTCAACGTCAAGGGCCCGTTCCGGCTCGCCGCGCTCGTGGGCACCCGGATGGCCGCGGCGGGCGGCGGGTCGATCATCAACATCTCCAGCGGCGTGTCGGTGCGCCCGCGGTCCGAGGTGGTGCCGTACGCGGCGGCGAAGGCCGCGCTCAACACCGTCACCGTCGGCCTCGCCCACGCGCTGGGCCCCACCGTCCGGTGCAACGCGATCGTCTGCGGCACCTTCCTCACCGACGTCAGCCGGCACTGGGACCCCGACGAGTTCGCGCAGCGCTCCGCACGCTTCGCTCTCCGGCGCGGGGGCGTCCCGACGAGATCGTCGGGACGGCCCTCTACCTCGCCGGCCCCGCCTCCAGCTTCACGACCGGCGCGCTCCTGACGGTGGACGGCGGCCAGCCCTGACGGCACCCGCAGGGTGATCACGGCGTGGCTCACCCCGCGACGAACTCCTTCGTCGTGCAGTCCCACACCGTCGCGGCCAGCCCGCGCTCGCGCAGCTTGTACTTCTCGACCTTCGCGTTGGTGTTGCGCGGCAGCTGCGCGACCGCGTCGAAGTAGCGCGGCACCATGAAGAACGGCAGCCGCTCGGTGCAGAACGCGTGCAGCCCGGCGTGGTCGAAGGCGGCGTCGGCGGCCACCTCGACGACGGCCAGGATGTCGTCCTCCAGCACGTCGCTGGGGATGCCGATCGCGGCCGCGTCGAGCACCGCGGGGTGCTGGCGCAGCACGTCCTCCAGCTCGACGGCCGACACGTTCTCCCCGCGCCGGCGCAGCGCGTCCTTCTTGCGGCCCTCGAAGTAGAGCCAGCCCTCGCCGTCGACGCGGGCCAGGTCGCCGGTGTGGTACCAGAGGTTGCGCAGGTAGCTCACCGTCGCCTCCGGGTTGCGCCAGTACCCGTCGAACATGACGTGCTGGCGGCGCGGGCGCACGACGATCTCGCCCACCGTGCCCGCGTCGACGTCGTCGTCCTCGTCGTCCACGATCCGGACCTCGAAGAGCTCGTCGTTGACCCGGCCGGCGGAGTCGAGCGCGAAGTCCTCGCGGACGCCGCCCACCGTGACCTTGCAGATCTCGGTCTGCGCGTAGCAGGTCACGATCTTGCAGTGGTAGCGCTCCTCGAACTGCCGGTGGATCGAGCCGGGGATCGGCGCGGCGTAGAACACCCGCATCGGCAGCGTCGCGTCCTGCGGGGTCGCCGGGAGGTTCCACAGCATCACCATCATCGAGCCGAGCATGTGCACCACCGTGGCGCCGGTCTCCCGGACCCGGTCCCACGTGCGGCTGGTGGAGTACTTGACGTCGAGCACGGTGTGCTGGCCGCACACGAGGCCGCCGGTGACGCCCGCGCCCTTGGTGGCGAGGTGGAAGAGCGGCATCGAGCCGAAGTAGACGTCGTCCTCGGAGCCCTCGTAGAGCAGCACCTGCTGGCGCCCGGCGGAGAGCAGGTAGTTGTGGCTGAAGGTCACGCCCTTGGACGCGCCGGTGGTGCCGGACGTGTAGACCACCGAGAGCGGGTCGCGGTGGTCGACCGTGGCCGTCGAGAGCAGCGCGCCGGTCGGTGCCGTCGCGAGCTCGTCCCACGGGAGGGCCTTGAGGCCGGCGCGCTCGATCCGGCGCCTGCCCTCCTCGCCGCCCCGCAGCACCACCGTCTCGACCCCGCCGTCGCGGGCGGTCTCGACCACCGAGTCGAGGTAGCGCTCGTCCGCGAGCAGCACCTTGCGTCGGTGTTGCGCAGGGTCCGCCGGAGGAAGTCGCCGCTGAAGGCGGTGTTCACGGGGATCTCCACCGCGCCGATGCGGGAGGCGCCGAACCAGCTCAGCACCATCGGCAGCGAGTTGTCCATCAGCATCGCCACGGAGTCGCCGTGGCCGACGCCGAGCTGGTGCAGCCCGTTCGCGTACCCGACAGAACGCTCTGCGACCTGCGCGAACGTGGCGCTCTCACCGGCGATCGTGAAGCCGGGCCGGTCACCGGACAGCTCCGCCCGGCGGTCGATCACGGTGCTGAACGGGACGCGGTCGTCCGGCTGCCATGCGTACCGGGCTTCGCTCCAGTCGCGGTCCGCGACGTGGGGGAGTGGGGTGGACTCGGGCATCCAGACCGTCCTTCTGCTCGACCGTGAACAATGAGGTCTGTGGCACAATGACACGTCGAATGTGCATCTGCCACCGCCGGTGAGGTACATCGTCGCGCAGCACGCGGGGTGTGTGAAGCCGGTGCCGGACGAGCAGTCCCACCCGAACGAGAGGACCGCGATGACCGTCGACCCCGACCCCGCCGATGCCGGGACGGACGCGCGATGAGGCCCGCGGACGGCGTCGCCCTCGTGACCGGGGGTGCATCCGGCCTCGGGCTCGCCACCGCGCGCCGGCTCGTCGACCGCGAGGTCCCGACCGTGATCGTGGACCTGCCGGCGTCGGACGGCGCCGCCGTCGCGGAGAAGCTCGGCCCGCTGTGCCGCTTCAGCGCCGCCGACGTCACCGACCCCGACGCGGTCCGGGCCGCCGTGGACGCCGCGTCGGCGCTCGGCCCGCTGCGGACCCTCGTGCACTGCGCGGGCCGCGGCGGCACCGTCCGGGTCGTCGACCGCGACGGCACGCCCGGGTCGCTGGACGCATACGCGGACATCGTCCGCGTCAACCTCGTCGGGACGTTCAACGTGCTGCGGCTCGCCGCGGCCGCCATGGTCGCGACCGAGCCGGTGGACGGCGAGCGCGGCGTCTGCGTCCTGACCGCCTCCGTCGCCGCGTGGGAGGGGCAGATCGGCCAGACCCCGTACGCGTCGGCCAAGGCCGGCGTGGTCGGCATGACCCTCGTCGCCGCGCGCGACCTCGCGAGCCGGCTGGTCCGGGTGTGCACCATCGCGCCCGGCACCTTCGACACGCCGATCCTCTCGCGGTTCTCCGACGAGATCCGGGAGCGGCTGGCCGCCGCGGTGCCGCACCCCTCCCGCCTCGGCCGTCCGGACGAGTTCGCCGCGCTCGCCCTGCACATCGTCGAGAACCCGATGCTCAACGGCGAGACCGTCCGGCTGGACGGCGCGATCCGGATGCCGCCCGGTGACCGGCCCGGACGAGCCGGTGCTCGTCGAGCGGGCCGGCGCCGTGCTCGTCGTGACGATCAACCGGCCCCGCGTCCGCAACGCGGTCGACCTGGCCGCGGCGCAGGGCATCGGCGCCGCGATGGACCTGCTCGACGCCGACGACGCGCTGACGGTCGGGGTGCTGACCGGGGCGGGCGGGACCTTCTGCTCCGGGATGGACCTGAAGGCGTTCCTGCGGGGCGAGCGCCCGCGCACCGACCGCGGCTTCGCCGGGCTGGTCGAGCGGCCCCCGGCCAAGCCGCTGATCGCCGCCGTCGAGGGGCACGCGCTCGCCGGCGGCTTCGAGATCGTGCTCGCCTGCGATCTGGTCGTCGCCGCGCGCGACGCCGTCCTCGGCCTGCCGGAGGTGCGCCGGGGCCTGATCGCCGCCGGCGGCGGGCTCCTGCGGCTGCCGCAGCGGGTCCCGCTCGCACGCGCCTCGGAGTGGGTGCTGACCGGCCGGCACGTCCCGGCCGCCGAGGCGGCGGACGCGGGGCTCGTGAACCGCCTCGTCGAGCCCGGGAGCGCGCTCGGCGCCGCGCGGGACCTGGCCGCCGAGATCGCCGCCAACGGGCCGCTGGCCGTCCGCGCCAGCAAGCGGGTGCTCGCCGAGTCGCCGGGCTGGCCGCGCGAGGAGGCCTTCGCGCGGCAGTGGGAGGTCTACGAGCCCGTGCGCTCGTCCGCCGACGCCCGGGAGGGCGCCCGGGCGTTCGCCGAGCGCCGCGCGCCCCGGTGGACCGGTCGGTGAGCGCCGTCCCGGTGGCTGTCATGGCGACACATTGATTGTTACAGTGTGACACACAGCGGCGGGTGTCGACGACGCGATCCGCCAGGAACAGGGAGGTGGGGATGACCGCGACCGACGAGATCCCGGCGATCCGGCAGTACGGTACCGGCTGGTACGTGGCGCTGTGGAGCGGCGACCTCGGCGTCGGCGACGTGATGCCCCTGCGCTACTTCGGGGCGGATCTGGTGGCCTTCCGCGGGGAGTCCGGCGAGGTGTTCGTGCTCGACGCGCACTGCCACCACATGGGGGCCCACCTCGCCTACGGCGGCGAGGTGACCGGGGACGACATCATCTGCCCGTTCCACCACTGGCAGTGGCGCGGCTCCGACGGGGCCAACACCAACATCCCCTACCTCGACCGCTGCGTGAAGGTGGCGCTGCGCCGGTGGCGCACCCTCGAACAGGACGGGATCGTCTACCTCTGGTTCTCCCGGAAGGGCGACGAGGAGCCGACCTACCTCCCGCCGCGGATCGCCGAGGCCGACGACCCGTCGTACTACCCGCTGCACCCGCACGGGATCGGCAAGGCCGTCGTCGGCTTCCCGCCGCAGTTCGCCTTCGAGAACGTGGCCGACATCAGCCACCTGCGCACGGTGCACAAGTGGTCCGACGAGCCCGTCCTCAACGCGCCGGGGCCCACGGCGACATGTTCCACACCGACTTCACCGGCCACGTGCCCACGCGTGCGGGCGACGCCGTCGTGCGCGTCGAGAACTGGCAGTGGGGCCTCGGGGTGGTCTACAGCCGGCTGCACGGGCTGCACCCGACCGCGCAGATCAGCGCCATCACCCCGATCGACCACGACAGCTCGGTCTACAGCCTGTCGATCTGGGTCGGCCGGGTCGACGACGGCGACGAGCCGCGCGGGCGCGCGAAGGCCGTGATCGCGGAGCAGTTCAAGCAGGCGCTGACCGCGGGCGGAACGACCGGGTCATCTGGGACCACCAGATCTACCGCGAGAACGCCCCGCTGGTCGGCGACGAGCGCAAGACGATCGGGGTCTTCCGGGCCTGGTGCCGGCGGTTCCGGGAGGACAACCCGCCGCCGCTCCCGCCCGCCACGACGGTGCCCGAGGGCACCCCGTACCCCGAGCCGCCGGTGCGCTACCGGCCGGCTGCCGTCTCGGCGTCCTGACGCACGTCGCGGCTCCCCTCACCGTCGCCTGGGGCCCTCGGCCCCAGGGCGACGGCCGGGTCTCCACAGTCGAAAGGCAGTCCCCTCATGAGCAGGAACTGGTTCGTCACCGGGGCGTCGCGCGGCCTCGGCCGCGCCGTCGTGTCCGCCGCGCTGGCCGCCGGCGACCGGGTCGCCGCGGCGCTGCGCCGTCCCGCGGACCTGGCCGACCTGGTGCACGAGCACCCCGGACGGCTGGTCGCCGTCCCGCTCGACGTCACCGACCCCGACGCGGTGCAGGCCGCCGTGCAGGCGGCCACCGACGCGCTGGGCGACCTCGACGTGGTCGTCAACAACGCCGGGTACGCCGACCTCGTCTCGATCGAGGACTCGACGCCGGAGCAGTTCCGCCGCCAGATCGACACCAACCTCCTCGGGGTGGTGTACGTGACGAAGGCGGTGCTGCCGCGGATGCGGGAACGCGGGCGCGGGCACATCGTCAACGTCTCGTCGGTCGGCGGCCGGCTCGGCAACCCGGGGCTCGGGGCCTACCAGGCGGCCAAATGGGCGGTCAACGGGTTCACCGAGGTGCTGGCCGCCGAGGTGTCGGGGCTGGGGGTCCGGGTCACGGCCATCGAGCCCGGCGGCATGGCGACCGACTGGTCGGGGTCCTCGATGACCGTCCCCACGCCGAGCGCGCCCTACAAGGAGACCGTCGGGGTGCTCGCGGACCTGTTCCAGGAGGGGGCGATCCGGCCCCTCGGGGACACCGCGAAGGTCGCCGACCTCGTCGTGTGGCTCGCCGGCACCGACGACCCGCCCGTGCGCCTGCTGGTCGGCTCGGACGCGCTGGCGGCCGCCCGCGCAGCGGCTCGGACGACGGCGGCCCGCGACGCCGAGTGGGAGCAGCTGACCAGGTCGACCGACCGCGACGACGCCACGGCGGCCGAGCGCGACCCGCTCGGCAACGAGGACGCCTGAACCGCGGCTCAGGCGTCCTCGCGGGCTCCGTCTCACGCCTCCCAGTCGATGTGGCGCCGACCGTCGGTCCGGCGCAGCCGGCCGAAGACCCGGTTCGGGAAGTGCCCACCGGCGAACCAGGTGGCCGGCTCGGCCAGGATGCGGTCGATCGCGGCGCGGCTCCCGGCGGCGAGCCCGTGGTGCTCGTCGAACACGAACGTCTGGCCCGGGTGGACGAGCTCGATCGGGCAGTGCAGCGCGTCGCCGAGGATCAGCGCCCGGCCCGTGCTGCCCTGCACGTGCACGCAGGCGTGCCCCGGGGTGTGCCCGGGCGTGGGCACCAGCGTCACGCGGGACGTGACCGTGTGTCGCCCGGCGGGCGTCTCGATCCGCTCGCTCAGCAGCGCGACCTGCGCCTCGGTGACCGAGGTGCCCAGCGCCATCCGCTCGGGACGGCGCCAGTGGTTCCACTCGTCGCGAAGCACGAGGTAGCGGGCGCGTTCGAAGGTGTGGCGGGCCGGATCCTCGGGGCGGCCGAGCCAGCCGACGTGGTCGATGTGCAGGTGCGTGAACACGACCGTGTCGACGCGGTCCGGCGTCAGGTCCACGGCGGCGAGGCTGTCGAGCAGCCGGCCGCCGACGAGGTCGCCACGGTGGGCGCCGTTCGTGACGTCGGCGATGTCGATCGTCCGCGGCCCGAACCCGAGGTCGACGAGGACGACCTCGTCCGGCGTCCGGACGAGGACCGAGCCGACGCTCATCACGAGCATGCCGTCGCGGTCGAAGACCTCGGGGTGCGCGTGCCAGATGGCCCGTGGCGTGGTCGGGAACTGGCTGTGGGCCTCGACGTGGTGGACGCCGTCGGGCAGGAAGGCCAGCTCGACGTCGCCCAGGTCGAGGCGCGTGATCGGGGCGCTGTCGGCCTGCCCGGACAGCTCGGTGCGACTGGTCATACGCGCTCTCCCGTCGTTGGGGGTGCCGCCGGCATCGAGGCGGCGGACGTGTTGACACAATCTCATGAATCTGTGACAGTCTCTACCGCCGTTCGCCGTGAGGCCCACCTCACACCACACTGTCGCACGGAACGCATACCTGTGACAGGGCGCGCACGGTGATCATCGAGGATCGAAGGGACCAGAGGTGTCGAGCCAAGTACCCCTCGTCCAGGCCGAGCCCTCCGCGCGGGTTACGGCGCGGCCGCGGTCGTCCGCGACCTCGACCTGACCGTGTCGCGCGGCGAGATCGTCGCGCTGGTCGGCCCGAACGGCGCGGGGAAGACGACAACCCTGCTGACGCTCGCGGGGGAGCTGCCCCCCATGGGCGGCACGATCCGCTTCGGCGGCGACCCCCGGCGCAGACGCCTGCACCAGCGGGCGCGGGCCGGCCTCGGCTTCGTCACCGAGGAGCGGTCGGTCTTCATGAGCCTGACGACCCTGGAGAACCTGCGCGTCGGCCGCGGGGACGTCGGCTACGCGCTGGAGCTGTTCCCCGAGCTGCGCACCAAGCTCGGCATGGTCGCCGGCCTGCTGTCCGGGGGCGAGCAGCAGATGCTCACCCTCGGCCGGGCGCTCAGCCGGAAGATCGACCTGCTGCTCGTCGACGAGCTCTCGCTCGGGCTGGCGCCGATGGCGGTCGACCGGCTGCTGGCCGCGGTCCGCCGGGCCGCCGACGACGGGCTCGGGGTGCTGCTCGTGGAGCAGCACGTCGACAAGGTCCTGCGCATCGCCGACCGCGGAGTCGTGCTGCGCCGCGGCACGGTCCAGCTCAGCGGCCCGGCCGCAGAGCTGCGCGAACGGCTGCACGACATCGAGAGTTCCTACCTGGCGGGCGGCCGGGCCGGCGCGGTCGCCGGGCCCGAAGCGGAGGTCCGGGCATGACCTGGTTGCAGTACGCCCTCCTGGGCATCGGCATGGGCAGCGCCTACGTGCTGCTGGCCCAGGGCATCGTGCTCATCTACCGGGCATCGGGCGTGGTCAACTTCGCGCACGGCGGCCTCGCCATGCTCGCCGCGTACCTCTACAACGTCGAGTTCCGGGCCGGTCTGGGGTGGGCGGTGCTCCCGTCCCTGCTCGCCGCCGTGGGCCTCGTGACCGCCTTCTCGGCGCTGATCCACCCGCTGGTCATGCGGCCGCTGCGGGCGTCGTCGCCGCTGACCCGGGTGATCGCGACGCTCGGCATCCTGATGGTCGTCCAGTCGGCCGCCTCGCTGCGCTGGGGCACCGCCTCGGTCGCCACGGCGACCGTGCTGCCCGGAAGCACGGTGACCCTGCCCGGCGGCATCGTGCTGTCGACGGACCGGATCTGGCTGCTGGCCATCGCCGTGATGATCACCGTCGGCCTGCACGCCTACAGCCGGCACACCGTCTCCGGCATCGCGACACGTGCGGCGGCGGAGAACCAGCGCGGCACGTCGGCGCTCGGCTGGTCCCCCGACGCGCTCGCGACGGTCAACTGGGCCGCGGGCGGCGCGCTCGCCGCCGTCGCCGGGATCCTGATCACGCCGTACGCCGGGCTGAACATCACGAACCTCACGCTCGTCGTGATCGCCGCGCTGGCGGCCGCACTCATCGGCCAGTTCGGCTCGTTCTGGCTGGTGCTCGCCGGCGGCATGCTCATCGGGGTGCTGCGCAGCCTGCTCGTCGGGCCGCTGGCCGAGGTCATCCCGTTCCGGGGCGCCGAGGAGGCGATCCCCTTCCTGATCATCCTCGGCTACATGGTGGTCCGCGGGCGGGGCATCCCGGCCCGCAGCTCGGTGAGCGAGCGCCTGCCCTCGATCGGCACCGGCCGGATCCGGCTGGAGATCGTGCTGCCGGTGCTCGCCGCCGCGCTCCTGCTGGTGCTGCTCGCCTTCGACGACGAGTGGAACATCGCCTTCGGCGTGATGGTGATCGCCGCCGTGATCATGCTGTCGGTCGTCGTGCTCACCGGGTACACGGGGCAGCTGTCGCTCGCCCAGTACGCGCTCGCCGGCCTCGGCGGGCTGTTCGGGGCGCGGCTGGCCATGGGGGCGTGGGAGTGGCCGTTCTGGTCGGCGCTGGTCGTCGGCACGGTCACCGCGTCCCTGTGCGGGGTGGTGCTCGCCCTGCCCGCGCTGCGGACCCGGGGCGTGAACCTCGCGGTCATCACGCTCGGGCTGGGGCTCGCGATCCAGTCCGTGATCTTCACCAACGACACGTTCGCGGGCGGGGTGCAGGGCGTCGCGGTCGAGCCGCCGTCGGTGTTCGGGATCTCGCTCGACCCGATCCTGTACCCCGCGCGGTACACGGCGTTCAGCATCGTCGTGCTCGCGGTCGTGTCGATCGCCGTCGCCAACCTCCGCCGCGGTCCGGCCGGCCGCCGGCTGATCGCCGTCCGCACCAGCGAGCGCACCGCGGCGAGCCTCGGGATCCACGTCGTGCGGGCGAAGATCTTCGCGTTCGCGATCTCCGCGGGGATCGCCGGGCTCGGCGGCACGCTGCTCGCCCTGCAGAACCCGGTGGTGCTGTTCGGCGTCGGGTACGAGCCGATGGACTCCATCGAGGCCGTCGCGCTCGCGGTGGTCGGCGGCACCGGCTGGGTGATGGGGCCGCTGATGGGCGCCGGCCTGCACCCCGGCGGCCCGGGCCGCGTCATCACCGACTACTTCACCGCCATCGACGGGTGGATCCCGCTCATCGGCGGGGTCGTGCTGCTCGTCATCCTCGTGACCCATCCCGACGGGCAGGCGAGCGTGACGGCGAAGTCGTTCACGCGACTGCTCCGCCTGGACCGCTGGGGCACCGGGGGCGTGCGCGCGGCCGTCCCGCCCAGCGACGTGGCCGGCGCCGTGAGCGCCGTCAGCGCGGTGCGACCCCTGCCCCTCGTGCTCGACGGGATCACCGTGCGCTACGGCGGTGTCGTCGCCCTCGACGAGGTCTCGCTGCGGGTCGAGCCGGGCCAGGTCGTGGGTCTCATGGGCCCCAACGGAGCCGGCAAGACCACGCTCATCGACGCGGTGTCGGGGTTCGCCAAGGTGTCCGGCGGCCGGATCCGCATCGGCGACGTCGACGTCACGTCGCTGCCCGCGCACCGGCGGGCCGCGCTGGGCATGGCCCGGTCGTTCCAGTCGCTGGAGCTGCTGGAGGACGTCACGATCCGCGAGAACCTGATGGCCGCCGCGGACACCGCCGGTGACCTGTCCTACCTCACCGACCTCGTCCGGCCGGCCCGCCCGCCCTTCTCCGCGGCGGCGTCCGCCGCGGTCCGCGAGTTCGACCTCGCGGACGTGCTCGACAAGCGGCCCGGGGAGATCCCCTACGGCAAACGCCGGCTCGTGGCGATGGCGCGCGCCGTCGCCGCGAACCCGTCGGTCCTGCTGCTCGACGAGCCGGGTGCCGGGCTCGACGACAACGAGAGCGCCGAGCTCGGCCGGCTCGTGCGCCGGCTGGCCGACACCTGGGGGATGGCGATCCTCCTGATCGAGCACGACGTGCGCACGCTGATGGACACCTGCGACCGGATCACCGTGATCGACTTCGGGCGGCCCATCAGCGAAGGCACCCCCGACGACGTCGCCGCAGATCCGGCAGTCGTCGCCGCGTACCTCGGCGAGCCGCCCGCGGGGACCGCTCCGCGCGAGGCCCCGGCGAGGACCGCGGAGCTGTCCGGCGCTCCCTGAGCGCTCACCTGCTCGACGTCCCGCTTCCTCACCAGCACGCCCGCGTGCCACGAACGAAGGAACCACCATGCAACGACGTCGTTGGGCAGCGGCCATCGCGGTCGCCTGCAGCGCGCTCGTCGTCGCCGGCTGCGCCGGCGCCGAGTCCCCGTCCGGCGGGGACGCCATCCAGATCTCGATGATCGTCCCGACGGAGACCACCGGCGGGAACTACCCGGAGGAGGTCTCCGGCGCGCAGGCCGCGGTGCGCTCCATCACGCGCAGGGCGGGGTGAACGGGCGCCGGCTGGAGATCGTCTACTGCAACGAGCGGCTCGACATCAACGAGGCCGCCTCCTGCGCCCGCCGGGCCGAGGGCGGCGACTCGATCGCCCTGCTCGGCACCAACAGCACCAACTCGGTCCAGGGCGTCCTGCCGTACCTGCGGACGATCCCGAACGTCGGCCCCTTCTCCCTGAGCCCCGACGACGTGGGCTGCCCGACCTGCTACGCGTACGACTCCCTGATGCTCGGACAGCTCATGTCCACGCAGGCGCTCATCCAGCAGAGCAAGATCACCGGCTCGGTGCAGATCGTCACCCTCGACATCCCGGCAGGCCATGACAGCCAGAACCGGGCCTACGAGGCGATGAAGTCGGCCGGCATCGACGTCAAGCCGGTGCTGTTCCTGCCGCCGACGACCTCGGACATGTCGACCTACGCGCAGCGGATCAAGGACAGCGGGGCCGCCGCGGTCGTGCCCGCGCTGCCCAACCAGGGCGTGTTCGCGCTGCTCCAGGCCCTCAAGCAGATCGACTACCAGCCGATCGTGCTGACCAACGACACGCAGGTGCTGCCGCGGGACATCGAGGTGCTCGGCGACTTCATCGAGGGCGCGAAGTTCGTGCTCTCGCTGCCGCCGGCCGCGGCCGCCGACCGCTACGAGGGCGTCGGACGCTGGGTCGCGGACATGAAGGCGCAGCAGGACACCGGTGACGAGGCCGCGGCGACGCTCAACGGCATCTCCCTGCACGCGTGGCTCGGCGTGCACGCCATCGCGGAGATCGCCGGCCAGGTGGACGGCGAGGTCACGCGGGACTCGTTCGTCGCGGCGCTGAAGGCGGCCGAGGACGTCGACATGCAGGGCATCCTCCCGCCCTGGACGCCCACCGCCCCGGCGCCGGCGGGCATGCCCGACGGGCTCAACATGCCGCTGGTGTTCTTCGGCACGGTGAAGGACAACACGCTCGTCCTCATGGAGAACGACCCGTTCAACATCGCGAGCAACGCGTTCCAGCCGGTCCCCGCGCCGTGAGCCGCTGACACGCGGTCTGTACGACGCGGTGTGCCCGATCGCCGGTGGCGCTCCCGAGAACATCGGGGGCGCCACCGCGCGGCGTCTCGTTGACGACGCGGGAGCTGCGGCGCGCGGCGAGCGGGCCGCCGGGTCGGTGCTCGACCTGCGCGACCCGCCGGTCAGGCGGGGCCGCGGTCGCCCGGAGCACCTCCTGCCGCAGGGTCCGGGCGGCGCGGGGGAGGTTCCAGGCGAGCCCGCCGACCACCCGGCCGGCGCGCCGGTAGAGGAGGGCGAACCGGTCGGCGTCGAGATCGCCCTCGACGACCTCGACTGTCCCGGTCGGGCGCCGGTCGCCGTACACCTGGACTCTTCACGTCGTACTGGTCGGTCCAGAAGTAGGCCATGGGCGTGTGACGGCCTCGCGGTGGCCGAGCAGATTCCGGGCGTGACGGCCCGCGCCTGCTCGGTCGCGTTCATCCGGTGCTCCACGCGCACGTGACGGCCCTGTCCCCGGTGGAACCAGCGCGCCACGTCGCCCGCGGCGGCCACGGTGGGGGTCGCCATGCAGAACTCGTCACAGACGACGCCGTCCGCCACGGGGACGTCCGACCCGGTCAGCCACTCCGTGTTGGGCACGGAGCCGACCGCGGCCACGACGACGTCGGCGTCGAGCGCGGACCCGTCGGAGAGCCGGACCCGCGCGCCGGGCCCCGCGGGCTCGACGGCGGCCACCCCGACGCGAGGTGCAGCACCACGCCGTGCCGCTCGTGCAGCCGTGCCACCCGGGCCGCGACCACGGGCCCCAGCTGCGCCATCGGGGCCGCCGCGACGTCGACGACGTGCACCGAAAGCCCCATCTCCCGGGCGACGGCCGCGGTCTCGACGCCGAGGAACCCGGCACCGACCACGACGACCGACCGCGCCGGGCGCAGCGCCGCGCCGAGCGCGAGCGCGTCGTCCAGGGTGCGCACGGTGTGCACCTCCGCCGCGGCGTGCGGGGCCGGCAGCGGCCGCGGCCGCACGCCGGTGGCGACGACGAGCCCGTCGTAGCCGACCGTGCTCCCGTCCGAGAGCGCGACGCGGGCGGCCCCGGTGTCGAGGCCGACCGCACGCGCGCCGAGCACGAGCTCCACACCGGCGGCGTCGAGGGCGTCGCGCTCCCGCAGCCGCACCCGCTCGACGGCCCACTCGCCCTTGAGCACCTGCTTGGACAGCGGCGGCCGGTCGTACGGGAGGTGGGCCTCGTCGCCGACCAGCACGACCGGCCCGGTGTGGCCGTCGCGGCGCAGCGCCTCGGCGACGCCGAGACCGGCCGCGGACGCGCCGACCACGACGATGCGCTCCACCCCTCAGCCTTCGACGAGGATCGCGAGGGCCGGGCAGACGTGGGCCGCCTCCCGGGTGGCCTCCCACTGCTCGGCCGGGGGCTCCTCGTCCAGGAGGACGACGACACCGTCGTCGTCGCGCTGGTCGAAGACGTCGGGGGCGGCGAAGACGCACTGCCCGGCGCCGACGCACTTGTCCTGGTCGATCGTGACTCGCATCGGGAATGCCTCCTACCAGGTGACGGGGAGCGACTCGACGCCGTAGACGACGTTGTCGTGCTTGAACGCGATCTCCTCGAGCGGGACCGCCAGCCGCAGCGTCGGGATGCGGCGGTAGAGCGTCGAGTAGACGACCGCGAGCTCGACGCGGGCGAGCGGCTGCCCGAGGCACTGGTGGATGCCGTAGCCGAACGCGAGGTGGTGGCGGGCCTTCCGGTGGATGTCGAGCTCGTCGGGGTGCTCGAAGGCCACCGGGTCCCGGTTCGCGACGGCGTGGTCGACGATGATGCCGTCGCCCGCGCGGATCCGGACGCCCTCGAACTCGAAGTCCTCCGTCGCGACCCGCCGCCGCCCGACGTGCAGGATCGTCAGGTAGCGCAGCAGCTCCTCGACCGCGCCCTCGGCGACCGCGGGGTCGGTGGCGTCGCGCAGCTCCGCGAGGGCCTCCGGCCGCTCCAGCAGGGTGAGCGTGCCCAGCGCGATCATGTTGGCGGTGGTCTCGTGCCCGGCCACCAGCAGCAGCTGGCACATCTGCACGACGTCGTCGCGGGTGAGGTGCCCGGGCTGGAGCTGCGTCGTGACGAGCCGGCTGATGAGGTCGTCCCCGGGGTGGGCCGTCTTCTCGTCGACGAGCCGGCTCATGAACTCGAGCATCCCGTTGAGCGCGCCGACCGCCTGCTCGGGAGTGGAGAGCCGGGAGATCATCGTGCGGCTGAGCTCGTGGAACAGGTCGCGCTCGGTGTAGGAGACGCCCATCATGTCGCAGATCACGAGCGACGGGACCGGCAGCGCGAGCGCCTCCACGAGGTCGACCGGGTTGGGGCCGGCGAGCATCTCGTCGATGAGGCCGTCGACCAGCGCCTGGATGGTCGGGCGCATCGCCTGCATCCGCTTGACCATGAAGTCGCGGGTGAGCATGCGGCGCTGCCGGTCGTGCTCCGGGTTGTCCATGTTGATGAAGTTCTTCGTCACCCGGCGCCGGGCCGCCGAGCCCGCGCTGGGGTGCGGGTAGCCCAGCAGGTCCGTGTCGGCACTCACCCTCGGGTCGGTGAGGATCGCCCGGACCTGGTCGTACCCGGTGACGAGCCACGGCTGCGTGCCGTCCCAGTGCCGGACCCGCAGGACGCGTTCGCCCGCCTGGATCTCCGCCATCTCGGGCGGCGGGTCGAACGGACAGGTGCGGACCATCGGGTACTCGCGGGCGACCTCCACGCTGACTGCCTCCTCGATGAGCGGCACGATGTACCACGTTGTGTGACATGATAACATCCGTTGCCGGAGTCTCGCGGGGCCGCGACGTTCTCGTCTGTGCTGCCGAGACGACGACCATCCGACGGCCGGAACGAGGACTCAGCATGGACGAACGTCGTTGGGATCGGCTCCACATCGGCGGTGAGTGGCGCCCGCCGCGGGGGAGCGACACCCAGTACGTCGAGAACCCGGCCACCGGGCGGGTGGTGGGATCCGTGCCCCTGGCCGTGAAGGCCGACGCGCAGGACGCGGTCGCGGCGGCCCGGGCGGCGTTCGACGACGGCCCGTGGCCCCGGCTGGACGTGCAGGAGCGCGTCGCGGTGATGCGCCGGATGTCGGCGATCATGCGGCGGCGCCGCGACGAGCTGTTCGCGCTCGACGTGCTGGAGGTGGGACGGGCGCAGGCGACCGTTCCCACGTTCGTCGACGTCCCGATCGACCGGTGGGACGACCTGCTCGACCGGGTCGTGCCGACGTTCCCGTTCGTCACGCCCATGGGGCCGCACATCACCGGACGGCAGGTCGGCCAGGGGGTCGTCACGCGCGAGCCGTTCGGCGTCGTCGTGGCGATCACGCCGTACAACGCCCCCTGGATGCTCAACCTGTGCAAGATCGGCCCGGCGCTGGCCGCGGGCTGCACGGTGGTGTCCATGCCGTCGCCGCGCACCCCGATGTCGGCCTTCGTACTCGCCGAGATCGCGGAGGAGGCGGGCCTGCCCGCGGGCGTCCTCAACGTGGTGTCCGGCTCGCCCGAGGTGGGCGAGGCGCTCACCACCGACGAGCGGGTCGACCTGGTGTCGTTCACCGGCTCCGACACGGTCGGCAGCCGGATCCTCGCCCAGGCCGCCCCGACCATCAAGAAGGTCGTGCTGGAGCTGGGCGGCAAGTCCGTCAACATCATCTGCGCCGACGCGGACCTCGACCGCGCCTGCGTCGACGTCCTGCGCAACTTCACCGCCAACACCGGCCAGGGCTGCGGGCTGATGACCCGCACGCTCGTGCACGCGTCGGTCCATGACGAGCTGGTCGAGCGGCTGGTCGCCCTCGTCGCGGGCGCGAAGGTCGGCGACCCCGCCGACCCGGCCGTGACGGTGGGGCCGCTGATCTCGGCCGCGCAGCGCGACCGCGTGGAGAACATGGTGAAGGCCGCCGTGGCCGACGGTGCCCGGGTCGTCGCCGGCGGCCGCCGTCCCGCCGGGCTGGAGGAGGGCCACTACTACGAGCCCACGCTGCTCGTCGACGTGGACAACACGATGACCATCGCGCAGGACGAGGTCTTCGGCCCGGTGATGGTCGTGATCCCCTGGGAGGCCGACGACGAGGCGGTCCGCATCGCGAACGACTCGCGCTACGGCCTCGCCGGTGGGGTCTGGTCGGCCGACGTCGCGCGAGCGTACGAGCTGGCGCAGCGCATCCGCACCGGCGGCGTCGCGATCAACGGCGGGAGCGGACGGATCAACCCCAACGGCCGTTCGGGGGATACAAGCGCAGCGGCCTCGGACGAGAGTGGGGCCGATGGGGACTGGAGGAGTACCTCGAGCACAAGATGATCCACTGGCAGGTGGGGCGCTGATGCGCGAGTTCGCGATGTACGTCGACGGCGGGTGGGGCCCGGCGGGCTCCGGGGCGACGTTCACCTCGACCGACCCGTGGACCCAGGAGCCCTTCGCGGCCGTCCCGGAGGCTCCGCCGAGGACGTCGACCGGGCCGTCGAGGCGGCCCGCCGCGCGTTCACCGAGACCGACTGGACCCGGGACCCGCACCGCCGGGCCGCGCTCCTGCGCCGGCTGGCCGACCTGCTCGACGAGAACGCCGAGCCGCTCGCGCGGCTGGAGTCGCGGGACAACGGGAAGGTCATCCGCGAGGAGCGCGGGATGTACGCCGCGATCGGCGGCTACTTCCGCTACGCCGCCGACCTCGTCTCGACGCTGCCCGACCAGGTGCCGCCGGGGCGCAACCCGGACGTCCTGTCCCTCACCCGCCGCGCGCCTTCGGTGTCATCGGCATCCAGACGCCGTGGAACACGCCCGGCGTGATCCTCGCCCAGTCGGCGCGCCGGCCCTCGCGGCCGGGAACACGATCGTCGTCAAGCCGTCGGAGCTCGCGCCGTGCTCGACCCTCGCGATCGCCGAGCTCGTGCACGAGGCCGGGTTCCGCCCGGTGTCGTCAACGTCGTCACCGGCTACGGGTCGGTGGTCGGGCGCGGCTCTGCACCCATCCCGACGTCGCGAAGCTCGTCTTCACCGGCAGCCCCGAGGGCGGGAAGCGGGTGGCCCGCCAGGCCGCCGACCGGCTCGCGCCGGTCGTGATGGAGCTGGGCGGCAAGTCGGCCAACGTCGTGTTCGCCGACGCCGACCTCGACAAGGCGATCCCGGCCGTCGCGCACGGCTTCACCGCCGCGGGCGGGCAGAGCTGCATGGCGGGCGGCCGGGCCATCGTCCACGAGTCGGTCTACCAGCGGGTGCTGGACGGCGTGGTCGAGCGGGTCGCGGACCTCTCCTTCGGCGACCCGTCCCTCGACACGACCGACGTCGGCCCGATCTGTGCTCCCAGCCAGCTCGAACGCATCGAGAAGTACATCGCGAGAGGCCAGGAACAGGGCGCCACCCTCCGGCACGGCGGCGGCCGCCCGGCCGGGCTCGACCACCCGCTCTTCGTGCGGCCCGCCGTGTTCACCGACGTCACGCCGGACATGGCGATCTGGCAGGAGGAGGTCTTCGGCCCCGTGCTGGCGATCGTCCCCTTCCGGACGGAGGAGGAGGCGGTCCGGCTGGCCAACGGCACGGAGTTCGGGCTGTCGCTCGCGCTCTGGTCGACGAGCCTCGACCGCGCGCACCGGGTCGCCGACGCGCTGCGGGCCGGCATCGTCTGGGTGAACCACTACCGCCGCGGCGACCCGGCCTTCCCCATCGGGGGCATCCTCCAGAGCGGGTACGGGCGGGTCAGCGGCCTGGAGGGCTACCACGAGATGACCTATCCCAAGAGCATCCAGATCCTGCTGGACGGTGCGGCCGGGGGCGAGTCGTGACCGCCGCCCCGGACACCGCGGCCCGGCCCGCCGCGGCCGTCCCCGAGACCGCGCGCGCCGCGGTGCGGGTCCGGCCGGGCGAGCTGCAGGTGCTCGACGTGCGGGTGCCGACGGAGCTGGAGCCGGGGGCGCTGCTGGTGCGCACCCGCACCGCCACCGTGTGCGCCACCGACGTCCACCTCCTGCACGCCGAGGGGCCGGAGGTCATCCTCGGCCACGAGATGGTCGGCGAGATCGTGCAGGTCGGCGCGGGTGTCGACCGCGACTCCGTCGGGGAGCCGATCGGGATCGGCGACCGCATCGTGTGGACGCACGGGTTCTGCGGCCAGTGCTTCAACTGCACGGTGCGCCACGAGCCGACGCTGTGCACCCACCGGCGCGGCTACATGGCCGCCGCGCACACCGAGTACCCCTACCTGACCGGCGGCTTCGCCGAGTACTGCTACGTCTTCCCGACGTCCGGACGGGTCAAGGTGCCGGCCGCGATCAGCGACGGGGTGGCCTCGGCGTCGGCCTGCGCGCTGCGCACGATCATGCACGGCTTCGCGCGGCTCGGCCCGGTGGACGACGCGGTGGTCGTCGTGCAGGGCGCCGGGCCGCTCGGCCTCTTCGCGGCGGCGAAGGCCCTCACCGCCACGCGCGCCGCGTCGTCGTGATCGGCGGGCCCGCGGCGCGGCTCGACCTGGCGCGCGGTGGGGCGCGGACGACGTCGTCGACGTCGCACGGGACGCCACCCCGGCGGCGCGGGTGGCCCGGGTGCAGGAGCTGACCGGGGGAGCCGGCGCCGACGTGGTGATCGAGGTGTCGGGCGCGGGCTCGGCGTTCGACGAGGGCATGGGGATGCTGCGCACCGGGGGCCGGTACCTGCTCATCGGGCAGATCGGGGAGCACATGACGCAGGTCAGCCCCAGCGCCTTCGTGCTGCGCCAGCTGACGCTCATCGGGTCGCTCTCGGGCAGCGTGGAGGACTACTACCACGCGCTGGCCTTCCTGGAGCGGCACCGCGACCGCTTCGCGTGGGACGAGATGATCTCGGCCGACTTCACCATCGAGGAGATCGGCTCGGCGATGGCCGACATGGCCTCGCTGCGCGGCGTCAAGCCGGCCGTCCGCTTCGGCTCCGCTCCCTGAGCCCGGTGTGCCTCCCGCCCCCCGGCCACGGGCGGGAGGCACGCCGGCCGATCACTGGAGCAGGAAGCCGCCGTCCACCACCAGTTCGACCCCGGTGACGTAGGAGGCCTCGTCGGACAGCAGGAAGCTGCACGCCGCCGCGATCTCCTCGGGGCGCGCCATGCGGCCCATCGGGATCCGGCCCGCGATGGCCGCGGACGCCACCGGCTCCGACGCCACCATCGGGGTGTCGGTGACGCCCGGCGACACCGCGTTGACCCGCACGCCGCGTCCCGCGTACTGCAGGGCGGCCGTCTTGGTCAGCCCGATCACGCCGAACTTCGCCGCCGTGTACGGGGCGCCCTGGTGCAACGGCTGGGTGGCCTGCACCGAGGCGACGTTGACGACGCTGCCGCCGTCCGCCGCGAGCATCGCGGCGATCTCGGCGCGCATCGCGTGGAACACGCCGTCCAGGTTCACGCCGGTCACCCCGGCCCACTGCGCGTCGGTCAGCTCGCCGAACGGGCGCATGTGCTCCTTCACCCCGGCGGAGTTGACGGCGAGGTGCAGCCCGCCGAACTCGGCGACGACCCGGGCGACGGCCGCCTCGACCTGCTCGACCGAGGTGACGTCCATCGTCAGCGCGACGGCCGTGCCGCCCGCCTCGCGGATCCCGTCGGCCACCTCGGCGACGGGATCGCCCGCCCGCCCGGCGACGCCGACCGCGGCGCCCTGCGCCCCGAGCATGCGTGCGACGGCGGCGCCGATGCCGGTGCCCGCTCCCGTCACGAGTGCGGAACGGCCGTGGAAGTCGCGGGGCATGGGGTCTCCTCGTCGAGGTAGCGATGACACACTGACGCAGATATTGTGCCGTCGTTCGCATGATAGGCATTCGCGGAGTCCCGCCCCAGGAGGTCCAGTGACGCACCAGTCCCGGCCGGTCTCGTTCTTCAGCGGCCCCGGGCTCCGCCTGTCCGGCACGCTCTACACCCCGGACCCGGCGACCGCCCCGCCCGACGGGTTCCCGGGGGTCGTCCTGTGCCTGGGGTACCGGCCGGTCGTCGGGATGTTCGCGCCGAAGTACGCACAGGGCTTCGCGGAGATGGGCTACGCCGTGCTGGTCTTCGAGTACCGCGGCTTCGGCGCCAGCGAGGGACCCCGGTGGCGGCACGTCGCGCAGGAGCAGCTGGAGGACGTCCACAGCGCGGTGACGTTCCTCGCCGGCTGCGCGGAGATCGACGCCGGCCGGATCGCGGTCTGGGGCGACGCCAGCTTCGGCGGGGCGCACGCGGTGATGGCGGCCGCCGAGGACGGGCGGATCCGCTGCGTCGCCGCCACCACGCCGTTCGCGGACGGCGAGCTGCTGCTGCGCTCGACCCGCGCGCCTGGGAGTGGGCCGAGTTCGCCGCCCGCGTCGACCGCGACCGCACCGCCCGCGCGCTGACGGGCGCCGGTGAGGACGTGGAGGCCCAGGAGATCATGCAGTTCGAGGCCAGCTCGCACGGGCGCACGCTGAAGCACGGCGAGAGGCACCCCGAGCTGCTGAAACTGCGCTACCCGCTCGCCCCGACCACCGACTCGATCATGCGGTACAAGCCGGTCGAGCACGTCCACCGGATCGCGCCGCGGCCGCTCCTGCTCGTGGCGGCCGAGCACGACCACACCACCCCCGCCGAGCACGCGCGCCTGCTCTACGAGGCGGCGGGGGCGCCGAAGCGGCTCGTCGTGCTCCGCGGCGCCTACCACACGCACGTCCACGGCAGCAGGCTCGTGCAGGTCATGCGCCTGGGCGCGCAGTGGCTCGACCACCACCTCGCGCCCTGGGCGACGACATCGTCGAGAGCAAGGGCGACCCGAGCTTCGCGGGTGAACCCGGCACCGCACCGGCCCGCGAGATGACCCGCGAGCTCACCGACCGCATCGAACGAGAGGCGATCTCATGACCACGACGCAGGAGCCGTCCGGCGCCACCACCGCCGGCCCGCGGATCGCCCCGGTGCCCGCGGCCGACCGCGTCGGCGCCGTCCGCGAGCGGCTCAACAGCCTTCTCCCGGCCGGTGTCGTGTTCTCCGACGCCACGCCCGACCGGAACCTGCCGTGCACGGTCGTCAAGCATCCGGCGGTCTTCGAGCCGTGGGCGATGCTCGGGGCCCGGCTGCGCGAGGGGCTGCTGCCGCGCCGGGACCGGGAGCTGGTCACCCTGCGGGTCGCGACGCTCGTCGGGAGCCCGTACGAGTGGGCGCACCACTCCCGGCACGCGGCGGCCGCCGGGATCGGGCCGGACGAGATGGACGCCGTGCGGCGCGGTCCGGACGCCGGCTTCGACGCCGCGACGGCGGCCAAGCTGCGCGCCGTCGACGAGATCTACGCCGACCAGCGCATCAGCGGCGGGACGTGGGAGCTGCTGCAGGCCGAGTACGACGAGCGCCAGCTGATCGAGCTGATCATGCTCGTCGGCTTCTACTCGATGACGGGCTGGCTGCTCAACTCGGTCGGCATCGAGATCGACCCCTGGCTCGCCGAGCAGGACTGACGGCGGTGGGGCGGGCCGCCGTACGGCCCGCCCCGCCTTCGGGTCGCCCTCGAGGTCAGAGCCGCCAGGTCGAGCCGCCGTCGACGACGAGCGTCTGGCCGGTGATCCAGCTCGCGGCGTCGCTGCACAGGAACAGCAGGGGCCCGACGAGGTCGTCGGTGACGCCTGCGCGGGGGATGTACTGGGACGCGCGCAGCTCCGCCAGCCGCTCCGCGGGAACCGTGTCGAGCATGGCCGGGGTCTCGGTCGCGCCCGGCGCGATGCCGTTCACGGTGATGTTGTGCGCGCCCAGCTCCTTGGCGAAGCCGCGGATCAGCGGGAGCAGCGCGATCTTGGTCGCCCCGTAGACGCCCGCCGAGATGTACGCGGCCGTGGACGTCTGGACGACCACCCGCCCCCATCCGGCCTCGATCATCAGCGGCGCGAGCGCCTGCGTGGCGAGCAGGGCGCCGTCGAGGTTGACCGAGAAGACCTTGCGCCAGTACTCGATGTCGATGGTCAGCTGCGGGTACTTCTTGAGGTCGTGGAAGATCGCGGCGTTGTTGACGAGGACGTGGGCGGTGCCGTGGCGCTCCCGCACCGCCGCCGCCAGTGCGAGGGTGCTCTCCTTGCTGCTGACGTCCACCCCGACCGCGCAGGCCGCGCCTCCCGCGGCCTCGATGAGCCCGACGGTCTCCTTGGCGCCGGTCTCGTCGATGTCGGCCACCACCACGGCGGCGCCGCTGCCCGCGAGCCCGAGGGCGTAC
Source organism: Pseudonocardia sp. CNS-139 (assembly GCA_001942415.1). Taxonomy (GTDB): domain Bacteria; phylum Actinomycetota; class Actinomycetes; order Mycobacteriales; family Pseudonocardiaceae; genus Pseudonocardia. Next base: position 136,657 of record MKJX01000111.1, read on the forward strand.
GCGCGCCCGATCCCGGCCGCGGATCCCGTCACCACGGCCACCTTGCCGCTGAGATCGACTGTCATGGTGCTCCTCGCCGCTCGGCGGACGGACCTGCGGCCCGTCACGGATTCACATATTCCGCCTCATCGTGTCACACGTTCCGAGATCACAACCACCCCTGCGTGCGGGCGTCCCGGCCCGGTCGGGAGTGCACGATGTGCGCCGGAATGTGTCAAGTGCTGGCACTGTTGGTATCGTCGTGTGACGCGGTCGCGGCGCGGCCGTCTGCGACGAGCGGGGGTTCGATGAGGGAAGTGGGCCAGTTCGGGGCCGGCGGCGACGCCACCCGCGTGCGCATCATCGATGCCGCGGCCACGTGCTTCTACCGGTACGGCGTCCCCAAAACGACGATCGACGACGTCGCCAACGAGGTGCAGATGTCGCGCCGCACCGTCTACCGCTACTTCGCGAACAAGAACGAGCTGTTCGCCGCCGTGATCGACCGCGAGCTGCAGGAGATGAGCCGCGAGGGGCGGCAGATCTACGAGACGTCGCCGTTCGGTGAGGGCCTGATCGAGGTCGCGCTGGTCATGACCCGCCGCGTGGCCGAGAGCCCGACGCTCTCGCGCATGTTCTCGACGGACGCGTCCGGCACCACGATGGAGCTGCTCTTCGGCGGGCGGGAGTTCACGGTCCTCGTCGAGAAGTTCCTTTCGCCGTTCATCCGGCGCGCGCAGAACCGCGGCGAGATGCGCAAGGACATCAAGACCGCCGACGCCGTCGAGTGGATCACCCATCTGATGTTCTCGCTCCTCGCGCCGAACCCGATCATCGCCTCGCACGACGACGACCACGTCCGGTTCCTGCTGCGCACGTTCGTGCTGCCGGGGCTGTCCCCGAACGCCGCCGTTCCCGCCGAGCCCGCGGCCGCCGAGAGCGAGAACGGCGCGGGCGGCGCCAAGCGGCCGCGTGCGGCGTCGGCGCGCCGGCGCTCGTCCGCCGCGGCCACCGGCGGGTAGCGCACACGCTGGTCGCGCGGGTTCGCGCGGGCTGCTGTGTCGGGCTACTGTGTCACAGTGCAGCTCAATGTGAGACACCGTGTCAGCGTGGGATGGGCGCGGTGAGCGCGGCCCTGATCGTGGAGGCGGTGCGGTCTCCGGTCGGGCGGGGGAAGCCGAACGGCGCGCTCGCCGCCGTCCACCCGGTCGACCTCCTCGCGGCGGTCCTGTCCGAGCTCGTCGCCCGCACCGGGGTCGACCCGGGGCTCGTGGACGACGTGATCGTCGGCTGCGTGAGCCAGGTCGGCGAGCAGTCCGCGACCCCCGGGCGCTGGGCGTGGCTGGCCGCGGGGCTGCCGGAACACGTCCCGGCGGTCACGGTCGACCGGCGCTGCGGGTCCGGGCAGCAGGCCTCGAGTTCGGGGTGCACGCCGTGCTCGCCGGCGCGGCGGACGCCGTCGTCGTCGGGGGCGTCGAGTCGATGAGCCGGGTGCCCATGGGGTCGAACCGGCAGGGGGCGGACCCGTTCGGCGCGGCCGCCCGGCGCTACCGGCCGGGACTCGTCCCGCAGGGCGTCTCGGCCGAGCTGGTCGCCGCGCGGTACGGGCTCGGGCGCGCCGCGCTCGACGACTACTCGGCCCGGTCGCACCGGCTCGCGGCCGCCACCGCGGCGCAGGGCGGGTTCGACCGCGAGATCACGCCGATCGCGACGCCGGACGGGACGAAGGTCGCCGCGGACGAGACGATCCGGCCGGGGACCACGCCGGAGCGCCTCGCGGCACTGCGCCCGGCGTTCGAGGACCCCGAGACGGGCGCCCGCTTCCCCGAGATCGGCTGGTCGATCACGGCCGGCAACTCGTCCCAGCTCGCGGACGGCGCCGGCGCACTGCTCGTGACCAGCGAGGAGTTCGCCCGGCGGCACGGGCTCGACCCGGTCGCGCGCTACGTCGCCGGCGCGCTCGCCGCGGACGACCCGATCCTCATGCTGACCGGGCCGATCGCCGCCACCCGCAAGCTGGTCGAGCGCAGCGGTGTGCCGCTCGACGACGTCGCGCACTACGAGGTGAACGAGGCGTTCGCGCCGGTCCCGCTGGCATGGGCGAAGGAGCTGCACGCCGACCCGGACCGGCTCAACCCGCGGGGCGGCGCGATCGCGCTCGGACACCCGCTCGGGGCGTCCGGGGCCCGGCTCCTGACGACGGCCGTGCACGCCCTCCGCCCCGGCGAACGGGCGCTCGTCGCCATGTGCGAGGCCGGTGGCATGGCCAACGCGAGCCTCGTCGAGCGGCTCTGATGCGCCGGACGCTCTACGGGCAGGAGCACGAGGACTTCCGGGCCGTCGTCCGGCGCTTCTACCGGGAGGCGCTCGTCCCGGAGCAGGAGAGGTGGCGGGCCGCCGGGATGCCGCCACGCGAGTTCTGGCACGCGGCGGGGGAGCTCGGGCTGCTGGGGCTACAGGTCCCCGAGGAGTACGGCGGCGGCGGGCAGTCGAGCTTCCTGTTCAACGCGATCCTGACGGAGGAGGCGCAGCGCGCGGGCCTCGCGCTCGGCGGACTGCGGGTGCACACCGACATCTGCATGCCGTACTTCCTCCGGTACGCCGACGAGGACCAGCGGCGCAGGTGGCTGCCGCGGCTGGCCGGCGGGGAGGCGGTGGCCGCGCTCGCGATGTCCGAACCCGGCACCGGGTCCGACATGCGGGGCATCCGCACCACGGCGCGCCGCGACGGCGACGGGTTCGTGGTCGACGGCGCCAAGACGTTCATCTCGAACGGCGCCACCGCCGACGTGATCATCACCGCGGTGCGGACCGGGGAGACGCCGGGGCCGAGCTGAGCCTGCTGCTCGTCGAGGGCGACATGCCGGGTCTGCGGCGGGGCGGGCAGCTGCCCAAGCTGGGGCTGCACGGCCAGGACCTCGCCGAGCTGAGCTTCACCGACGTGCGGGTGCCGGCCCGGAACCTGCTGGGCGAGCCGGGGCGCGGCTACGAGTACCTCACCGGCAACCTCGCCCAGGAACGGCTGTCGATCGCGGTCAACAGCCAGTCGGCGGCGGCACAGGCCGTGCGCACGACCGTCGGGTACGTCCGCAGCCGGAAGGCGTTCGGCACGCCGGTGGCGTCGTTCCAGAACACGAAGTTCGAGCTGGCCGCCTGCGCCGCCGACGTCGAGGCGGGTCAGGCGCTGCTCGACGCCGCGCTGCTGGCGCACGACCGCGGCGAGCTGACCGGCGCCGACGCCGCGAAGGTCAAGCTCTTCTGCACGGAGCTGCAGGGCCGCGTCGTCGACCGGTGCCTCCAGCTGCACGGCGGCTACGGGTACATGACCGAGTACCCGATCGCCCGTGCGTTCGCCGACGCCCGGGCCTCGCGCATCTACGCGGGCACCAGCGAGGTCATGAAGGTGATCATCGCCCGGTCGCTCGGTCTGTGAGGCCCCGGACGGATAGGGTCGGACCGGTCTGACCAGGTTCGGAGGTGGGATGGGCGGCGAGCTGACCGCGGCCGAGTCGCCGGCGCGGGGCGTCCGACCGCTCGGTGTGGCGGGTGGTGAGCGCGCCGCTCGTCGGCCCGTCCGGCCGCGGCCCCCTCGACGGGCTCACGCTCGCCGTCAAGGACCTCTTCGCGATCGCGGGGGAGCGGGTCGGCGCCGGGAACCCGCGTTTCCTCGCCGAGCAGGAGCCCTGTTCGGCGACGGCACCCGCGCTCGCGACGCTGCTGGCCCCCGGCGCGAGGTCTCCGGGATCGCGTCCACCGACGAGTTCGCCTACAGCCTCGCCGGGCGGAACGCGCACTACGGGACGCCGCCCAACCCGAGGGTGCCGGGCGGGCTCCCCGGCGGCTCCACCAGCGGACCGGCCACCGCCGTCGCGCTCGGCCGTGTGGCGGTCGGCCTCGGCACGGACACCGCGGGCTCCATCCGCGTGCCCGCCTCGTACCAGGGGCTCGTGGGGATCCGCACGACCCACGGTGCCGTCCCGACGGCGGGCGTGCTCCCGCTCGCGCCCACGTTCGACACCGTCGGCTGGCTCGCCCGGGACGTCCGGACCGTTCGGCGGGTCGCGGACGTGCTGCTCCCCGGCGCCGCGGGGACGGCGCCGTCGCGGACCCTGGTGCTGCCGGCCGCGGAACGGCACGCCGGTGCGGACGTCGCCGCGGCCTGCGTCGGCCGGCGCGCGGCGCTCGCCGCGGACGGGGTGCTGCCGGCCTCGGAGGAGATCACGCTCGCGCCCGAGGTGCTGGAGTCCTGGTTCGATGCGTTCCGCACCGTGCAGGGTCACGAGGCGTGGCAGGTGCACGGTGACTGGGTCCGCGCCCACCCGGGCGCGCTGGGCGCCGACGTCGCGGCGCGCTTCGCGCTCGCCGCCCGGGTCACCGACACCGAGGCGGACAATGCCCGCGGGATCGTCGGGGAGGCGCGGGCCTGGCTGCGCACCGTGCTCGACGGCGCCGTCCTCGTCCTGCCGAGCAGCGCGGGCGGCGCCCCGGCCCGGGACGCGCCGGCGCCGGCCGTCGACGCCGAGCGCGTCGGGACCCTGCACCTGACGTGCCTCGCCGGGCTGGCGGGCGCGCCCGCGGTCTCGGTGCCGGTCCTGGGCACCGCGGACGGGCGGCCGGCCGGACTGTGCCTGGTCGGAGCCCCGGGCAGCGACCTCGCCCTGCTGGGCCTGGCTGCCGGGATCGGGTCCGAGGCGGTCGGCCGGGTCAGCCGGTGAACACCGTCGACGTGCGGCGTTCGTACCAGCGGGCGAGCTGCTCACCGGCGTTGACGACGTGCCGGCGCATCGCCTCCCGGGCCGCGGCCCGGTCGCCCCGGGCCAGCGCCTCGACGATCTCCTCGTGCTCGCGCACGTTGTCCTCGCGGTGGCGCGCGTTCTCCTGCAGGAGCCGGGCCGACACGTTCCGCGGGAACGCCTCGTTGAGCTGGATGATCGTCCGGCCGAGCCGGTCGTTGCCCGAGACCTCGTGGATCAGCGTGTGGAACCGGTCGTTGGCCCTGGTCGACGGGGCGACCTCGCCCGGCGCCGGCGAGACCGGCCGGGCCGACTCGCGCAGGATGCGGTTGGTCTCCCGGAGCTCGTCGAGCGTGCCGGAGTCGATCCGGTCGACGGCGCGTTCGCAGGCCAGCCCCTCCAGCTCCGCCCGCACCTCGTAGGCCTCCCGGACCTCCCACGGCGCCGGCACCCGGACGATCGCGCCCCGGTGCGGGACCACCTCGATCAGCCCGTTCGACTGGAGCTGGCGGAGCGCCTCGCGGATCGGCGTGCGGCTGACGCCGAGCTGCTTGGCCAGCTCGGCCTGGCCCAGCTGGGCCCCGATGGGGATCTCGCCCGACATGATCATGCCGCGGATCGTCGCTGCGATCTGGTCGACCAGTGCGCTGGTCGTGTCCAGGGTTGTCATCGGTACCTCCGGGTGACCCGAGTGAACGGCGCGACGATCCGGATCCAAGAATGGATGCTCGGGATGCAAGAGTACTGCGATCGTACGGTCAGGCGACGAGACCGACGCGGCGGGCCGCCACGACCTTGTAGAGCGGGTCGCCGTACACGGCGTGCTCGCGATAGGCCGAGTACACGAGGCTGATGTCGTGCTCGTCGTCCGAGGCGACGGTGGCGGCGGCGATCTCGGCCCACGAGGGCGCCGGTGTGTGCCGGAGGACGTCCTCCTCCTCGGCGGGCAGCAGGGCCGGGTGCCGGACGGCCGGCAGCAGCGCCAGCACCACCTGCCAGTACCGCGTCAGCAGGCGGGCGGCGGTCGGCGGGTCGAGGTACGCGGCGACCACCCGGGCCCAGAACGTGCCGGTGACGACGTGCAGCGACGTGAAGCAGTTGCTTCCGGCGTACAGGGTGAGGGAGCCGGCGGCCATCCGCGCCGGCGTGCCGGGGCCGGTCGCCAGCCGCGCGGCGACCGGCCCGAAGGCCGGTGTCGCGAACGACGCCTCGATCCGGTGCCACAGGAGGTCCATGGACCGCGGGACGGCGTCGAACACCTCGGGCATGCCCGTGACGGCCACGACCAGGTCGGCCGGGTCGGCCCAGGGCTCGGCCGTCGCGGCGGGCAGCGGCGGCGCGGGCAGGTACGTCGCGGCGACGTACCCGAGCGCGTGGCCGACCTCGTCGGGATCCTCGCGGAGCAGGGCGTAGCAGAGCCGCATGAGGCCGTGCAGCGCGCTCGCCCCGATGCCGTCGGCGAGCACCCCGGTGTACTGCGCCAGCGCGGCGGCGATCCCGAGCCGCCCGACCTCCGCGACGAAGAACCGCCGGTAGTCCGTCTCCCGGCTCCGGTCGCCGAGGTGGTCGCGCCAGTCCGCGGCGGTGATCGGGCGCACCGGCTCGGCGGCGGGCACGAGGCCCTTGGCGGCCCGGTAGCGCTCGGCGTACCCGGCCAGCCGCGGGCCGTCCGCGCCGAGCGCGTCCAGCGCCACGAGGATCATCGGCAGGTGGTTGGCGAGGTACTTCGGGAACTCGCAGGCGTCGCGCGCGGCGTCGGCGAGTGCGGCCGCCACCGTGGTCGGTACCCGATCGGTCATCGTGTCCACCTCTCCGGCTCGGTGCGCGGTCGCCGCCGCGCGGGCTCGTGCAGCTTCCCGCGCACCACCGACCCCCGCCACCGGCGCCGCCAACCGGACGGCCGTGAGCGGGTCGGGCGCGTCCACCAGCATGACGTCGCCGGTGCGCCGATGCGCGGCGCGTCCGGCACGGCGCTCCCGACGATGCGCGCGGGGACCCGGGTGACGGCGTCGAGCAGCGCCCGCTGCTCCTCGGGGCTGCCCAGGTGGCAGGCCACCGAGGCGAGCTGCGCGACGTGCAGCAGCGAGGCGGGGCTGATCGGCGTGAACGCGTTGACGTGGTTGTTGCTCGCCAGCGCGACGTCGACGCCGTTGGCGCGCAGCACCGCCATCCGCGTCACGCCCCGGCTGGGCACGTCGCCGCGGCCGGAGAGCCACAGGTCGGTGGTCGGGATCGCCACCACCGCGATCCCCGCGTCCCGCAGCAGGCGCGCCGTGTCCGCCGCCTGCCGTCGCGGCATCGCGGCGAGCGTGCTGACGTGGCCGAACGTCGCGCGGCCGGACAGCCCGTGGCGCGCCACCGCCTCGATCGCGGGGCCGAGCAGCGACTCGGCCGGGTCGTCGCCGAGGTCGATGTGCAGGTCCAGCGGCGCACCCCGCTCGGCCGCGAGGCCGGCGACCGTGTCGAGGTGCCGCAGCGGGTCCCGGTCGGTGTACGGGCAGCCCCCGACGACCTGCGCTGGGCCGTCGAGCGCGGCGCGCATCCGGGACAGCACGCCGGGCTCGCCGGTGATGCCGTTCTGGGCGAACGCCACCAGCTGGGCCTCGAACCCCGGCACGTGCGCGAGGGCCTCGACGTGCGCGGCCAGGACGTCGAGCGCGTCCGGGGCGTCGATCTCCACGTGGATCCGGGCCGCCGCGGTGCCGCCGTCCACGAGCCGGCGCAGCCGCCGGCGACCGTCCGCGCGATGTCGTCGACGGTCAGCTGCGTGCGCACGGCGGCGGTCGCCCGGAGGCGCCGGCGAGCCCGCCGCCGTCGAACGCCCCGGCGGCCGCGGCGCGGTCGAGCTGGAACGCCTTGTCGAGGTGCACGTGGGCGTCCACCGCGGCCGGCAGCACCAGCAGGCCGTCCCCGTCGACGACGGTCACGCCGGCGGGAGCCGCAGTTCCGATCCCGGCTCCGATCCCGGCGACGACGCCGTCCTCGACGAGGATCGTGGTCTCGGCGCCGTCCAGGACGACCCGGGTGTACGCGACGCGCGTCACGGCCGCAGCCACGGCACCTCGCCGGCGTGCCGGGACCCGGCGACGACCCGTCCGCGGCGCACCACGATCCGGTCGAGGGGCTGCTCGACGACCGCCTCGCCGACCGAGCCGGCCCGGACGAGCACCTCGTCCCCGCGTCCGCGGGGAGCCCGAGCGACCGGCGCGGGGCGCTGGTGACCAGCGAGAGCGCCCTCGCCAGGCCCTCGTCGGAGTTCCACCCGAACAGGCTCCCGCACGTCGCCGCCCGTTCCAGGGGGTCGCCCTTGCCGTAGGGCGACCACGAGTGCGGATGTTGTCGGAGACGACCACGACATTGACGCCCCGCTCGATCAGGTCGGGGACCGGCGGGAGCACGCGGACGGGCGGCAGGCTCGTGTGGACCGAGACGCCCGCGCCGGCGAGCGCCTCGGCGACCCGCGGCAGGTCGCCGGGCGCGTCGCGGTGCAGGTCGGCGAGGGCGAACGCGTGGCTGACCGCCACCCGGTGCTGCAGCCCGTCGGCCTCGGTCCGCCCGGCGATCGCGAGCAGGGTCTCGACGCCGCAGGCGCCGCGCTCGTGGAGGTGGACGTCCACCGGTCTGCCGTGTTCGGCGGCCAGTGCGAACACGACGTCGAGGTGCTTCCCGCGGTCGCCGTCGAGGCCCTGCGGATCCAGCCCGCCGACGGTCGTCGCGCCGCGGTGCAGCGCCTCGCGCAGGAGGTGGCGCACCCGCTCCTGGCGCAGGATGCCGGCCTGCGGGAAGGCCACCACGTCGATCGTCATGCGGTCCGACCAGCGCCGGGCCAGCTCCGCGACCTCGTCGAGCCGGCCGAGGCCGGCGTGGTCGGTCACGTCCACGTGGGTGCGCAGCGCGCAGACGCCCCGTTCCGAGAGCCGGTGCAGGAGGCGCTCCGCGCGCACCGCAGTCGGGTCGGGGTGGGCCGCCAGCACGTCCTGCTCCCACCGGATGCGGGCGGCCAGGTCGGCGCCGCCGCCGTGCGGCACCCAGGCGCCGCCGAACAGCGTCTTGTCGAGGTGCACGTGCGCCTCGGCCAGGCCCGGCAGCGCGACCCAGCCCGGCGGTGGGTCCCGCCTCAGGTCCTGGCTGGGCCCCGCCCCGGCGCCGGTCATCCGAAGACCGGCCGCTCGGTGCGCGACCGCTTCAGCTCGAAGAAGTGCGGCGCCGCCGCGAGCGCGGCGACGGCGTCGAGCAGCCGCCCGGCGTCCTCGCCGCGGGGCACCCTGGTCAGGACCGGCCCGAAGAAGCCGGCGCCGTCGACGTGCACCACCGGCGACCCGATCGGCTCGCCGGCACCCGCGACGCCCGCACGGTGGCTCACCCGCACAGTCTCGTCGAACTCGGTGGAGTCCGCGGCGGCGGCGAGCCCGGCGGGCAGGCCGGTCTCGCTCAGCGCCTCCTTCACGACCACGCCGTAGTCGGCGTTCTGCTCGTGGTGGATCCGGCGGGCCATCGCGAAGCAGAGCGGGCGCAGTACCTCCGGGCCCGCCTGCTGCGCCGCGGCCACCGCGACCCGCACCGGCGCCCACTGCCGGTCGAGGTGGGCCCGGTAGCCGGGCGAGAGGTCGTCGCGGTGCTCGTTGAGCACGGACAGGCTCATGACGTGGAAGCCGACGGCCACGTCGCGCACCCGCCCGGCCTCGGCGGCCCACTGCGCGGTGACCCAGGAGAACGGGCAGGCCGGGTCGAACCACACGTCGAGGCGCCGCGGGCCGCCCGGGCGGGGATCAGCCACGGCCGGCCAGGCTCCCGAGCCGCGGACGGACCTCGGCGGCGAACAGCTCCAACGTGCGGCGGGTCCGCCCGGCGTCCAGCCCCGCGAACTGGACGAGCAGGTCCAGCTCGTCCACGCCGGTCACCTCCACGTACTCGAGGAGCTGTTTGGCCACGTCGTCCGGGGTGCCGAGCACGATGTTGGCCTGGTGCAGCCGGCCGTCGAGGGTGGTCGGGCGCGCCGGCAGGAACCCGGCGGCGACGGCGTCCCGGGTGTAGCGGTCGCCGTGGTGACCGCTGATCCCCTCGGGCGACTCGTACACCTCGAACGCGTCGAGGAAGCCGGCGAGGGCGGTCTCCCGGCTCTCCGCGACGTGGACCGCGCGGACCCCGCGGACGCGGCCCGTGCCGCCGGCCTCCCGGTACCGGCGCACCAGCTTCGCCTGGCTGTGCGGGTTCTCGGCCTGCCCGACCACGTAGTTCAGGCCGTGCTGCGCCGCGTGCTCCACCGAGGCGTCGTCGCGGCACGCCGCCCAGATCCGTTCGGCGAGCTGCGGGCGCGGGCCCACGTTGAGCACCGGCAGGCCGGTCGACGTGTCCGCGGCGACCAGCCGCAGGATGTCGTCGAGGCGGTCGCGGTAGACCTGCTGGCGGCGGGCGCGCTCCTCCTCGCCCTTGCCGCCGGTGGCGCCCTGGCCCACGCCGAACTCGACCCGCCCGTGGCACAGCAGGTCCAGCAGCGACATCTCCTCCGCGGCGCGCACGGCGCTGCTCTCGGTGAGGATCTTGACGCCGGTGCCGAACGTGATCCCCGGGACGCGGGCGGCCACGTGCGCGATGAAGACCTCCGGCGCCGGGACCCGGCCGGCGAAGGCCCGCGTCGGGCGGACGAAGTGGTGCTCGCCGATCCAGACGGAGGAGTAGCCCAGGTCGGCGGCGAGGGCGAACTCCTCCGTGCAGCGGTCGACCACGTCGGACGTGGTGACCGACGGGAGCTCCCACATCTGGTACAGCAGCCCGATGCGGGGCGTGCGGGCGTCCTGCGCCGGGGTCGTCATCTCGTCCATCCGTCCTTCCTCAGCTCGCGCCGAGCCACGTCGTGTACCAGTCGAGGAGCGCGCCGCCGTTGCTCGCGTAGTACGCGTAGTCCTCCTCGACCAGGCGGGTGTGCTCGGGGGCGTTGACGATGTTGGCGGCGGCCTCCGGCTCGAGGTGGGCGAAGGCCTCCGGGTTCGCGGGGCCGTACCCGGTGAGCTGGGCGAACTGCGCCTGCTTGCGGGGGTCGGCGAAGGCCTTCGCCAGCGCCATGACGTTCGCCTTGTTCGGCGCGTTGGCGGGCACGACGAAGGCGGACCTGCTGACGATGGCGTCGGTCCAGACGATCGTGATGTCCTGGCCGGCGTTCTTCAGCCCGTAGTACTGGCCCGTCGGGGCGAAGGCCATGGCCGCGGTGCCGGACGCGAGCAGCTGCTGGACCTCGGGGTAGGACTGGTAGAAGACCATGTCCGGGCGGAGCTGGTCGAACATCCGGGTGCACAGGTCGAGGTCGAGCGGGTACAGCTGCGCGGGCGACTTCCCGGCGGCCATCTGCGCCGCCTCGCAGGTGTTGTAGAAGCTCGTCGGGCTGCCCGGCCACGCGCGCTTGCCGGGGAACCGCGCGACGTCCCAGAAGTCCGCCCACGACTGCGGGCCCTGCGGGAACGTCGCCGTCGGGTAGCCGATCGCGTAGCCGGTGACGAACGAGGCGAAGCCGTAGTCCCGCAGCTGCGCCGGGAGCGTGGTGTCGCGCGGGACGTCGGCGTCCAGCACGGCGAGGCCCGGCAGGTAGGCCGCCATGTCGGCGACGCCCTGCTGCACGGCGTCGTAGCCGCCGGCACCGCCCTTCAGCTGCGTGTCCGCGGCGGTGAAGTCGAGCGTGACGGAGTTGACCGCGACGCCGCTCTCGGCCGCGAAGCCGTCGAAGAACGCCGTCTGGCGCGACTTGTTCGTGGGGCCGCCGTAGTCGGCCCACACCACCTGGCCACCGGCGGCGGGCCCGGTGCCCGCGGGCTGGTCGGCGGCCGCGCCGCACGCCGTGGTCCCCAGCACCGACATCGCGAGGACCGCGGCGGTCGCCAGGACCTGACGCCGCCGGCGGGGACGCCGTCCGAGTTCAGTGGCCACGATGGACCTCCATGTCTACGCGATCGGGAAGATTGGATCCATCTCAGCACTGACAGGATCCGATCGGCAAGTCATGTGATGCGAAGTTAACGGCGAGGGGGTGCCCGCATCAGGCGACGACCTCGGGCACGTGGTCGAGCGCGGGGCGGCGGTGGTCGATGACGTGGACGAGCCCCGGGTCGAGGCACGCGACGCGGGCGTGCACGCCCGGCGAGAGCGCGCCGACGTCGGTGTGCGGCGGCAGCGAGCAGAGGATCGTCCCGGCGTGCCCGGCGAGCAGCTCCAGGCGGTAGCGGCTGCCCTGGAAGCTGACGAGCTGCACGGGGCCCTCGAAGACCCAGCGCCCCGCCGGGGTGTCGGCGTCCACCAGCTGCAGGTCCTCCGGCCGCACCACGGCCGTCCCGGTGACGACCGGCGAACGCCCGTCCGGGCCGTGCGCCTCGACGAGGTTCGCCTCCCCGAGGAACCGGGCGACGTACTCGTCCGCGGGGCGCCGGTACAGCTCCTCGGGTGTGGCGCACTGGACGAGCCGCCCGTCGTGCATGATCGCGACGCGGTCGGACATGGTGAGGGCCTCGACCTGGTCGTGGGTGACCGCGACGGTGGTGGTCCCGACGTGCCGCTGGATGCGCGTGATCTCCACCTGCATCTGCTCGCGCAGCTGCTTGTCCAGGGCGGCCAGCGGCTCGTCCAGGAGGAGGACGGCGGGGTCGGCCGCCAGCGCCCGGGCGAGCGCGACCCGTTGCCGCTGCCCGCCGCTCAGGGACTCCGGCTTCCGGTCGGCGAACCCCGCCAGCTGGACCAGGTCGAGCATGCGCTGCGCGGTCGCGGCGCGCTCGGCGCGGGGCCGGCGCGCGGCGTGCAGCGGGAACGCGATGTTCTCGGCCACCGTCAGGTGCGGGAACAGGGCGTAGGACTGGAACACGACGCCCACCTTCCGGTGGCGCGGGGCCCGGCGCGTGACGTCCACGCCGTCGAACAGCACCGCTCCCCGGTCCACGTCCTGGAGGCCCGCGACGACGTTGAGCAGCGTGGACTTCCCGCTCCCGCTCGCGCCGAGGAGCGTCACGAACTCGCCGGGCTCCGCATGGAGCGTGACCCCCTTCAGCACCTCGTTGTCGCCGAGCGTGACGCGGACGTCGTCGACGGTGAGTCCGACGGTCATGGCGGGTCCTTCCGGATGCGGGCGGCGAGACCGAACAGGGCGAGCGCGGCGACGGCGACGACCGAGACGAGGGTCGAGGCCGCCGTGAGCTGCGGCGAGAAGGCCTCCTGCGAGGCGCCGAGCATCTGCAGCGGCAGCGTCCGGCCGCCGACCGGCACGAGGAACACGCTCAGCACGACCTCGTCGAAGATCACGACGAAGGCGAAGAGCGTGCCGCGCAGGACGCTGGGCAGCACGAGGGGGAGGTCGACGCGCCAGAGGATCATCGGCCAGGAGGCGCCGAGGGTCGCCGCGGCCGGGTGCAGCGTCGGGTCGGTCTGCTCCAGGCGGTTCGCGACGAGCACGAACACGTACGGCGCGCCGAGCACCGCCTCGCCCAGCACGAACAGCACGAACGTCCCGTAGAGCGGCTCGGAGCCGATGTTGACGAGGTAGAGCCCGGCGCCGTAGGCGACCGGCGGGATCGCGATCGGCACGATGAACAGGGTGCGCAGCAGCCGGCGGCCCGTCCGGCTGCGCAGCCGGCTCAGCGCGAGCGCGCCCAGCGTGCCGATCACGACGGCGACGGCCGTCGCGACGGCGGACGTCCACAGCGAGGTCCGGAACGCCTGCGCCCATTCGGGGTCGCCGAGCACGCTCGCGTACCAGCGGAGCGAGAAGCCCTGCGGCGGGAACAGGACGAACTCCCCACCTGTCCAGGACGTGGCGACGACCACCAGGAACGGCACGTAGAACAGCAGCGCGGCGGCCGCGGCCAGCACGCAGACCGGGGCCCGCCAGTGGCCGAGGGCCCGGCGCAGGGGCGGGTTCACCGGCCGCCCCACCTCTCGCTCACCCGGAAGAGCCGGTCGGCGATCAGGTACGCGCCCACGGTGCCGGCGATGAGCAGCACGCTCATGGCGGCGCCGACGTCGATCCGGTTGGCGGTGCGCAGCTGCGCGTTGATGAGGCCGGAGACCGTGAGGTTGGACGGGCCGCCGAGCAGCAGCGGGGTGACGTAGAACCCCAGGCTCATCACGAACACCAGCACGCCGCCGCTGATCATGGCCCCGCGCAGGGACGGGAGCACCACGGTCCGGAACGTCAGCAGCGGGCCGGCGCCCGACACCGCCGCCGCGGCGAGCAGGTCCCGGTCGATCGCGGTGACCGGGCCGAGGACGGCGAGCACCGCGAACGGGAGCATGACCGCGACCATGGCCGGGTACATCGCCGCGGTCGTCTGGAAGACCTGCAGCGGCGCGTCGGCCAGTCCCAGGTTGTGGAGCAGCCAGTAGAGCGCCCCCGTGGGCAGCTCCAGGAGCATCCAGCCGAACGTGCGCACCATGACGGACGTCCACAGGGAGACCAGCAGGCCGGCGACGAGGAACGCCCGCACCCAGGCCGGGCCGACCGCGACCGCCAGCGCGTAGACCGTGCCCAGGCCGACCGTGACGAGGGTGGCGACCAGCGCCAGCCACAGCGTCCGCCACACCGCGTCGAGGAAGACCGCGCTGCCGAGCGCGGTGCGCAGCGCCGCGCCGCCGTCGGCGAGGCTGCGGCCGAGCAGCTCCGCGAGCGGAGCCGCGAGCATGAGCGCCAGGAAGAGCAGGGGAGCGGCGAGCAGCACCACCCGTTCCGCGGACGGCGCGGGCCTCGGGCGCGCCCTCGGCGCGGGTCGTGCGGCGGACCGCCGGAGCGTCAGCTGGTCGGTCACCGCGGTCTCGCGATGTCGTCTCGCACGGTCGACTCCCATCCTCGGATGGGATCCATAGCACCATCTATTGGATCCCGACGAGTTGCCGCTGCGTTTCGGGGCCGTTACGGCGACGGCGCCCGCGGCCCGGCGACGGGGCGGCCGGCGACGAGGACCACGTCGATGTCGGTGACGCCGTAGCCGAGCACGATCGCGGCGGCGAGGTCCTCGCGGTCGAGGCGGGACGGCCGGCGGCGCAGCAGGAGCAGGTCCGCCTTCTTGCCCACCGCGATGCTGCCGACGCGGTCCGCCACGCCGATGACCTCCGCCGCGCCGAGCGTGTGCATCCGCAGGACGGTGCGCGGGGCGAGCGCCGCGGCGCGCTGCTCGCGGGCGCGGACCTGGTAGAGCCCGCTGCGCATGTTCTCGAACGGGTCGGTCCGGTCGGAGCTGGCCTCGCCGTCGACGCCCATCCCGATCCGCATCCCGGCGGCGAGCAGCTGCGGCACCGGCGGCGTCCCGGAGCCGAGCCGCCCGTTGGACATCGGGTTCCAGGTCATCGCCACTCCCGCGGCGACGCAGTCCGCGGCGACCTGCGGGGACGGGTGCACGAAGTGCGCCACCGTGAGGGCGGGCCGGACGGTCCCGCTGTCCTGCAGCCAGGCGAACCGGGCGTTCTCCACCTCCGCCGTCGCCGGGGACTCCAGCAGGTGGAGCTGGTTGCGGAGGCCGAACGTCCGCATCAGGGCGGCGTCCGCCGCGGCCTGCACGCCCTCGTCGTCCCAGTAGACGCCGACCCCGGCGAGCGCCGTGCCGAGCAGGCGGTCGCCGAACCGCGCTCCGGGGCCGCGGGTCCACGCGAGGAAGTCGCGCAGGCGGCTCGTCGCCTCGGGGAGGCCGTACCCGTCGGCGAAGCGGCCGACCGAGAACCCGTGGACGACCCGGATCCCGGCGGTCAGCGCCGCCTCCGCCTGGCACCGGTCGATCGCGGGGTCGCCGCCCGGGCTGAGCGTGAAGTTGAACGCCGTGGTGATGCCGCCGTCGAGGTGGTTGCGGGCACCGGCCGCAGTCAGGGCGGCGAAGGCGGCGGCGTCGAGCGACTCGCGCGCGTGGGCGTAGAGCCGCTCCGACCACGCGTCGACGTTCGCGTCCGCGGCCAGACCCGCGAACCCGCTCTGCCACAGGTGGCTGTGGGCCGACACGAAGCCCGGCATCACGATGCGCCCGGCGGCGTCGACGACCTGGTCGGACGCGCGGACGCCGGGAGGCGCGCCGCGGCCGACGTCGACGACGGACCCGCCGTCCGCGATCACGTAGCCCGTGAACGGCTCCGGATCGCCGTCCTCCATCGTGAGGACGACGGCGTCGGCGACGACCAGCCGCGGGCCGGCGCCCGGTCCGGACGACCTCACCCGGGCGCCCGATCGCCGGGAGCACGGCCTCCAACGCCGCTCCCACCTCCAGCAGGCGGCGGTCGCCGCGGTGGCGCCCGACGACCTGCACCCCGACGGGAAGCCCGGCTGGGGTCCTCCCGCAGGGCAGCACCAGCACCGGGTGGGCGGTCAGCGAGAGCCGGGTGGCGAGCGCCTGCCACCCGTAGTAGGTGCCGTAGCGGTGCCCGTCGACCTCGCGCACCTCGGCGACGGACGTCTCCGGGGGCGGGATCGGCGTCGCGGGCGCCACCAGTGCGTCGAACCCGGCCAGCAGCCGTGCGGTGTCGCGGAACAGTACGGTCCGGCGGTCGTGGGCGTCGGCGAGCCGGGCCGGGCTGAGGGCGGCGCCGTGGGCGTTGTTGGCGAGGAAGTGCGGCCCGAAGTTCGTCCCGTGCACGGCGGCGTCGTGCCGGCCCGTCGAGAACGCCTCGAACATCTCGATGGCCTCCCACGCGTCGTCGGCGCCCGTGAAGTCCGGCTCGGCGTCGACGATGCGCACCCCGGCCGCCTCCAGGGTCTTCCGGGTCGCGGCGTGCACGGCCCGGATCTCGGGGTCGACGGGCACCCCGCCGCAGTCGTCGCTCCAGGCGAGTGTCAGCTCCGCGGCGCGGGGGGCGGCCAGCGCGCCGAACCCCGACGGGTCGGTCACCCAGGACAGCGGCCACCGGTCGTCGAGCCCGGCGGTCCCGGACAGCGCCAGCCCCGCGTCGGCGACCGTCCGCGCGATCGGCCCGAGCACGCCCAGCGGGTTCCAGGCGTTGCCCGGCCGCGCGCTGGGCACGGTGCCCGGGGTCGGGCGCAGCCCGACGACGCCGCACATCGCCGCGGAGAACCGGACGTTGCCGGCGCTGTCGAAGCCGTCGGCCAGTGCGACCATCCCGGCCGCCACCGCGGCCGCCGACCCGCCGGCGCTGCCGCCCGCGTGCCGGGTGGGGTCCCACGGGTTGGCCGCGGTGCCGTCGATCTCGTTCGAGGTCAGGGCCCCGATCCCGTGCTCGGACGTGGTCGTCTTCCCGACGATGATCGCCCCGGCGGCGCGCAGCTTCCCCGGCAGCACGCCGTCGCGGGGCGCGGGCCCGTCGCCCGCGTGCGCCGGCTGCCGTGCCCGGTCGGCAGGCCCTCGACGTCCACCACGTCCATGACCGCGACCGGCAGGCCGTGCAGCGGGCCGAGCGGGGCCCCGGCGGCCACGGCGCGGTCCGCGGCCCGGGCGGCGGCGAGCGCCGCGCCGTCGGGGAGCCGTGCGGCCATCGCGCGCAGCCGGGGGTTCAGCGCCTCGATGCGGTCGAGGTGCGCCCGCATCACCGCCTCGGCGGAGAGGGTGCCCTCCGCGATGGCGGCGGCGAGCGCGCGCGCCGGCCGGAGGCAGAGGTCGTCGGTCGGGCTCAGCATGGACGGCTCCCGTCGTCGAGCACCGGTCTCAGTGGCACCGGTCGTCCGGGGCGCAGTGATCCGCGGCGCAGTGAGCCGGGACCGGTGCGGGCAGGTCGAGTGCGGGGTTGCGGTCGAAGAAGCCGTCCGGCTCGATGCGCATGCCGATGCGGTGGACGGGCATGATCGGCCACTCCTCCGGCCGCGGCATGTGGTGCACCCCGACCACGGGCCAGAGCACCAGCTCGGCCGGGTCGAGCGAGCGGTCGGCGCGCTGCCAGACGTGGACGCCGTCCTCGCCGAGGGGGCCCTGGTTCGGGTACTCGCCGGCGATGAACCGCTCCTCCGGGTCGCTGCGGGTGGCCCACAGCTGCCGCGAGACGAACGGGGCCTTGCGCTCGACGACGCTGCCGGGGAGGGCGTACAGCGTGGCGGTGTCGGTGACGGACACGCGGTACGCCGTGGGGTCGCCGAACCGGTTCACCCGGTCGGTGCTCTCGACGAGCCAGTGCACGGCGCGGCGCGGGTCGACCTTCCGGGCCGCCGCCGACTCGCTGACGATCGGCGTGCGGACGGTCCGGCAGGCGTTCCCGTACGGGTTGAGGGCCGGGTCGGGCTCGACCTCCGCGTGGACCTCGTACAGGCGGTTGCGGGGGCCGTCCACCCCCATGTCGAGCCGCAGGCCGAAGTAGTGCTGGTGGTTCGGCGCCTGCACGTGCGGCGCGACCACGCGTCCGTTGCGCGGCGCGGCGTCGGGGCCGGTGCCGCAGACCGACATGATCCCGGTGAGCTTGATCTCCAGCTCCACGGCGCCGTCCTGGTAGAGGTGCCAGTAGAAGCCGTAGTCGTAGTTGGAGACCGTCGCGAAGGACGACACGACCAGCCGCCGGGACCGCTGCACGTCCGCCTCGCCGGTGCGGGTGTTGACGTGCTTCCACAGGACGGAGTGGTCCTCCTCGTGGAGGCAGACGGCGTTCTCGATGGTGCGCGCCCGGCCGTGCCCGTCGAGGAAGGCGGTGTCGAGGTACCGGATCTCGCCGAGGCAGTCGCACCCGAGTGCGAGAGAGGCGGTCAGCGGGCCCGCCCCGTACTCGCCCCAGTCGAAGAAGTTCTTGCGGTACGCGGTCGGGTCGCCGTCCAGGTACGGGACGTACATCTCGCTCACCGCGGCCCGTTTCACGATCGGGCGGTCGACGTCCCCGTCGCGGTAGCGGACGTCGTGCAGCACGAGCCCCTCGCGGTGCGTGAAGCCGATGCGGAACGACCAGTTCTGCCAGGTCACGGTGTAGCCGTCGACCTGGAAGCCCGGGCCGTCGGGCTGCACGACGTCGAGCCGGGCCACCGCGCGCTCCGGGCCCCAGGAGCCCGCGCGGTAGTGGCCGGGTTCCGGGGGGACGGGCTGCACGCCGTGGTCCTCCAGGTCGACGATCGCGAGGGCCTCGAGGTCGATGACCGGGACGAGGCCGGCCACCGGCCGCGCGTACCCGTTGTCGTCCTCCTTCTCCCGGTGCCAGACCGTGCCCCACGCGAGCCGGCGGCCGGCGAACCGCTCGGGCTCGAATCCGGTGATCGACTCGGGGTCGATCCACACCAGCGACGGGTCGTCGATGCCGCGGCGGGCGAGCGCGGCGCGCAGGCGCTCGTCCTCGCGGCACGCCTGCGCGACCGCCCGGGCCTCGTCGCTGGAGATGCCCGGGCGCCGCGAGTCGATCTCCCGCCAGCCGGTGACGACGGCCGGGCCCGTCGTCCCGGGGGTCCGCGCGGACACCTCCCACGCCGCCCGCGCGGCCGGGTTCATGACGACCAGCCGGACGGGCCGTCCGCTCGCGGTGGCGAAGGCGCGCGCCCGCGGCTCGTCCAGGGCGATCCCCCAGAACCGGGGTGCCGCACCGCAGCGCGGGTCCGCCCGCACGACCCCGACGACCTCGGCGATCTCCGCGGCCGTGAGCGGGTCCGACCAGGCACCGACGGTTCCCTCGCGCGCTGTCACTGGCGAGTCCTCTCATGGCAGGATTGGATACTGAGATCACTGCAATGTATCCACATCTCGCGGGGAAGCGTAGCCCGTGACCCGGAAGGAGCGACATGAGCCACGTGGACGGACCGGGTGAACCGGGTGCGCCGACGGCCCTGGTGGCGCGCGGTCGCTTCCGCACGCTCGACCCCGCCCGGCCCTTCGCCGACGCCGTCCTCGTGCGCGACGGGGTGATCGCCGCCGTCGGCGACTGGGCGGACGTCTGTGACGAGGCCGGTGGCCTGGCCCGTCCAGACGTGGCCGGCGTCGCGGTCCCGGGTCTCATCGACTCGCACCTCCACGTGATCGAGGTCGGCCGGGAGCACGCCCGGCTGGTCATCGGCGCCGTCACCGGCATCGACGAGGTCCTCGACGCGGTCGCCGCGTGGGTCGGGGACCATCCCGGCGCCGGGTGGGTGGTCGCGTCGGCGCACTTCCAGGTCGAGGACCTGCGCGAACGCCGGCTGCCGGATCGCCACGACCTCGACCGGGTCAGCCGGGGCCGGCCCGTCTACCTCGACCGGCGGACGCACGACGCGATCGTGAACACCGAGGCCCTGCGGCGTGCGGGCGTCGGGCGGGGGACGCCCGACCCGGCCGGCGGCACCGTCGAGCGCGACGCCGACGGGGAGCCCACCGGCGTCCTCGTCGAGCGCCCGGCCGCCGACCTCGTGTTCGCCCACGTGCCCCCGCCCACCGCCGCCGACGTGCGGACGGCGATCGTCCAGGCGCAGCGGCAGCTGCACGGGTTGGGCATCGTCGGCGCGGCCGACCCGGGCGTGACGCCCGAGCAGCTAGCCGCCTACCGGCAGGTCCACGCCGAGGGCCGGCTCACCCTGCGCACGATGGCGATGCCGCTGGCCGGGACCGACGGCCCGGTGGCGGACTTCCTCGCCGGCCTCGCCGAGCTGGGCGGCCCCACCGGCGCGGGCGACGAGCGCCTCAAGGTCGGCCCGGTCAAGGTCTACCTCGACGGGACCGGCAGCTTCGGCACGGCGATGACGAAGGACCCGTGGCCCGGGCGCGAGGGCTACTTCGGCACGCAGGTCTGCCCGCCGGAGTTCTTCCGCGCGCTCGTGGACCACTGCGTCGACCACGGCTGGTCGCTGGCCGTCCACACCGTCGGGCCCGGGGCCGTCGCGTTCGCGCTCGACGCGTTCGCCCGGAGCCGCCGCCCGGAACGGGTCCGTGACCTGCGGTTCTCCCTGATGCACGCGTACATGTGGCCGGACCCGGAGGACATCGCCACCGCGAGCGCTCGGGGTCGTGCTCTCGGCCCAGCCCGCGCTGCACTGGCGGGTCGGGTCGATCATGCGGGAGCGGTTCGGCGCGGCGGGCACCCGGCGGTTCGCCCCGCTGCGCGACTGGATCGACCACGGCGTGCCCGTCGCGGGCGGCTCGGACGGCCCCGACTTCCCGATCCCGCCGCTCTTCGGGATGTGGCAGGCCCGGACGCGCACGGTGAACGGGCTCGCCGAGCCGATGGGGACCGAGCACGCGCTCACGCCGGCCGAGGCGCTCGCCCTCTACACGACGAACGCCGCGGCCTACTGCTACGCCGAGGCCGTCCGGGGCTCGCTCGCGGTGGGCAAGCTGGCCGACTGGGTCGAGCTCTCGGCGGATCCGGTCGCGACGCCCGACGACGAGCTGCGCGACGTCGCCGTCGAACGCACGGTTGTCGGCGGTGCGGTGGTGCACGAGCGGATGTGATCGACCGCGCCTGGCGTGTGGACCCTGCTTGCCATACAGTGGATCCAATTACGTCGACTTGGGATGCGCAGGTGGGTGGATGCTGAAGCGCGCGGACAACGAGCTGGTCACCCGCAGCGGCCCGGGCACGCCGCTGGGACGGCTCATGCGGGCGTACTGGCAGCCGGCGGCGCTGGTGTCGGAGATCCCGGCGGACCGGCCCGTCAAGGCGGTGCGCCTCCTCGGCGAGGACCTCGTGCTGTTCCGCCGCGCGGGAGGGTGGAGCCTCGTGGGCCGCCACTGCGCGCACCGCGGGGTCGACCTCGCGTTCGGCCGCCTGGAGGCCGGCGGGCTGCGCTGCCTCTACCACGGCTGGCTCTACGGCCCGGACGGCCGCTGCCTCGAACAGCCCGCCGAGCCCGCGCACTCCACGTTCGCCTCCCGGGTCCGCATCCCCAGCTACCCGTGCCAGGAGCGCAACGGATCGTGTTCGCCTACCTCGGGGAGGGGGACCCGCCGCCGTTCCCCGGCTACGACTGCTTCGTCGCGCCGGACGCCTACACGTTCGCGTTCAAGGGCCTGTGGGAGTGCAACTGGCTGCAGGGCGTCGAGGGCGGGATCGACCCGAGCCACGTCTCGTTCCTGCACCGGTTCGTCGGCGAGGACCCCCGCTCGGTCTACGGCCAGCAGTTCAGCGAGGTGGTCGAGGGCACCGACAAGAAGCTGTCGCAGCTGGTCGCCGACGACCACCGGCCCGACATCGAGGTCGAGGACGCCGAGCACGGGCTGCGCGTGTACGCGCTGCGGCAGCTCACCGGCACGGTGCGCCACGTGCGGATCACGAACCTCGTGTTCCCCAACGCGTTCGTCGTGCCCTTCGGCAACAGCAAGGCCTTCTGCCAGTGGCACGTGCCGATCGACGACGAGAACCACTACTGGTACATGATCCTCTACGACTTCGCGGCGGAGACCGACAAGGACCTGCTGCTGGCCCAGCGGCTCGCCGAGGTCTCGCTCCCCGACTACCGGCCGCTGCGCAACCGCCGCAACGACTGGGGCTTCGACGCCGCCGAGCAGCGCGACCTGACCTACACCGGCATGGGCCTGGACATCAACGTCCACGACCAGTGGGCCGTCGAGAGCATGGGCCGCATCCAGGACCGGACGGTCGAGCGGCTGGGCGTCTCCGACCGGGCCGTCACCGCGAACCGGCGCCTGCTCCTGCGGTCGATCGAGGCCTTCGAGGCGGGCCGCCCGCTTCCCGGCCGGCCCGTCGACGCCGCGTCCGCCCGGGCGCTCACCGGCCCCGCCGCCGTGGACACCGTGACCCCGGCCGACGGCTGGGAACGCGCGTGGCGGGACCGCGAGCGCGACCTGCGCGCCGGCTCGCCGTGGGCGGGCACGCGCGATGCGTAGCGTCGACGAGCGTCCGGTCGCCGAGGCCGGCGGGGGCGCCGCGGTGCGGCCGCTGCTCGCCGCCGACCGGACCGGGTTCGTCGCCGACCACGGCCTGTGGGACGACGACGCGCACGCGGCGGGCGCGCAGGTGCGCCGGGTCGTCGACGAGCTGGGGGTCGAACGGGTCCGGATCGGGTTCGCCGACCAGCACGGCGTCGTCCACGGCAAGACCGTGACCCGGGAGGCCCTCCCGGCCGCGCTGCGCTCGGGCATCACGGTGCCGTCGTCGCTGCTGCTGAAGGACACCGCCGGCCGCTCGGTGCTCCCGGTCTTCGCCCCGGGCGGGGGGAGCGGGGTGCCCGGCATGGCCGGCGCGCAGGACGTCGTGCTGGTACCGGACCCGCGGACCTTCCGGGTGCTGCCCTGGTCGCCGGACACCGGCTGGCTCCTCTGCGACGTGCACTTCCCCGACGGCGCTCCGGTGCCGTTCTGCACCCGCGGGCTGCTGCGCCGCCAGCTCGCCCCGCATCGCGGGCCGGGCTGCGCGCTGACCGTCGGGGTGGAGCTGGAGTTCCACGTGTTCGGGCCGCCCGGTCCGGACGGCGCGCCGACCCCGCTCACCCCGGGCGGCAGCTCCTCCACGAAGAAGCACTCGACGGCCAGGACGAGCTGGTCCGCGCCCTGCACCGCGGGCTGCAGGCGCTCGACCTCCCGGTGCGGACCCTGGAGCTGGAGTTCGGGCCGAGCCAGTTCGAGATCACGCTGGCCGCCCGGGACGCGGCCCGGGCCGCCGACGACGTCGTGCTCACCCGGGCCGCCGTCCGCCAGGTCTGCCGCCGGTCCGGACTGCGCGCGACCTTCATGGCACGGCCGGCCGGCAGCGCGTCGGCGAGCACCGGATGGCACCTGCACCAGTCGCTGCAGGACACGACGGGCCGTGCCGTGTTCGACCCCGACGGCCCGGCGGAGGTGCTGTCGCGCCGCGGCCGGCACTGGCTCGGCGGGCTCCTGGCCCACGCGGCGCCGGCGCGGTCTTCTCCACCCCGACCGTCAACGGCTACAAGCGCTACCTGCCGCACTCGCTCGCCCCCGACCGCATCGGCTGGGGGATCGACAACAAGGGCGCGATGGTCCGGGTCGTCCCGGCCCGCGACGGTGCGGGTGCGCGTCTGGAGAACCGGGCGGGCGAGCCCGCCGCGAACCCCTACCTCTACGTCGCGGCGCAGGTCGCCGCCGGGCTGGACGGCCTCGCCGCCGCCGTCGACCCCGGAGAGCCGCTCGACGCCCCCTACTCCACCCCGGCCGCGCCGCTGCCCCGCTCGCTGGGCGAGGCGCTCGACGCGCTGGCCGCCGACCCGGTCTTCGAGCGGGCGTGGGGGAGCGACGTGGTCGCGTGGATCACGGCGCTCAAACGCGCGGAGTTCGCCCGCTACCTCGCCCACGTCTCGGACTGGGAACAGCGCGAGTACCTCGGCCTCCTGTGAGGCCGCCGCATCTCGCCGCCGCAACGACCGACAGGAAGGCACGCCCCGCAATGAGCACGACCACGGTCACCGGCCCGGGAAGCCGCCACGGCGAGGTCGCCGCGCTGCGGCCCGAGGAACCCTTCCTCGTCGACGGGACATGGGTCGCCCCGGCCGGCCGGCCGCTGATCGACGTGGTCGACCCGGCGTCCGGGGCGCTCCTCACCCGGGTCGCCCAGGCCCGGCCCGCCGACGTCGACGCGGCGGTCACGGCGGCCGCCGCGGCGCACGCCGACGGGCGCTGGCACGGCCTGCCCCCGCTGGAGCGCACGCGGGTGCTCACCCGGATCGCGGACCTGATCGAGGCCGCCGCGGAGGAGCTCGCGGTGCTGGAGACCCGCGACAACGGCAAGCCGATCGAGCGGGCCCGGGCCGACGTCGCCCAGGGGGCCAGGGCGTTCCGGCACTTCGCCGGCGCACCCGGCCGGCTGACCGGCACCGTCGTGCCGATCGACGCCGCCGGCGCGCCGTGCCACGCCTACACGGTGCGCGAGCCCGTCGGCGTGGCCGCGCTGGTGCTGCCCTGGAACTTCCCGATCATGACCGCCTGCTTCAAGCTCGCCCCCGCGCTCGCCGCGGGCTGCGCGGTTGTCGTCAAGCCCGCCGAGCAGACCCCGCTGACGACGCTGCGGCTCGCGGCCCTCTGCGCGGAGGCGGGCCTGCCCGCCGGGGTGCTGAACGTCCTCACCGGGGACGGCGAGGTCGGCGCCGCGCTGGTGGCCCACCCGGGCGTCGCCAAGATCTCGTTCACCGGTTCCACGGAGGTGGGCCGGCAGGTCATGGCGGCCGCCGCCGGGCCGCTGGCGCGGCTCACCCTGGAGCTGGGCGGGAAGAGCGCCAACATCGTCTTCGCCGACGCCGACCTCGACGCCGCCGTCACCACGGCGATGCGCGCGTCCTTCGGGCACTCGGGCCAGATGTGCACGGCCGGGAGCAGGCTGCTCGTGCAGCGGGCGGTGCTCGCGGAGATGCACGACCGGCTCGCCGCCGCCGTCGCGGCGGTGCCCGTCGGCAACGGGCTCGACGGCGCGTCACGGTCGGCCCGCTCGTGTCGCAGGAGCAGCGCGAACGCGTGCTCGGCTACATCGAGCTGGGCGTGGCCGAGGGCGCCGTGCTGGCGGCCGGTGGCGGCGTGCCGGACCGGCCGGGCTTCTTCGTCGAGCCCACGCTCTTCACCGGGGTCCGCAACGACATGCGGATCGCGCGGGAGGAGATCTTCGGGCCCGTCGTCGGCGTCATCCCGTTCGAGGACGAGGCCGAGGCGGTGGCCATCGCCGACGACAGCGCCTACGGGCTCGCCGCGGGCGTCTGGACGCGCGACGTGGCCCGGGCCCACCGGATGGCGGCCGCGCTGCACGTGGGCACGGTGTGGGTGAACACCTACAACGTGTTCGACCCGGCGCTCCCGTTCGGCGGCGTGCGCGACTCGGGGCTGGGGCGCGACCTGGGCGACGAGGCGCTGCTCGGGTTCACCGAGCTCAAGAGCGTGGTCGTCGCCCTGTGAGGTGGGCGCTGTGAACAGGCGATCGGCGGCCCGGCCGTGAGCACGACGGAGACCGGCGCGGGGCTCGTCGCGGCCGCGCGCCGCGCGACACCGGGGACCGCCCACGGCCGCCACCTCAACGCGGCCGGGGCGGCGCTGCCCAGCGCGGCGGTGCTCGACGCGGTCGTCACGCACCTGCGGCTGGAGAGCCGGGTGGGCGGCTACGAGGCGGCAGCGCTCGCCCGTCCGCAGGTCGAGCGGGCCTACGGCCTCGTGGCGCGCCTGCTCGGGGGAGAGGCCCCCGACATCGCCCTCACCGAGAGCGCGACGGTGTCGTGGCAGCGGGCGGTCGACGCGCTGCACCTGCGGGCCGGCGACCGGGTCGTCGCCACCTCGTCGAGCTACGTCAGCTCCGCGCTGCACCTGCTGGAGCTCCGCCGCTCCCGCGGCATCGCCGTCGAGGTGATCGGCACCGACGCGTCGGGCGCCGTCGACCTCGACGCGCTGGAGGCGAGCCTGCGCCGGCCTGCGGCCCTGCTCACCGCGGCGCACGTGCCGACCTCGTCCGGGCTCGTCGAGCCGGTCGCGGCCATCGGGGCACTGGCCCGGGACGCGGGGGTGCCGTTCCTGCTCGACGCCACGCAGTCGCTCGGCCAGCTCCCCACCGACGTCGGCGCCATCGGGTGCCGGCTCCTGGTCGGCACCGGCCGCAAGTTCCTGCGCGCGCCGCGCGGCACGGGCCTGCTCTGGGTCGACCCGGAGTTCGGCGCCGGCTGCGGGCCGCCGCCCCGGACGTCCGCGGCGCCGAGTGGACGGGCGACGCGGAGTTCGTGCCCGCGGCGCGGGCCCGGCGGTTCGAGACGTGGGAGACCTCGCACGCGCTGCGGCTCGGCCTCACGACGGCGCTGGACGAGCTGCTCGCGACCGGTGTCGACACGGTGGCCCGGCACGTCGGCGCCCTGGGACGCGAGCTGCGCACGGCACTGGCCGCGTGCCCCGGTGTGCGGGTCGCGGACCCGGCCGCGGCCGGCGGCGGGATCGTCACGTTCGTCCGCGACGGCGAGCCCGCCGCACAGACCGTCGCCCGGCTGCGCGCCGCGGGCGTGCACGTCGTCGCGGTGCCCGCCGCGCACGGCCGGTGGGACCTGGGCCGGCGCGGCGTGCCGGCGGTCGTCCGGGCGTCCATGCACGTCTACAACGACGCCGACGACCTGCACGCGCTGGTCGCGGCGCTCGCATGACCGGACGTTCGCACGTGTGACATGTTGCGGTAATAAGATCCAATCAGGATCATCTTGGATGGTGTGTTAGAGAAATTGGATCCATTCATCGAACCCTGAGATCCGAGGAGCTCCGATGGCACGGCCTTCGAACCCGTACGCCGCGGCGCAGCTGTCGCGGCGGGCGGTGCTGCGCGGCGCGGGCATGCTGGCGCCGGCGTGGGCATCAGCGGTCTGCTCGCGGCGTGCGGGATCGCCTCCCCCGACGGCGGGTCCACCGGTCCCGGCGGGACGCGCGGCGGGACCCTGACGATGGGCGTGGACGCCACGAGTGCTGTCTTCGACCCCGCGTTCTTCACGTCACTCGGTGACTGGATGGTGGTCGACGCCGTCTGCCGCGGCCTCACCTTCATCTCCTTCGAGGACACCGAACCGCAGCCCGACCTCGCCGAGAGCTGGGACGTCTCGCCCGACGGGCTGACCTACACGTTCACGCTCCGCGAGGGCGTGGTCTTCCACGACGGCACGACGCTGACCTCGGCCGACGTAGTCGCGAGCCTCGCCCGGCAGTTCGACCCGGACGACCCGACACGGGCCCCGGGTCCTCCCCGCCGCTGGAGAGCCTCGGACGCGGTGTCGCGGCGCTCGAAGCCCCCGACCCGCGCACCGTCCGGCTGGTGCTGTCGGCGCCGAACGGCACGACGCTCGCCCGGCTCTCCGACATCGGCGGCCGGATCATCTCCAAGGCCGCGCTGGACCGCCACGGCCCCGACATCGGCCGCCACCTCGTCGGCACCGGCCCCTTCCGCTTCGTGTCGGCCACGTCGGGCCAGTCCGCGACGCTGGAGGCCTTCGACGGCTACCGGCTCGGCCGTCCCGCGATCGACCGGCTGGTCATGCAGCAGGTGCAGGACTCCTCGACGATCATCAGCTCCCTGCTGTCCGGTGACCTGTCCATCACGCAGTTCACGCCCTACTCGGCGGTCGGGCAGCTGCGCGCGAACGACGCCGTCACCGTCTACGACACACCCCACGGCTTCGACGCGATCATGCTGATGGACGCGCGCCGCCCCGCCCTCGCGGAGCTGGAGGTGCGGCAGGCGATCAACCTGGCGATCGACCGGGAGACGCTGCTCGCGCAGGCGTTCTTCGGGGTCGGGTCGCTCCCCGTCGGGTACGTCGTGCCGCCCTCGCAGCCGGGACACGACCCCGGGCTCGCCGACCTGAGCCGTTACGACCCGGTCGAGGCGCGCAGGCTGCTCGAGTCGGTCGGTGCGGTGGGCCGCGAGGTGCGGCTGATGGCGGCGAGCGACACCTGGCATCCCCGGGCGGCGCAGCTCGTGGCGCAGAACCTGACCGACGTCGGGCTCGTCGTCGTCAGCGAGTCGGTGGACCCGGCCGCCTACTTCACCCGCATCCGCGACACGGCCGACCCGTTCCACGAGCTGATGATCTGGGAACGCAACTCCTACGTGCCCGACCCGGACAACATGGTCGGCGCGATGGCGGTGCCGACCGGGGTCTACGGGCACTCCGCGACCGGCCTCGACACGCTCCCCGGCAGCGACCGGTTCACCGCGGACACCGTGGCGGCGCGCAACCTGCCGATCGGTGCCGAGCGGACCGCCGCCTACAGCGCGATCCAGCGCCGCTGGGCGCAGGAGTACATGGTGATGTCGGTGCTCGCGTACTCCACCAACCTCGTGGCCGGCGGCGCCGGGGTGACCGGGGTGAACGTCGCCGCGCTCGCCAACCACCGCTGCTTCGCGGAGGAGGCACAGGTGGCCGGGGCGTGACGGCCCACGTGCAGTCTCGGCTCCGGCGCGTGGCCGCGGCGTTCTCCGCGCGGCGCGTCGGGCGGTCGCCCGTCGCGGCGGTCTCCTGGGTCGTCGTGCTGGCCTACCTGCTCGTCGCGTCGGTCGGGCCGCTGGCCGTCCCGGGGGACCCGCTCCGCCAGAGCCCGGACGCGTTGCTCGCGGTCGGCTCGCCCGGCCATCTGCTCGGTACCGACGACCTCGGCCGCGACCAGCTCGTCCGCCTCGTGCACGGCGCGCGCCGCTGCTGACCGTCGCGCTGCTGGCGACGGCCGTGGCCACCGTCGTCGGCGCGGCCGTCGGCCTCGGCGCCGGCTACGCGGGCGGGCGCACCGAGCAGGTCCTCATGCGCGTGACCGACCTCGGGCTGGCGTTCCCGTCCGTGCTGCTGATCATCCTCGTGGTGGCCGCCGGCGGGGCCGGGGCGGGGAGCCTCGTGGTGGGGATCGGCGTCGCGCTCGCGCCGGGGATCGCCCGGCTCGCGCGGGCGCTGGCCGCTCGGGAGCGGGTGCGGGACTACGTGCTCGCGGCGCGGATCGCCGGTGCGCGCGGCCCGCGGATCGTGCTGCGGGAGATCCTGCCCAACGCCGCCGGGCCGCTGCTCGTCCAGGTGCTGATCACGCTGTCGGTCGCCGCCGGGTTCGCGGCCGGGATGTCCTACCTCGGGCTGGGCATCCAGCCGCCGACGCCGGACTGGGGGTACATGGTCCAGGCCGGCCAGGAGTTCGTGTACGTCGCGCCGGCGCTCGTGGTGCTGCCCGCGCTCGCCACGCTCGTGTTCGTCGTGGCCTGCAACTTCCTCGGCGACGACCTGCGGGACGCGCTCGACCCGAAGGCGTCGGGGTGACCACCTCGGCCACGGAGGCCGCGCCCACGGCCACCCCGGTCCGCCGGCGCGGCGGTGGCCTGCCGCTGCTCGTGCTGCGCCGGGTGGCGGCGGTGCCGGTGGTGCTGTTCGCGCTGGCCACGCTGGTCTTCCTGGCGATGCGTGCGGTTCCCGGGGCGCCTGCCGCGTCGCTGGCCGCGAGCGGGTCGAGCGGGCTCACCTCGGAGCAGATCGCCGAGAACGAACAGCGGATCGCCGCGGCGCTCGGGCTCGACACCCCCTGGTACGTCCAGTACGCCGCGTTCCTGCACGACATCGTGCGGCTCGACCTCGGCACGTCGTTCTTCGGCGGCAACAGCGTGCTCGGGCTGCTCGCCGCGGCCCTGCCGGCGACGATCGAGCTGACCGTCGCCGCGATGCTCGTGGCGGTGCTGCTCGGCGGCGCCTCCGGCCTGCTCGCCGCCGTCCGCAGGGGGACCTGGGTCGACACCGCGGTCCGGGCCGTCGGCACGGTCAGCTTCTCGCTTCCCTGGTTCGCCCTCGGGGTGCTGTCCATCGTCGTGTTCGGCGTCTGGCTCGGGTGGTTCCCCGTGCTGGGCAGGCTGCCCGGGTCGCTGGACTACGTGCCGACCACCAACTTCGTGCTGCTCGACGCCGTGCTGCAGAACCGCCCCGACCTCGTCGGCCCGTGGCTGCAGCACCTCGCGTTGCCGGCGACCACGCTCGCGCTGTCGATGACCGGGTACGTCACCCGGATCGTGCGTGCCTCGGTCCTGGACGTCCTGGGCGACGACTTCGTCCGCACCGCGCGGATGAAGGGCCTGTCCGAGGGCGGGATCCTGCGCCGGCACGTGCTGCGCAACTCCGGGCTGCCCATCGTCACGGTGCTGGGCCTGCAGTTCGGCTCGCTGCTCGGGGGCGCCGTGATCACGGAGTCGGTCTTCTCCTACCCGGGGGTCGGGAGCCTTCTCGTGTCCGCGGTCAACCAGCGCGACTACCCGGTGGTGCAAGGCGCCGCGCTCGCGATCGCGCTGCTGTTCACGCTGGTCAACCTGGCCGTCGACCTGTTCTACCTGGTCCTCGACCCGCGCCTCGGAAGGGATGAGCTCGCTCATGCAGATCCTGCTCGTGCACGGAGCCGGCGGCACGCCGGCCACCTGGAGCGCGGTCGCGCCGCTGCTGCGGGAGCGCGGCCACGTGGTCGCGACGGTCACCAACCCGATGCGGTCGCTGGAGGGCGACGTGGCGCACACGACCGCGGCGGTCGACGATCTCGACGGGCCCGTGCTGCTCGTCGGCCACTCCTACGGCGGCGCGGTGATCACCAACGTGGGGCGCCACCCGCGCGTGCGGGGCCTGGTCTACGTGGCGGCGTTCGCCCCGGACGAGAACGAGACCGTGCAGCAGATCGTCGACCGGTACGAGAAGGCCGTGGGCTCGCGGCACATGCGCCGCGGCCCGAACGGCGAGTGGTACGCCGACCGCAGCGAGCAGTACTGGGCGGAGACCGCGTGGGACCTCACCCCGGAGCAGCGGGCCCGCCACGAGGCGGAGAACCGCTGGGCCGACGACCGGATCTACTCGCAGCCGACCGGGACGCCCGCGTGGCGCACGGTTCCGGCCTGGTACCTGCTCGCCGAGCAGGACGCGACGCTGATCCCCGAGACCCAGCGCGACATGGCCGTCCGCGCCGGCGCGGAGATCGAGACCGTTCCCGGCAGCCACTTCACGCCGCTCGTGCATCCCGACCGGGTCGTCGGAGTCGTCGAGCGCGCGGTGTCGGCCGTCGGTGCGCCGGCGCCGTGACGGGGACCGCCCGCGTCCGCGCGGCTCCCCGGCCGCCCGGCTCCGAGGAGGACCCGGGCCCGGTCATGCGCGTCCGCGACCTGCGGGTGGGCTTCGACGTGCCCGGCGGCCGGCTCCGCGCGGTCGACGGGGTCGATCTCGACCTGCGGCGCGGCGAGATCCTGGCGATCGTGGGGGAGTCCGGCTCCGGCAAGTCGGCGCTGACCCTGGCGCTCGCCGGGCTCAACCGGGGGCCGCGCACCCACATCAGCGGCACCGTCGAGTTCGGCGGGCGCAACCTCGTCGAGGCGGACGAGGCGCGGCTGCGCGAGATCCGCGGGCGCGACGTCGCGGTGGTGTTCCAGGACGCGCTCGCCGCGCTCAACCCGCTGCACCGGGCGGGTGCGCAGGTCGCGGAGATGATCCGGCTGCACCAGCCGGTCGGCCGCGCCGCCGCGTGGGACCGGGCGGAGCGGCTCCTCGCCGACGTCGGCATCGCCGGCCCGGCGAACGCCGCCCGGGCTACCCCCACCAGCTGTCGGGCGGCATGCGCCAGCGGGTGATGATCGCGATGGGCCTGGCCAACGATCCCGCCGTGCTGATCGCCGACGAGCCGACCACCGCGCTGGACGTGACGCTCCAGGCACAGGTCCTCGCCCTGCTGACCCGGTTGCAGACCGAGCACGACGCCTCGGTCGTGCTGATCACGCACGACCTCGGGGTGGTCGCCGAGGTCGCCGATCGCGTCGCCGTGATGTATGCGGGCCGCATCGTGGAGCAGGCACGCGCGACGACGTGCTCGAACGCCCGCGCCATCCCTACACCGTCGGGCTGCTGCGTTCGGTTCCGCGGATCGACGGCCCGCCGGCGGCCCGGCTGCCGGCGATCCCCGGCACGCCGCTCACCGGCGTGACGCGGCCGCCTGGATGCGCGTTCGCCCCGCGGTGTCCGTCCGCCCACGACGCGTGCGGCCGCGAGCCGCTGCTGCTGCCGCGCGCGACGGGGGCCGGGAGGACGGCCATCTCGACGCGTGTGTGCTCGTGGACCACGAGCGGCCCGCCCGCCGGGGGCCCGGCTCGTGACGGCGCCGCCGCTGTTGCAGGTCGAAGGCCTGAGCGTCGAGTTCCGGGGCCGGGCGGGCGGCACCGTCCGTGCGGTGTCCGACCTCGACCTGGAGGTCCGGGAGGGCGAGACCCTCGGGCTCGTCGGGGAGTCGGGCTGCGGCAAGTCCACGCTGGGCCGGGCGCTGCTGCGGGCGGTCGACCCGGCCGCCGGCCGCATCCACTACCTCGGGCGCGACATCACCCGGCTGACCCCCGGCCGGATGCGCAGCCTGCGCGGCGACCTGCAGATGATCTTCCAGGACCCGTTCGGGTCGCTCAACCCGCGCCGGCGCGTCGCCGACATCGTCGCCGAGCCGCTGCTGCGCGCGAGGGGCGCGAGCCGGGCCGAGGCCGCGCGACGGGTGGCGGACCTGCTCGACCGGGTCGGGCTGGGCCGCGAGGCCGGGGCGCGCATGCCCCACGAGTTCTCCGGCGGGCAGCGGCAGCGCATCGGCATCGCGCGGGCGCTCGCGCCGTCCCCCCGGTTCGTCGTGGCGGACGAGCCCGTCTCCGCGCTCGACGTGTCCATCCAGGCGCAGGTCGTGAACCTGATGGCGGAGCTGATCCGGGACGAGGGGCTGACGCTGCTGTTCATCTCGCACGACCTCGGCGTCGTGCGGCACATCGCCGACCGGGTCGCCGTGATGTACCTCGGCCAGATCATCGAGGTGGTGGCCCGGGAGGACTTCTTCGCCGCGCCGGCCCACCCCTACAGCGCCGCGCTGCTGTCCGCCGTGCCGACACTGCGCCGCACCCGTGAGCGCATCGTGCTCACGGGGGAACCGCCCGACCCGGCCGACCCGCCCACGGGCTGCCGGTTCCACACCCGCTGCCGGCACGCGACCGACCGGTGCCGCGCCGAGGAGCCCGTCCTGCGGGAGGTCTCCGCCGGCAGGTCGGTCCGCTGCCACTTCCCGCTGCCCGGCCCCGTGTAGCGCATCGACACAGGTGAAGAGAGGTAACCGCCCTTGCGGATCCACGACATCACGCTGCCCATCCACCCCGAGATGCTCCACTGGGGCAGGCGCCCCGAGGTGGAGGTCGTGGAGTCCCTGGTGAACGGGGACTCGGCCAACGTGACGCGGTGGCGGATCGGCGCCCACACCGGCACGCACGTGGACGCGCCCGCGCACTTCGTCGACGGCGCCACGCCCATCGACCGGGTCTCGCTGGAGACGCTCGTCGGGCCGGCGGTCGTCGTCGACATGACGCACGTCGCCGCGGACGTGACCGCCGCCGACCTGGACCGTTCCGGTGTCGCAGGCGAGAAGCGGGTGCTGCTCAAGACGCGCAACTCGGCGGGCGTGCTGCGGGAGACCGAGCGCGCGCCCCACTGGGTGGGCCTGGCCCCCGACGCCGCCCGCTGGGTGATCGACCACGATGTCGAGCTGATCGGGATCGACTACCTGACGATCGAGAGCCCGCAGCGCACCGACTCGTGGGACACCCACCACGTGCTGCTCGGGGCCGGGGTGCTGATCCTGGAGAACGCCGACCTGGACGCCGTCGAGCCGGGGCGCTACGAGTTGGTGTGCCTGCCCGCCAAGCTCGCCGACGCCGACGCGTCGTTCGCGCGGGCCATCCTGATCGAGCGGTCCTGACGGTGGCGGCCGTGGGGTCCCGGGTCGCCGTCGCCGCGCCGCACCCCGCCGGGATCGCCGCGGCTCGCGTGGCCGTCGGACGCGGTGGCAACGCGATCGACGCGGCCCTGTCCGCCGCGGCGGCGCTCACCGTCGCCTACCCGCACCAGTGTTCGGTCGGTGGCGATCTCGTGGCGCTCGTCCGTCCGCCCGGCGGACCGGTGCGCGCGGTGCTGTCCGTCGGGGCGGCGGCGCAGGCGCTCGACGTCGACGCGCTGCGGGCCGCCGGCGGGCGGATGCCCGCGAGCGGGCCGCTGACGGTCACGGTGCCCGGTGTCGTCGCCGGCTGGGCCGCGGTGCACGGCGAAGGGGCGCGGCTGGGGCTCGCCGACCTCGTCGAGCCGGCCGCGGAACTGGCGGAGCGCGGGGTCGCGGTCAGCGCGGGCCTCGCCCGGGCGGCCGCCGCCCGTGCGGACGTCGTGCGCGCCGAGCTGTCCGCGCTCCTGCTGGACGGCGCCGACCCGTCTGTCCGCGCTCCTGCTGGACGGCGGGCGGCCCCGCGCGGTCGGTGAGACCCTGCACCAGCCCGCGCTCGCCGCGACGCTGCGCGCGATCGGCGCGGACCGGCGCTCCTTCTACACCGGCGCGGTCGCCCCGGACCTGCTCGCCGGGCTCGCCCGGCTCGGCAGCCCGCTGTCCGCCGCGACCTCGCCGCGCACACGGCGGAGATCGTCGCACCGCTGCGCCGCCGGGTGGCCGGGGCGACCTGGTCCGTGGCTCCGCCACCGACGCAGGGCGCGGCGCTGCTCGCGGTGCTCGCCGCGCCCGGCACCCCGCTGGCGGCCGCCCGGCTGGCCGAGCGGCGCCGCGACGCGCTGCTGGGCGACCCGCGCCGTGGCCCGGTGGACGTCGGGGCGCTGCTGCTGGAGTCGGCCCGGGAGACCGCGGAGCTGCCGGCCGGTCCGCGACCGGCCGGCGACACCGTCGCCGTCACCGCTGTCGACGCCGACGGCACCGCGGTCGCACTGATCCAGAGCGTCTTCCAGAGCTTCGGCTCCGGGATGCTCGAACCGCGCACCGGGATCGTGCTGCACAACCGCGGGAGCGCGTTCAGCCTCGATCCGGCGCACCCCGGCGTGGCGGCGCCCGGAGCCCGGCCGCCGCACACGCTCTGCCCGGCCATCGCCGAGACCCCCGACGGCGTGCTGGCGCTGGGGTGCCAGGGCGGCCGGGCGCAGGCGTGGATCCTCGCCCAGGTCGCCGCCGACCTGCTCGCCACCTCCGACCCGGACGCGGTGCTGGCCCGGCCCCGCTGGGTCATCGGCTCCCGCGACCTCGGCCACCCCGTTCCGACCCTCGTGATGGAGCCGGGCGTGCCTGCTGCCGCCCGGCTGGCGCGCGAGGCCGCCGAGCTCGGCCTCGCGGTCGTGCACGCACCCGACCGGCACGACGACGCCGGCCACGTGCAGGTCGGCCGGCTCGTCGGCGGTGCGCTGGATGCCGCGAGCGACGTCCGGGCCGACGGCACCGCGGCCGTGCTGCAGGCATAGCCCCACCGGCCGAGCGCGACTCAGTGCTCGTACACCTCGCCCCGCGCCACCGTCGCCCGCACCCGGCCCTCGGCCAGCGCGTCCGGATCGCCGAGCGGGTCGACGTCGAGCAGGGCCAGGTCGGCCGGTCCGCCGACGTGCAGCCGGCCCGCATCGGGGAGCCCGGCGACCGCCGCCGCTCCGGTCGTGAACAACGCCAGCGCCTCGGTGGCCGTCACCGCCTGCTCCGGGCCCAGCGGGTCCGGGCGCCCCGCACGCGCCGGGTCCGCGCCTGCCACATCCCCGTCAACGCGGACAGGGGAGGCCCCGGGCCGTCCGACCCGCCGCCGACCACCACCCCCGCGTCCAGCCACGACCGCAGCGGGTTCGCGGCGGCCGCCACGTCCTCGCCGAGGCGGTCGACGAGCGCCGGTCCGGCGTGCCACTGCAGAGCGGGGTGGGCCGAGACCGCCACGCCGAGCCGGCGCGCCCGCGCCATGTCCGCGGGTGCCGGACCGAGGTAGGCGTGGATCAGGTGGAACCCGAGCCCGGCGACGGGTCCGGTGCGATCCACTTCCGCGAGGACGTCCAGCACCTCCGTGACGGCGGCGTCGCCGAC
Organism: Pseudonocardia sp. CNS-139; assembly: GCA_001942415.1. Lineage (GTDB taxonomy): Bacteria > Actinomycetota > Actinomycetes > Mycobacteriales > Pseudonocardiaceae > Pseudonocardia. The sequence continues at coordinate 172,511 of MKJX01000111.1, forward strand.
CGCGTGCACCCCGACGCCGCGGCCGGCCGCGGCGGCGGCGCGGCAGTGCGCGAGCAGCGCCCGGCGGGACAGGCTGCGATGGCCCGGGTAGCCGTCGGTGCCCGGCCAGGGCTTCGACCGCCAGGCCGTGCCGAGTGAGCCGCCACCGTCGAGGAACAGCTTGGTCGGTCCCCGCATCAGCCGCCCGGGCGCCGCGGTCGGGACACCGCAGGCGACGACCGCCTCGTCGAGCACGGCGTCGTCGGTGTCCTCGTCGCCGAGCGGCATCACGACGGTCCGCAGCGGCAGCCGGCCGGACCGGGCGGCGAGCGCGTACGCCGCGAGCTCGGCCGGTGCGACGGCGGGATCGACGACGGCGGTGAAGCCGTGGCCGCGCAGCACCCGGGAACCGTGCTCGATCCAGCCGACCCGCGTGGCGTCGTCGGGTGCGGGCACCACGGCCCGCACCAGCGCGACCGCGGGGTGCTCGACCAGGAGCCCGGTCGCCGCTCCCGTCGGATCGCGCTCGATCCGCCCGCCGGCCGGGTCGGCGGTCGAGGCGTCGATGCCGGCGATCCGCAGCGCGGTCGTGCTGGCGACCGCGTCGTGTCCCTTGCGGTCCAGCAGCACCGGCCGACCGGGGGAGGCGGCCTCGAGCTCGGCCGCCGTCGGCAGCCGGCCCTCGGCGAGCTCGCCGGTTCGAAGCCGGCATCGGCCTCGACCCAGCCGGTGCCGGGGTGCCGTGCGCCGTGGGCCCGGATCCGGTCCTGGATCTCCAGGACGCTCCGGGCGTCACCCAGGGCGACCCTCGACGCGGCGCGTCCGGCCCACAGCACGTGGACGTGGCTGTCGACGAACCCGGGAACGACGCTCACGCCGAGATCGAGGGTCTCGGTCCGCGCCGGAAGGTGCTCGCGGACCTCGGACGGCGTGCCGAGGGCGACGACCCGGCCGTCGGTGATGCCGACCGCGGTCACGCGGGACGTCACCGGATCCATCGTGTGGACGTCGCCGATGACCAGGAGGGAGGTCATTCACTCATCTTTCCGCAGGTCATGGGCCGAACGACCGGGTCGTGACCTTCGGCTCACCGGCCGGCGGACCGCGTCAGGCCGGGGCCTGCACGGGCTCCGGCCGGACGGCTCCGGTCCAGTGCATCGCCGCGATGGCGCCGCCGTCGACGAGCAGGTCGCTCCCGGTGACGTACGACGCCGCGGCGGAGCTGAGGAAGGCCACGGCGTCGGCGATGTCCTCGACGGAACCGACGCGGGGGACGGCCTGGCCGGCGATGATGCTGCGCAGGAACGCCTGTTGCGGGCCGTCGAGCTCCTCGCGGCTCATCGGCGTGCTGATGATGCCGGGGCTGACCGAGTTGACCCGGGCGCTCGCGCCCCGTACTCCGGCGCCGCGGCCTGGACCCGGACCTGCACGCCGCGCTTGGCGATGTCGTAGGCCGTGCTCGGGTCGATGCCGTCCATCCGCAGCTCGGGCGCGGCGGCCAGCCGGTCGGGCGGGGTGGTCGCCATGACCCGTTCGAGCGCCGGATCCACCCGGCTCTTGTGGCCGGCCATGCTGGCGATGCAGGTCACGGCGGTGCCCGGGCCCGCCAGGGGCAGGAACTCCGCCAGCACGTGCGCGGTTCCGACCAGGTTGACGCGCACGATCAGCTCCGGCGTGCCTGTGTGGGCGAGATCCCGGCGGTGTGCACGAGCGCGGCGAGCCGGCCGAGCCGCCGGGATGCGTCGGCGACGGCGGCGATGCCGGCTCCGTCGCCGACGTCCACGCCGACCGTCTGCACCCGATGGCCCTCCGCCGAGAGCCGGCCGGCCGCCTCGTCGAGCCGCTCGGCCGAGCGGTCGGCGAGCAGGACCAGCCGTCCCGCGGCGAGCCGGCGGCCTGCGGCGACGCCCATCGCCCCGGACCCGATGACAACCACCACCGACTCCGATGACCCCACCATGGATGCCTCCGACTCCGCCTGTGTGACACGATGTTACGCAGATCGTGACATAGACGTGCTCGGTGCGGGAAGGACGGAGGCGTGTGAACGGACCTGACCAGTGGGGAGCGGTCCCGGTCGGATTCCTCGGTGCCGGCCGCATGGGCGGACCGATGGTCGAGCGGTTGCTCGCCGCCGGGCATCCCGTCCACCTCCACGCCCGCCGGCCGGAGGTGCGTGCGCGGTTCGCGGCCCTCGGCGCGACCGTGACCGACGACCCGCACGCCGCCGTGCGGCCCGCCGCCGTCGTGCTGGTGTGCCTCTACTCCGACGCCCAGCTCCGCGAGGTCGCGCTGACCGGCGGGCTCGTGTCGTCGATGTCCCCCGGATCGGTGCTCGCCGTGCACGTCACCGCCGACCCGGCGACCGTGACCGACCTCGTGGACGCCGGTCGTTCCCGGGGGGTCGAGGTCGTGGACGCCCCGGTGAGCGGCACGGCGGCCGACATCCGCGGCGGCCGCCTCACGGTTCTCCTCGGCGGGGAGGGCCCGGCCGCGGACCGGGTCGCCGGTGTCGTGGCGGCCTACGCCGGGCAGGTCGTCCGGACGGGTCCGGTCGGGTCGGCCCAGCAGGTCAAGCTGCTCAACAACGTCGTCTTCACCGCCCACGTCCAGCTGCTGCTCGAAGCCGTCGCGGCGGCCGAGTCGATGGGGGTGCCGGCGACGGTCCTCAGCCGCGCCTTCGCGGCGTGCAGCGCGCGCAGCGCGGCGGCCGAGGGCGTCTGCGCCGTCGGCCCGGTGGAGTACGCACGCCGGGTGGCGCCGTTCCTGGAGAAGGACCTGCGCACGGCTGCCGCCACCGCGTCCGCCCTCGGCGTCGACCTGTCGCGCCTGCTCGCGGCGACGCGTCTCGGCCCTCTCGACCTCCGGCCCGGGACGACGGCGTCGACCTGACCGCGCTAGTGTTCGACTAACCAGTTAGTTGTCTCGTCAGGAGAACACGGTGACCGAACACGGGAACGGGGCCGCCGGCCCACCGGCAGACGTGGTGCGGCGCTTCATCGACGAGGTGATCAACGGCGGGAACCTCGAACTGATCGACGCGCTGTGGCACGACGACCTCGTCTGGGAGGGCGGCAGCCTCGGCGAGCGCCACGGCATCACCGAGTTCAAACAGATGATGGGCGCGGGCGGCGGGAGCACCCGGTGGATCGGGCTGCACCTCACGGTGCACGGCGTCGTCGAGCACGGCGACACGGTCGTCGTGCAGTTCACCAACAGCGGGCAGCGCGCCGGGCGGCTGTTCGGCGTCCTCCCCTTCACCAGCAGGCGCGGGTCCTGGAACGGGGTGGGCGTCTACCGGGTCCGGGAGGGCAAGATCGCCTCCGGCTGGTTCGTGGAGGACGTCGTCGCGATGCTGCGGAGCCTCGGGCCGCGCGGTGCGCTCGACATGGTCACCTCGGGCCGGGGCTGACGGCCGGACGCCGAGGAGGGGCCCGGCACGTACCCGGGGCCCCTCCCCGGGATCGCAGCCCTCGGTCAGCCGAGGAGCTGCCGGACGGCGGCGGCGGCGTTCTCGCCGTCCTGCAGACCGAGGTCCACGGCGACGGGGCGCATCGCCGGGTCGAGTGCGTTGGCGGCGACCCGGTTGGCCTCCTCGCTCCCGGTGATCCGCACGACCTGCAACCCGCCGGCCTGGAGCTCGTCGAGGGCCTTCTCCTCCACGGTGTTCGACAGGTTCGGGGTGGGCATGCCGATGTAGACGACGGCGTCGAGGTCGAGCTCGTCGACGAGCTGCCGGGAGAAGGAGGTGCGCGGGGCGTCGGTGTAGAAGCCGTCGTTGATCTCGACGACCGGCAGGAAGCCGGGCACGGCGCTCGACGAGGCCAGTGCGGCCGCGAGCGGCACGCCGTCGGCGGCGCGCCACAGCACGGTCTCGCCGGTCCGGGCGTCGACGCTGGTGATCCGCAGGTCGCGCTCGGGCCACTCCGGGCCCGGAAGCATCGTCGTGACATAGCCGACGTAGTCCGCGCTCGTGATCGGCAGCTCCGACCGCATCGCCAGCTCGCCGATCCGGCGCCCGCGTTCCTCGATCGTCCCCTCGGTCGAGACCAGTGCCGCCATCAGCTCCGGCGGGATCGCCGAGAGCCCGTTCTCCCCGCCGGCCACCGGTGCTCCCGCACCCTCCCCGCGGCGCTCCTGCTCGACCAGGGCGTCGAGGTCGAGCCCGAGCGTGTAGTACGCGCCGCTGTAGGCGCCGGCCGAGGTGCCCACGGCGACGTCGACCTTGTCGGGGGTCAGTCCGGCCGTGTTGTTCAGTGCGTCGAGAACGCCCAGCTGCCAGGCGATGCCGACCTCGCCGCCGCCGCCGAGGATCACGCCGACGCGGGGCCGGCCGTCCCCCTCGGCGGGCTGCCCGCCCTGCGGAGCGGCCCCGCCGGCGCCGCAGCCGGTGAGCAGGGCGCCGGCGAGCGCGATGGCCCCGACCGACAGCACGGTGCGGTGGAAGGACGGGCGGAACGCGCGACGGGACATGTCTACCTCCTCCTCAGCCGCTCGTCCGAGCAGCTGAATGAACGTTTAGTCAGAAGATAGGGCAAGGTCGTGACGGACGCAAGGCAGGGCTATGACCTGTGAAGACCGTGATGAAAGCGCCTCGCTTGACGCCGACGGGCGCCATGGGCCATGCTGAGTGAGCGTTCAGTCAGAAACCCGGCGGCGTCGGAGGAAGATCCGACGCGCTGACGGCGGAGGTGGGACCGGTGATCGAGGCGAGCCGGCTGCGGCAGCGCGGCGTCCGGTCCCCGGCGCCGTACCGGGCTTCTGGAGTGAACGTTCAGCAGAATGTCGGACCATGACACGTGACCCTGACGCCAAGAAGCAGCGCCTCCTGGAGGCGGCTCTCGACGAGTTCGCCGAGCACGGCATCGGCGGCGCCCGGATCGACCGGCTCGCCAAGCGGGCCGCGTCAGCCCGGGCCTGGTGTACTCGTTCTTCGCCGGCAAGGAGGAACTGTTCGGGGCCGTCTACGACCGGATCGTCGAGGCCGTCACCCAGGCCATGCCGATCACTCCTGACGACCTCCCGGGATACGCCGCCGGCCTCTACGACGCGGCCACCGCCAACCCGAAGGTCATGCGTTTCATCCTCTGGTACGCGCTGGAACGCGGCGACGACCGGCGGGTCCCGGCGTCGGTGACGGCGTCGATGCAGGACAAGGTCGCCGCCATCGAGGACGCACAGCGCCGCGGGACCGTCACCGACCGGTTCGGCGCGGGCCAGGTGCTCGCGCTGGTCCTGTCCGTCGCGAACATGTGGCAGATCGAGGGCGACGGCACCCGCAACCTCGTCGCGGTGGCACAGCACCGCGACACGATCGTGAGCGCCGTCCGGGTGCTCACCGAACCCGCTCGCTGAGGATCTCCGCCGCTCCCGGCGGCAGGCGGCCCCTCCGAGCGAAATGAACGTTCACTCGACTGGGAGGACCTGATGAACGACACACCCCGGGTCTGGTACGTCACCGGCGCCGGCCGCGGTCTCGGCCGCGCGGTGACCGTCGCCGCCCTGACGGCCGGCGACACGGTGGTCGCCACGGCGCGCGACACCCGCTCGCTGGACGACCTCGCCAGGCGGTACCCCGGGCAGCTGCGGTCGCCGAGGTCGACGTGACCGACCCGGACGCCGTGCGCGCCTCGCTCGTGCTGGCCGACGAGGCGGGCGGACCCGACATCGTCGTGAACAACGCGGGGTACGCGAACCTGTCCGCGTTCGAGGACACCGATCCCGCCGACTTCCGCCGCCAGGTCGAGACCAACTTCTTCGGCGTCGTGAACGTCGTGCAGGCGGCGCTCCCGCTGATGCGGGCCCGCGGTCGCGGGCACATCGTCAACGTCTCGTCCGTGGGGTCCCGCGTCGGCAACGCCGGCCTCGGCGCCTACCAGGCGGCCAAGTGGGCCGTCAGCGGCCTCAGCGAGGTGCTCGCCGCGGAGGTCGGGCCGCTCGGCATCAAGGTCACCGCGATCGAACCCGGTGGGATGCGCACCGACTGGGCCGGGTCGTCGATGCACGTGCCGCCGGCGAGCGAGCCGTACCGGGCGACCGTCGGCGTGCTCGCCGAGCTCTTCGCCGCAGGGGCCGTCGATCCGGTCGGTGAGCCCGACCTCGTCGCCGACGCCGTCCTGCGCCTCGTCGAGCTCGACGACCCGCCCGTCAGGCTGCTGCTCGGATCCGACGCGCTGGTCGCCGCCCGCACGGCGGCCGAGACGCTCGCCGACACCGACCGCCGGTGGGAGGAGCTGTCCCGCTGGACCGACCGCGCCGACGCGACGCCGCAGCAGATCGATCCCCTCGGCGTCACGGCGAAGAGCCCCGAGAAGGTCGTCCTGCGGTTCATCGACGAGGTCGTCAACGGCGGCGACATCGACCGCGTCGCCGACCTCTGGCACGACGACCTCGCCTGGTACGGCGGGAGCCTGGGCGAGCACCACGGGCTCGCCGAGTTCGAGTCGTCGCTCCGGGCCGCGGTCGGCGGCGCCTTCACCGGGATGCACCTCACCGTCCACGACACGGTCGTCGCCGGCGACACCGTCGTGCTGCGGTTCACCAACAGCGGGACGCAGACGGGACCCTTCCTCGGATACCCCGCTTCCGGGAAGCACGCCGCCTGGCTCGGGATCGGGATCTACCGCGTCCGCGACGGCAGGATCGCCGAGGCCTGGTTCGGCGAGGACACCCTCGGCATGCTCCAGGAGCTCGGTGTGCTCGCCGGGGGCGGCCGTGCTGACGTCTGAGTCCCACGGACAGGGCAGTGGTGTCGTCCTCGTGCACGGCACCGGGAGCAGCGCCGCCTTCTGGGCGCCGGTCGTCGACGACCTGGCGCGCGAGCACACCGTCGTTGTCCCGGATCTCCCCGGGTCCGGCGGCAGCCCGCTGCCGGAGGGGCCGCTGGACCTCGACCAGGTCGCCGACGAGATCGTGGCCACCGCCGAGCGGGCCGGGCTCGACCGGTTCGCGCTCGTCGGGATGTCGATGGGCGCCGCCGTCGCGGTGCGGGTCGCCCGGCGGCAGCCGGCACGGGTGACGCGGCTCGCGCTGCTCGCCGGGTATGCCGTCCCGCGCGCCGGGCTCCGACTGCGCTTCGACGTGTGGGCCTCCCTGCTCGGCAAGGACGACGACGCGGCGGCCAAGCTGCTCGTGACGCTGTCCAGCCCCGACCACATCCTCGGCGCCATGAGCGAGGAGCAGGTGTCCGGCCTGCTCGGCTGGGTGCGGTCCGGCCAGGCCCCGGGCGTGGCCGCCCAGCTGGAGCTGGCGAGAACGCTGGACGTCCGCCAGGACCTCGGCCACGTCACCGCCCCGACCCTCGTCATGGCAGGCGACGCGGACCCGTTCGTCGAGCCGTCCCACTCCCTGCAGTTCGTCGCCGGAATCCGGGGAGCCCGCCTGGAGACGGTCCGCGGCGGCGGACACGGGTTCATCCTCGAACAGCCCGAGCACACCATGACCGTGCTCGTGCCGTTCCCCGACCGGTAGCTGCCGGGGTCAGGCCCGGGCCGGCGCGCGCAGCAGGCTCAGTAGCGCTCCAGGGCCGCGGCGACGTCGGCGGCCGAGCCGACGAGCCACGTGGTGCCCGCCCCGCCGGCGCCGTGGCGGCCGGGTGCCGTGTACAGGCACGAGTCGAGCACGTCGCCGCGGGCAGCCAGGTCGAGCAGCCGCTGCTGCCCGACCGACCCGTTGTGGCTGCCGCGCAGCGGCTCGTGGGCCGAGGCCATCCGCTCGACCTCGGCCTCGGCGTCGCGCCACGCCTCCTCGGTGCTGTCGCGCACGAGCGTGGTGATCCGCAGTCCGAACTCCAGCGGCGGGTGCTCGCGGCCGAGCCGCCGTTCGAGGTCGCAGGTGCGGTCGGTGGCGACGGTGAAGGTGTCGGGGCGGCCCCAGCCGGTGCCGATGAGCGCGCCGCCCCAGCCGTGTTCCTCCGCGGCGCGGGCGAGGGTGACGGAGTAGTCGAGGCTGCCCCAGCCGTCGGTGGTGTCGTCCCCGCGGTGGCCGGGTTGGACGGTGTTGGGGATGTACCAGAGGAACTCACGGCTCATGAGGGCGACTCTCCCTCGCCCGCGGCGGCGAGCGGAAGGGGGAGATCACGAGCCGGGCTGACGTGTTTCCGCTGGTCCGGACAATTTCGAGGGCGTCCCACCCCCTGGTGCACGCTGTGCGGAGACGGCGTCACTCCGCCTGGCGAGCCGCCTCGACGACCGCGCGGCCGGCTGCCACGAGCGTCTCGGCGCCCGGGGCGGGGTCGGTGCCGAGGTAGCCGGCGACCATGGCGCCGTCGCGGAGCATGACCAGCTGGTCCACCGCGGCCGCACGCTCGGTCAGGCCGAGCTCGGCGAGCAGCTCGTCCAGCATCCCGGCGAACCAGGTCCGGTGCTCGGCGACGGTCTGCCGCACCGGGTGGGCGGGGTCGGGGTACTCCGCCGCGGCGTTGATGAACGGGCAGCCGCGGAAGCCCGCGGTGCAGCCGGCGTCGACGAGGGACTGCGCGATGGCGACGAGCGTGGCGCCCGGGTCGCCGGCGTGCTCGGCCCGCATCCGGCCGAAGAAGCCGCGCTCCCACTCCGACCGGCCGCGCAGGTACGCCACCACGAGGTCGTCCTTGGTGGGGAAGTGCCGGTAGAAGGTGACCTTGCTGACCTCGGCGTCGGCGATGATCCGGTCCGCGCTGACCGCGCGGATGCCCTCGGCGTAGAACCGCGTGTCCGCCGCGGCGAGGATCCGCGCCCGCACGGGCGGGACGCCCGTGCCCGCTTCGGCCTGCGCCGTGCTTCCCCTCACCGCCACCTGTCCTCTCCCTTGCTTGCCGTCCGTTCGCGCAGAGGGTAGCCGCCCTTGCGGTCCGGCCGACCCGTGTTAGCTTGTAGACGTACTAGTTAGTCTACATCGCATCGGAAGGAACCCATGAAGATCGGAACTCGGCTCCGGACGCTGGCGGCGGCCGTTCTCGGGGTCGCGGCGCTCGGTCTCGGCCTGGGCCTCGGGCCCGCCGCCGCGAGCGCGACCCCGGCGACGCCGGACGACCGGGCCGCCCGGCCCACCGTCGTGCTGGTGCACGGCGCCTTCGCCGACGCGAGCGGATGGGACGGCGTGATCGGCAACCTGCGGCGTGCCGGCTACCCGGTGCTCGCCGTGGCCAACCCGCTGCGCGGCCTCGCGGCGGACTCGGCCTACCTGCGCAGCGTCGTCGACGCCGTGCCCGGCCCCGTGGTGCTGGTCGGCCACTCCTACGGCGGCGCGCTCATCACCAACGCCGCGACCGGCGCCCCGAACGTCCGGGCGCTCGTCTACGTGGCCGCGTTCGCCCCGGACCGGGGCGAGACCCTCAACCAGTTCTCGGCGCGGTACCCGAGCCAGGTCAACCCGGAGAACCTCGTGGTGCACCCGTACCCGGGCGGCGCCGAGGCGAGCATCAACCCCGCACGGTTCCACGAGATCTTCGCCGCCGACCTCTCCCGGTCGGACGCCGCGAACATGGCCGCCCGCCAGCGCCCCGTCGCCGTGGCGTCGTTCGACGAGCCGACCGGCGAGCCGGCGTGGAAGACCGTGCCGAGCTGGTACGTGCGGTACAGCCAGGACCGGGCGCTGTCCACGGACGCGCAGCGCTTCTTCGCCGACCGCATCGGCGCGCACACCGTCGAGATCCGCGCCTCGCACGCCGGGTTCGTCTCGCAGGCCGACCGCACCGCACAGGTGATCGAGTCCGCCGCCCGGGCCACCCGCTGACCGCCGACAACCGGCAGGAACAGGAGAAGACCATGTCCGACACCCTCTACACCGGCATCGCGACGTCCACCGGCGACGGCCGGGCGGGCGGCCGGGCCGCGACCAGCGACGGCCTGCTCGACGTCACCCTCGCCATCCCGAAGGAGATGGGCGGCCCGGGCGGCGCGACCAACCCGGAGCAGCTCTTCGCCGCGGGATGGGCCTCGTGCTTCCACTCGGCGGTCAAGCTGATCGCCGCGCAGCGGAAGCTGGACGTCGGCGACTCCGCCGTCGTCGCCGAGGTCAGCGTGCACCCGACGGCCGAGGGCGGCTTCGCGCTCAGCGCGGCCCTGCACGTCGAGCTGGGCGGGCTGGACCAGGCCGTGGCCGACGACCTCGTGCAGGCGGCGCACGCGGTGTGCCCCTACTCCAACGCCACCCGCGGCAACGTCCCGGTGACCGTGGACGCGACGGTCGCCTGACCGCCGAGACCGGGACGCGGCTCCCAGGTGCCGCCGTCCCGGTCTCCGCGCCGGATCACTCACCGTCTATCCGGTGTCGATCCCGCGCCTTTTGGATTGTCGTGCATCCATTTCCGGCTGCTGAGGGAGTTGTGGAGAACATGGGCAGGGCCGAACGAGGCTTCGACTACGTCGTGGTCGGGGCCGGAAGCGCCGGATGCGTCATCGCGCGGCGGCTGCTGGAGACGACGGACGCGACCGTTCTGGTGCTGGAGGCGGGCGGATCGCCGGACGGCATCGAGTCGATCGGCAACCCGACGCGGTGGGTCGAGAACTTCGCGGCCCGGCACGACTGGAGCTACGGGTACACCCCGACCCCGCACACGCTGAACCGTCCCCAGTTCCTGTCGCGGGGAAAGGTGCTCGGCGGCTCCGGGAGCACGAACGCGCTCGTCTGGTCCCGCGGGCACCGGGCCGACTTCGACGGCTGGGCGGCGCTCGGGAACGCCGGCTGGGACTACGACTCGGTGCTGCCGTACTTCAAGCGCTCCGAGGACTGGGAGGACGGGGCGTCGGAGCACCACGGCGCGGGCGGGCCGGTCCACGTGCAGCGGGCGACCGACCTGCACCCGGTGGCGGCGGCGTTCGTCGACTCGGGGATGTCGTACGGGATGCCCTACCTCGACGACATCAACGTGCCCGAGCCCGAGGGCGTCGGGCCGGTCAGCACCACGTCCGCGACGGCGTCCGGTCGAGCACCTGGACCGGCTACCTGGAGCCGGTGCGCGACCACCAGCGGCTGACCCTGCTCACCGGGGTCCAGGTCGTCGGCCTGACGCTCTCCGGGTTCCGCTGCACGGGCGTCGAGTACGTGCAGGACGGCGAGGTCGTCGCGGTGACCGCCGCGAAGGAGGTGGTGCTCACCGCGGGCGCGGTCGACACGCCCCGGCTGCTCATGCTCTCCGGGATCGGCGACGCGGAGCACCTGCGGCAGGTCGGCGTCGACGTCGTGCACGACCTGCCCGGGGTGGGCGGCAACCTGTACGAGCACGTGATCCTCAGCGGGCTGTGCTTCGCCCCGGCCGAACCGCTGCCGCCGCCGAACAACAACCTGGAGGGCGCCGTCGCGTTCTGGCGCAGCGACGCCGGCCTCGCGACGCCGGACCTGGTGTTCGTCGCGGTCCAGATCCCGCTGGTCTCCCCGGAGGTCGGCGCCGCGTACCCGCCGCCGGCCGGCGGGTTCACCCTCGCGCCCGCGCTGGGCGGCGTGCGCAGCTCGGGGCGCCTCGCGCTGACCGGGCCGGCGCCGGACGCGCCGCTGGACATCCAGCCGAACATGCTGGCCGACCCGGCCGACGTCGAGGCCCTGGTGCGCGCGGTCGAGATCGGGTTCGACCTCGCCGGGCAGCCCGGGTTCTCGAAGCTGATCGGGTCGTGGGCCGCGCCGCCCCGCCGGCTCGACCGCGTGGCCGTCGAGGAGTTCGTGCGCCTCTCGGCGACGCCGTTCATGCACCCCGTCGGCACGTGCGCGATGGGGACGGGCCCGGCGGCGGTCGTCGACGGCGACCTGCGCGTGCACGGCGTGGACGGGCTGCGCATCGCCGACGCCTCGGTCATGCCGACCACCACGTCCGGCTTCACGCACGCCGCGACGGTGATGATCGCCGAGCGGGCGGCCGAGCTGCTGGTCGGCTGACCCCGCCGGGCCGGAGGTGCGGGTGCCTCCTCAGGGGCGCCCGCACTTTCCGCAATGGGCTCGTACATCGTACGGTACGGTATGTCCATTGCTGTCCGTCCGGCGGATCGGAGACGTGGAATGATCATCGACAGATCGGCGCTGGACGCCACGGCCGCGTTCAAGCTCCTGATCGGAAGCATTCTGCCCAGGCCCATCGCCTGGGTCAGCACGCTTTCCGCCGAGGGCGTGGCGAACCTCGCTCCGGTCTCGTTCTTCACCGGCGCCGGGCGCAAGCCGCCGATGGTGTCGCTCGCGTTGCAGCCCTGTTCGGACGGCGAGCTCATGGACACGTTCGTCAACATCCGGGACACCGGCGAGTTCGTCGTCAACGTCGCGACGCTGCCGCAGGCCCACCAGATGCACCAGTCGGCGGCGGAGTTCCCGCCCGGCGTCGACGAGTTCGAGGCGGTCGGCCTGGAGAAGGCCGCCTGCGAGGTGGTGCGGGCGCCGCGGATCGCGGGCGCGCCGATCTCGCTCGAATGCCGGCTCGAACGCGTCGTCCCGATCTCCGACCTCGACGACCACATCGTGTTCGGGGTGGTCGAGCGGTTCCACATCCGCGACGACCTCTACATGGAGCGGGGCCGGATCGACACCGCCGCGCTCGCCCCGATCGGCCGCCTCGCGGCGGAGTACACGCTGGTCGAGAACGTCTTCGTCACGCCGCTCGACGACGACGTGCTCGCCGGGCGCGCGGGGCGCCGGATGCAGCGCCTCGACGGGCTCCCCACGGAGTACTCGCCGATGACCTCCACCGCCTACGTGCCGTCGCGCCCGGTCGCGGGCTGAACGCACGAACGGCGCGGGCCCGGGGTGCGCCCGGGCCCGCGCCGGTCGGTCGGTCGGTCAGGCGTGCTTGGCCCAGTGCAGCATGCGGTTCTCGGCCGCCGTGTAGAGCACGTTGAGCAGGTTGCCGAGCACACCGAGCACGATCACCGCGGTGAACATCGCCGGGATGTCGAGCATCTGCTGGTGCGCGGAGAGATAGAAGCCGAGCCCGTTCTGGCCCCCCACCAGCTCCGACACCACGGTCATGATCAGGGCGATCGGGAGCGCGACCCGCAGGCCCGCCGAGATCATCGGGAGCGCCGAGGGCAGCACGACCCGGCGGGCGATCGCGATCCGGGACAGGCCGAACATCCGGGCCGTGTCGATGCGTTCGGGACGCACGGACCGGGCGCCCGCGGTCGCGTTGACCAGCACCGGGAACACCACGCCGAGCACGATCACCGCGATCCGCATGCTGTCGCCCAGACCCAGCACGAACACCGCCACCGGCAGGATCGCCACGGCCGGGAGGGCGCGCAGGAACTCCAGGGTCGGGCGGAGGTACTCGGCGAGCGTCCGCGACATGCCGATCGCGAGGCCGAGCACGATCCCGATCACCGACGCGGCGACGAAGCCGACGGCGAACCGGGCGAGGCTCGGCAGCAGGTCGTGCAGCACGACGTCCGGGAACCACTCCTGCGCGAACCGGTCGAGCACCGTGAGAGCGGCGGGAGGTAGACGCTGCCGCCGAACCGCCCGGCCAGCTCCCAGAGCCCCAGGAGCAGGACCGGCAGGACGGCGGACACCCAACCGGGCACCGCGACGCGCCGCGGGGGGGCCGGTGGGGCACGGCTCCGGCGCGCGGCGGCGGGGGCGGTGGCGGCCATCAGTGGTCCTCTCCGTGGCGGTTCCAGAACAGCAGCCGCCGCTCCAGGGCCTGCACGCCCAGGGCGACCAGGTAGCCGAGCACGCCGACGACGAGCACCCCGGCGTACATCTCGGGCACGCGGATCGCGCCCTGCATGAACGAGATGAAGTAGCCGACGCCGCCTGCGGCGGTGAGCAGCTCGACGGTGATCACGAGGATCAGCGCGATCGCCGACGCGACCCGGATCCCGGTGAGCACACCCGGGAGCGCGTTGGGCAGTACGACCCGGCGCATCACGTCGAGCCTGGTCAGCCCGAACGTGCGCGCGCTGTCGATGGAGACCGGGTTGCAGTCGCGCACGCCGTAGTAGGTGTTGAAGACGACCGGCCAGAGCGCCGCGTACGCGGCAGCGGCGATGGTGGTGGTCGGCCCGACGCCGAACAGCAGGATCGCGAACGGCACCAGCGACACCGACGGCAGCGGGCGCAGGAACTCGATCACCCAGCGGAACGTCGCGTAGACCCGGTCGGAGCTGCCGAGCAGCAGCCCGAGCACCACCCCCGCGGCGCTCGCGATCGCGAGGCCCGCGGCGACGCTGCCGATCGTGCTGAGCAGCGCGGTGACCAGGGTGCCGTCGGCGAACCGGTCCACCAGCGCGACGGCGATCCGGCTCGGCGGCGGGAGGAACCGGGAGCCCACCGCGGTGGTGACGATCTCCAGCGCGAGCACCAGCCCGACGACGAACGCCGCGCCGCGCACGTTGACCCGGCGCCTCCTCCTCGTGGGCTGCCGCCCGACTGCGGTGCCGGCGGTGCCGGCCGGTGCGGAGACGGTCATGGCGGCCCCTCGGGGTTGGTGGCGGTCAGGTCGGCCCGGCTGCGCGGGCAGGTGGGCGGGGCGGAGAACACCGTCACCGCGGGCGGGTCGCCGTCGAACCGCTCGACGTCGACGCGGGTGGTCTGGGCGCTCGTGCCCTGCGCCAGCCCGGACGTCGGCGCGTCCCGGGTCAGCACGTTGGGGTTGCCGTGCACCTCCAGCCCGCCGGGGCCGCTGGGGTCGAACCACGCGCCCGTCGCGAGCTGCGCGACCCCGGCGCGGAGGTCGTCGGTGAGCACGGCCCCGGCGAGGCACGCGCGCGGTCGTTGAACACCCGCACGAGGTCGCCGTCGGCGACGAACACCCGCACGAGGTCGCCGTCGGCGACGCCGCGCCGCTGCGCGTCGCCCCGGTTGAGCACGACGGGCTCCCGGCGGGCGACCTTGGCGGCCCGGCTGTGCGCGCCGTTGTCGAGCTGGCCGTGCAGCCGGTGCGCCGGCTGCGGCGTGAGCAGCTGGATCGGGTGGTCGCCGTCGTCGGGTTCCAGGAAGGTCGGGTGCGGCGGGCAGTCGGGGTGGCCGAACCCGGCGATCCGTTCGGACACGATCTCCACCCGGCCCGACGCGTCCGGAGCGGGCGGGCGGGGAGCGCGACCGGCCGGCCCGCCGCCCAGAACTCGGCGAACGCGGGCAGCGCCGCGCCCTGCTCGGCGTACGCGGCCCGGGTCTCCTCGTAGAGCCGCTCGACCCACTCCGCCTCGCCGAGCCCCTCGGTGAAGTCCTTCTCGCAGCCCAGCCGGGCCGCGATCCGGCGGAACACCTCGAAGTCCGACGCACGCCGGCGGGCGGCTCGGCGCCCTTGCGCATCGGGAGCAGCCACGGCTCGCCGAGACCGGCCGCGATGTCGTCGCGCTCGATCGGCAGCGCGCTGGGGAGGACGAGGTCGGCGTGCCGGGCCAGCGCGTTCCACCAGGCTCGTGCACGATGACGGTCTCGGGCCGCTGCCACGCCTCGACCAGCCGGTTCAGGTCCTGGTGGTGGTGGAACGGGTTGCCGCCGCACCAGTGCACGAGCCGGACGTCCGGGTAGGTGTGCCGCGCGCCGTCGTAGTCGAACGCGGCGCCCGGGTGCAGCAGCATGTCGGCGATGCGGGCGACCGGGATGAGTCCCGCACCGGGTTGCGCGGGCGCCCGAACGACGCGACCTGGCCGAGCCGCCGCGGCGAGCCCGCCTGGTTGGTGCTGCCGTAGCCGCTGCCGAACCCGCCGCCGGGACGCCCGAGCGACCCGGTGACGGCCGCCAGCACGACGCCCATCCAGATGGTCTGCTCGCCGAACCGGGCCCGCTGCAGGGACCAGCTCACCATCACCATCGTGCGGCGGGTGGCCATCCGCACGGCCAGCGCGACGATGTCGTCCGCGGGGATGCCGGTGACCGCGGCGGCCCAGGCCGGCGTCTTCGGGACGCCGTCCGCGTCGCCGTGCAGGTACCCGGCGAAGGCGTCCCAGCCGGTGCAGCAGCGGCGCAGGAAGTCCTCGTCGTGCAGGTCGCGCGCCACGATCTCGTGGGCGATGCCGAGCATCAGCGCGACGTCCGTGCCGGGCCGGACCGGCAGCCACTGCGCGTCCAGCTCGGGCTGCACGTCGGTGCGCAACGGGCTGACGTTGACGAACTCGACGCCGGCCGCCCGGCACGCCCGCTGCTCCGACACGGACGTGTGCCGGAGCACGCCACCGGGGTTGACCTGCGTGTTCTTGGGCGGCAGGCCGCCGAACGCGACGACCAGCTCCCCGTCGGCCGCGATGTCGGCCCAGGTGGGCATCAGCTCCACGTAGTGGCCGTAGGAGTGGCCGAGCACGTGCGGGAGGATGATGTTCAGCGCGGCGAAGCTGTAGTTGTTGTGCGAGGCCGTGTAGCCGCCCGCGACGGTCAGGAACCGGTGGATCTGGCTCTGCGGGTGGTGGAACCGGCCTGCCGAGCCCCAGCCGTACGACCCTCCGAAGATCGCCGCGTTGCCGTGCTCGGTGCGCACCCGGTCGATCTCGTCCGCGGCCAGGTCGAGTGCCTCGTCCCAGTCCAGCGGGACGAACGGCGGCTCGCCGCGGCGGCCGGGGTCGGTGCCGCGGCCGCGCGCCCGCAGCCAGCCGAGCCGGGCCATCGGCTGCCGGATCCGGGCGTCGTCGTCGAGCGTGGACAGGACGCCGTCGGCGATGGGGGACGGGGCCGCGTCGAGCGGGTGCGGGACCAGCTCGACGGCGCGGTCGCCCGAGACGTGCGCGAGCGAGCTGCCCCAGTGCGCGACCGTGGGGACGATCCGGTCGACCATGGTCTGCCTCCTGGACGTGTCCGGCCCGGACCGGGGCATCACGTGGCGGCGATCAGGTCTCCGGCGTTCACCGGGCCGGGCAGGGTGCCGAAGCGCTGCTGCAGGTCGAACTGGCTCTGCAGCAGCTCGGGGGTCAGTGTCGTTCCGTAGGTGCACAGCGTCGAACGGGAGACGACGCTCGGGTCCTGGCCGGTGGCCTCGGCGAGGATCGCGCGGCGGGCGTCGGCGTTGGCCGGGTCGTTGGCCCACTCGCTGACCTCGGTCATGGCCGCGCGGACCGCGCGCACCGCGTCGGGGTTCGCGGCCGCGAAGTCGCGGGTGCCGAACCAGACCGTGTAGACGAACGGGTCGCCGCCGTTGACGAAGTCGTACGGGCTGGCGAGCCGCAGGCCGCCGTGCGCCTCCAGATCCTGCTGGTAGGGCGGCTGCATGATGCCGCTCTGGACCTGACCGGTCTCCAGCGCCTGCCCGATGTTGGGGAAGGCCATGTTCACGAACGTCACGCTCTGCGGGTCGACGCCCGAGTCCTGCAGCATCGCCATGGTCGCGAGGTGCGGCAGCGTGTTCAGCGCGTTGACGGCCACGGTGGTGCCGCTGAGCTGGGAGACCTGCGTGATCGGGCTGCCGCCGGTGGTCATCAGGTAGGAGCCGGGGTTGTCCCTCGTGTACTGGATGCCCGGCGCGATCATGGTGAACGGGAGGCCCTGGTGCACGGCGCTGGCGATGGCGGTCGGGGCGCTGCAGGCCACCTGCGCCTGCCCCGAGGTCACCGCGGCCGCCAGCTCGGGCACGCCGCCGACGACGGTGACGTTCACGTCGATGCCGTGGCGGGCGAAGATGCCCTGCTCGGCACCGATGAACGCCTGTGCGCAGGTGTCGGTGGCGACGGTCGCCAGCGTCAGCGTGACGCGGCCGTCGGCGCCGGTGACGGTGGCGGGGCCGCCGCAGGCGGCGAGGGTGAGGACCGCGGCGAGGGCGGTCGCGGCGCGGCGAGTCGCCGGGTGCCTCGGTTCAGGTGGGTCCGAACGGTCATGGCGGGGGTCCTTCGGCGGTGGAGGAGCGTGGGGGTTCAGGCGTCGGCGGCGCGCTGCTCGTCGAGCCCGACGAGCGCGTGGATCGCGGCCCGGGCGGCGAGGAACGCCGGGTGCGCGCGGGTGTGGATCTGGTTGCGCGGCCGCGCGAGGTCGATCGGGAGCTCCTCGACGACGCGGCACGGCGGCGGGCTGAGCACCTCGACGCGGTCGGCGAGGTAGACGGCCTCGTCGATGTCGTGGGTGACGAGCAGCATCGTGATGCCCTCGTCGGCGTAGCGCTCCTGGATGCTGAGCAGGAGGTCCTCGAGGCTCTCCTTGGTGAGCGCGTCCACGGAGGCGAACGGCTCGTCGAGCAGCAGGATCTGCGGCCGGAACGCGAGCGCCCTGGCGATCGCGACCCGCTGCTGCATCCCGCCGGAGAGCTGGTAGGGGTGGTAGTCCTCGAACCCGGCGAGCCCGACGGCGGCGATCGCCTCGTCGATCCGGGCCTGCTTGGCCGCGGCGTCCAGGTCGCGCCGCTTGACCAGCGGGAACCCGACGTTGCGGGCGACCGTGAGCCACGGGAAGAGCGAGCGGGTGTAGTCCTGGAAGACCATGGCCATCTCGGGCGGCGGCCCGGTCACCGGCGTGCCGTTGAGCAGCACCCGGCCCTCGGAGGGTTCGAGCAGGCCGCAGATCATGCGCAGCAGGGTCGACTTGCCGCACCCCGACGGGCCGACGATCGCGACGAAGTCGCCGCGCTCGATCTCGAACGTCAGGTCGCGGCAGACGTGGGGGCCGTCGGCGGCGTACTGCTTCGTGAGACCACGGATGGCGAGAAGGGGCTCCGCGGTTGCGGTGGTCCGTTCGGCGACCTGGGGGATCGTGGTCATGGAGTCCTCACTGCTCGGCCTGCTCGGCGGAAAACGTCCGGTCATCCCGTCTCCGTAGGGCGTAACGTACTTTGTACGAGCAACGGATGACTAGTTCTGCTCGGTGACGTTCACGTTTCGTCCGTGCACGTCAGCGACGTGAAAACGTGGGTCGTACTATGTACGGCACATCGCACGCCGTCAAGCGTCCGACCGGCTCCTCGTGGCCCGGGCGACCAGCTCCTCCGCCGCCTGCTCGGCCAGCCCGGCCGCCGCGTCGAGCTTCCACGCGTTGCCCGGCAGCGGGTGCGCGATGCGGTCCAGCTCGGCGTCGACGGCCCGGGCGAGCGCGTGCGGCGTGGGCGCTGTGGCGGCGTCGACGGCCCGTTCCGCGGAGTGCATCCGCAGCGGTGTGGGGCCAGCGCACCCAGCACGATGCGGACGCCGCGCCAGGTCCCGTCGGCCGCGACGTCGCCGGCGACCGCGGCCGAGGCCGTCGCGGTCGCCGGTGTAGAGCGCGAGCTTCGCGAAGGCCGCGGTCTTGCCCAGCGCGGCGGCCGGCACCGTCACCGCCGTGACGAGCTCGCCGTCGCGCACGACGGTCTCCCCGGGCCGGTGTA
Source organism: Pseudonocardia sp. CNS-139 (assembly GCA_001942415.1). Lineage (GTDB taxonomy): Bacteria > Actinomycetota > Actinomycetes > Mycobacteriales > Pseudonocardiaceae > Pseudonocardia. Next base: position 191,664 of record MKJX01000111.1, read on the forward strand.
GAGGCCGGCGACCGGCACGGTGCGCGTGGCCGTCCCGGTGATCTCGACCGTGGCGTCCAGCGCGACCAGCACCGTCGCGAGGTCCGACGGCGTCACCGCCTGGCAGCGGTGCCCGTCCACGGCCGCGTGCTGGAACCGGTGGTCGCCGAGCACCGCGTAGCAGGGGCTGGTCGCGCCGTTGCGCTTGTAGCAGTCGAAGCCGTTGCGGAAGAACCAGCAGCGTTTGGCCTGCATCAGGTTTCCGCCGACGGTCGCCGCGTTGCGGACCTGCGGGGACGCGATGGTGGCGACGGCGTCGGCCAGCGCGCGCGGGGTCACCGGATGCTCGGCCAGCTCCGCGAGCGTCGCCGCGGCCCCGATGCGCAGGCCGTCGGCCGTGCGCTCGATCGGGCGCAGCCGGGTCACGGCCGCGACCGACACGAGCACCGGGGCCGGCCGGGCCTCCCGCCTGCGCTCGACGAGCGCGTCGGTGGCCCCGCCCAGCGGGGCGGCCCCGCCCGCGAGCAGGTCCAGCGCCTCGGTCAGGCCGGCCGGGGCGTGCACGGCGGGTTCGGGGGCGGGCGGCCGCCGCCGCGCGCGCCGGGCCGGGCCGAGCCGCGTGCCGTAGGCGTCGAGGACGTGGTGCAGGCCCAGCGGGTAGAGCCACCGGATCGCGGCGATCCACCAGCGCCCCGGACGGCGGCGGATGCGGTGGTCGCGGCGGCGGCCTCCTGCGCGGCGAGCGCGGTGAGGACCTTGTCCGGCGTGACCGGCAGCTCGCGCACGCGCACGCCGACGGCGTCGTACACCGCGTTCGCCACGGCGGCGCCCGGCGGGATGATCGACATCTCGCCGACGCTCTTCGCGCCGTACGGGCCGTCCGCGTCGTGGCCCGCGACGACCACCGCGCGCACGGACGGCAGGTCGGCGTTGCGCGGCATCGCGTAGTGCAGATAGGTCGAGTTGACCACCCGGCCGCCCTCGCGCACCAGCTCCTCGCCCAGCGCGGCGCCCAGCCCCATGGCGGCGCCGCCGACGATCTGCCCCTCCACGGCGGTCGGGTTGATCGCCTGGCCGACGTCGTGCGCGGCGAGGTAGTCCACCACCCGGACGGCGCCGGTCCGCCGGTCGACGTCCACGACGGCGCCGTGCGCGGCGAAGGCGTAGGTGGGGGAGAGGTTGGCGGTGTCCTTGTCCGGCGTGAGCATCTCGGTGCCGTCGAGCAGGTAGCTCGTCTCGTGGCTCAGCACGCCGTCGACGGCGCCGGGGTCGAGCCCGACCAGGTCCCCGAGCCCGACGGCGTCGTCCCCGAGCACGGCGTGCCCGCCGGCCAGCCGCACGTCGGCCGCGTCGCCGCCGAACTTGGCCGCGGCCAGCCCGCGCAGCCGTTCGCCCAGCTCGCGGGCGGCCTGCCCGACCGACGACCCGGTCATGTGGGTGCCGCGCGAGGACCAGGCGCCCAGCTCGAACGGGGTGCGCTCGGAGTCGGTCGAGAGCACCTCGACGTCGGTGAGGTCCACGCCCAGCTCGTGCGCCGCGATCTGGGCGAGGATCGTGCTCTGGCCGGTGCCGGCGTCGGTGCCGCCGTAGCGGACCCGGACGCGCCCGTCGGCGTACAGGTCGAGCGCGGCGTCGCTGCGGTTGGCGTGCTCGTAGGCGTAGGCCCCGCTGCCGTGCATGCCCGCGGCCACGCCCCAGCCGCGGGCGACCGGCCCGCCGCGCGGCCGGGCCGCCCGCGCGCGGTCCCAGTCGAGGCCGTCCCGGACGGCGACCAGGCAGTCGCCCAGCCGGGAGGTGGTCACCTCGTAGCCGCACAGCGCCCGCGTGTGCTCGGCGCCGAGGTTGCGCAGCCGCAGCGCGATCGGGTCGATGCCGAGCCGTTCGGCGATCTCGTCGACCTGCTGCTCCATGGCGAGCGACACCTGCGGGGTGCCGTAGCCGCGGAACTGCCCGCCCGGCTGGGTGGCGGTGTCGACGAGCCGCGCCGAGAACCGCACGCCGTCGGGCCGGTACATCGACCCCAGCGTGATCACCCCGACCCGCATCACCGAGGTGCCCATGTGGTTGTAGGAGCCGTTGTCCACCGCGATGTCGGCCTCCAGCGCACGGATGAGCCCGGAGTCGTCGGCCGAGGTCCGCAGCCGGGTCTCGAAGCGGTGGCGGGGCTTGTTGGCACCGAACTCCTCCTCCCGCGACAGCTCCACCAGCACCGGACGGCCGGCGGCCCGGGAGAGCGCCGCGGCGAGCACCTCGTGCTCGGACGCCTTCGACTTCTGGCCGAACCCGCCGCCGACGGCGACCTCGCGGCAGATCACCTGGTCGTGCTCCAGGCCGAGCAGGTGGGAGACCTCCTTGGCGATGAACCACGGCGCCTGGGTGGAGGTCCACAGCTCGACCACGCCGCGGCTCGCGTCCCACACGGCGAGCGTGGTGTTGGGCTCCATGCACGCGTGGGCGACGCTCGGGTAGACGAACCGGCCCGACACCGACACGGTCGCCGCGGCCAGGCCCCGCTCCGGCGCGCCCCACACCGTGTCGAGCAGCATCGAGACGTTCGGCTCGTCCGTGGTGCGCTCGTGCAGCCGCCGTGCGCCGGGCCGGCGCGCCGCGGTGACGGTGAGCGGGGCGCGCCGCCGCCGGTAGCGCACGCGGATGGCCCGCAACGCGGCCGCGGCCTGCGCGGGGGTCTCGGCGGCGACGGCGGCCACCTCCTGCCCGACGTGGCGCACCACCCCGTCGGCCAGCGGCGGGCGGTCCGAGAGCGGGCCGCCGCGGTGCAGGTAGCGGATGCCGGGCGCGAAGTCCGCGGCGGTGACCACCGCGTGCACGCCGGGCAGCGCCCGCGCCGCCGCGGTGTCCAGCGTGGTGATCTCGGCGTACGGCACGGGGGAGCGCAGGATCGCGCCGTAGAGGTGCTCGGCGGGCAGGTCGGCGGTGAACGCGACCAGGCCGGTGCTGCGGGCGTCCCAGTCGATCGGCCGGACGCGGTCGCCGATGCGGGTCACGGCCGCGGCTCCGCGGCGGCCCGCTCTTCGGCGGTCCGGCACACCGACTCGACGATCGCCTGGTAGCCGGTGCAGCGGCAGATGTTGCCCGAGAGTGCCGCGCGCACCTGCTCGGGCCCGGTGCGCCCGGCCCGCAGCAGCGCGACGGCGTGCACGACCTGGCCCGGCGTGCAGAAGCCGCACTGGAACGCGCCGGTGTCGGCGAAGCGGGCGCGCAGGTCGGCGCTCTCCTCGGCCAGCCCCTCGCTGGTCCACACCTCCTCCGTGACGAGCGCGGCGGGCGTGGTGCAGGCCATCCGGGGCCGCCCGCCGACCAGCACCGTGCAGGCGCCGCACTCGCCGCGCCCGCACGCCACCTTCGTCGCGGTCAGGCCCAGGTCACGGCGCAGGACGTCGGCGAGGGAGCGGAGCCCGGCCGTCTCGACGTCGACAGGGGACCCGTTGACCACGAGCCGGGTGAGTGTCATGGTCGTACTTTGTACGACCATGAAGACCGCAGGTCAAGCGGGGGTGCCCGGCTGCTCCGCCGGCTGTGGCAGCGACCGCACCACCGACTCGACGAACGCCTCGAGGCCCGCGGCGTACTGGTCGTCGCCGGGCAGGTCGACGAGGTGCTCGGCCAGCTCCACCATCTGCGGGAAGTCCTCCAGCGGCAGGCCCGCGTAGAAGTGCATGCGCTGGCGCCGGACGTCCGCCGACCCCGGCCCGTCCGGGCGTCCCCACGGGCGCGGCGTCTGGTAGCTGGCGAAGCCGATGGCGTAGGTGATGAGGAAGCCGTAGCAGCGCACCGCGGCCGGACCGCGGATGCCCGCCTCGACCAGGTACTGCAGCACCGACTCCATCGCCCCGTGGAGGGCGGCGCGGCTGTCGGTGATCCGGGTGGCGAGCAGCCGGACGACGCTCGGGTGCTCCCGCATCATCGTGAGGAACGCGAAGGCCACCGACCGCAGTGCCTGCTCCGGGCTCGTCGCGGGCTCGGCCGGGAGCTGCATGCCGCCGAGGACGTGGTCGGCCATCCCGTCGAGGATCTCGTCCTTGCTGCGGAAGTAGCTGTAGAGCGTCATCGTGCCGACGCCGAGCTCGGACGCGAGCCTGCGGACCGTGAGGCGGTCGAGATCGGACTCCGCGTCGGAGATCCGCAGTGCCGCGTCGATGATGCGCTCCGGGGTCAGCGGGGCGCTCTGCCCCCCGGCTGTCCGCCCGCGTGCCATCGTTCCTCCTCGCCGGGCAACGGCTTCGGTTGTACGTTGTCCCGTACAAGCGTTCCACGCGGGAGGCCCGGCCGCCGATCGGGGTCGGCGGCCCCCCGGACGGCCGCGACCAGCCCGTCGAGCACCGGGGCCGCGCGGGGCGCGGCCGCGAGGTCCAGCACGGCGGCGATCCGGCCGTCGGCCGGGTGGGTGCCGAGCAGCCCGGCGGCCTTCGCGCGCACGGCGTCGTCGTCGAGGGGACGGTCGGGGTCGCCCGGGGCGACCAGCACCCGCCGCGTGCTCCCGGCCACCGTGACCACCGCGCCCCACCGGCGCGGGAACTCCCGGTCGAGGCCGGGGTCGGCCACCAGTTCCACGTCGGCGGACGGGCCGGGAGCGCGGTACCAGCCGGGGTCCCGTGCCCGGCCGGCGAGCGCACCCGCGACGGCCACCGCGGCGCTCGCCGCAGCCTCGACCGGCCCGCGGGGCGCCGGGTCGGCGGTGACGAACCGCAGGGCGGCCGTCGGGAGCCCGATCCGCACCCGGTCGCCCGGGTCCGGCACGACGCCCGCCTCGGCCAGCTCCGCCAGCGCTGCGAGCGCGGTGTGCAGCGGCCGGGCGCACGGCCAGCTCTTGAGCGAGGTGGCCGCCAGGTGCGCGGTCCCCGCGGGCGTGGGCGCCTCGGGTGGCCGGCCGAGCGCGGCCGCGGCGGGCCCGTCGAGGATCGACGCGCTGCCGGTCAGGCCGGCCGCCGCCCCGCGTGCGGCGCGCACGCCGTGCGCGGCGGCCCGTCCGCAGAGCAGGTAGTGGGCGTCGCCCAGCTCACCGGCCCCGAGCAGCCCGCCCAGCGGCGCGGCCGCGACGGCGAGCGCGGTGGCCGTGGCGGCCCGGTCCAGGTCGAGCAGCACGGCCGTCGCCGCCGCCGACCCGAGCGCGCCGAAGAGGGCCGTGGGCCACCAGCCCGTCGCGTACAGGGCCGGGCCGCCGTACCGCAGCGCGGCCTCGGCCACGGCCTCGTACCCGGCGACGACGGCCCGCAGCACGTGCCGCCCGTCGCACCCGAGCACCGCCCCGACGTGCCACGCGGCGGGGACGACCACCGCGCCGGGCGCGACGCCCGCCGGGCCGTGCAGCGGGTCGAACTCGTCCACGTGCGCGAGCGTCGCGTCGATCTCGACGGCCGTCTCCACCGGCCACGCCCCGGGCGCGCCCACCGCCGCCGCCCCGCCGGACGCGCCGCCCAGCAGCGGGACCCAGCGCCCGGCCAGCGGGTGCGTCGCCCCGGACGCCGCGCAGCCGGTGGTGTCGAGCACCTGCCGGGCCGCGGCGGCGAGCACGGCGGGCCCGGCGCCGGCGGCCGCCGCGAGCGCCCGGTCCGCGACCTCCTCGACGAGCGTCACCGCGGCCCCAGCAGCGGCAGGACCTCCGTGGCCACACGGTCGAGCAGCTCGTCCGGGAGGTCGTAGGAGCCGACGTGCTGCAGGTAGACGGCATCGGCCCCGGCCCGTTCGGCCTCCGCGACGCGCGCGGCGATCTCCGCGGCCGTGCCGAGCAGGCAGAACTCGCGGGCGAACGCGACCACCGCCCGGTCGGACACGTACGGGTCGCAGGCCGCGACGGCGGCCGGCCAGTCCTCCGCGTGCGTCAGGTCGGGGTAGACGTCCGGCAGCCGGTCCGGGACGTCCACGTGCACCCCGGCGAGCGCCAGCCCGGCCGCGCCGCCGTTCCTCGCGAGGGCCAGGCAGAGGGGCTTGAGCTCGCGGGCGTCGCGCTCGACGTCGCCGGTGACGCGGCAGAACGCCGACACCGTCATCGACACCCGGTCCCGCCCGGCCGCGGCGGCGCCCTCCTGCACGCGCGCGGTGGCGGCGGCGAGCGGCGCGGGCGCGACCCCGGAGAGCAGGATCGCGCCGTCCGCGATCTCGCCGGCCAGCCGGAGGTTGCGGGGGCCGCTCGCGGCCAGATGGATCGGCACCGGCACCGGGTCCCGCAGCCGGCCCGTGACCCGGCCGAACCCGACCTCGTCGCCGGCGAGCAGGCCGCGGACCGTCGCGACGCCCGCCCGCAGCCCGTCGCCCGTGCTGGGGGAGAGGCCGACGGGCCGGACCGAGGAGTTGCCGACGCCGAGCCCGAGCACGAACCGGCCGGGGGCCAGCTCGGCGACGGTGCGGGCCACCGACGCGACGACGGCCGGGTGCCGGGTCACGACGTTGCTCACCGCCGTGCCCACGGTGACCCGGGAGGTGGCGGCGGCCGCGGCGGCGGCGACCGCGAACACGTCGCGCCACAGCAGCTGCGAGTCGGGGAACCAGACCTCGTCGAGGCCCGCCTGCTCCGCCGCGCGGGCGAACGCCGCGACGTCCGGCGCGGGCGCGCAGGGCGGGACCCGCAGCCCGATCCTCACCCGAGGAACTTCCGGGCCAGCTCGTTGAACCGCTCGCTGTGCTCGTGCTGGGGCCAGTGCCCGCACTCGGGCAGGATCTCCAGCACCGAGCCGGGGATGCTCTCCTGCATCCGGTGCGCCTCGGGCACGTCGCCGAACGGGTTCTGCGCACCCCACACGATCAGCGTCGGCGCGGTGATCCGGGCCATCTGCTCGGGCGTGAGCAGGTCCTCGGTGCGGTTGTCGAGCTGCTGCAGGCACAGCAGCCGGTCGATCCCGGCGACGAACGCGGGCCGGTGGTAGATCGTGTGCCGGACGTCGACGAGCTCGTCGCTGACGTTCACCGGGTCGTGCATGAGCAGTTCGAGCCGGCGCCGGGTCAGCGCGCGGTCGTCGGTGGTGACGGCGGCCTTCGTGCTCGTCCGGATGCGCTCCATGACCTGCGGGTTCGCCACGGTCCCGCCGGGTGCCACCAGCACGAGCCGCCCGACCCGTTCCGGGTGGTCGGCGGCCAGCCGGCCGGCCACCCAGCCGCCCAGCGACTCGCCGACGACGTGCGCCCGCTCGATCCCGCGGCTGTCGAGATAGTCGAGCACGTGCCGCACGTAGCGGGGGATGCGCAGGTCGCCGCCGGGGTTCCCGGTCCAGCCGTGCCCGAGCATGTCGAGCGCGTGCAGCCGGAACCCGCGCGACAACGCGGGCACGTTGCGGACGAAGGCCTCCAGGTGGCCGCTCGTGCCGTGCAGCATCACCACGTGGTCGCCGGTGTCGCCGGCGCGCAGCACCCGGGTCGGGGTGCCGGCGACGGGGGCGTGCGACACCTCGAACGAGGTGCCGGCCAGCTCGGTCCAGATCGTCATCGTGCGTGCTCCAAGGTGGCGGGGGTCAGGAGGGAGACGCCCATGCCGGTGAGCCACTGCGGCATCGCGGCGTAGGCGAGGGTGGCGCCGGCCGGCGGTCCGCCGGGTCCGGTGAGCGCGGCGGCCATGGCGATCCAGGCCCGGATCTCCTGGGCGCCGTTGCCGGCCTCGGCCTCGATGTCGGCGCTGCTGCGTTCGACGAGCGCGGCCAGCGCGGCGGCGTCGCCGGACGCGAGGAGGTCGAGGAAGCGGTGGTCGAAGGCGGGGTTGATGTCCGGCTCCGCGGCCCGGATGATCTCCCGGCGGCGCACCTCGAACTCGCCCCACGAGTTCCGGCCCTCCAGCCAGGCCCGCACGAGGAACCGGTCGTCGTCCGAGAGCGCGGCGAACCACTTGGGCCACGGCAGCCGGTGCGAGAGCCCGCCGGAGGCGACCACGGCGACCCGCCGGTCGACGCCGTCGGCGCGCAGCGTCGCCCCGATCGCGGCGCCCAGGTCGTGGCAGCGCCGCAGCGACGGCAGCGGCGGGGCGAACGTGTTGACCACCACCGGGACGATCGGCACGTCGAGCGCGGGCAGCAGGTGCTGCACCGCGTGCGTGATGCCGTGGTCGACGGTGAGCCGCAGCGAGAACGCCGGGTCGAACCCGGCCCCGACCAGCCCGTCGACGACCGTGCGGGCGAGCGCGGGGTCCACCGGCAGCGGCCCGGCGGGGGTGCCGGCCTCGCCCGCGCCGAGCACCTCGCCCACGCCGACGGTGAACGCCGGCATGAGGTCGAGGAACATGCCGCGGAAGTGGTTGGAGCCCAGCACGAGCACCGCGTCGGGACGGGCGGCGGCGAGCGCGTCGCGGGCGGCGGCCAGGCCGTCGCGGAAGGCGTGCGCCTCCGGCAGGTGGTCGACCTCGGCCCAGTGCGTGTTCATCAGGGTGCTGTGCGACGCCCCGACGCCGAGCACGATCTCGGTCATGTCATGGCCCTCTCGCGGGTGCACAGGCTGACCGCGGTGTGCACGAGGTGGCGGGTCAGCCGGACGGCCTCCCGGATGTCGACGACGTTCATGCCGGCCGGGAAGTCCAGCGGCAGGGGCGCGTCGGGCCCGATGCGGTCCATCCCGATGCGCGCGGTGGGCAGGCCGCGCGAGCGCAGGATGTTGGCGTCGGTGGCGCCGCTGTTGGCGACGATCGGCGCGTGCGGCCGCCCCTCCAGGTCCTCCCAGGCGGCGACCGCGGCGGCCACGACGGGCGCGTCGGGCGGCGTGTGGGTGCCGGGGATCGCGAGCACCATGTCCCAGTCCAGCTCGATCTCCGGATGGGCGTCGGTGACCGCCCGCAGCGCGGCCCCGAACTCGCGCCGGACGTCGGCGGGCGTGGAGCGTGGGCTGGTCCGCAGGTCGACGCGGAACCGGCAGAGCGCGGGCGTCACCGACGCCATCCGCGGCCAGCCGCCCTCGACGGCGGCGACGATGCCCTGGGGAGCGACGAGCCCGTCGGTGTGGCGCGCGGAGTACTCGGGGAACCAGCGCTCCAGCGCGTCGATCACGGTGGCGGCGTGCGCGATGGGGTTGCGGTAGGGCATCCGGTGCCGGCTGCCGACGAAGCCGAACGCGCCCGTACGCGCACCTCGAACCAGCAGAGCCCGACCTCCTCCCACGCGACCGCCCAGCCCGGCTTGGCGATCACCGCGTGGTCGGCCCACACGCCCTGTTCGAGCAGGAAGGAGCAGCCGGCGCCCTGGCCGGCGTTGTGCCTGGTCAGGCCACGGGTCGTGCGGCCGTTGGTGGGCATGCCGCCGGCCCCGAGCCCGACGACCAGGTCGCCGCGCAGCGGGACCCCGGCCGCGGCGATCGCCTCGGCCGCGGCGACCACCGCAGCCCCGTGGCCCTTCGGGTTGCTGGCGCCCAGCCCGAGGACGTGGTCGCCGCGCACCTGGGCCCGCGGCACCATGTCCGGGCGAAGCTGCGGCCCGACCCACGGCACGTCCTCGGCCGGGTCGCCCACGGTGAGGGTGTCGATCGGGGCGTAGAGCAGCAGGTCCTCGCCGCCGCCGCGGCCGGGCAGGCGGCCGACGGCGTTGCCCTGGCGGTCGTCGATCTCCTGGTAGCGGGCCTGCAGGCCGGCGGTGGCCAGCTGCTCGGTGAGCCACCGGGCCAGCGGCGCCTCCTCGCCGGTGGGGCTGGGGACGTCGACCATGCCGACGACCAGCTCGGTGAGCCGGGCCGCCGAGACGTGCGCCCAGGCCGCCTCGACGTGCTCCCGGGCCGCGGTCGCGGACGCGGTCATCGCGGCGCCCGCACGGTGCGCACGGTGGTGCCGCGGCCGAGCCGGGCGAGCAGGCCGGTCCGGTGGGCCACGACAACTCCGGCGACGGCGAGGGCGATCAGCAGTGCGCGCACGGTCATCGACTCCCGGGGTGGAGGAAGGCGCCGGCCAGCGCGGCGACGGCGGCGGGGCGTTCGGACTGGGGGTGGTGCGCGGTCCGGCCGAGCACGGCGAGGTCGCCCGCGGGCAGCGCGTCCGCGAGGAAGGCGGCGTACTCGGGCCCGGCGAACGGGTCGTGCCGGCCGTGCACGACGAGCGTGGGCGCGGCGACCTCGCCCAGCACCGGGCCGAGGTCCTCGGGCGCACCGCGGCCACCGGCCGCCGTCGCCAGCGCGACGGGGCTCGTCGCGGCGCGGTGGCGGGCCGCGACCAGCCCGTCGGGGACCGCGGAGCGTCGTGCCACTCCAGCCCGGCCACGAGATCGCGCATCTTCGCCGGGCTGGGGCCGGCGCCGCCGTAGTATCCGGCCCGCGCCCGGGCGCCGGCCGCGGCGTCGAGGCCGGGCCCGGCCGTCGGGGTGGCCCCGATGACGACGAGCCTGCGGACGAGCCCGGGGGCGTCCGCCGCGAGCCGCAGCGCGGCCGACCCGCCGAGGGACTGGGCGAGCACGTCGACCGGCCCGGTGCCGAGCCGGTCGAGCAGCGCGGCGAGCACCCGGGCGTGCCCCGTGTGCACGGGGCCGCCGTCGTCCCAGTGGCCGGACGCGCCGTAGCGGGGCAGGTCGACGAGCAGGTGCCGGTGCCCGGGCCGCAGGGTCAGCACCGCGGCGAAGTCGGACGCGGCGTGGCAGCCCGGCCCGCCCCCGTGCAGGACGAGGGTGACCGGCCCGTCCGCGGGTCCGCGCCATGCGTGCGCGACGTCGGGGACCGGCACTAGTGCCCCCGCCGCGCCGCCGGCTGGACGACGAGCCCGGCCTGCTGGACGTGCCGCCGCCAGGCGGTGAGCGAGAGGTCCGGGCGGTAGAGCCGCTCCGGGGGCGAGTCCATGACGTCGACCATCCAGGCGTCCTGCGCGGTGAACTGGCCGTGGAAGAGCCACCGGATCGCGGCGAGGTACTTCGCCTTGAACACGAGCGCCTTCGCGCCGGTCTCGAACCGGACCATGAGCTGCACGTACCGGACGTGGTCGGCGTCCACCGGGACGTACCACTCGTAGTGGATGAACTGCGGGTACGCGACGCGGAGGATGCCCGGGAGCCGGATGGAGACGAAGCCGGGCAGGTCGAGGCCGGCGATCACCGGGTTGGCGCCGCCGTCGCGGCTGGGCCGGTCGGGCAGCTTCGCGCGCTTCCACCACCGGCGGTTGGTGAACCGGCCGAGGCCGGGGAAGTCCGCGTCCCAGTGGACCTCGTCCTGCACGCGGACGAGCCAGCCGTCGCGCTCGACGATCCGCGTCATGTTCCAGGTCGGCATGACCTTGAACAGCCGCCAGAGCGCGGTGTTGTGCAGGTACTTCGCGTGGCCCTCGTCGAACCCGTTCTCGGCGGCGAAGCGCCAGTTGCCGTCGCGGACCTCCGTGCGGCCGCCGAGCACGAACGTGTTGTCCGTCAGCTCGGCCGGGATGTCGCGCTCCACGGGCGGCGGCTCCTCGCCCGCGCCGAGCGTCCCGATGTAGACGAAGAGCAGGCCCATGCGTTCGGCCACGGGGTAGGTCGCGACGGAGACCCGTCCGCAGATCGGCGAGTCGGGTCCGTCGGTGATGACCGCGCGCAGCCGTCCGTCGGTGAGGTCGTAGGTCCAGCCGTGGTACGGGCAGCTGATCGTGCCCGGGAACTGGCGGCGGCCGAGCGCGAGCGGGACCCCGCGGTGCGGGCACCGGTCGTGCAGCCCGTAGACCGTGTCGCCCTCTCTGACCAGCACGATCCTCTCCCCGCAGACGGTGACCGGCACCGGCTTGCGGCCGACCTGGTGCGCCCAGAGCGTCGGGTACCAGTGGTCGCGGAAGCCCAGCTCCGCCGCGTCGTAGGCGGGCCAGTTGGCCCAGTCGGCGCCGTCCTGCACGGGCGGGCCGGGTGCGACGGGTTCCGCGGGCGCCGCGGCCACGGCGCCGCCCGGTCGCCGGGGGCGGCGCGGGGCCTCGGTCGGGGCCACGCCCTGGGTCGGGCCTGCGGTTGGGCTCACGGAGTGCCTCCGGGGAAGACGTGTGGTCGTACCTTTGTACCGTAGACCGTTCCAGGTCAGGAACTCAAAGGTCGAGCACCAGCTCGGGGCCGACCGCCCGGGACACGCACGGCAGCACGACGTCGGTGCGGCCGGGGTCGGTCAGGGAGTCGCGGTGGTCGGGCACCCCTTCGAGCACCCGGGTGGTGCAGCTGCCGCAGACGCCGTCACGGCACGCGTTGGGCACCGCGACGCCGGCCGCGTCGAGCACGTCGAGCGCGGAGTCGGACGCACCGACGGTCAGCCGCCGTCCGGAACGGCGCAGCACGACGTCGAAGGGGCGCAGGCCGGAGTCGTCGCGGGCCTTCGCGGCGAACCGCTCGACGTGCAGGGTGCCCGCCGGCCAGTCGCGGCAGCGCTCCTCGACCGCGGCGAGCAGCCCCTCCGGCCCGCAGCAGTACACGCCGACGCCGGGGCGCGGCGCGCTCAGGAGGGCGGCGAGGTCGGGATGCCCGGCCTCGTCCTGCGGCACCACCTCGACGGCGGCGCCGTAACGCGCCAGCTCGCCGAGGAAGGCCATCGAGGAGCGCGAACGGCCGCCGTAGACCAGCCGCCAGCGTGCGCCCCGGGCGTCGAGCGCGGCGGCCATCGTCAGCAGGGGCGTGATGCCGATCCCGCCCGCGACCAGCAGGTACTCCCCGGCCGGAGCCAGCTCGAAGTGGTTGCGCGGCCCGCCGACCTCCACGAGGTGGCCGGGGCGCAGGGTGTCGTGGACGTACCGCGAGCCGCCCGCCGAGGCCGGCTCGCGCAGGACCGCGACGCGGTAGCGCGTGCGGTCGGCGGGGTCGCCGCACAGCGAGTACTGCCGGACGAGCGACGGCAGGCCGAGGTCGATGTGCGCACCCGGTGCCCACGTCGGCAGCAGCCGCCGCAGCGGGTCGGCGAGCTCGACGGACAGCACGCTGTCCGACTCGCGCCGCAGGCTCACGACCTCGAGATCGAGCACGCCCTCGTCGGCTGGGGCCATCGTCCCTCCATCCGTTCAGTACTAAGTACGGTACATTAGCCGAACGGCGTCGGGAAGCCCGGAAACGGCAGGTGAGGGGTGTCGCGTGGACGAGCCCGCACGGGGCACCGGACCGATGGTCGTCTGCATGCTGGCGATGGGGGTCGCGGGCGTGCCGGGGTTCGCCTTCGGGCTGCTCGCGCCCGCCCTGCAGGCCGGCCTCGGGCTCGGGCGGACCGAGATCGGGATGCTCGTCGGGCTCGTCTTCGGCGCGAGCGTGCCGGGCTCCGTCGTCGGCGGGCTGTTCACCGACCGTTTCGGACCCCGGTCCTCGGTGGTGGCGAACCTCGCCGCGCTCGCCGGGGTGCTGGCGCTCGCCGCCGCTCTCGGCACCCACGCGGCGCTCGCGCTGGCCGTCCCGGTGCTGGTGGTGGGCGCGGCGGTGTGGCGCTCACTGCCGGGGCCCACGGCGGGCCGGGCCGCCGGGACGGCCCCGCCGTCGCGGCTCCCCGCGGGTTTCCTCTGGTTCCCGGTCGCGGCGTTCCTGCTGGTCGCGGGCAGTCAGCCGGTCAACGTCTGGGCGGTCTCGTTCCTGACCGAGCGCCGTGGTCAGCGCGCCGCTCTTCGGCCTGCTCGCCGACCGGGCCGGGCAGGTTGCGGCGTGGAGCGTGTTCGCGGCGCTGCTCCTCGGCGGGGCCGGGGCCTTCGTGCGCTGTGCCCGGCTCCGCGCGGAGCCCGATCGTGAGCCGGGCGGCGTTCACCCCTGAGCGTCTCGGTCCGCCTTGCCCGCCAGGTCGAGCGCGATGTCGACGATCATGTCCTCCTGTCCGCCGACCAGCCGCCGCCGTCCCACCTCGACGAGGATGTCCCGGGTGTCGAGGCCGTGGTCGCCCGCGGCGCGCTCGGCGTGGCGCAGGAAGCTCGAGTACACGCCGGCGTAGCCGAGGGTGAGGGTCTCGCGGTCGACCCGGACCGGCCGGTCCTGCAGCTCGCGGACGATGTCGTCGGCGGCGTCCTGGAGCGCGAACAGGTCGCAGCCGGTCTCCCAGCCGTGCAGCTCGGCGGCCGCGACGAACGCCTCGATGGGGCAGTTCCCGGCGCCGGCGCCGTGGCCGGCGAGCGAGGCGTCCACCCGGGTCACGCCCTCCTCCACGGCGACGACGGAGTTCGCCACCGAGAGCGAGAGGTTCTCGTGGGCGTGGATGCCGATCTGCGTGCCGGGGTCGAGCACGTCGCGGTACGCGCGGACGCGGTCGCGCACGTCGTTCATCGTGAGCCGGCCGCCGGAGTCGGTGACGTACACGCAGTGCGCCCCGGCCGACTCCATGATCGCGGCCTGCGCGGCCAGCTCCGCGGCGGGCGCATGTGCGACAGCATCAGGAAGCCGGCGACGTCCATGCCCAGGTCGCGGGCCCGCCCGATGTGCTGCACCGCGATGTCGGCCTCGGTGGCGTGGGTCGCGATCCGGACGGAGCGCACCCCCAGGTCGTGGGCCTTCTGCAGCTCGTGCACGGTGCCGATGCCGGGCAGCAGGAGCGTGGTGAGCGTGGCGTTCTGCACGACCTCGGCGGCCGCGGCGATCCACTCCCAGTCGGTGTTGCTGCCCGGGCCGTAGGTGAGGCTCGCGCCGGCGAGGCCGTCGCCGTGCGCGACCTCGATGGCGTCCACACCGGCGGCGTCGAGCGCGGCCGCGATGCGCTGCACGTCGCCCGGGTGCATCCGGTGCCGGACGGCGTGCATCCCGTCCCGGAGGGTGACGTCCTGGACGTAGAGGGCGGGCCGGTCTGCCGTGCCGTTGGTCATCGCGCCACCTCCGCGGCCTGCCGAACGCCGCCGGCGACGAGCTGCTCGGCGGTGCGCAGCGCGGCCGAGGTCATGATGTCGAGGTTGCCGGCGTAGGCCGGGAGGTAGTGGGCGGCGCCCTCGACCTCCAGGAACACCGAGACCCGCCAGCGCGGGCGGGGCGTGTCCGTGCCGATCAGGGTGCCGAGCGGCTCGTGCGGTTCGACCGGGTCGACCTGCACCTTCTGCTTCAGCCGGTAGCCGGGGACGTAGCGGCGCACCTCGGCGACCATCTCCTCCACGCTCGCCCGGATCGCGGCGGGGTCGGCGTCGTCCACGAGGCACAGCACCGTGTCCCGCATGATCATCGGGGGCTCGGCGGGGTTCAGCACGATGATCGCCTTGCCGCGCTCGGCGCCGCCGACCAGCTCGATGGCCTTCGACGTGGTCTCGGTGAACTCGTCGATGTTGGCGCGGGTGCCCGGCCCCGCCGACCGCGAGGCGATCGACGCGACGATCTCGGCGTACCGGACCGGCGCGACCCGCGCGACCGCCGCGACGACGGGGATGGTCGCCTGTCCGCCGCAGGTCACCATGTTCACGTTGCGCGCGTCCGCGTGCGCCGCCAGGTTCACCGGAGGCACGACGAACGGGCCGATCGCGGCCGGCGTCAGGTCGACGACGATCTTGTCGTGCGGGGCGAGTGCGGCGGCGTTCGCCACGTGCGCGCGGGCGGACGTCGCGTCGAACACGACGCCGATGTCGGCGAAACCCGGGAGCGCGACCAGCCCGTCGACGCCGTCGGCGGTGGTCGGGATGCCGAGGCGGCGGGCGCGGGCGAGCCCGTCGGACTCCGGGTCGATCCCCGCCATCGCGCCCATCTCCAGGGTCTCCGACAGGCGGACGACCTTCATCATCAGGTCCGAGCCGATGTTGCCCGACCCGATGATCGCGACCTTGGTGCGTCCCACCGTCATCTCCCCTCTCCGGTGAACTGCGCTTGCACCGACCCGAGCCCGCTCAGCGTCGCGGTGAAGACCGACCCCGGCCGCACCGCCGTCATCGGGCCGAGCGCACCGGACAGCACCACGTCGCCCGCGCGCAGCGGCTCGCCGAACGCGGACGCGGTGCGCGCCAGCCAGGCCAGCGCGGCCACCGGGTCGCCCAGGCAGTCGGCGCCCGTCCCGCTGCTGACCACCGCGCCGGTCCCGTCGGTCATCCGCATCTCGACGGCGCGCAGGTCGAGCTCGCCCAGCGGCGCCGGGCGTCGCCGAGCACGAACAGGCCGCTGGAGGCGTTGTCGGCCACCGTGTCGGTGATCGTGATGTCCCACCCGGCGACCCGGCTGTCGACGATCTCCAGCGCCGGCACGACCTGCGCGACCGCCCCCCGCGCGGTCGCGTCGTCGACGTCGGGGCCGCCCAGGTCCGAGGCCAGGACGAACGCGACCTCCGCCTCGATCCGGGGCTGCAGCAGCCGGCCGGAGTCGATCGGCTCGTCCGGCGGGCAGTCCATGTCGTCGAAGAGGAACCCGAAGTCCGGCTGGTCGACGCCCAGCTGCGCCTGGACCGCGGGCGAGGTCAGCCCGACCTTGCGCCCCACCACGCGGGCGCCGCGCTCCAGGCGGGTCGCGGCGAGCAGCCGCTGCACGCCGTAGCCGTCGGGGAGCGTGGGACGGTCGAACAGGTCGCGCACCGGCGCGCAGGGCTCCCGCGCGTCGAGGGCGTGCTGCAGCCGGGCGGCGGCCGCGCGCACCGCGGGCGCGTGCGTCTCGGTGACGGCATCGGTACCGGTCATGAGCTGGATCCTCGCGGCGCGGCGGGTCATCCTGGTACGCGTGCGTTCCGCTGTGCGAGACGATGACGTGACCCGGACGGGTGGTTCCCTGTCGATGCTCGGCCGCGCGTTCACGCTGCTCGGCGCGTTCCGGCCCGGCGAGGCCGAGGTGACCCTCGCCGAGCTGACCCGCCGTTCGGGCGTGCCGAAGCCGACGGCGCACCGGCTGCTCGGGGAGCTGGAGGAGTGGGGAGCCGTGGAGCGCAACGGGCGCGGCTACCGGCTCGGGCTGCGGCTGTTCGAGCTCGGCCAGCTGGTGCCGCGGCAGCGGGAGCTGCAGGAGACCGCCGCGCCGTTCCTCGCCGACCTGTTCGAGGCCACCCGCGAGACCGTGCACCTCGCGGTCCCCGACGGCGTCGAGGTCGTCTACGTGCAGAAGCTCCCCGCCAGCTCGGCGCCGGAGATCCCGTCCCGGCAGGGCGGCCGGATGCCGGCCTACTGCACGGGACTGGGCAAGGCGCTGCTCGCGTTCGGGCCGCCCGCCCGGCTGCAGGCCGTGCTCGACGCGGGGCTGGTCCGGCGGACCCCGCGCACGGTGGTCGCGCCGGGCCTGCTGTCCGCCGAGCTCGCCGAGATCCGCAGGCGGGGGCTCGCCGAGGAGCACGAGGAGTCCGCGGTCGGGATCGCGTGCGTCGCCGCCCCGGTCTTCGGCCCCGGCGGCGACGCGGTCGCGGCGCTGTCGATCACCGGCTGGTCGAACCGGCTGCACACGGCCCGCGTCGCGCCCGCGGTCCAGACCGCGGCGCTGGCCCTGTCCCGGGCGCTCGGGGGCAGGCCGCCGCGGCGTGCTCCCGGGAACAGCGGTAGAACACGCTCGTGACGACGTCGACGGATGTGCCGGGCGCCCACGGCCCGCTGCCGCCCGAGCTCGTCGCGCTCGCCCGGTGGGCCGCCGAGAACACCGACGCCATCGTCCCGCGGGTGGTCGCCCGCATCCGCGCCGGCAGCGAGGCGTTCCGCGCCCTCCCGCTCGACGCGCACGAGAGCAGCTTCCGCGAGCACTACCAGGCGTTCCTTGCGAGCCTCGCCGAGGACCGGCCGCCGAACGGGGCCGAGCTGGGGGTCGCCCGCGAGTTCGCGCGGGAGCAGGGCCGGCAGGTCTTCCCGATGGACGTGCTGATCACGGGCTACCACCTCGGCGCCCGGACGGTGTGGGAGATCCTGCTGGAGGAGGCGGCCCGGCGGGGCCCGATGACGCGGCTGGCACTGCTGGACATGATCGACCAGTCCTGGCTGTGGGTGCAGCACATGTGCGGCGCGGTCGCCGACGGCTACTCCGAGGCGCGGCGGGCCCGCGACGCCGCCCAGATCGCGCTGCGTCACCGCCTGATCGAGACGCTCTGCAACGGCGGTGCCGACCGGGAGGAGGCCGCGTTCATGGCGCGGTCGCTCGGGTTCGAGCCCGACGCGTGTTCCAGGCCGCCTGCGCGCCGGCCTCGGCCTGGTGCGACCCGCACTTCGAGGCGCTCCAGTCGCGGCTGCGGCCGCGGGGGGCGTCGTGCATGCGGCGGTGCACGGCACGCTGGTCGTCGTCCTGGTGCAGGGGGTGGCGGTCGAGTCGGTCGACGGCGTGCTCCCGCCGGAGGCGGGCGACGTGCTCGGGATCGGGATGGCGCGCAAGGGCCTGGACGGCGCGGCGGAGAGCATCGGCGACGCCGAACGCGCGCTCGGTGTCGCACAGGCCAGGGCCGAGGCCGTCGCGTTCGAGGCGGAGTGGCTGACCGCGAGCCTGCGCCCGCACCGGGACCGGCTGGCGCCGCTGCTGCGCTCGCCCGTTCCGGCGCAGTACCCGCACCTGGCCGAGGCGGTGCTCGCGTACGCCCGGCACGGGTTCTCGATCACCGCGAGCGCGGCCGTCCTGCAGGTGCACCCCAACACGCTCGCCTACCGGTTGGACCGCTGGCGCCACCACACCGGCTGGGACCCCCGCACCTGGGACGGGCTGGCGCGCTCGCTCGCCGGGATCGCGCTGTACCCCGACGTGTACCCCGACGCCGCGGCCGCTCGCCGCAGCCGGGGCGTCCGCACACCGGTTGAGGGAGGCCGACGGCCACCGATGAGTTCTGGCGAGCCGGGCGGTCTCATGCACCATGGGCACTCTCAGCTACACGATGAGCATCTCCCTCGACGGCTACATCGAGGGCCCGACCGGCGGCCTGGCCGGTGTCGAGCCGGACGAGGAGGTGCACCGCTTCGCCAACCAGCAGACCCGTGAGGCGGCGGCGTTCCTGTTCGGCCGCGGGCTCTACGAGGTCATGGAGGAGTTCTGGACGGCGCCGGAACGGGCCGACGGGCACGAGGTGGAGGCGGAGTTCGCCCGCGAGTACGCCGCGACGCCGCGGATCGTGTTCTCCGACTCGCTGGAGTCGGTCGCGCCCGGGTGCCGGCTGGTGCGTCGCGCCGACGCGGTCGACGAGGTGGTGCGGCTCAAGAAGGAGACCGACGGCGACCTGGCCGTCGGCGGCGCCGGTCTGGCCGCGTCGCTGCTGGACCTGATCGACGAGTTCCGTCCGAGCGTGGTGCCGGTTGTCCTCGGCGGCGGCAAGCCGTACCTCCCGCCCGGCGCCGACCTGCGGCTGCGGCTGGTCGAGCAGCGCCCCTTCCGCAACGGCACCGTGTACCTGCGTTACGAGAGGGTCGGCTGACCGAGGTCATGGTCGAGCAGACAACCCGCGCCGTCCGCCATCGCCACCGTGGCGGCCCCGGCCTCGTCGCACGGATTGTTGACACGATCTCCGGCGATTTCTAGCGTTCGGCTGCCCGCGCCGGGCATCGCAGCGGCCCGCTGTCCCCGGCTGCCCCGGCAGCTGACGGAAGACGATCACGGAGGCGATGTGGGCAGCTCGTTCGAGCGGCAGGTCGTGGTGGTCACCGGCGCGGCCCGCGGGATCGGCCGCGCGGGTGCGGAGGCGTTCCTGCGGGCGGGCGCGACGGTGGTCGGCCTCGACCGCAGCTGGTCCGGCGTCGATCCGCTGCCGGGCGGGCCGCTGCTCGCGGTCGAGGCGACATCACCGACGCACGGCGCCTGGCGGCCGTCTGCGACGAGGTCGTGGCCCGGTTCGGCCGGGTGGACGTGCTGGTCAACAACGCCGCGATGCGCCAGCGCGACCTCTACCCGCCGACCGGCGTCTCCACGGTGCTCGGCACAGCAGACGACCACTGGGACCGGATGTTCGCGGTCAACGTCGTCGGGACGCTCGTGGTCACCCGCGCGTTCGTCGCACCCATGCTGGAAGGGGGCGGGGGCGCGATCGTGAACGTCGGCTCGCGCGGCGGGATGACGCGCCCGCTCGGCGACGGCGTGTGGGCCGGCGTGCAGCCGCACGTCCGCAACCAGCCCTACGACGCCACGAAGGCCGCGCTGGCCAGCCTGACCTTCTACCTCGCCGACGAGCTGCGCGAGCGCGACGTCGCGGTCAACGTGCTGTTCCCCGGGCCCACGATGACCACCGGCTCCGCGGAGATCCGTGACGGGCGGCGGGCGCACGGCATCGCCACCGCGGACTTCCTGCGCGCCGAGCACGTCGTGCCGCTGATGCTGCACCTGGCCGCGCAGCGCGGCCGCACCGGTGAGACCGGGCACGGCGTCGACGTGCTCGTCTGGAACGAGCAGAACGGCCACGGGACGCCCGCGGACTGGATCGCTCCGGAGCAGCCGGCGCGGGTCACGGAGTAGAAGGAACCCATGGACCACTCACGACTGTCGATGCCCCTGGGCGAGGCGATGTTCACCCAGCGGTCGATCCGCCGGTTCCGGCCCGACCCCGTGCCCGTCGCCGACCTGGAGCTGATCCTGGAGGCGGCGGTCAAGGCGCCCAGCGGCGGCAACAGCCAGATCGCCCGCTTCCTGGTGGTGAACGACCGCGACCTGATCAAGGAGTTCGGGGCGGTCTACCGCGACGCGTGGTGGGCGAAGCGGCTCGACTCGCACGGCTGGACCGGGCCGGAGGACATCCCCGAGGCCGACCGCGCCCAGTTCGGCCCGGCGATGCGGCTGGCGGACGACATGGCGACCGTGCCGTGTCTGGTGTTCGTGCTGTCGGTGGGGTCGCATCAGCCGGAGTCGGTGCTGCCCGCGGCGCAGAACCTCATGCTCGCCGCGCGGGCGCTGGGCATCGGCTCCGTCCCGACGCGGATCCACCCGTCGGTGGAGGACCGGTTCCGCGCGATCTTCGGGGTGCCCCAGGACGTGACGCTGCACTTCGCGATCCCGCTCGGCTACCCGGCCGGCCGGTTCGGCCCGACCACCCGCCGCCCCACGTGGGAGACGGGCTACCTCAACACCTGGGGCGCCCCGCTGCCCTGGACGCCCTGACCACAACTCGCGTGCACTGATCCAGCGACTCGCGGGCTCTTGACCGAACGGGTGACGCGCCGCACTATGGGGCCCTAACTGTTAGGGACCCTTACTTGGTGGTGAGCATGGGCGCAGGCTCGACCGGACCTCTCGGGGGCGGCCCGGGGGAGGACCTCGGCGTCCTGCTCGTGTCGGTGTCGGCCCGGCTGAGCCGCCTCTACGGGCGGGTCCTCGGGCAGCAGGACACCTCGCTGACGTACCGCCAGCACCGGCTGCTGCGGCGCGTCAGCGAGGGCCACACGTCGATGGCGGAGCTCGCCGCGCTGGCCAACCTGACGCTCCCGACGGTCTCCGAGAGCGTCGAGGGGCTGGTCCGGCGCGGGCTGGTCACCCGGCACGAGAACCCGCAGAACCGGCGGCAGACCGTGCTCGGCGTGACCCCGGCCGGCCGGGCGGCCCGGGAGGCCGGGGACGCCGCGCTCGACGGCGTGAACGCCCGCCTGCTCGACGCGGTGCCCGCCGCGCACCGGCAGGTCCTGCACGACTCGCTCGTGGCGCTCTACGACGCCGCCACGGAGGTCTTCCAGCAGCCGGACCCGCCGGCGGCGCGCGCCGCGGTCGAGGCGGGTGTGCCCGAGAACTGAGGTCCCCCGGACGCAGCCGCGGGGCGGCGGCCGGGCGCGAGAGGAGATCACGATGAGGTGTTCGCAATCCGATCGGACCGCAAGACGGCGCTGGCAGGTGGCGCTGCTGGGCATCGCGAGCCTGGTGCTCGCGGCGTGCGGCAGCGGCGGCGGTGAGGCGAGCGGCGCGGCGGTGAGCTGCGGCCCGCTGGCCGAGCCGCAGAGCGTCCGGCTGGGCGTCAACCCGGGCGCCCAGGACCTCGTCACGTTCGTTATGCAGGAGCAGGGCTTCGCCGAACGGCACAACCTGCGCCTGGAGGTCAGCTCCTTCCAGAACCCCGCCGCGCTGCACGCCGCGATCGGCCAGAAGGCCGTGGACGTCGGCTTCGGCGGGCTCACCGCGATGGCGACCGCGCGTCAGCAGGGCCGCGGCACGATGATCTTCGACGTCCTGACCAGCCCGTCCAACATCGTGGTGACCCGCAACGACTCGGACGTGCGGACGTTCTCCGACCTGCGCGGCCGCAAGCTCGGGGCCTTCGGTGGGCGCTCCAGCGCGACGTTCGCGATCACCGCGGTCGTGGCCAGGGAGAAGTACGGGATCGAGAGCCTCGAACGCGACGTCGACGTGGTCGAGGGGCCGGACGCCGCCGTGCTCGGCCTGCTCGACGAGGGCAACATCGACGCCGCGCTCATCGGCACCACGGCCACCGTGCAGGCGCTGCTCTCGGGCAGGTACCGGGTGCTCAGCGACATCTCCGAGGACTACCAGTCGCAGTTCGGCAAGCTCCCCGGCCACGTCCTCGTGGCCACCACCGACGACTACGCGCAGACGCACTGCGGCGTGCTCAACGCGTTCAGCGCCACGCTCGACGACACGGTTGCGTTCATCCAGCAGGACCAGGGCGTCTGGGCGGACTACGCCCGGCAGATCGAGCTGACCGACCCGCGGGCCCCGCAGCTGCTGCAGGAGCGGGTGGCCGCGCGCTACATCCCGGAGTGAACCAGGAGCAGGCCGACGCCGAGGCGGCACTCGTGGAGCAGCTCATCCCGGTGCTCGGCGCGGACGACTTCGTGCCGGCCGTGCCCGCCGGGCTCTTCCGCACCGACCTGCGGGCGGGTGCCGCATGAGCACGGGAGCCACCACCGAGACGGCGCCGCGCCCGTCGTCCCGGTCGCGGGGGAGACCGACCTCGTCGCGCCGGAGCGCCGCTCGTGGCGCGGGGTGTGGCTGCGGGCGCTCTCGCTGCTGTCGCTGCTGCTGGTGTGGCTGGTCGCGTCGCTCTTCTTCTCGCCGACCGTGCTGCCGGGCCCGGTGCAGGTGGTGGCGGCGATGGTCGGCAACCTCGGCGAGCCGGAGACCTACTTCCACCTGTGGACCACCGTCTACCGGGTGGTCGCGGGCATGCTCATCGCGGTCGCGGCGGGGCTGGTCATCGGGCTGGTCATGGGCCTGTCGAAGTTCGGCGAGGAGTTCCTCGACTCGTGGGTGCTCGTCGCGTTCACGGTGCCGTCGGTCGTCTACGGCATCCTCGCGATCCTCTGGTTCGGCCTCAACGACGTCGCGGCGATCGTCGCGATCGGGGTGACCGCGGTGCCCGCCGTCGCGATCAACATGTGGCAGGGCGTGAAGGCCATCGACCTGTCGCTGGTGCGCATGGGCCGGGCGTTCCACTTCTCCCGCGGCTCGATCCTGCGCAAGCTCGTGGTGCCGCAGGTGATCCCGTTCCTGCTCGCCGCGCTGCGCTACGCGCTGGGGCTCGCCTGGAAGATCGCCACGGTCGTCGAGCTGATCGGCCTCTCCAGCGGCGTCGGCTACCAGCTCGGCTACTGGTTCGGGCTGTTCAACATGACCCAGGTGCTCGCCTGGACGATCTTGTTCACGATCGTCCTGCTGCTCATCGAGTTCGTGATCCTCAAGCCCACCGAGTACTGGCTGACGCGGTGGCGCCCCTCCGTGCAGAACTGAGATTCCCGGCTGAACCAGGAGAAGGCGACGTGGCCGACCCCTACCTTGTGATCGAGACGTCCGCAAGCAGTTCCCGCGGCGCGGGGAACCCCCGCTCACCGTGATCGACGGGCTGGACGTGGCGGTGGAGCACGGCTCCCTGCTCTCCATCCTCGGCCCGTCGGGCTGCGGGAAGTCCACCCTCCTCAACATGATCAACGGCCTCGACGACGTCACGTCCGGCCGGATCGTCCTCAACGGGCACACGGTGAGCGCCCGCTCGCGCTCGGCCGTGCGGATCGGCGTGGTGTTCCAGGAGCCGCGGCTGCTGCCGTGGCGCACCGTCCGCGACAACGTCCGGCTCCCGCTCGACGAGCTGGACGTGCCGCGCGCCGAGGCCGACCGCCGGGTGCGGCACTACCTCGACCTCGTCGGGCTCGGCGAGTTCGGCGACTACTTCCCGCTGCGCCTCTCGGGCGGGATGCAGCAGCGGGTCGCGCTGGCCCGCGGCCTCGCGATCGAGCCGGACCTGCTGCTCGCCGACGAGCCGTTCTCCGCGCTCGACGAGATCACCGCCCGCAAGCTGCGCCAGGAGTTCACCGACATCTGGCGCGCGACCGGGCGGACGATCCTGTTCGTCACCCACAACATCCGCGAGGCGGTGTTCCTGTCCACGCGCATGCTCGTCGTCACCGCGCGGCCGTGCACCACGCACCTGGACATCGCGATCGACGTCCCGTACCCGCGGGTGCCCGAGGACGACCGCCTCTTCGAGATCGAGAAGCAGGTCACGCGCGACTTCATCCGCATGGAGGAGGGCGCGAGCGCCGACCGGAGGCCAGAGGGGGCAGCGGTATGACCGACCAGGCGGACCACGGTGAACAGGACCTGCGGTACTCGCGGGTGCGCGCGGCGATGGCCGAGCA
The DNA here is from genome assembly GCA_001942415.1 of Pseudonocardia sp. CNS-139. Classification (GTDB taxonomy): domain Bacteria; phylum Actinomycetota; class Actinomycetes; order Mycobacteriales; family Pseudonocardiaceae; genus Pseudonocardia. The sequence goes on from MKJX01000111.1 coordinate 215,917, forward strand.
GGGCCTCGACGTGCTCCTCGCGTACGGGCCGGGGTGGCGGCGGGAGAACGTCCGCTACCTGACGGACGCGCGGGTCACGGGTGCCGCCGCGCTCGTGCTCGTGCCGGCGGCGGGGGAGCCCGTCGCGTTCTCCACCCGGCCCGCCGACCTCGGGGTGGTCGCGCGGCGCGGCTGGGTCACCGACGTCGCCGGGTTCGCGCTCGCGGACGCGTCGGCGCTGGTCGAGCGGCTGCGCGACCTCGCGCCGGCACGGGTCGGCATCGCGCACGAGGAGCTGCTCCCGCAGGCGCTCGCCGACGCGGTGACGGCGGCGGTGCCGGCCGCGGAGGTCGTCTCGGCGACCGCGCTGCTGGACGGTGCGCGGATGGTCAAGAGCGACTGGGAGCTCGCGCAGATGCGCCGGGCCGCGACGGTGTGCGCGGCGGGCTGGCAGAAGTTCGTCGACGTCCTGGAGCCGGGGCTGCCGGAGTACCGGATCGTCGCCGAGGTCGAGGCCGAGCTGAAGCGCCTCGGCGCCGAGGACAACTTCATGCTCATCGCGTCCGGCGGCGACGAGGTGACGGGCATGACACCGCCCGGGCCGCGGCTGCTGGCCGACGGCGACATGGTCCGCACCGAGCTGACCCCGCAGATGAACGGCTACTGGCTGCAGATCTGCCGCTCGGCCGTGGTCGGGCGGGCCAGCGACGCGCAGCGCCGCTCGTTCGACCTGTTCAACGAGGCGGTCGAGGCGGGGCTCTCGGTGGTGCGGCCGGGGATCACCGCGCACGAGGTGGCGGTGGCCGAGAACGACGTGTTCCGCAGGTACGGGTACGGCGAGTACTGCGGCGCCCGGTACACGCGCGTGCGCGGGCACGGGCACGGGCTGCACCTGGACGAGACGCCGATCATCGAGGGCAACCACACGGTGCTGCCCGAGCGGGCGGTGTTCATCGTCCACCCGAACACGTTCACGCCGATCGCGGGCTACCACGTGCTCGGCGACCCGGTGGTCGTCACGGCCACCGGATACGAGGTCCTGATCGAGACCGAACGGGTGCTGTTCGAGACGCCGCGGGGGGTGGCGGCCTGATGAGCGAGCTTGCGAGCTCATCCATCGACACAGTGCGTCCGCGAGTGCGGCCGACGAGCGCCAGCGAGGAGGCGGCATGAAACGGGGCCTTGTCGTGCTGGACCCGGCCGAGGTGTCGGACCAGGAGCGGGCCGAACGGGTGGTGATGCTGCAGCGGCGGCTGCGCGCGGAGGGCGTCACGGTCGCGCTCGGCTACGCCGACGTGCACCGCTCCGACGACCTCGCCTACCTGACGAACCTGTGCCTCTACTGGAACGAGGGCATCCTCGCCGTGCCGGTGGCGGGCGAGCCGGCGTTCCTCATGAAGCTCTCGCCGCGGGTGCACCCGTGGATGCGCCGGTCGTCGACGCTGACCGACCTGCGCAGCGGGCCGCGGTTCACGCCGCTGGTCGAAGGGCTGCTGGCGGGCCTGGAGCCGGGTGTGCTCGGGCTGGTCGACGCCGCACTCTGGCCGGCCACGGCCGTCGAGGAGGTGCGGGCCGCGGCGCGGCTGGGAGATCCGGCCGCTCGGCGGGCTGGTGCGGGAGCAGCGGCTGGTGCCGTCCGCGGCGGAGCTGACGCTGCTGGGCGACGCCGAGACGCAGCTGCGGGCCGCGCTGGCGACCGCGACGGCGGCCGGGGTGCCCGACGGCGAGCGGGTCGCGCTCCTGGAGCAGGTGCTGCGCGGCGCCGGGTTCACGACGTGTCGCCGAGGTCGGGCACGGTCCGGACGGGGTGGCGGCGGTCGACGTCGAGCGGGTCGCGCTCCTGGAGCAGGTGCTGCGCGGCGCCGGGTTCACCGACGTGTTCGCCGAGGTCGGGCACGGTCCGGACGGGGTGGCGGCGGTCGACGTCACCGGGCAGTACCGGTTCTGCTGGGTGCGCGGCGCCCGGCTGGTCGAGGGCCCGGCGGTCGCGTGGACGGCCGGGCTGGGCCCGGCGCTGGCCGCCGCCGTCGCCGCGGTCGCACCCGGGGCGAGCCCCGCGGGCGTGGCCGAGGCCGCCGAGCCGGTCCCCGGCCTGCCGCCCGGCGCGGTCGGCCGGGTCACGGTGGTGCACCAGGCCGACCTCTCCACCGGCGGCGACCACGCCGACGCGACCGAGCCGCTTCCGTCCGGCGCGGTGGTCGTGGTGGGCGTCGAGGTGCTCTTCCCCGACGGCGGCCGGGTCGCCGTCACCGAGACGGTTGCCGTGGAGGCGTCGTGAGGATCCTGTCGAACGCCGACGTCGAGCAGGTGCTCACGCCGGCCGAGTGCCTGTCCGCGCTGGAGACCGCCTACGTCGAGCTGGCCCAGGCCGGGGCGCGAACCGCCCGCGCAACCACACCTACTTCCCGGTGGAGGACGAGCGGCACCCCGGGTTCCGGTTCCGCTTCAAGTCGCAGGAGGGCGGCACGGTCGGCAGCGGCGTGTGGGCGCTGCGGATCACGTCCGACCTGGCGGGCGTCGAGACGCTCGCCAACGGCGTGCAGCGCCGGCGCCTGCTCCCGGCCGCGCCGGGCGGGCGCTACGTCGGGCTCGTGACGCTCTACAGCCTCACGACGCTGGAGCCGCTCGCGGTGCTGCACGACTCGGTGATCCAGAAGATGCGGGTCGGCGCGACGTCGGCGCTGGGCATCCGGGAGCTGGCCCCGTGCGGGGTGACGGTGGCCGGGATGTTCGGGTCGGGCTGGCAGGCGGAGGCGCACCTGGAGTGCCTGCTCATGGTGCGCCCGGAGATCGAGGAGGTGCGGGTCTACAGCCCGACGCCGGCCAACCGGGAGAAGTTCGCGGCCACCTGGAGCGAGCGCACCGGGCGGCGGATCGTGGCCGTCGACGAGCCGCGCGGCGCCGTCGCGGGCTGCCGGATCGTCACGTGCGCGACCGCGGCGATGGACCCGTGCTTCGACGGGGCGTGGCTGGAGCCGGGCAGCCACGTCACCGCGATCACCTCGCCGGACGGCACCGCGACCCGCCGCGAGCTGGACGACGCCACGTTCGACAAGGCCGACCGGATCGTCGTGCTCTCGCGCGAGCAGGTGCACCACGACAAGCAGTTCGACATCCTCGGGCCGGTCGAACGCGGCCGGATGAGCTGGGACGACGTCCACGAGCTGGGCGACCTGCTCGCCGGGGCGCGACCGGGCCGCACGAGCGACGGCGAGACCACGATCTTCGCCAACAACACCGGGATGGGCCTGCAGTTCGCCGCGGTCTGCGCGCGGGCCCTCGCCCTCGGCGAGGAGCGCGGGCTGGGGCACGAGGTGCCGACCGGCTGGTTCCTGGAGGAGACGAGCCCGTGACCACCAGCGCAGGGATCGCCGGCCGGGCGATCGTCTTCGGCGACGACGTCAACACCGACGTGATCATCCCGGGCCGCTACCTGGTGAGCATCGACCCGGCCGAGCTGGCCGAGCACGCGTTCGAGCCGCTCGGCCCGGAGGTGCAGGCCCGGCTGCGGGCGAGCGCGGTGGTGGTGGCCGGGCGCAACTTCGGCTGCGGCAGCGCGCGCGAGCAGGCGTCGACGTGCCTCATCGGCGCCGGCATCGGCGCGTGGTGGCGCGCTCGTTCTCGCGGGTGTTCTTCCGCAACGCGATCAACACCGGGCTCGTGGCGGTGGAGTGCCCGGCCGCCGTCGACGCCGTGACCGACGGCGGCGAGGCGGCCGTCGACTACGCGGCCGGCACGGTCACGGTGGGGCCGGACTCCTTCGGCTTCGCGCCGTACCCGCCTGGGCTGCGGGCGATCCTCGAGGCGGCGGGCTCATCCCGTACCTCATGGCGCAGGCGGGGAGGACGGCATGAGCGGGCGGACGTTCGCGCAGAAGGCGCTGGAACGCGCGTCGGGGGAGACGGACCTGGCGCCGGGTCGGATCGTCGACGCCTTCCCGGACCTCTACATGAGCCACACGGCCAGCTGGCGCTGCATCCGCACGCTGGAGCGGATGGGCTGGCCGGACCTCTACGACGTCGACCGGATCGCGATGGTCATGGACCACATCGCCCCGGCCGACACCGCGAAGACCGCCGGGTACCACGCGCTGTGCCGGGACTTCGCGCGCAAGGCGGGCGTCACGACGTTCTACGACGTCAACGCGGGGATCGCGCACGTCGTGCTGATGGAACGCGGGCACGTCAAGCCGGGTGAGCTGATCATCGGCACCGACTCGCACTCCACGATCTACGGGGCGCTGGGCGCGTTCGGCACGGGCGTGGGGTACAGCGAGATCACCGCCACCTGGGTGACGGGCAAGCTCTGGATGAAGGTGCCCGAGTCGATCCGGGTGGAGGTGGACGGGCCGCTCGCGCGCGGCACGTACGCCAAGGACGTCATGCTGCGGCTGATCGGCGACATCGGCGCGGACGGCGCGACGTACTGCTCGGTGGAGTTCCGCGGCAGCTACGTCGAGGCGATGTCGGTGTCGGAGCGGATGACGCTGTGCAACCTCGCGATGGAGATGGGCGCCAAGAACGCGTTCGTCCCGCCGGACGCGACGACGCTCGCGTACCTCGACGAGGCGGGCGCGGACCGCGGCTCCTACGAGGTGCTGCTCCCGGACCCGGACGCGGTGTACCGGCAGGTCGAGCGGGTGGACGGGCGCACGCTCGGCGCCCAGGTCGCGGTGCCGCACACCGTCGACAACGTGGTGCCGGTGACGGCCGTGGCGGGCACCAAGGTCGACCAGGTGTTCATCGGCTCGTGCGCCAACGCCAAGTACGACGACCTCGCGATCGCGGCCGACGTGCTCGCCGGGAAGACGGTGGCGCCGGGCGTCCGGCTGATCGTCACGCCGGCGTCGAGCCGGATCATGGAGCGGGCCGCCCGCGAGGGGATCGTCTCGACGCTGCTCGCGGCCGGCGCCACGCTCACCAACCCCGGGTGCGGCGCGTGCGCGGGCGTCGGCGGGGCGATGGCCGACGGCGAGGTCACGTTCTCCACGGCCAACCGCAACTTCCGGGGCCGGATGGGCAGCTACGACAGCGGCATCTACCTGGGCAGCCCGGCCACCGCGGCGGCCACGGCGGTGCGCGGCGTGATCAGCGACCCGCAGGAGCTGCTCACGTGAACATGGTCGAGAAGATCCTGGCGCGCGCGAGCGGACGTACGGCCGTCGAGCCCGGTGACGTGGTGGTCGCCGAGGTGGACCTGCTGGTCATGCACGACCTCAGCGGCTACCTGACGTCGCGGGTGTTCGACCGCGAGGTCGGCGGCGCGGTGCGGCACCCCGAGCGGGTGGCGATGGTGTTCGACCACCACTTCTCCCCGCCCACCGAGGACGCCGCCGTGATGCTGGAGGCCAACCGGGCGTGGGCCCGGCGCACCGGCATCCACCTGCTGGACTGCGGCAACGGCAACATCCACCACGCCGTGGTGCAGCGCGGGCTGGTGCGGCCGGGCGCGGTGGTCGTCGGCTCGGACAGCCACACGCCCGTGCACGGCGCGCTGGGCGCGTTCGCGGCCGCGCTCGGCAACGACTCGCACGCCGGCACCGTGCTCCCGTACGGGAAGGCGTGGTTCCGGGTGCCGGAGACGGTGCGCGTCGAGCTGGTCGGCACGCCCCCGCCCGGGACCACGGCGCGGGACGTCGCGCTGTGGCTGGTCGGGCGGATCGGCGAGGGCGGGCTGATCTACGCGGCCGTCGAGTTCGCCGGCCCGTACGTCAAGGGCTCGGCTTCTGGGACCGCTGGCTCTTCCCGCTGCTCTGCGTCGACCTCGGTGCCAAGTGCTCGTTCGTCGAGCCGGACGAGGTGACCGAGGCGTTCGTCGCCGGGCTGCCCGGTGGCGCCCCGGACCGCCTCGAACGCAGCGACGGCACGGAGGCCGCGACCGTGCTGCGGTTCGACGTCGGGGAGGTGGAACCGCAGGTGGCGCGCCCGCCGACGGTGGGCAACCTGGCGCCCGTCACGGCGGTGGCGGGCACGCCGGTGCAGTGCGCCGAGCTGGGCGGGCACGCCGGCGGGCGGCTCGCGGACTTCCGCGCGGCCGCCGGGGTGCTGCGCGGGCGCCGCGTGCACCGGGACGTGCGGCTCAACCTGGTGCCGTCCAGCCGGGAGGTGTTCGCGCAGGCCGTGGCGGAGGGACTGGTGCTCGCGCTGCACGAGGCCGGCGGCACCTGGTTCCCGCCGAGCACCGGCTCCAACCAGGCGTACAACATGGGCGCGATGGCGCCGGGGGAGGCGATGGTCTCCACGCACGCCCGCAACTTCCCGGGCCGCAACGGCAGTCCGGACGCCGCGATGTACCTCGCCGCCGCACCGACCGTGGCGGCGTCCGCCGTGACCGGCACGATCACCGACCCGCGGGAGCTGCGATGAGGGCGCGCGGGCGCTGCTGGACGTTCGGCGACAACATCCCGACCGACCGGCTCGTGAAGACGAGGTACGTGGTGGAGCCGATGGAGGTGATCGTCCGGCACGTGCTGGAGGACCTGAACCCGCGCTTCCCGGTGGAGGTGGCGCCCGGCGACGTCGTCGTCGCGGGGAGGCACTTCGGGCAGTCGTCGGGGCGGGCGATCGCGGTGAAGGCGCTGCGCGCCACCGGCGTGGGGTGCGTGGTCGCCGAGACGTTCGCGCGGACGTTCCTGCGCAACGCGTTCGAGGTGGGGCTGCCGGTGCTGGAGCTGCCCGGCGTCACGGGGCTGGTGTCCGACGGCGACGTGCTGAGCGTCGACGTCGCCGCGGGCACGTTCCGCAACGAGACGACGGGGGCCGAGCGGGAGGTGCCGCCGCCGGACGCGTTTCTCCTGGAGATGCTGCGGGCGGGCGGGCTGATCGCGCTCACCCGCGAGCGGCCGGAGCTGTTCGCCTGACGGTCCACTCGCCGTCCGGCGGTAGCGTCGGCCGCCGTCCCCCCCGGCGTGGCCGGGCCGATGTGCCTGACGATCATCAAGCTCGATGACCGGCGAGTTCGTCGACGCGGTGGCCGTCGCGCCGCACGCCCAGGAACTGGCAGGCACACCGCGACCGTCGGCGGTGCACTGGCGGCGGCCTGGAAGGCCGGGCGCAGGCGGCGATGGGGCAGCGACGCGAGACGGTGGCCGCGCTCGTCCGGGCTGAAGCCGTCCTGTTGAACCTGCCGCCGGACGTGGTCACGGCATCGGCGTTCGACTACAGCGAGTCGCAGCTCCAGCCGCGTCCGAAGCAGAGAGCTACCGGGTGAACGTGTCTGCGGGCGAGTAGCCAGGGTGGGCCTGAGTCCCCGCCGGGATCGCCGACGTTTCGCGAGCGCCTGAGGGTGGCCTACCGCGCTGCCACCACCCCGAATCAGCCCACGTTCGAACATGTGTTCGGGTAGGATCAGGGTCGTGTCCACCGACCGGCTCGCCACCGCTCACCGTCTCCTTGCCGAGGCGGTGCGTGAGCTGGCCGCGGTTGCCGAGCCGACCGCGGGTGACGAGGAACTGCTGTCGGTGCTGACGCTCACCGAGGGTGTCGCCCGGCAGCTGGACCAGGTCACGGTGGCGGCGCGGCGGTGCTGGACCGGCGTGGGACCTTCACCGAGCGCGGCTACCGGACCACCGCGGCCGGGCTGGGTGATCTGCTGGGGTGGGAGCGGTTCGAGGCCCGCCGCCGGATCGTCGCGGCCCAGCAGGTGTGCCCGCGGGCCGGTCTGGACGGCGGAGTGGTGGCTGCGCCGCTTCCGGCGACCGCGGTGGAGTTCGGTGCGGGGCGTGCCGGGTTGCGGCATGTCGAGGTGATCGCGCGGCTGCTCGCCGGCCCGGCCGCCTCCCGGCTGGCGCCGGAGGTGTGGGCCGGCGCCGAGGCCGAGCTCGCCTCCAAGGCCGCGGACTACACACCGACCGAGTTGCAGGTGTGGGGTGGGCGGCTGATCGACCTGCTGGATCAGGACGGCCCCGACCCCGACGACCACCCGCCGGTGTCGGTCAACGAACTGCGTCTGCTGCGGTTTCGGAGCCGCCCGGGTGGGCGGCTCGTGGGCCGGTTCGACGACCCGGCCCTGTTCGACGCGATCGCCGTCGCGATCGACGCGAAGGCTGCACCGCTCGACGGCACCGACGAGCGCACGCCGCCGCAGCGGCAGGCCCAGGCCCTGGCCGAGGTGTGCGCACACGCCCTGGACACGGGGCGGATCGTGGCGCG
>MKJX01000112.1 GCA_001942415.1 Pseudonocardia sp. CNS-139
GGTCGCCGGACAGGTCCGCGCGCAGCACGAGCGTGTTGACGAAGAACCCGACGAGGTCGTCGAGCGCCTCGTCCGTGCGGCCGGCCACGGCGGCCCCGATCGGGACGTCGGTGCCGGCGCCGAGGCGGCGCAGCAGCGCGGCCACGGCGGCGTGCACGATCATGAACATGCTCGCGCCCGACCGCGCCGAGAGCGCCCGCAGCCCGCGGTAGGCCGCCGGCGACAGCACGGCCTCGGCCAGCGCGCCCGCACCCGTCGGCTCCGCGGGACGCGGCCGGTCGACCGGCAGCGCCAGCTCGTCGGGCAGCCCGGCCAGGGCCCCGGTCCAGTACCCGAGCTGGGCCGCGCCGCGCGAGGCCGGGTCGCGGGGTCGCCGAGCAGCTCGTCCAGCCAGAGCGTGTAGTCGGCGTACTGCACCGGGAGCGGCGCGAACCCGGGCTCGCGGCCGGCCCGCCGGGCCGCGTACGCCGTGCTCAGGTCGGTGAGGAACGGCCGGTCGGACCACTCGTCGGTGGTGATGTGGTGCAGCACCACCACGAGCACGTGCTCGTCCGGGGCGAGCGCCAGCACCTCCACCCGCAGCGGCGCCTCGGCCGTGAGGTCGAACGGGCGGCGGGCCGGCGCCGTCACGGCGGCGGTCAGCCCGTCGCGCTCGACGTCGGTGACGGTGACCTCCGGCGTGGCCTCCGCCGCGGACCGGATGTCCTGCACAACCGTGCCATCCAGGGGCCGGAACACCGTGCGCAGCACCTCGTGCCGCTCGACGACGTCCGCGACGGCCTGCTGCAGCGCGGCCGCGTCCAGCTCCCCGCGCAGCCGGAAGACCAGCGGGAAGTTGTACGTGGCGGGCGCGCCGCCGAGCTGGTCGGCGAGCCAGAGCCGCTGCTGGGCCGCCGACAGCGGCACCCGGTCCGGCCGGGGCCGGCGGGTCAGCGCCGGCCGGGCGGGCCGGCCCGGTCCGGTGCGCTCGGCGAGTTGCGTCGGGGTGGGGGCCTCGAACAGGTCCCGGATGGCCAGCTCGGCGTTCATCGTGGCGCGCACCCGCGAGACGAGCCGGGTGGCGAGCAGCGAGTGCCCGCCGAGGGCGAAGAAGCTGTCCTCCGCGCCGACCTCGGGCAGGCCCAGCAGCTCGGCGAAGAGGGCGCAGAGCTGCTCCTCCTCCGGTGTGGCGGGCGGGCGGCCGGTGGCGGCCACCGGGCGTTCGGCGTCGGGCAGGGCGGCGACGTCGAGCTTCCCGTTGGCCGTCAGCGGCAGCGCGGGCACGTCACGAGCGTGCCGGGGACGAGGTGGTCGGGCAGGGTCGCGACCAGCCGTTCCCGGGCGCGGGCGACCAGCTCGGCGCTCTGGCGGGCCGCGGTCGGGCGGCCGATCAGCGCGTCCGGCCGGGCGGTTGTCGGGCCGGGCAGGCCCACGACCGGCGGTGCGCCCGGCGGCACGAGCACCACGTCGTACGTGCCCGGGGCACCGCCCCACGTCGGCTCGGCGCGGTAGCCGGCCGCCGCGGCGACCGCGGCCAGGTCCTCCACCTCGACGCCGTCGCGGTGGTGCCGGGCCGCCGGGTCGAGCCGGCCGGCCGCGAGCGCCGCGGCGACGGCGAGGTCGCCGGACAGGCGCGGGTCGGGCACGCCGGTCAGGCGCACCGCCGCGGGCCGCTCGGCGGCGAGCCACCGGGTCAGGTCCGGCACCTCCGTCCAGGCCAGGCGGGGCACGCCGGCCACGTCGAGCACCGGGCGACCCGGCGCCCGCAGCACGACGTCGTAGCGGTAGCGGGTCAGCTCGTCGTGCGCCCGGCCGCGTTTGGTGCGGGCGCTCACCCCGACACCCAGCTCCGCCGCGAGCGCGGCGAACCAGTCCGGATCGACGAGCAGCTCCT
>MKJX01000113.1 GCA_001942415.1 Pseudonocardia sp. CNS-139
TAGCCCGGATCTTTCGTCCCGGATCTGGAGACGATCGGGACCGGTCGGGACCGGTCTTGCGCGGCTGATTCTGGCAGGTGGGTGTGGCGGTCCGGCCGAGGTCGCTCGGCTGGGCGCCGGTTCCACGGGCCGGTCTGCGGAGGCTGTGGGGTCGGGGCTGCTGGTCAGCCCGGCGCGGCGAAGCCGCGCAGGGTGGTGATCGCGTGAGCGAGTAGTCCGCCCCAGGGCGCATGGGCGGGCAGGTGCAGCACGGTGCGGCGCCCAGAGCGGGCGATCCGCGCGGCGAGGGAGAAGATCCTCAGCCGCAGCCGCTTGGGTTCCCACCGGCGGGCGGAGTGCCCGGGCAGGGCGAGCATCTGCGCCCAGGCGGTGAGTTCGCAAGCCAGGGCGACGATCGCGCACCAGATCCGGTTCTGGTCCAGCTCGTGCAGGGGCAGGTTGCGCAGCCCGGTGTCCTTCGCGCAGCGGATCCGGTCCTCGGCCCGGGCCCGGCGACGGTGGCGCAGTTCGAGGTCGGCGAGTTGGCGGCCTGGTCCGCCGGGTGCGGTGTTGGTGGCGAACGCGGTCAACCGGTGTCCGTCGGGGTCGGTCAGCCTCGGTTGGGCACCGGGGTGCGGGCGTTCGCGGCGGATGATCACGCGCATCCCGGCCGGCCAGCGCGTGAGGTCGAGCAGTCCGGTGGCCCGAGGACCCAGGCGCCGGGGCGGGGTTCGCCGTCGGTGTCGTAGGCCGACTGCCACGCCGATTCGGGGACCTTCGCGAGCTGGTCGAGGACCTGTTCGGGCAGGGTGAACCCCACCGAGTAGGACAACCGCTGCCCGACCAGCCAGTTCAGCAGCTCATGGGTGGCGCCGGCGGAATCGGCCCGGATCAAGACCTTGCGGCCCGGTCGATGCCCGGTCCGGTGGCTGGGCAACTGGCGCAGGGCTTCGCGGATGACGGTGATGTGGTCCGCGGCGGTGTTCGAGCCGGCGTTACCGGGGCGCAGCAGCACCGACAACGGCTCACCGGACCCGTCGACGCCGTGGTCGACGAAGGTCCACAACGGGTGGTGACCGAAGCCGCGCTTGAACGTCGGGGCGGCGCCCTGCTTGTCGGAGTGGGCGGTGACCAGGGTGGCGTCCACGTCGATGATCAGCGGCCGACCGGCATCGATCTGGTGGTCGGGGGCGTGTTTCCCGGCCAGTGCCCACGCTCGGGCGCGGGCCTGGGTGCGGGCGGTGTTGATCGCGGTCAACGCTGCGGGGGCGTCGTGGGCGAGACGGTCGACGGTGCGCGACACCGTGGGGTCGGATGCGACCCGGCCGTAGACGCGCGGTTCGGCGCGGAGCACGGCGATGTCGGCCAGGCAGTCCCCACCCACCGCCAGGGCCACCGCGAGGTCGAGCACGACCTTGGCCGGGTCGTGGACTGCGAGCGGGAGCTGCCACCGGCCCAGCGCACTCGACAGGGCCTGATCGAGTCCGACGGTGCGGGCGGTCTCGGTCAACAACACGCCACCAGCGTGGGACACGACCGTGGTTGCGGCGGTGTCGACGGTGGGGCGCGGGTAGAACCCACTACTCTTGCTCACCTGAGAGGTGCTCCTGGTTCGTGACGGATGTGGACCTTCGCAAGTCACATCCTTGCTGCTCAGGAGCACCTCTCAGCTGTTCGACACACCTCCGCG
>MKJX01000114.1 GCA_001942415.1 Pseudonocardia sp. CNS-139
GCCAACCGGGGAAGGAATTCCGGCCGGTTCCCCGGGGGGGGGTTGGCCGGGGGGTTGGCCCCGGCCGGTTTTTTTCCGGCCGGTTGGGCCCCCGGGGCCTTCCGGGGGGAACCCCGGTTAACCGGGGGGTTGGCCCCAAGGTTCCGGGGAACCGGGGGGAAGGCCCCCCGGTTCCCCTTGGGGAAAAGGTTCCGGGGAAAACCGGGGCCGGGGGGAATTGGAAACCGGTTCCTAACCAATCCGGTTCCGGAAGGAACCGGGGCCCCAACCCCCCCCGGAATTCCCCCCGGGGTTGGGGCCGGGGAAGGGGAAGGTTCCGGGGCCCCAAAACCGGGGCCGGCCGGGGCCGGCCCCCCGGCCCCGGAACCAACCCCGGCCAACCCCGGGGCCCCGGAAGGGGCCCGGCCCCGGCCCCGGAACCAACCCCGGAAGGGGCCCCGGAAGGGGTTCCCCCCGGGGCCCCTTCCTTTTGGAACCGGGGGGAAAACCGGCCTTGGACCGGCCCCGGGGGGGGGCCGGTTTTCCGGCCGGGGCCGGGGCCCCGGCCGGCCTTGGCCCCGGCCCCGGGGGGCCCCCCGTTGGTTGGAACCGGAACCTTCCCCGGCCCCCCAAGGGGTTCCCCGGAAGGCCCCGGTTGGGGTTCCGGGGGGCCTTCCGGGGTTGGAACCGGGGCCAAAATTCCGGCCGGCCCCGGAAGGAAGGCCCCGGTTCCCCCCCCTTCCAAGGCCCCGGCCGGCCCCGGGGCCCCAAGGGGAAGGCCGGGGAACCGGCCAACCCCCCAAGGCCCCGGGGCCCCTTCCCCGGCCGGGGGGCCCCCGGGGTTGGGGCCCGGTTTTGGAAGGCCGGCCGGAATTCCAGGCCTTTCCGGTTCCGGCCCCAAGGCCCCAAGGTTGGCCGGCCGGGGTTCCAAGGGGTTAAGGGTTGGCCAAGGGGCCCAACCTTCCGGGGGGTTAACCAACCCCCCGGAAGGCCCCAAGGCCTTCCCCTTCCCCAAGGCCAACCGGAATTGGAACCCCTTGGGGTTGGAACCGGGGAACCGGTTCCGCCCCGGGGCCCCGGCCTTCCCCGGCCCCGGTTGGGGTTGGCCTTCCCCAAGGGGAAGGGGTTGGCCCCGGCCCCGGAACCGGCCGGGGGTTGGGGGGGGGGAATTCCGGGGGCCGGGGGGCCGGGGCCCCCCGGGGGGGGCCCCGGCCTTCCCCCCTTGGAACCCCCCGGGGCCCCCCCCGAACCGGAACCCCAACCCCCCCCGGGGCCGGAAGGGGTTTGGTTCCGGTTGGCCTTCCAAAACCAATTCCTTGGGGGGGGGCCTTCCCCTTGGGGGTTGGCCGGGGGGGCCCCGGTTGGCCCCGGCCGGCCGGGGGCCCCGGAAGGGGCCGGGGCCCCCCAAGGCCCCGGGGCCCCCCTTGGCCGGCCGGAACCCCGGCCGGTTGGCCAACCGGAAGGCCGGCCGGAAGGGGAATTGGCCCCGCCCCGGAAGGCCGGCCCCAACCCCCCCCGGTTAACCAACCGGAACCGGTTAAGGGGCCGGAACCGGGGCCGGAAAGGGGCCCCGGAAGGCCCCCCGGCCTTCCTTGGCCAACCGGCCCCGGCCGGGGCCTTGGAACCCCAAGGCCTTCCGGCCCCGGTTGGAATTCCGGTTGGCCTT
>MKJX01000115.1 GCA_001942415.1 Pseudonocardia sp. CNS-139
GGGCGGCTCCTGCTCGTGCTCGCGGCGGTGCTGGTGCTGGCCGTCGGGGGGGACGGCCGCGTTCCTGTGGTGGCCGCGCTCGATCGGCAGCGTCGTCGCGACGATCCCGACGGGCGCCAACCCCGTCGGGCTGGCCGACGGCGGCGGGTTCCTCTGGACCGCCGACCAGGACTCCGCGAGCGTCACCCGCATCGACCCGGCCACCGGCGCGACCAGCGAGATCCCGGTCGGCGGCATCCCGCTGGGCGTCGCGTTCGGCGAGGGCACGGTGTGGGTGTGGAACTACGCCACGGGCGTCACGCCGGTCGACGCCGCGACCGGCGCGGTCGGCGCGCCCGTCGTGCTCCCCGAGGGCCGCACGATCAGCGGCATCGCCGCAGGCGGGAGCCATCTCTGGCTGAGCGACGCGGACAACAACAGCGTCACGCGCATCGCGATGGCCACCCGGCAGCTGGACGGCGACCCGATCCCCGTGGGCAACCGGCCCGTGTTCATGGGCGCCGGCCAGCGGTTCATGTACGTCGTCAACCTCGACGACGACACGCTCTCCGCGCTCGACCTCGCGACCGGCGCGCCCGCGGGCCGGCCGCTCGCGCTGCGCGCCGAGGCGGCCGGGGTGGTCGTGTACGAGAACGTGATCTACGTGGGCGCCGGGGAGGTGATCCTCGCCGTGGACGAGCGCAGCAACACGTTCGGCGACACGATCCCGATCCGCGGGGTGGCCCAGTTCCAGCCCGGCGGCGGCTACATGTGGGTCGTCTACCCGCTGGAGAACACCGTGCGCCGGTTCGCCCTCGCGACGGTCGAGCCGCAGCCCGGGTCGATCGACGGCGTCGGCCGGACGGCGTCGGCCACGCTCTTCGCGTTCGGGTCGCTGTGGATCGCGCAGGGCGAGGCGGGCTCCGTGGTGCGGATCGCGCCCGCCTGACCAGGTCGGATCAGCTCATACCGGGTCGGCGAACACGACCAGGTTGTCGGTGTAGTGCCGCCGCACACGGTCGAACGCGCCCGCGCACGTCACGAGCCGCAGCGCCGGGCCCGCCGTCGGCCCGTAGACCGCCGCCGTCGGGAACGCGTCCTTCGGGCCGCTCTCCAGCCCGCGCACGGCGAACTCCACCGACGTCCCGTCGGCCCGGTCGAGCACCACCCGGTCGCCGGGCCGCAGGTCGCGCAGCCGGTAGAACACCGCAGGCCCGTCCACCGAGTCGACGTGCCCGGCCACCACCGCCGGGCCGGGCTCGCCGGGCTCCGGGCCGTCACGCCACCAGCCCGCGGCGCCGAACGCCGCCGGGGCCGCGAGCCGCCCGTCCGGGAGGACGTCCAGCGGACCGACCGGCGCGTCCACGCCGATCGCCGGGATCCGGATCCGGACCGGGTCGGCCACCTGGACGGGGGCCGGCGCAGGAGCCGGGACGGTTGTGGGCGCGACGGGCGCGACGGGCGCAACCGGAACGACCGGCACCGGGACCGGCACGCCGTCCGCACGGCCGAGACCGGCGGCGATCGTCACCGGGCCCGCGCCGAGGCCGACGGCCCCCACGCAGACCAGCACGACCAGCCACCGGTCCAGGCCACCCCGCGTCCGGGGTGCACGTACCAGCACGTCCGACGGGTCCTAGCCGCGCCCGCCGACGCGCCTGCGGAC
>MKJX01000116.1 GCA_001942415.1 Pseudonocardia sp. CNS-139
AGCGGCCCCACCGGTGCCACACCAGCAGCCCCGCCACCACCGCGACGCCGGCCGCAGCGGCCCACAACAGGAACCCGCCGCGGGTGAACGCCACGTACCCGCACACCCCCGACGCCGCGTAGAACCCCAGCGCCCAGCGCCACACCCGCCGCCGCGCCGCGATCCACCCGGCCGTCCCAGTCAGCGCCGCGCCGAGCACGGCGGCCAGCACGGCGCTCACCGCGCACCCCCCGCCGCCGCGCCCGGCCCAACCTCGCCGGTCTCGTGCGTCGTCGTCATGCTGCGGCGGGCCGGGGTGTAGGCGGGCCCGTACACCGCGGCCAGCAGCACCGCGTAGGCCAGCGCACCGGCCAGCCCGCCCAGCGGGCCCAGCTCGCGGATCCCGAACCCCGTCGCGCCCGCCGCTGCCAGCGTCAGCACCGGCATCGCCTCGTCGAGGCTGCCGCCGCGGGTGCCGCGCCCGTTCGAACTCGTAGTGGTGGTGGCCGGGCCCGGCGCGGTGGCCGGGGCCGGCGCGATCTGCTCGCCCCTCATGACCCGCTCTCCTGTCCGTCCCGGCCCTGCCCCTGGTCGTGCCCGTGCTCGTGCTGCTCGCCGTGCTGGCTGGTCTGGTGCGTGCGCTGGTCGCGGCCGCCGCTGCTCCAGCACGACACGGACCGGGTAGTCGCTGTCCAGCCCGAGCAGCTCCGTGATCCGCCGCCGCCCCGGCACCGGCCGCCCGTCAGCCCGCTCCGCCGCCTCGACCACCGCGACCCGCCGCTCGATCGACAGATCCGGGTCGAACGCGCGGTGCATCAGCTCGGCCCGCAACCACTCCCGCAACGCGGGGTCCAGGCCGACAGCAGCGGCCTCGTTGGCACGCCGCACCAAGTCGTCCACAGACGGCACGTCGATCTCACGCGGACCTGCCGGTCGCTCGCCGCCGTCGTGCTCGCGCACCGGCTCGTCCTCGTCGGCGAGGTCGAAGTCCGGCGGATCGACCTCGAACACGTCCGCGCCGGTGTCCCGGTGCTCGTCCCCGGCGCCGTGGTGCTCGGGCTCGACGTCAGCCGTGACGGCGGTAGCGATCAGCTCGCCCTTGCGCAGCGCCTTGTGCAGGGCCCGCACCGCGACCCGGCCGGCGCGCCGCTCGGCGCCGGTCGCGCCCGGCTCGACACCGAACCGGTCCAGCCACGCCTGCCGCCACGCCTCATCCGCGTCCGCACCCGGGCCGAGAGCGGCCATCCGCGACCACGCCGCGAACGCCGTACGCGGGAACCGCAGCGCCCGCACCACACCGATACGCCGCCGCACCGCCGACGCCGACCGGGTGTGCCCGGCCAGCAGCTCGACGAACGCGAACCCCACCAGCGACGCCAACCCGTAGCCCACGCCCACCTGCAGCGAACCTGCCTCGCCGGTGGCGCCGTGCCACACGTTCATCCCGGCCGCGGTCAGCGCGAGCGCCCACACCCCGCCGGTCAACCGGCGTCCGGCTCACCCGCCCGCGCCGCCCGGAACCGGCGCCACGCCAGGAACCACGCCGCGCCCTCCAACATCGCCGGGAACAACCACGCCAGCGGCCCCAGCTGCATCGGGCCGTGCGCGAACTCGTACTGCCCCCGG
>MKJX01000117.1 GCA_001942415.1 Pseudonocardia sp. CNS-139
GTGATGGCGACACCCGTCACCGAATCCGACGTCATCGGGGTGCTGATCGTCGACGACCACGCGGTCGTGCGGCGCGGCCTCACCGCCTACCTGGAGAGCGCCGACGGGATCGAGGTGATCGCCGAGGCGGCCAACGGCCGCGAGGCGCTCGACCAGCTCGGCCGGCTCGCCGCCGGCGGGCGGCTCCCCCAGGTTGTCCTGATGGACGTGCTGATGCCCGAGATGGACGGGATCAGCGCCATCCGCAAGATCCTCGCCGCGCACCCCGGGATGCGTGTCGTGATGCTCACGAGCTTCGGCGAGGTCGAGCGGGTGCACGCGGCGCTGCAGGCGGGCGCCGCCGGCTACCTGCTCAAGGACGCCGACCCCGACGAGGTGGCCGCCGCGATCCGCGCGGCCGCCCGCGGGGAGGTGCACCTGGACCCGGCCGTCGCCGGCCGGCTCACCCGGCAGCTGATCTCGCCGCCGACCGGGCTGGCCGCGCTGACCGGCCGCGAGCGCACGATCCTCGCGCTCGTCGCCCGCGGGCTGTCGAACCGGCAGATCGCCGCGGAGCTGTACATCAGCGAACGCACCGCGCGCACGCACGTGAGCCACGTCCTCACCAAGCTGCAGCTGGCCTCGCGCACGCAGGCCGCGCTGGTCGCGATCAGGGAAGGACTCATTCCGCCGCCGACCCCGTAGGGAGGACTCGCAGATGACGATGGTCGGGGATCTCCCACGCAAGACCGCGGCGGGCCGCGTGCTCGCCGTCCTGGACGCGTTCGGGCCGGCGCACCGCTCGCTCACCCTGAGCGAGATCGCGCGGCGGGCCGGGCTGACGCTGCCGACGGCGCACCGGCTGGTGGGCGAGCTGCAGATGTGGGGGGCGCTGGAACGGGACGACTCGGGCCGCTACTCCGTGGGCCTGCGGCTGCTGGAGCTGTCGGCGCTCGCGCCGCGCGGGCTCGGGCTGCGCGACGCGGCGTTCCCGCACCTGGAGGACCTGCACCAGACCACCCGCGGCAACGTCCACCTGGGCGTGCGCGACGGGATGGAGGTCGTGTACATCGAGGCGATCCGGGCGCGGCTGGGCAACAGCCCGACCGACAGCCACGTCGGCGACCGCTGGCCGCTGCACGTGACCGGCACCGGCCTCGTCCTGCTGGCGCACGCCAGCAGGGACCTGCAGGAGACGGTGCTGCGCGGGCCGCTCGCCCGCTACAGCCCGCTGACGATCGTCGACCCGGCCGAGCTGCGCCGGCGCCTCGCCTCCATCCGGCGGACGGGGGTGGCGGTCGCCCGCGGGCAGATCACCGTCCCGGACCTGGTGGTGGCCGTGCCGGTGCTGGGACGGCGCGGTGAGGTCGCGGCGGCGATCTCGGTGGTGGTGCGCGCGGCGACGGCCCGCCCGCACGCCCTGGCGCTGGCCCTGACGGAGACGTCGAGGGCGATCACGGCCGATCTGGCGGGGGGCCGCAGCGGCCGCAACACGGCCTGACGCCCGTTGCAGCAAAGCCACCCTCATGCAGCCTGGCTGCGTGGGGGTGGCTTTGCTGCAA
>MKJX01000118.1 GCA_001942415.1 Pseudonocardia sp. CNS-139
CGACCGCGTAGCGACCGCGACCCGCGCCGACCAGCGCATCAGGGATCTCTATCGGTTCCATCGAAACTCGCACCTACGACCTGTCTCACACCGCCCCGGCTCTCGCGGGGATCAGCCAGCGGGACATACTGTGACCCGTCAGGACGCCCGAGTGGAGGACCACCCCGTGACCTACGTCATCGCCGAGCCCTGCGTCGACCTGCTCGACAAGGCGTGCATCGAAGAGTGCCCGGTGGACTGCATCTACGAGGGCGGCCGGATGCTGTACATCCACCCGGACGAGTGCGTCGACTGCGGCGCCTGCGAGCCGGTCTGCCCCGTCGAGGCGATCTACTACGAGGACGACGTGCCCGAGCAGTGGAGCGCCTACGTCAAGGCCAACGCCGACTTCTTCGAGGAGCTGGGCTCGCCCGGCGGCGCGTCCAAGATCGGCAAGATCGAGCGCGACGTCGACCCCGCCGCGAGCCTGGCGCCGCAGCAGCACGACGAGTGAAGCTCGACCTCCCCGACTTCCCCTGGGACTCGCTGGCCGACGACACCGCCATCGCCAAGGCGCATCCCGGGGGGATCGTCGACCTCTCGGTCGGCACGCCCGTCGACCCCGTGCCGGACGTCATCCGCGCCGCGCTCGCCGGTCCGGCGTCGGAGATCCCGGGCTACCCGACCACACACGGCACCGCGTCCCTGCGCGAGGCGATCGCCGGCTCGATGTCCCGCCGGTTCGGCATCACCGTCGACCCGGTGGCCGTGATCCCCACGATCGGCTCGAAGGAGCTGGTCGCCTGGCTGCCGACGCTGCTCGGGCTCGGTGCCGGCGACACCGTCGTGATCCCGGAGCTGGCCTACCCGACGTACGAGGTGGGCGCGCGGCTCGCCGGTGCCGAGTTCGTGCGGTCCGACTCCACGGCCGGGCTCGGCCCGCAGCGCGTCGCGCTGGTATGGCTCAACTCCCCGTCCAACCCGACGGGCCGGGTGCTCCCGCCCGAGCACCTGCGCAAGGTCGTCGAGTGGGCGCGCGAGCGGGGCGCCGTCGTCGCGTCGGACGAGTGCTACCTCTCGCTCTCCGACGGGGCCGCGTCCGTGCTCTCCCCGCAGGTGTGCGGCGGCTCGTACGAGGGCCTGCTCGCGGTGCACTCGATGTCGAAGTCGTCGTGCCTCGCCGGGTACCGGGCCGGGTTCGTCACCGGCGACCCGGCGGTGGTCGCGCAGCTCCTGGAGGTGCGCAAGCACGCCGGGATGATGGTGCCGCACCCGGTGCAGGCCGCGATGCAGGCCGCGTCGTCGGACGACGCCCACGTCACGGCCCAGGCCGCGGTCTACGCGCGGCGCCGGGCCCGGCTGCGCACGGCGCTGGAGGCGTTCGGGCTGCGGGTCGACCACTCCGAGGCCGGCCTCTACCTGTGGTGCACGGCCGACGAGCCGTGCCGCGTGACGGTGCGGCGGCTGGCCGATCTGGGCATCCTCGTCGCGCCCGGCGACTTCTACGGCCCGGCCGGTGAGCAGCACGTGCGCGTGGCCGTGACGGCGGTCGACGAGCGC
>MKJX01000119.1 GCA_001942415.1 Pseudonocardia sp. CNS-139
CTGGCAGGCCGTCCGGCCCACCGGTGACGTGGGCGCGGTGCCGCGCCCACCAGGGAGCATTCGTCGGCCTTGCCTCCGGCGTCGCGGTGTGACCCCGGAGTCTCGGCGTCGGCGACGCTAGCGAGGAGCCTCCGTGACCGACCGTCGTACTGCCCCTGCTCAGCACTCCACCACCTGCTACGTCCTCGACACCTCCGTACTCCTGTCGGACCCGTGGTCGCTGACCCGGTTCGACGAGCACGAGGTCGTCCTGCCGCTCGTGGTGATCTCCGAGTTGGAGGGCAAGCGACACCACCCGGAACTGGGCTGGTTCGCCCGCACGGCGCTGCGCATGCTCGACGAGCTGCGCATCGAGCACGGCCGCCTGGACGCGCCTGTGCCGATCGGCACGCTGGGCGGCACCTTGCACGTCGAGCTCAACCACACGGACCCGGAGGTCCTGCCTGCGGGGTTCCGCACGGACTCCAACGACAGCCGGATCCTGGCCTGCGCGCTCAACCTCGCGGCGGAGCGCAAGGAGGCCGGCCTCGGTGAGGTGGTGCTCGTCAGCAAGGACATGCCACTGCGGGTCAAGGCGGCCGCCGTCGGGTTGAAGGCCGACGAGTACCACGCGCTGGACGTGGTGCCGTCGGGGTGGACGGGCATGGCGGACCTGGAGGTCGCCAGCGAGGACGTCGACGCGCTCTTCCGCGACGGCGTGATCGACCACGACGCCGCCCGCGAGCTGCCGGCCAACACCGGGCTGCGGCTGCTGGGCGGTGCGTCGGCGGCGCTGGGCCGGGTCACGGCGGACAAGCGGGTGCGGCTGATCCGCGGCGACCGCGAGGCGTTCGGGCTGCACGGACGGTCGGCCGAGCAGCGCGTCGCCCTCGACCTGCTGCTCGACCCGGAGATCGGGATCGTCTCGCTCGGCGGCCGGGCCGGCACGGGCAAGTCGGCGCTCGCGCTCTGCGCGGGGCTGGAGGCGGTGATGGAGCGCCAGCAGCACCGCAAGGTCGTCGTCTTCCGGCCGCTCTACGCCGTCGGCGGGCAGGACCTCGGCTACCTGCCGGGCAGCGAGAGCGAGAAGATGGCGCCCTGGGCGCAGGCCGTCTTCGACACCCTCGGCGCGCTGGTCAGCCAGAACGTGCTGGAGGAGGTCATCGCGCGCGGGATGCTGGAGGTGCTCCCGCTCACGCACATCCGCGGCCGTTCGCTGCACGACGCCTTCGTGATCGTCGACGAGGCGCAGTCGCTGGAGCGCAACGTGCTGCTCACCGTGCTCTCCCGGCTCGGCACGGCCAGCCGCGTGGTGCTCACGCACGACGTGGCCCAGCGCGACAACCTGCGCGTCGGCCGGCACGACGGCATCGCGGCCGTGATCGAGAAGCTGAAGGGCCACCCGCTCTTCGCGCACGTCACGCTCACCCGCAGCGAGCGCAGCCCGATCGCCGCACTGGTGACGGAGATGCTGGAAGGCCCCGCGGCCTAGCCCCACCCGAGTTGCAGCAAAGCCACCCTCATGCCGTCCCGTTGCGTGAGGGTGGCTTTGCTGCAA
>MKJX01000120.1 GCA_001942415.1 Pseudonocardia sp. CNS-139
GGAGATGTAGTCGATGTCGATCACGATGTCCGGGGCCACGGCCCGCGCGCCCGCGGCCGTCCGGACCCGGCCAGCCGCGCGAGCGGTTCCGCCGCCCTGCGCCCACCGACCACCGACCCCGACGACGAGCCCGCTGCCACGGGCCGAGGGGCCGGACCGGCAGTGCGGCACCCCCCGGTCGACAGCGGCCGCCGGCCGCGGACCTCGACGACCCGCGCATCACCCGCCGTCCCGACCAGGCGAACCGCGCGGGCACCTCCGGCGCCCCCGCCGACCCGCACGGCACGCGCGCCGTCCGCCGGCCCGGCCAACCGGGCCGCCCGAGCGAGTCCGGCGCGCAACGCCCCGCGGACCTCGACGACCTCGGGCCGACCCGCGCCACCCGCCGCCCACCCGCGGACGACGACAACCCCGGCGCCACCCGCGCGATCCGCCGCCCAGGGGCCGGCGGGGAAGCCGACGGCGCCGGCGCGACCAGGGCGATCCGCCGTCCCACCGGCGCCCCGGTCGACGCGGCGCCCACCCAGGCCGTCCGGATCCCGGAGGCGGGAGCGGACCCGACCACGCGGGTCCGCAGCCGCCCGCGCGACGGCGTCGCCCCGGACCGCAGCGAACGCGAGGAGATGGCGCGGCGCGCCGAGCGGGAGGAGAGCCACAGCTCGCGGGCGATCCGCATCGACGAGACGCTCACCCGGCTCACGGCCGCCCACGCGGGGCTCGCCCTCGCCGCCCGCGACGACGACCTGGGTGACGGGCTGCGGACCCGCACCCGCATCCGCATCACGCCGGGGCGGATCCTCGCGGGTGCGCTGGCGGTTGTGGTCTTCGCGATGGCGACGCTCGGCTGGGGCTCGAAGAGCTGGCTGGAAGCGGCGGTGGGGGACGCGGCGGCGCTCGACCTGGAGTCGGGCGCGATCGTCGACGCGGCCGCGCAGACCGGCGACGAGAACGTGCTGGTGGTCGCGACGGAGCCGAGCGCGGCGGCCGCCCAGGAGGGCGCTCAGGCGAGTGCACCCGGCGCGCCGCGGGCCGACACGGTCGCGGTCGTGCACATCCCGGCCGGCAGCGAGCAGGTCACGGTCGTGGCGTTCCCGAACAACATGGAGATCAACAGGCCGCCCTGCGAGCGCTGGGACGCCGCGTCCGCCGCGTACACGGACGAGACGGTCCCGGCCGAGACGCGCACGAGCCTCGTCAACGCGCTCGACGAGGGCGGGCCGCGCTGCCTGACACGGGTTGTGCAGCAGCTGAGCGGGCTGGCGATCACGAAGTACGTCGGGATGGACATCGACGCGGTCCGCGCCATGACCGATGCGGTCGGCGGGGCGGAGGTCTGCGTCCCGCGGCCGGTCCTGGACGGCCAGCTCGGCCCGGTCGTCCCGGACGCGGGGACCAACCGCATCGAGGGCGTGCGCGCCGCGGACTTCGTGCGCGCCGGGAACGTGGAGGGCGACCCGACGCCCGACTACGGGCGCGTCGAACGGCAGCAGCAGGTGCTGGCGGCCGTGCTGGGCCAGACCGTGTCGGACACGGC
>MKJX01000121.1 GCA_001942415.1 Pseudonocardia sp. CNS-139
ACCGGCCTTCCGGGGCCGGACCGGCCCCGGCCGGGGCCGGTTCCGGTTTTTCCTTTTCCCCGGGGCCCCGGTTTTCCCCTTGGCCCCGGTTTTCCGGCGGAATTCCCCTTGGAATTCCGGTTGGTTTTGGGGCCCGGTTGGCCGGGGAATTCCGGAAAACCGGGGGGCCCCCCGGCCCCGGCCTTAACCAAAAGGCCTTCCGGCCGGGGCCGGAACCCCGGCCCGGCCCCCCAACCGGAACCGGAAGAATTGGGGGTTGGCCGGGGGGCCGGCCTTCCGGGGGTTGGCCCCAACCCCGGGGCCCCTTCCGGGGCCCCCCCCGGAACCGGGGCCGGCCGGCCAACCAACCCCGGTTGGCCTTCCGGCCCGGGGCGGGGCCCCAATTGGAAGGCCTTGGCCGGCCCCGGCCGGTTAACCCCTTCCTTAACCCCAAGGCCTTCCTTCCCCCCGGGGGCCCCCCCAACCGGGGCCGGAACCGGCCTTGGCCGGCCCCGGGGGCCTTCCTTAACCGGCCGGGGAAGGGGAAGGCCCGGCCGGGGTTGGGGGGCCGGCCAACCGGAACCCCTTGGAACCCCGGCCGGAACCCCCCGGCCGGGGTTTTCCTTGGCCCCTTGGCCAACCAACCGGGCCCCAACCCCGGTTGGGGAACCAACCCCCCAACCGGTTGGTTCCGGGGAACCGGGGCCGGAACCGCGGAAAAGGCCTTCCTTGGGGGGGGAACCGGCCGGCCGGCCAACCGGAACCGGTTGGCCGGCCGGAACCCCCCCGGGGCCGGCCTTGGCCAACCCCCAAGGCGGCCTTTTCCGGCCCCCGGTTGGGGAACCCCTTGGTTAACCGGAAGGCCAAGGAACCCCGGGGCCTTTTCCGGAACCCCTTGGCCGGCCGGGGGCCAAGGAACCCCTTTTCCGGAACCCCACCTTTTCCTTAACCGGCCGGGCCCCGGAACCCCTTGGGGAACCCCTTGGTTGGGGGGTTGGCCCCCCGGGGGGGGCCGGAATTCCTTTTCCGGGGGGCCTTGGGGTTCCGGCCGGCCTTGGGGCCCTTGGCTTTTCCCCTTGCCTTCCCCCCGGCCTTCCGGTTGGCCCCCCGGCCCCGGTTCCCCCCCCGGGGGGCCCCGGAAAACCGGAACCGGGCCTTCCGGCCTTCCTTCCCCGGAAGGGGCCGGAATTGGCGGGGCCCCGGCCTTCCTTTTCCTTTCCGGCCCCGGGGGGGGCCAACCCCAAGGTTAACCAACCGGCCTTGGAACCGGAATTCCAATTGGGGGGCCCCAAGGCCTTGGCCGGCCAAGGCCGGTTCCCCTTGGTTCCGGGGGGGGTTAACCCCTTGGCCTTGGGGAAGGGGGGCCCCAACCGGAACCCCCCGGGGTTCCCCGGCCGGCCGGCCTTGGGGAAGGCCTTGGCCTTCCGGAACCCCGGGGTTTTCCGGCCGGTTCCGGCCGGGGGTTGGCCCGGGGGCCGGCCCGGCCCC
>MKJX01000122.1 GCA_001942415.1 Pseudonocardia sp. CNS-139
CGCGGGACGCGGCCGGCGGCCGGGTCCTGCACGTGCGGCCTTGAGCCGGCCCGACTCCGCTCCGCCGCGGTGAACGGCTTGCGCGCGGTGAGGCATTCGAAGAGCAGGCAGGCCAGCGAGTAGACGTCCACCCGGTGGTCGACCCGCCCCGACGAGAACCGCTCGGGCGCCATGTAGTCGATCGAGCCGATCGCGGCGCCGTCCGTGGTGATCCCGGCGCGTCGACGGCGCGGGCGATCCCGAAGTCGACGAGGTAGACGAAGTCCGTGGGCCGGCCGCGGCCCGCGCACAGCACGTTGGACGGCTTGACGTCGCGGTGCACCAGCCCGTCGGCGTGCGCGGCGTCGAGCGCCGACGCGATCTGCTCGACGACGTCGACGGCGGTGGCGGGGGCGAGCGGCCCGCCCGCCAGCACCGTGCCCAGGTCGGCGCCCTCCACCAGGCGCATGTCGATGAACAGCTGGCCGTCGATCTCGCCGTAGCGGTGGATCGGGATCACGTGCGGCTCGCGCAGCCGGGCCGCGGTCTCGGACTCCCGGCGGAACCGCTCGGTGTACTGCGGGTCGCCGGCCAGCGCCGGGAGCAGCAGCTTGAGCGCCACCATCCGCTGCTGGCCGGTGTCGTAGGCGCGGTGGACCTCGCCCATCCCGCCGCGCCCGAGCAGGGCCTCGATGCGGTACGGGCCGAAGATCCGCTGGTTCATCGGGCGCTGGTTCATCGGGTGCCTCCGCTGGGGCTCACCGTCTCCGCCTCCGGCGGACCACGAGGACGAACACGACGGCCGCGGCGACCAGCGTGACGAGCGATGTGGCTGCCGGCGCGACGTCCGCCGGGAACGCGGGGGCGATCGCCGAGCCGGTGACGCCCCCGGCGACCACGGCGAGCAGCGTCGCGAGCAGGTACCGGCCGGCCGTCGCCAGCACGCGGCGGGCCCGTGACGGTGTCGGCGGCGGGGCGGGCTGCGGCGGAGGCGGCGGGCCGGGCGGTACGGGTTGTGCCGCCCGTCTGGTGACCACCACCCACCGGCCCGGGCGGGGGCGTCGGCAGGGGTGGACGTCGGGGCGGGGGAACGGGAGGCGCGGGCCGGGCACCCGCGGGCGGCGCGGCCACCGCGGGCATCGTGCGCGTCCACCACGGGAGCGGGCCCGCGAGCAGCGCCTCCAGATCGCCGGTGGCCGTCCAGCCGGGTGTGCAGCAGGCCCGCAGCCGGGCCGCGAGCTGGTCGACCTGCGGGTCGCGCAGCCGCTCCACCCACGACCACGCCCGCGTCCGGTGCGGCGGGAGGTAGTCCTCGTGCCGGAAGAGCAGGTTCTCGCCGTCGTTGAGCTGCGCCCACTGCTGCGGCTCGCGGGCCAGCGCGAGCAGCGAGAGGTAGATGACCAGCCCGGGGAACGTGTCCATCCACGGGCCCCAGACCCGGTTCGCGGGCTGGTAGTTGCGGTGCCCGCCCTCGGTGGGCGGCGACGAGCCGGCGAACGGCGCGATCCACGAGCTGTCGAAGTCGACCAGGCGCAGCCGGCCCGTCGTGTCGACGAGGACGTTGCCGTGCTGCAGGTCGCCGTGCGCGAACCGGGCGGACTGCGCGCGGCGCACGAGGTCGCGCCACGCGCCGGCGAGCGTCTCCAGCGCGGTCCGGTCGCCGGTCTCGACGAGGTTCTCGACGTGCTCGTCGAGCGTGTGGCCCTCGACCCAGTCCATCTGGACCATCGGCCAGCGCCGCCCCTTCACGAGCACGGCGTCGTCCACCCAGCGGCAGGCGGCGACGTCGCCGGTGAGGCCGCGCTCGCCGAACCACGCGTTGAGCGCCGTGTAGCGCTGCCGCGTGGCGGCGTCCTCCCGGGTGAAGAACCGCAGCGCGTGCGCGGTGCCGCCGACCGTCGCCTTGAAGACGACGGCGGTGGTGCCCGACGCGGGGAACGGGATGCCGAGCGTCGGGTGCACGCCGAACTCGGCGGCGACGAGCTCGGGCCGGTCGAACGCGAGGTCGGGGCGCTGGACGGCCTTGATGTAGTCGTCGGCGGTCGGGTGCTCGATCGGGCGGGTCACAGGCACACCACCAGCGCCCCGGGCTCGCTGGTCACGAGCCGCATCCGCAGCAGCGTCACGTCGTCGTTGCGCATCCGGCCGGCCGCGCGCTGGTCGCCGACGATCGCGGCGAACGCCCGGTCGTGGTCCAGGCCGGTGAGCGCCGGCCACAGCGCCCGCTCGTCGCGCGCGGCCTCCAGCAGCAGCCAGTGCGCCAGCGCGTCGGTCGCGACGAAGAGCACGTCGCCCGCCCGGACCTCGCCGCCGCCCAGCTCCAGGCCGCGCACCATCGGGGCCAGCGCGTCGGGCCGGGTGCCGACGCGTCGGGGGAGAGCCCGAACGCGTCCACGCCGATCGGCGGGAAGTGCGTGAGCAGCCGCCCGCCCCGCACGTGGAAGAGCACCGTGTCGCCCAGCGCCGCCGCCTCCCAGCGCGCGCCGGGCCCGTCCAGGCCGGTCAGCCGGCAGCCCAGGAACGTCGCGAACGAGCCCTCGGCGTGGAACTTGTGTTCCTCGATGACCGTGGGCCAACCCGGTCCGGCGCGCCCGCCACCCACAGCCGCTGCATCTGCTCGAACCAGGTGCCCAGCCCGTCCCGGGTCAGCAGCGGGCCGGTCGCCTCGATGAACGAGGGAGAGGTGCTCCACCCAGCGGAGGGCGTCGTAGGCCTCGGTGGCGCCGTCGACGACCACGCAGCACGGCGCGACGCCGGCCGCCGGGTCGCCGTCGTGGTACGCGGCGGCGTCCTCCCATTCGCGTTCCGCGCTGCCGCGCTTCTCCAGCGCGAAACACGTCGAGCGGGCGAGGATCACGCCTGGCTCACCGGTCCCGGACGTCGGCGACCCGGGTCCCGATCTCCAGGAACCGCACGAGCGTCGCCGGGCCGGCGTTGAAGACGAACCCGCGGGCGCCGTCGGCGATCTCCACGCGGGCGCGCGGGCGTCGCGATCATCGACTTCGGCAGCGCGCTGGAGATCGCGAACAGCTCGGGGCCGGGCTCGGGCAGCCCGCCCGCCGCCACCGGGAACAGCACCTCCGGCGCGTGGGTGGGCGACAGGAAGATGTTGAACAGCAGCGCGTGCCCGTCCCGGGTCTCGATGGAGGTGAGCCGCGCCGCCCACTCCGCGAGACCGGCGCCGTCGAACGGGCTGTCGGTGACCATCCCGTCGGTGATGTTGATGACGATCGGCGGGAACGAGCCGGGGTGCGCGGCCGCCCACTCGAACACGTGCTCGCCGGCCGTGGCGATGGCCTGGCACATCGGCGTGCGGTAGCCGAACACCGGCTCGACCCACACCGGCAGCCGGCTGCCCGCGACGGCGTCCACCGACTGCTCGGCCTCGACCCGCAGCGGGTTGTCGAAGACTCCGGGATCGGCAGGATCGGCCGCCCGCCCAGCGCCGGCTCGACGCCCTCGCCGCCGGCCACCGGGCAGGCGCCGTAGCCGAAGACGCCCACGTCGAAGTAGTGCCGGGCGCGGCCGCCGACCTCCTTCGCCGACTTCACGCACAGGTCCAGCAGGATCTTGTTGACGGCCCGCGCGGCGCCCTCGGCGAGGGTGGCGCCGCTTCCCTGCCACGGCTGTTTCATCGAGTCCGACCGGTCGAGCAGGAACACGATGCAGCCGGGGTTGGTGCGGGAGAAGGTCTGCTCGTACATGCGTCCATCCGTCCTGGTCAGAGGCTCGTGCGCCGGCGGCTCGCGACGACGGTGGGCGGCCACGCGGTGCCCGGCCGCCACGTCCACGCGTGGTCGTCGACGCGGCAGCGGAACGCGAAGCCGGCGCCGGTGTGCGCGACGTCGACACGGAACGCGCCGCACCGCGGGCACTGCACGACGCGGGCGGAGTCGCGCAGCTCCGCGAGGTCGCGCGGGGCCGGGCGGGCCGCCGCGATCGCCCGGTTCGCGGCCGGTGCCGGGGCGTCCTGGTTCCACCACTGGCCGGTGCGCGGCCGCTCGACCGGCAGCACGACCTGCACGGTCTCCGGGCCGGCCGGAAGCGGCAGCGGGGGCTCGGCGGGCGGCGGCGGGGCGGGCCGCGGGTTCCGGGCACGGGGCTCGGACCAGTACTCCTCCGGCTCCGCGCGCTGCGGGCCTCGGACCAGCAGCGTCGCGAGCAGCACGGCAACCGCGGTGGCCCCGGCGACCACGGCCACCGTCGTCCAGAGCGGGCGGTCGGCGAAGAGCAGCCACCGGCCGAGCAGCGCGGCCGCGGCCGCCGCGACCAGCGTGACCACGCTCGTCATGGCCCCTCCACGTCGAACAAGAGGTCGGCGGCGGGATTCGTGACCGCGCGGCACTCGCGCGCGTCCGAGCCGGCGAACCGCCACCCGGCCGGGAGCTCCACGCAGACCTCCGAGGACGGCGACCAGGCGGCCGGGGTGAGCCGCCCGGTCGCGCCGAGCGTGTGGATCTCCCGACCGCCGGCGGAGTCGCGCACCGTGACGGTCGCCGTGGCCGGCACCGCGTCCCCGTCCCGCACGACCACCGCGGGCCGCTCGACGGGCAGCGCGGCCGTCCCGTCCGCGGGCACCGGGACGCAGGCCGAGGCCGGGTCCGTGCCGGCGATCCGCACCGGGCTCGCCGACGTGACGCACACGTCGTGCTCGCCCGCCGGGACCGTCCTGGACCACTCGCTCACGCCGGGCTCGCTGCGCGCGAGCACGGTGGTCCCGTCGCGGACCTCGACGACCAGGTCGGGCAGGGTCGCCGGGACGGTCACCGCGACCTGCTCCTGCGGCGCGACGACCGTCCCGGCCAGCGCGACCGCCCCGAACGCGATCGCCGCCGCGTACACGGGGGCCAGTGCGGGGTGCCGCCATGGCGCGCGGCGCTCGTTCACACGCACGTGAAGTCCGCGGACTGGCTGCCCGAGCCGGACCGGTTCGGTGCCGAGACGACGAGCTGGAAGCCGTCGCCCCCGGAGTAGCTCCCGCCGACGCGCACGAGCTCGCTCTCGCCCTCCTCCAGGAAGCCGGAGGACGGGCTGACCGTGACGCCGGAGTCGGCCTCCGCGCTCCAGCGGATCGCCCCGTCGTAGGCGGAGACCAGAAGCTCGCTGTCGATGTCCGAGCAGTCGACGTCGAGGCTGCCGTTGGTGCCCCGCTGCGTGAGGTACGGGGTGCCCGTCGACTCCGGTGCCGCGCTCGTCGTCACCGGCGGCACGACCTCGGACGTGGGTCCGGGCCCCGAGCCGCCACCCGACCCGCCGGCCGAGCCGCCACCCGACCCCGAACCGCCGCCCGACCCGAGCGACCCGAGGTCGATGCCGATCTGGCCGCGGGCGACCAGGAGCACGACGACCACGGCGACCACACCGACGAGCACGGTGAGCACTGCCCTCATGGTCATCGAGTCTCGGGCGGACCGGCCGCGGGCACATCGGTGCTGGCGCTGGCCTCCCGGACGGGTTCTCCCAGTGCTGGCACCGAGGCCCGGGCCGCGGCGGCCCGCTACCGTCCCTGCGGTGGACCGGGTGGCGGTGGGCCGTGTGTTCATCGTCGACGACAACGCCCCGTTCCGTGGGGTGGCCCGGGCGCTGCTGGAGAGCGGCGGCTACCAGTCGTCGGCGACGCCGCGACGGGGGCCGAGGCGCTGGCCGGGGTGCCCGGCGCCGGCCCCGACGTCGTGCTGCTCGACGTCGCCCTGCCCGACATGGACGGGTTCGCCGTCTGCCGGGTGCTGCGCCGCACGGCCCCGGGCGTCACGGTGGTGTTCTGCTCGGTGCGCGACGCCGAGCACTACGGCGACGCGGTGGAGCGGTCGGCGGCGGCCGGGTTCCTGCCCAAGTCGAGCCTCTCGGCCGCCGCGCTCGCGCTGATCGTCGCCCGTCAGCCCGACCGGAGGTAGGCGAGCACGGCCAGCACACGCCGGTTGTGCTCGGCCTCGTCGGGCAGCGCGAGGCGCTGGAAGATGCTGCGGACGTGCGTCTCGACGGTGCGGGTCGTGAGGTGCAGGCCTCGGCGATCGCCGTGTTGGACCGGCCCTCCGCCATGAGGGCGAGCACCTCCCGCTCCCGCGCGCTCAGCTGGGCGAGCTCGTCGCGCCGCCCCCGCCCGCCGACGAGCAGCGGCACCACCTCGGGGTCGAACGCGCAGCCGTCGGCGGCCACCCGGCGCACGGCGTCGAGGAAGTCGGGGCCGGTCACGCGGTCCTTGAGCAGGTAGCCGACGCCGCGCGCGGCGTGCCCGACCAGCTCGTCGAGGTGCGCGACCTCCAGGTGCTGCGACAGCAGCAGCACCCCCGTCCGCGGGTACCGCTGCCGCAGCAGCACGGCCGCGCGCAGCCCCTCCAGGTGGTGCGTGGGCGGCATCCGGATGTCGACGACGGCGATGTCCGGGCGGTGCTGCTCGACCGCGGCGAGCAGGCCGTCCGCGTCCCCGGCCTGCGCCGCGATCGTGCACCCGTTGCCCGCCAGCAGCTCGGCCAGCGCAGTGCGGAAGAGCGATGCGTCGTCGGCGAGCACCACCCGCAGGCCGGTCTCCGTCGTGGTGGCCGTGGGCGCCGGGGCCGGGCCGGTCATGGTCCCTCCAGTGGCAGGTCGGCGTGCACCGAGGTGCCGGCGCCGGGCGCGCTGCGCACCACCAGCTCGCCGTCGAGTGCGGCGACGCGGTCGCGCAGCCCGAGCAGCCCGGTGCCGGTGGCCGGGTCGGCGCCGCCGATGCGTCGTCGGCGACGGTGACGAGCAGCCGGTCCCCGCTCGTCCGGACGTGGACGTGCACCTGGTTGGCACAGGCGTGTTTGGCGGCGTTGGTGACGGCCTCCGCCGCGACGAAGTAGGCCGTGGCGGCGACCCGGTCCGGCAGCGGCGGCAGCGGCGGCCCGTCGACGACGTCCACCGGGTGCGCCGAGCGGGCGGCGAGGGCCCGCAGCGCCGGGAGCAGCCCGGCCTCGGTGAGCACCGCGGGGTGGATGCCGCGGGCCAGCTCGCGCAGCTCGACGAGGGCCGCCTCCAGCCCGTCCCCGGCCCGGTGCAGGAGGTCCTCGACGTCGGGGGCGTCGGGTCCGAGGCGGTCGCGGGCCAGCCGCAGGATCAGCGCGACGGTGACGAGCTGCTGCTGGGCGCCGTCGTGCAGGTCGCGCTCCACCCGGCGGCGTTGCTCGTCGGCCGCGGCCACGATGCGCACCCGGGACGCGCGCACCTCGGCGAGCTGGGCGCGCACCTCGGCGGCGAGGCGCTGGTTGTCCAGCTCCAGCGCGGCGGCCGCGGTCGTGGCCTGCAGGACGTGCGGGTCGGCGCGCAGCGCGGGGTCGTGCAGCAGCGCCGCGACCACCCGCGGCCCGCGCCGCACGGGCGTGACGGCGTCGTCCGGGCCCGGGGTGACCGGCTGCCCGTCGGCGTCGACGTAGGTGTCCGGGTCGCCGTCGGGGTCGCTGCCGGGATGCGGGTAGGCGATGCGCAGCGCCGGGTCGCCGAGCGCGCGGGCCAGCAGGTCGCGCAGCTCGGCGGGCGGGGTGCGGGGCAGCCGCAGCAGCAGGTCGGCCACCGCCGTGCGGCCGAGCCGGACGCGCAGCGCACCGGCCAGGAACGCCACCGGCAGCGCGAGCGTGGCCAGGTGCGCGATGTCGAGCACGATCGACCCGGTCCGGGACGGCATCAGCGGGTCGACGAGCGACGCGACGCTCCCGACCAGCCCGACGCCGTACACGGGTGCGAGCACGCGGCGGGCCGGCGGGGTGGCGAGCACCCAGCGCCGCACCAGCAGCGCGCCCACGACCACGGCGAAGAGCCCCTGCACGGTGTCGATCACGAGGTCCTGGGCCGCTCCGAAGTCGGCCACGAGCAGCAGGTTGGGCGTGATCGTCCCGGCGAACGGCACCCCGATCGGCACCAGGACCAGCACGAACACGTACGCGGTGGCGACCAGCGCCCGTTCGGTGCGGGTCCGCAGCCGGCCCTCGGGGAAGGCGAGCAGCAGGTGCAGCAGGCACGCCGAGGCCACGGTCCGGACGAACATGCCGGCCGTGTGCGCGGCCGGGTCGAGCGAGACCTGCAGGTCCTCGGCGAACCAGGCCACCCCGACCGTCACCATGAGCCGCCCGAGGCTCCCGGGCCGGCGCAGGTGCGTGACGGTGCCGGTCAGCAGGTACAGCCCGCCGACGGCGGCGGAGAAGAGCGTGGAGGTCGTGCCCGGGTCGCGGCCGCCGTCGGCCAGCCACAGGACCACGGCGCCGAAGAGCGCGCCGGCCACCGCGAGCGCGGGCACGCCCCAGGTGCGGTCGGGGCGGGGCCAGGTCCAGGTGCGCGCGACGGGCGGGGCGGGGTCGGGCTGGGCGCCCAGCACGGCCACGGTCCCCGGTGCGGGTTCGCGCGCGTCATCGCGTCGGGCCGCGCTCCCCACCCCCTCGGCCGGGCCGACCTGGCCGCGGGCCGGAACAGGTCGCCGGTCGATTGTTCGCGAGCCGGTCAGCGGCGGTAAGAGGACGGTCCGCTCACCGGACCGGAAGATCCGGGCCGGGCGGAAACGGCGGGGGCCGTTCGGGCGAGATCTATCCTCGACGGGCGGCCGAATGGCCGAGGCGGGCTCGTCGACGGGGGCGGGGTGGGCCATGGATGCCATGGATGCCGACAGCCGGCACACGTTCGGTCGCGGCGTGCTCGAAGGCGGGTTCCACCTGCTCGACGTGCTCTCCCGCTTCGACGGCGGAGCCGGGCTCTCCGAGCTGGCCCGCCAGGCGCAGCTGCCCAAGGCGACCACCCACCGGCTGCTCGACCAGCTGCTCGCGCTCGGCGCCGTCGAACGGCGGGGGCAGCGCTACGCGGTCGGCCCGCTGCTGCGCCGGCTCGGGTCGTCGTGGCAGCCGGAGCCGGCGCTGGCCGCGGCGGCGCGCGAGCCGATCAAGGCCCTGGCCGCGCTCACGACCACCGTCGTCGGGGTGTCGGTGCTGCACCGGCGCCAGACGCTCGTCGTCAGCGGCACCCGCGGCGTCCTGACCGACTTCCCGCTGCCGAGCCCGGGGGACGTGCTCGCCGACAGCACCGCCGCCGCCCGGCTCCTGCAGCTGGAGGCCAACCCGCCGGACCGCGAGCCGCCGGCCGGCTACAGCCCGGTGGCCTGGCGCGCCGCGCACCGCGAGTACGCCCGGTCGGGGTCCATGCTCGTCGAGCACGAGGAGGTCGTGCCGAGCGTGTCGTGCGCCGCCAGCCCCGTGCACGACGCGGACGGGCGGGTGGTCGGGGTCGTCAGCGCGCTGGCGCTGCGGCGGAGCCTGCCGGCCGGCGTGGTCGAGCTGACGGTCCGCGCGGCCCGGGAGGTCTCGCGCAACCTCGGCCGCGACCGCCTGCCTGCCTGAGCGCGCACCCGCCCGCGCACACGACCGCCGTGCACCGTCGCCGGTGTTGCTCGTGAACGCACGAGCCCACCGACGACGGGAGGTGCCCGTGTTCCACGAGCAGCTGGTGCGGGCCCGCCGCGAGGACGCGCTGACCGCCGCACGGCAGCACGCGATGGCCCGCGAGGCGACGGCCGGCCGGCCGACCCTGCCGGTCCGCGCGGTCGCGGCCGTCGCGCAGGCCGCTTACGCGGCGGTGCGGGCCGTGCGGCGCAGCGCCCGGCGCTCGTCCTCGGTGGTGCCGCCGAAGACCCCGTGGGCGAGCCCCTCGTCGAGGGCGTACGCGAGGCACTCCGCGCGCACGGGGCAGCGCGCGCAGACGGCCTTGGCCCGCGCGATCTGGCGCGCCCCCGGGCCGGTGGCCGACACGGGGAAGAAGAGCTCGGGATCCTCGTCCCGGCAGGCGGCGCGCAGCCGCCAGTCGTCGGTGTCGAGCATGTCTGCCGCCTCCCATCACGGCGAGGCCACCTGCGCACACAGGTGACCGCTGCGGTGTACTCGGTGGGTGTCGGCCCCGCCTGACGGCGGGGCCTGCAGGACCGCGGCGGTGACCGCCGCACGTCCATGATGACCGGCACAACGCACCCGTTCCCACCGGTTATTCCGGATCTGCCCGCAGGGCGAACCACCAGGTCCGTCGACCCGGACTGAGGTCCGTGACCGGCAGGCCGTGCTCGGCGCGCAGGCGCGACGCGGTTGCACTTGCCGACGCCCTGGCGGTTGTCCTCCCGGTACTGGACGTGGCGCAGCTCCGTGGCCGGCGCGAGGTCCGCGACCGCGCCGCCGCGATCGCCACCTGCTACGGAGCACCCTCCGGGCACTGAGGGCCGTTGACCGGGGTTCGGGAGTGGCGCTACGGTCGCAACGCGGTGAGACAGACCTGTCTCTCTCAGTCGCGATCGATACGTGCGCACAGCGGACGAGATCGCATCGGCGTCCGCGTGCGTGGGAGTCTCAAGGAGGAGATCACCCATGGGTTACGACCCGCGCACGGCCACCGGCATCCCGACCGAACCCGTCGGATCACTCCCGCGACCTGCCAGGCTGCAGGACGCCTACATCCGCTACGACGCCGGCGAGATCGGCAAGGACGACCTGGAGAAGCTCCAGGACGCGGCGGTCAAGGACACCGTCGAACGCTTCGAGGCCACCGGCTCGCCGATCATCTCCGACGGCGAGCAGCGCTGGTCGTCGTTCGCGACGTACCCGATCATCGACACGCTCGGCGGCACCGGGCTGGCCCCGGGCCTCGCGCCCGGCGGGCAGTTCTTCGCGATCTTCGCCGACGGGCACGGCCGGCAGCTGCCGAAGCTGGTGTCCGGCCCGTTCCGCTACAACCAGCACGCCGCCGACTCGCTGCGCAGGTCGCTGCCGCTCGCGCACGTGCCGATGAAGCAGGCCGTGATCTCGCCGTCGATGCTCGCGCTGCCTCTCCCCGCTGGCCGACCCGGTGGAGGGGTACTCGCGCGAGGACTTCGAGGCGACGCTCGTGGACGAGTGCGAGCGCGACGTCCGGGAGGCGTTCGCGGCCGGCGCGGCGCGCGTCTCGATCGACTTCACGGAGGGCCGGCTGGCGACCCGGGCCGACCCGCGCAACCCCTGGACGGGCGCCGGGCTGCTGCCGCACTTCATCGAGCTGATCAACCGGGTGCTGGCCCGGTTCTCCGCCGAGGAGCGGCGCAGCATCGGCATCCACACCTGCCCGGGCGGGGACCGCGACTCGGTGCACTCGGCCGACGTGCCCTACAACAACCTGCTGGGCACGATGTTCGACCTGAACGCCGGCTACTTCCTCATCCAGCTCGCGTCCGAGCGCGACAAGGACCCGGTGTACCGGACGATCGGGGAGCACCTGCGCGACGACGCGGACGGGGTGGCGCAGACGGCGTACGTCGGCGTGGTCAACCCGCAGAACCCGCGGGTGGAGAGCCCGCAGGAGATCGCCGACATGCTGGTCAGGGCGGCGAACTTCCTGCCGAAGGAGCAGCTCGGCGCCACCGACGACTGCGGGTTCTCACCGTTCTCGCTCGACGAGAAGCCCAACCACGGGTCGCCGGACTACGCGCGTGA
Organism: Pseudonocardia sp. CNS-139; assembly: GCA_001942415.1. Lineage (GTDB taxonomy): Bacteria > Actinomycetota > Actinomycetes > Mycobacteriales > Pseudonocardiaceae > Pseudonocardia. The sequence continues at coordinate 11,427 of MKJX01000122.1, forward strand.
CGTGGCGTTCCAGAAGATCCGCAACCGCGTCGAGGGCACCCGGCTGGCCGCGGAGAAGCTGGGGGTCTGACGGGCCGCGGCTCCCTGCACGGCGTCCCGGTCGGTCAGCCGGCCGGGACGCCGTGCGAACGCAGGAGCAGCACGCCCAGCTCGCGGGCGGCGGCCGCGGCACCGGAGTCGCCCTCGTGCGCGGCCATGATCGAGCCCTTCATCAGGATGTGCCACTGGCGGGCGAACCGCTCCGGGTCCGGCCACCCCCGCCTCGGCGGCCAGCCGGGAGAGGTAGCCCCGGATGTTCGCCAGGTGCGCCACGCTCGCGCGGAACACCGGATGCTCCCGGTCGCCGACCTCCAGCATCGTCGTGAGGAACGCGCAGCCCTCGAAGTCGGGCCGCGCGAACCACTCGCCGAACAGGTCGAAGATCGCCAGCAGCTGGTCCTGCGGACGCCGCCCGCGCTGGCGGCTCTCGTGTTGCAGCCACTCGACGGTCCAGAGCTGCTCGCGGCGGCGCAGGAAGTCGAGGATCAGCTCGTCCTTCGACGGGAACGTGCGGTAGAGCGTCATCTTCGCGGTGCCCGCCCGCGCGATCACCGCGTCGACCCCGACGTCCTTGATCCCGCGGGTGCTGAACAGCTCGTACGCCGCACGCCGGATGCGCTCGCCGCCGCTGTCGCGCGCCCGGGAACCGCCGTCGTCCGCCGTCGTCATCCGCCCGCTCCGCTCCGAGATGCCGCGACGATACCTCCGCAGAGGTCAGACCTGACCCGTCCAGTACGGCCAGAAGCGGGCCGCGACGAGCGCGACGACCACCAGCAGCCACGACGTGAGCAGCACGGTGTGGAAGGTCGCGGCCCGCCGGACCGTCCCGTGCCACCCCGCCGGGACCGGCAGGTGCCCGGCCACGAGGTTGTGCAGCGTCGTGTAGACGAACACGGTGATCGTGACGACCCAGACCGCCATGCAGTACGGGCAGAGCGTGCCGATCGCGTAGAGGCTCTGGCCGATCAGCCAGTGCACGAACACCACGCCGCCCAGCGCGCCCGCCTGCAGCCCGAGCCAGACCCGTCGGGGGAGCGCGGCGCCGGTCAGCGCCACCACACCCAGGGTCGTGACCACCGGGAACGCGGCGAGCCGATGAGCGGGTTGGGGAACCCGAACGCCTCGGCCTGCGGGGAGGACATCACCGAGCCGCACGACAGCAGCGGGCTGATGTCGCAGCTCGGCACGAACGCCGGGTCCTCCAGGAGCGCGATCCGGTCCAGGACCAGCGCGAACGCGGCGGCCGTGCCGACGGCGCCACCGACCGTCAGCACCCAGGCCAGCGCCCGGGCGAGGAACGCGGCGAGCGGGTCGGGCCCGCCGGTGCGGGCGAGGTCGCGGCCGCGGGACGCGGTGCGCACCGCGGTCACCGGGCGAGCGCGGCGTCGAGGGCGGCCCGCAGGTCGTTCACCGTGCGGGGTTCGAGCCGCTGCCCGTCGAGGAAGACGTCGGCGTGCCGCGGACGCCGGCGGCCTGGCCGTCGCGCTGGTCGGACCGCACCCGCTCCAGCGTCGCCGGGTCGGCCACGTCGCGGTCGTAGGCGGCCATGTCGAGGCCGAGGTCGGCGGCGTACTCGCGGAAGAGCGGGGCCTGCGACACCTGCTGCTCGCCCCAGTTGCCCTGCGTCTCGAACATGCGCAGGTACATGGCCTCGAACTGCCCCTGCCGGGCGGCGGCCTCGACCGCGACGGCGGCGTTCTCGCCGTTGAGGTGGCTCGGGAGCGGGAAGTACCGGGCCACGAACGTGACGCGGCCGTCGTACTCGGCGCGCAGCTGCTCGATCACCGGGTGCACGGCCCGGCAGGCCGCGCACTCGAAGTCGAGGAACTCCACGAACGTGACGCGCCCGTCGGGCGCGGTGGACAGCCGGTGGCTGTCGGCCCGGACGAGCACGTCCGCCGCGACGCCCGTGGCGGCGGCCGGGGCCGGGTCGATGGGCCGGTTGATGAACAGCAGCACGGCGAGCACGCCGGCGGCGACGAGGACGACGGTGATCGTCGCCTTGAGGTTCTTGGTCATGACGCCTCTCGGGAGGAAACGGACACGGCGGTACGGCGACGGCCCGGCCGCCGGGGGGCGACCGGGCCGTGGGGCCGGGAGTCAGATGCGGGTGATGCCGATGGCGACGAGCAGGTGCCGTCCGGGCACCGGGCGCTGCAACGCCCACAGCGGCGGGCCGGCGGCCCGGCGGTGGCGCGCCGCCATGTGCGCGACCGCGGCGGCGAGGGCCACGACCGCCACGAGCGCGAGCACGTCCTGTGCGGTGCCCCGGGCGGCGCGGGCACCGGAGAGCACCGCGGCGGCGGCGCCGACCGAGCACCGGACGTCGTGGCCGGGGGAGTCGTCGCAGGTCCCGGCGACCACGGCGGCCACGGCGGGCCCGTCGGCCGGGACGGCGGAGGCGGTCTGGCAGAACGCGAGCGGCAGCAGAACCAGCAGGGCGAGCACCACCGTCAGGCCCCGGCGCGGCGCACCGGTGCGGGCGCGGGCCGGTCGCGGATGGCTCACGGGCAGGACGATACCGCAGGCCGTGACACCCCTAATGGGTATGGGCCCCATGGGTGTGGACCTCGTGGAGCGGCTTCCCGGCGAGCCGGGCGGTGACGCCGGCGGCGAGGTGGGGCAGTCGGTCAGCTCCGGGTGCGGGCAGCGCAGGCCGTGTTCGATCGCCTCGCGGGCGGCCGCCGCCTTGGCGATCTTCTCGTCCAGCTCGACCAGCTTGCGTTCGGCGAGCCGCCGCCACTCGTCCTGTGCGACGCCGCGGGTGGTGAGCATCGCCTTCTGCTCGGCGAGGGTGAACCCGGCGTCGCGGAACAGCAGGACGATCCCGACCCGCTCGACCGCGGACTCCGGGTAGCGCCGCTGGCCGGAGACCCGGGCCGGCGCGGGCAGCAGCCCCAGCTCCTCCCAGTGGCGCACGGCCGACGTGGCGACGCCGGCGCGCCGCGCCAGCTCCCCGATGGTCAGCAGTGGCTCGCCCATTGACTTCAAGCGTACTTGAAGCCCTTGGCTCGCCGGCATGAACGCAGCTCTGAGATGGGCGGTCGGCCAGTTCCACCGGCCGCGCGGCGTGGCCGGCAACGTCGCCGGCTGGGTGATGGCGCACCGGTCCTCGAACCGGACGCGCAACGGCTGGGTGGTCGGGCTGCTCGACCTGCGGCCCGGCGACCGGGTGCTGGAGATCGGGTACGGGCCCGGGCTCGCCGTCGCCGGGATGAGCCGCCTCGTCGGCCCGTCCGGGCACGTCGACGGCCTGGACCACTCCGCGTGATGCAGCGGCAGGCCACCCGGCGCAACGCCGCCGCCGTCCGGGCCGGGCGCGTCACGCTCCTGCGGGGCTCGGTCGAGCGGCTGCCACCGGAACTGGACGGCCCGTACGCCGCCGTGCTCGCCGTCAACTCGCTCGGGTTCTGGCCGGACCCGGCCGGGCGGCTCGCCGACCTGCGCACGCGCCTCGCGCCGGGCGGGCGGCTCGCCGTGGCGTCGCAGCCGCGCTGCCCGGGCGCACCCGGAGCACCACGATCGCCGCCGGCCGGGAGATCGCGGACCTGCTCCGGGCGGCCGGGTGCACCGACACCCGCTCCGAGGTGCTCGATCTCGACCCGCCCGTCGTCTGCGTGCTCGGCCGGGGGTGACACCATCCGCGGATGCCCGTCTCCGACGACCTCGACGCGTTCGAGTACCTCGACACCTCGGCGCTGCCGCCGCGGCAGCAGCAGATCCTGGTCGCCATCCGGGACTGGGTCGTCCGGTACGGCTACCCGCCGAGCACCCGCGAGATCGGCGACGCCGTCGGGCTGCGGTCGGCGTCGTCGGTGTCGAAGCACGTGGCCGCCCTGGAGGAGAAGGGGTTCCTGCGCCGCGGCTCGGCGCTGTGCCGGCCGATCGACGTGCGCGTCTTCCTGCAGGAGCCGGCGGCCCCCGGCCCGGGCGACGACGCGGTGCCGGTGCCCGTGGTCGGCGACATCGCCGCGGGCACGCCGATCGTGGCCGAGGAGCACGTCGACGACGTCCTGACGCTGCCGCGCGCGCTGGCCGGCCGCGGCACGGTGTTCGCCCTGCGGGTGCGCGGCGACTCGATGATCGACGCCGCGATCTGCGACGGCGACACGGTGGTCATCCGCCAGCAGCCCGAGGCGTACTCCGGGCAGATCGTCGCCGCGATGATCGACGGCGAGGCCACGGTGAAGGTCTACCGCCGCCGCAACGGGCACGTGTACCTCGAACCGCGCAACCCGGCCTACGACGTCATCGACGGCGACGAGTGCGTCGTGCTCGGGGTGGTCGTCTCGGTGCTGCGCAGCGTCTGACGCCGGACCGTGCTGACCGCGCCGGTCACGGGCCGCCTGCGGGCGCGTCCGGTTGATGCGCCCGGATCCGTGGACGTCACGGATCGGCGGGCCGTCCGGTCCTGGCTTCCGGGGGGCGCTCGCGAACGGCGGGCGAGCCGACGGACGAAGGGAACCGAAGTGAAGGTCGTCGTGATCGGTGGGACGGGGCTGATCGGCTCCAAGCTGGTGGCCAAGCTGCGCGAGCACGGCCACGAGGCGGTGCCGGCGGCCCCGAACACCGGGGTGAACACCCTCACGGGCGAAGGGCTGGCCGAGGTGCTCGACGGCGCGGCGGTGGTGGTGGACGTGTCGAACTCGCCGTCGTTCGCCGACGACGCGGTGATGGAGTTCTTCCGGACCGCCACCACGAACCTGCTCGACCACAGCGGCAAGGCCGGGGTCGGGCACTACGTGGCGCTGTCGGTGGTGGGCACGCAGCGGCTGGCGGAGTCGGGCTACTTCCGCGCCAAGATCGTGCAGGAGTCGCTGATCCGGGAGTCGGGCCGGCCGTACTCGATCGTGCACGCCACGCAGTTCTTCGAGTTCGGCAAGGCCATCGCGGACTTCAGCACGGTCGAGGGCGTCGTCCGCCTGCCGTCCGCGCTGTTCCAGCCGATGGCCGCGGAGGACGTCGCCTCGGCCGCGTGGGGGCGCGTCGCCGCCGGGGAGCCGCTGAACGGGATCCGCGAGGTCGGCGGCCCGGAGCGGCTCCGGATCGACGAGTTCGTGCGCCGGGTCCTCGCGGCGAAGGGCGACCCGCGTGAGGTCGTCACCGACGAGGACGCGACCTACTACGGCGTCGTGCTGAACGACCGGACGCTCGTGCCCGGCCCGGACGCCCAGCTCGGCCGGACGACCTTCGACAAGTGGCTCACCGAGCAGTAGGCCGCCCTCACGACTCGGGGCCGCGGTCCGCGTCGTCCTCCGCCATGAGCTGGGGGAGGTAGGTCGTCACGTGGCGGGCGATCTCCATCGCGGCCGAGACCACCGTGTGGTGGAGGCGCTCGCCGTTCTGCACCTGCAGCGCGACGGCGTCGAGGATGCGGGCGACGCCGAACATCGTGTACTCGCCCGGGGGATGCCCGCGGTAGAAGCCGCGGTCGATCCCGTCGCGCAGGAGTGCCGCGGCGCTGGTCAGCAGGGCCGGGTCGCCGTTCATGGCCCACGCCGCGGGCTGCGCCAGCGGGTCGTCGGCACCGTCGGGCACCCTCATCGCGATCCCCTTCCGCTCAGGCGGCCTGCTGCCGGCGCACCGTCTCGACGAGTACCCGTTCCAGGCGGGCCACCTCGCCGGAGCGGGCGGCGTCGAGGAAGACCCGCAGCAGCCGGCTGTGCTCGTGCGGGTCGACGGGCGTGCGGCGGGGCCCGGCGAGTCGGACGCGGGCGCGGCGGGCGAGCTGGCGGGCGTTCGGCTCGCTGACCCCGAGCGTCCCGGCGACGACCCGGAACGGGTAGTCGAACGCCTCTCGCAGCACGTAGACGGCCCGTTCCGGCGGCGACAGCCGCTCCAGCAGGCGCAACACGGCCGCCGCGACCGCCTCGGCGCGCTCGGCGTCGGCCGCCGGGTCGTCGAGCGGGCGGCGCGGCTCCGGCATCCGGTCGCCGACCGCCACCTCGCGACGGACGTACGCCGAGGTCGCGACGTTGAGCGCGGCCCGGGTCGTGGTCGTCACGAGGAACGCCGTGTGGTCGCGCACCCGCGCCCGGTCGGTCCCCTGCCAGCGCAGCCAGACGTCCTGCACGACGTCCTCGGCGTCGGCGGCGCCGCCCAGCACCCGGAACGCGATCCCGACCAGGCGCGGCCGGATGCCCGTGAAGTCAGCCGTGGCGTCAGAACCCATGACAGCTCTCCCCGTGTGCGCCGGGAGCTGACGCCGAGCTTCGTGAACACCTTCCCGCCGCTGGTGGAGCCGGAGTCTATCGAGGTCACGGCGGGTCGCGGGCGTCGTCGGCGGCCCGGTCGGCAGACGACCGACCCGACAGGTGAGGACGAGGCCCTGCCGACCTGGAGTCACCGGGCACGAGACGATCTCCGTCGGACCCTCGGGCAGCGACGTGACGGGAGACGTGGAATGCAGGTCGATCCTCGGCGGGCCGCGGTGCTGGCCCTGCACTGGCAGGTCAACGTCATCGAGCCGGAGGGGTTCTTCGGCCCGATGCTGGCCGAGCCGGTGCGCCGCAGCGGCGTGGTGGCGCGGGCCGCCGCGTTCCACCGGTCCGCGCGTGCGGCCGGGCTGCCCGTCCACTTCACCCGGTTCGTCGTCCCGGAGGGCGAAGGGCAGCTGGTGCGCAACACCGGCTTCATGGAGATGGTGGCCGGCGCCCAGGAGAGCTTCCGGCCGGGCAGCCCCGGGACGGAGCTGGTGGCCGCGATGCGCGAGCTCGCCGAGCCGGGCCACGTCGCCGACAACCAGAAGCTCTCCGGGCTCGCCGGCACCGACCTGCCCGACGTGCTGGCCGCGCGCGGGATCGACACCGTCCTGCTCACGGGCGTCGCGACGAACCTGACGGTCGAGCAGACCGCGCGGCACGCCACCGACCTCGGATTCACCGTGCACGTGGTGGGTGACTGCGTGGCCGCGGCCACCGACGAGGTGCACCGCGCGTCGCTGGCGAACCTGGAGCTGGTGACGCGCGGCGTCGTCACGGCCGCGGACGTGCTGGGCGCCCTCGGCTGAGCCCGCCGCCCGTCCGGATCCGTGGGCGCGTTCCGGCGTGGGAGGACGCAGCGCGGGTAAGCGCGGGCCACCCCGACACCTCCATGGAGGCCCTGATGAGCGCGACGGACGAACGGAACGCCGGCGTCGGAACGGTCGACATGAGGTTCGAGGCGGTGGTCATCCCCGTCGCCGACGCCGACCGGGCGAAGGAGTTCTACGCGAAGCTCGGGTGGCGGCTCGACGCCGACTTCCCGTTCGACAACGGCTTCCGGGTCGTCCAGTTCACGCCGCCCGGTTCGGGCTGCTCGGTCCAGTTCGGCACCAACATCACCACCGCGGTGCCCGGTTCGGCGCAGGGCCTCTACCTGGTCGTCTCCGACGTCGAGGCGGCCCGCGCGGCGCTCGCGGCGCACGGCGCGGACGTCAGCGAGGTGTTCCACCCGGGGGCGCCGGGCGCCCAGTTCCGGCCCAACGGTGCGCGCGTGCGCGACCGCGCGCCCGAGAGCTCCAGCTACAGCTCCTTCGCGACGTTCAGCGACCCCGACGGCAACGGCTGGCTCGTGCAGGAGGTGACGACCCGCCTGCCCGGCCGCGTCGACCCGGCCCCGACCGCGTTCACGTCCGTCGCGGAGCTGGCGGGCGCGCTCCGGCGCGCCGAGGCCGCGCACGGCGAGCACGAGAAGCGCACCGGTCGGCGCGACGAGAACTGGCCGGAGTGGTACGCCGCGTACATGGTGGCCGAGCAGGCCGGCACGGAGCTGCCGACGTGAGCGACCACGACGTCATCGTGCTCGGCGGCGGGGCGCCCGGCGAGCACTGCGCCGGGGCGCTCGCCGCCCGCGGGCTGCGGGTGGCCGTCGTGGAACGCGACCTGGTGGGCGGCGAGTGCTCGTACTGGGCCTGCATCCCGTCGAAGACGCTGCTGCGCCCGGGCGAGGCGGTGCGGGCCGCCCGCGACGCCGGCGCGCAGGCGCGGGTCGACGTCCCGGCCGCGCTGGCCTGGCGCGACTTCATGGTGTCGGGCTACTCCGACGCCGGGCAGGCGCGGTGGCTGGCCGGGCAGGGCATCGCGCTGCTGCGCGGCTCCGGCCGGCTGGCCGGCCCGGGTGTCGTCGACGTCGACGGCGTCCGGCACACGGCAGAGCACGTCGTCGTCGCGACCGGCGCCGACCCGATCGTGCCGCCGGTCCCCGGCCTGCGCGACCTCGACGGCGTCTGGGGCACCCGCGAGGCGACGGGCATGAGGGCGGTCCCGCGGCGGATGCTCGTGCTGGGCGGCGGGTCGGCGGGCGTCGAGCTCGCGCAGGTCGTGCGCCGGCTCGGCGGCGAGGCCGTGATCGTCGAGCACGCGGACCGCGTCCTCCCGCGGGAGCCGCGCCGCTCGGCGGGGCGCTCGGCGAGGCCCTGCGCCGGGACGGCATCGGGCTCGTGCTCGGGCGGCGCGCCACCGCCGCGTGGCAGGAGGGCGCGGAGTTCGTCCTGCGGCTCGACGAGGGCCCCGACGTGCGGGGCGACCGGCTGCTCGTGGCGACGGGCCGGCGCCGCGCGTGGCGGGGATCGGCCTGGAGACGGTCGGCGTGGCGGCCGACCCGCGCGGGATCGCGGTGGACGAGTACCTGCGCGCGGGGGAGCGGCTCTGGGCGATCGGCGACGTCACGGGCATCTGGCCGCTGACCCACGTCGGCGAGTACGAGGGTGACGTCGTCGCCGCGAACATCGCCGGGGAGCGCCGCCCGGCGAACTACGAGGCCGTCCCGCGGGTGACCTTCACCGATCCGCAGGCCGCGGCGGTGGGCGCGCTCGACGCCCCGTACAGCGGCACCGCGCTGCTGTCGGAGGTGCCGCGCACGGCCACGTACACGCACGCCTACGCCGAGTCGAACGGGTTCCTCACGCTGCTCAGCGACGGTGAACGGCTGACCGGCGCCTACGCGCTCGGGCCGGAGGCCGGCGAGTGGCTGCAGCAGGCGACGCTCGCGGTGCGCGCGCACGTCCCGCTCGCGGTGCTGGCCGACACGATCCGGCCCTTCCCGAGCTTCTCGGGGATCTACGACGCCGCGCTCACCGCGCTGCGCATGCGGATCGCGGACCGGTCGCAGCCGGCGGGCCTGCCCGGCTGAGGAGGACGGATGACCGAACCGGAGCTGGCCGGCCAGACCGTGGTGCTGATCGGCGGCAGCGCCGGCATCGGGCTGGAAACGGCCCGGCGGGCCCGCGCCGAAGGCGCCTCCGTCGTGCTCACCGGCCGCGACCCCGCGCGTCTCGAACGCGCGGCGCAGGACGTCGGCGCGGACGCCACCGCGGCCTTCGACGCCACCGACGCGGCCGCGCTGCGGCGGTTCTTCGAGGACCTGCCCGGCCCGATCGACCACGTGCTCGTCACCGCGGGCGGCCCGCACTACGGGCCGCTCCTGGAGATGGCCGCCGAGGAGCTGCGGGTGGCGGTCAGCGACCACATGGTCATGGCGCTGGAGGTCGCCCGCAACGCCGTCGGCCGGATGCGGCCCGGCGGCACGCTGCTGCTCATGGGCGGCACCGGCGGCCGGCGCGTCGGGCGCGGGCTGGGCATCGTCTCGGCCGCCACCGCGGCGCTCCCGCCGTTCACCGCCGCGCTCGCGCTGGAGCTCGCGCCCGTCCGGGCCAACCTGATCGCCGCCGGCTTCGTCGACACGCCGCTGTCGGCGTCGCTGCTGGGCGACCGGCTCGACGAACGCCGCGCCGAGCTGCGGGAGACGCTGCCGATCGGGCGGGTCGTCGGCCCGGCCGACGTCGCCGCGCTCGCCGTCCACATCATGGTCAACACGGCGCTGACCGGCGCGACCTACGACATCGACGGCGGCCAGCAGTTCGTCGCGTGACGCCCGGCGGGCCTCAGCGCCCGTCCGCGCCCCGACGTCGTCGTACACGCGGACCGCGGCCAGCAGCCCGCCGGCGCCGCGCTCGTGGACGCCGATGCCCTCTGCGGCGGCAGGGTGCCGTCGAGGTCCGCGTTCAGAGCGTTCCCGCCGGCTCCCGGCCGCCGGTCCGTAGCCAACCGACCGAGCGTGCGTCGGCGAGTTCCGCGGCCCGCCCGGCAGCGCGCGTCAGCAGCGTGCCGGCCGGTGTGCCCAGCGGGAAGTCGGACGTGGCCGGCAGCGCGGCCCACGCCTTCGCCTCGGCGGTCCAGAGGTCGGCCACTCGCCGGGTGAACGCGGGGACGCCGCCACAGGAGTCCGCCGAGATCGTGCGCCGCATGCGGGCCACTCGGTCGAGCGCAGCCGTGACGTCGGCCATCGTCGCTGGTGGAGCACTCGCGCGCTCCTCAGATGGCGCGTTGCACACAGTTCGTCTTGACATCGCCCGATCACTCCATCCGTCCGCATTGCTCCCTTGAACCCAGAGGAGTCATGATGACCCACATTGACCCACCATGGCAAGGAGGATTGGATTGACGCAGGCCGGCGTCCCCTGGACGATCTGGTACGCGGTGACTCAGGCTGACTCGGGAGGACAGATGGCGTTCCGGCTGATCGCGAACACGTGCGAGAGCGGGCCGTGCCCGCGGTTCTGGCAGGACGAGGCGACGGGCGACGTGACGGTGCAGGGCTACCTCACCACCGAGGCGCCCGAGCCGGCGCCGCCCGGTGAGGGCTTCCTGCGCATCCCGGCCGCCGAATGGCGCACGCTCATCGCGCAGGTGAGCGCGGGCTCGTGAGCGCGCAGAGGGTCACCCCCGAGGAGTTCGACGGGTACTTCGACACGTTCCGGCAGACTGTGTCCCGGCTGGAGGTGCTGCCCGCCTACGACGTGGGCGGCGCCGAGGGCGACCGCATCGCCGCGTTCCTCACGGGCCGGGCGCGTCCGGAGCGCAGCGTCCGGACGAGCCCGTGGCTGGCGCGGATCGCCCGGACAACGGTGGTCGACGGGAAGGTGTGGACGCGGGTGCGGGTGGTCGACGACCCGCTGACCGACTACGAGCGCTACGAGTTCTCCGGCTACGTCGAGTCGCAGGCCGCCGGGGAACGGATCCTGGTCGTGCGACGGGACGAGGTCGGCGACGTCGGGCCGGACTTCTGGCTGTTCGATGCCGACACACCCCAGGCGCGGGCGCTGCTGATGGACTACGACGAGGCAGGACACTGGCTCGGCGCGGACCTGATCACCGACCCCGACCGGCTCGCCGAGCTGTCCGGGCGGCTACAGGACGTCGAGGCGCTCGCGGTGCCGCTCAACGAGTACCTGTCCAAGATCCAGTAGGGGAAGCATGGCGAGGTCGGAGACGTGGGCGCAGCTCGGCGCGGAGCTGCGCTCCGTCCGGACGCTGGCGGGACTGTCGCAGCGCGACGTCGTGCGGCTGACGGGCATCAGCCAGTCGTCGGTGTCGAGGCTGGAGCGCGGCGACGCCCTGCCGTCGCGCGCGGAGCGCTCGCCTGGCTGACCGCCGTAGAGGCGAGCGAGGAGGTCCGCCGTCGGGTGCTCGCGCTCACCGAGGCCGCGCACACCGACCCGGCTGCGTACCAGGATCTGCTCCGCGGCACTGGCGGGCACCTCCAGGGCCAGGTGCGCCGGAAGGAAGCCGGCGCGCAGCTGATCCGGTCGTTCACCGACGCGTGGGTGCCGGGTCTGCTCCAGACCGCGGAGTACGCCCGGCAGTTGATCCCGCAGGTCGACCCGACGGGGAAGATCGACCACGCCGCCGCCGTGGCCGCCCGGATTCGCCGCCAGGAGATCCTCTATGAGGACGGCCGCCGGTTCGAGTTCCTGCTGGCCGAGCACGTCCTGCACTGGTCGCCCGGACCCGGCGTCATGCCGGCGCAGCTCGACCGCCTGCGGTCCGTCGCGACGCTCTCCGGCGTCCGGATCGGCATCCTCCCGACCCGCCGCGTCGGAGCGCCCGCCTGGCATTCGTTCAACTACCGCGAGCCGGCCGACGGCTCGCCGCCGCACGTCGACGTCGAGATCATGCACGGCGAGACCCAGACCGACGACCCGGAGCGCGTGCGGCCCTACATCGAGCTGTGGGAGCGGCTCTGGAGCGCCGCGGCGACCGGCCCGGAGGCCATCGAGCTGATCGACCTGGCGGCCCGCGCCCCGGAGCGGTAGCGGCACCGGAGCGCGCCGGGCGGCGTCACGAGTGGTGACGACACGCCGCGGCGACCCGAGCGCGAGGACCTACGACGCGAGCTCCTGCGAGAGCACCACCTCGTTGCCCTCGGGGTCGAGCAGTGTCGAGAACTTCACGACGTCCGGGATGACCTCGACGTCGGCGGGCTCGAACCCGCTCGCGCGCAGCCGGGCGACGTAGCCGTCCACGTCGCCCACGCCGATGTTGACGCTGCTCCTGCCGGCCCGCTCGGGGTTCTCGGCCACCTGGAGCCACGCGGCAGGGGCGAGCTGCCACTCCGCGATGCCGTCCACCGGCACGAGGTCCGCCTCGCGCTGCAGGAGCCTGCCGAACCACTCGCTCGCCGCCGTGAAGTCGGCGACGTTCACGACGGCGATCACGCTGGTGACGGTCACGTTCTCCGTTGTCATGGCCGGCCTCCCTGCTCGTGTGGGTGCGCCCGGGAACCGGACGATCCCGGCCTATCCGGACGCTCCAGACGCTACCGCGCCGGTCACCGCCAGCCCGCGCGCCGCTGCTCCAGCCCGTCGAGGACCAGGTCGAGCCCGATGTCGAACTCCTCGGCGTAGGCGTAGCCGGGTTTCAGCGCGCTCTCGACGATCATCTCCGTGAGGTGCGGGAACTCGTCGCGGGGCATCCGTTCCAGGATCGAGCCGGCGACGTCCTCCAGGTCGGCGGGTGTCGTGAACGGCAGGCTCAGCTCCTGCAGCACGAACCCGTAGACGTAGCTGTCGAGCACCGAGAACGCGTGCGCTGCACCGGAGACGGAGAAGCCGCCCGACCGCAGGCACCCGATCACGGCGTCGTGGTGGCGCAGCGTCGCCGGGCCGGGGTTCGTGCGCGAGTCCATCAGGCTGATCGCCCACGGGTGGCGGACCAGCGCCGCGCGCATCGACGCTGCGCGCTCCCGCATTGCGGCCCGCCAGCCGGCGCCGTCCGCGGGGAGGTCGATCTCGCCGAAGACCAGGTCGACCATGCCGTCGAGGATCATGTCCTTGTTGCGGAAGTGGTGGTAGAGCGCCATCGCCTCGACGCCGAGCGTGTCGCCGAGCCTGCGCATGCTCGGCACGCCGCTGCCGGACTCGTCCGCCAGCGCGACCGCCGCGCGGAGCACCGCGTCCTTGCTCAGCGGGGTGCGGCGGGGTGGGTCGGCCACGTGCTCCTCCGGTCCGACGGCTCGTACGGGCTTGACGACCTTACGCTGTCAGGTAGTACTTTACGCCGTAAGGGCATCGGCGGCGCGAACGAGGAGCAGGTCGTGGAACGAGTGGGAGCCGGCAGGCGGATGTGCGTCATCGGCGCGTCCGGGAAGCTCGGGCGCTACATGGTGCAGCACGCGCTGGACCGCGGTTACGAGGTCGTGGGCGTGTGCCGCGAGCAGAGCGTGGGCAAGCTCGCCGATCTCGCGGACCGGATCACCGTCGTCCCCGGCCGCACCGACGACCGCGCGGTCGTCGCCCGGGCGGTGGACGGGTGCGACGCCGTGCTCACGGTGCTCGTGCCGTGGGGGGTGCACCACTACGCGTCCGGCACGGCGCAGGCGGTGCTCGACCACGCCCGGCCGGGCGCGCGCCTGGTGTTCTCCTGCGGCTGGCACATCAGCCGCGACGGGAGGGACGTCTACTCGCGGATGTTCACGCTGTCCGTGGCCGTGTTGGGGCGGCTGGCGAAGCTCGCCCGGCTCGTGGACGTGGACGACCAGGTGGAGGCGTGCCGGCGGATCTTCGCCAGCGACACCCGGTGGACGGTCGTGCGCGGCAGCGACCTGGAGGAGGGCGAGAGCCAGGGGCTGCCGGTGTGGAGCCGGCACGTGGGCGACCCGGTCCTCGCGAGCAACCGGACCCGGCGCGTGGACTTCGCGCTCTTCATGGTCGAGGCGGTGGAGAACGACGCGCTCGTGCACGAGGCCCCGGCCATCGTCGGGCGGCTCACCCCGTCGGCCCTCGCCCGTGCGGCCGAGGCGGCCTGAGCGCCGGCTTGAGATGCTGGCCGCGTGGACCACGGCGTCTCGGCGGGCGACGGGCATGTGGAGGCGTGGTCGACCACACGCCTGCCGTTCGAGCCGACGGGGTCGCAGGTCGGCTTCCGCCGTGAGCTGGCCGCGGCCTGCCGTGGCTTGACGGCCCGGCCGGGGCAGGTGCTGCACGCCTGCTATGCCGCGGCCGACACGCGCGTGGTCGATCTGGAGAACGTCCTGACCTACAACCTCGGCCCGGGTGCGGTCCGTGCGGCGGCCCGGTACGGGCTGGTCCTGGAACGCGCTCCTGCCCCGGACGACGGCCGGCACCACTACCGGTACCGCGTCGTCGACGCGGGGACGAGGTGGTCGTACTGGGCTGCGGGCGAGCCGCTCGGGTCGGTCCGGCTTCTCGTCCCGTCCGCGGGGGTCCGCGGCCTGTTCACGGGGCCGACGGCGGGACGCTGGTGGCTCGCCGCCCGCCGGGCCGGGGTGACCGCGGCGGTCCGGTCGGCGGCGGTGCCCGGGCGGCTGGCGCTGCGGGTCACGGTCGCGCCCCCAGAAGGCTGGCGAGGCTCGCTCGCCGGCCTGCTGAAACCCCTGACCGACGGCCTGGTGGCCGCCGTGCACGCCCACGAGGGCCCGTTCGACGGGTTGGTGGAGCGCGCGTCGGCGGTCGATCCGGACCTGACTCCCGGTGAGTTCGAGGCGTTGCTGCAGGAGCCGCGGGAGGCGCCGCTGGGGCGGGTGCGGCTGGTCGTCCGGTGGGGCGCGACGCTCCAGTGGCTGCCTGCGGACGACCGCATCGTGGCGTTGGACGTGCGGCTCGCGCCCGGCCATGCGCCGGGCACGGTCACGGCCGAGTTCTGCGTGCCGACAGCCGCGTCAGGCCGTTAGCCGGCGGCGGTCCGGGACGCGCGGCGCAGCGTGAACACGGCCACCCGCACGACCAGCGCGTCGAGCAGGAACGCGACGAACGGCCACGGGTTGTCCCAGGTGGGGAGGACGTCGCCGAACCCGGGCAGGGCCGCCACCCGGGGCACCAGGAACGCGGCCACCCCCACCGCCCCCGTGACGACGGCCGCGAGCAGCGCCCCCGGCCGCTTGGTGACGAGCAGCGCGACGACCCCGGCGGCCGCCGCGACGGCGAGCACCGCCGACACGACGGCGCCCGCGGCGCCGGCCCGGGGGGCGTCGAGCGCGACCCACAGGTGCACCGCGCCGGCGACCGCCCACGTCCCGGCCACGACCCGCAGCCCGCCGGGCGGGACGACGGCACCTTCGGACACGCGGCTCCCCGTTCGACGACGACGAGCAGACGCTACTCGATCGGAGGTGCCGGTCAGCGCGGGTCGGTCAGCGGGGTCAGGGCGGGGAGGTTCACGACGATCGCCTCCTGCGTGCTGCGCGAGATCACCACGACGGCCGGCTCGTCCGGGCTCGGGTTCTCCTCGCGGTGCGGCACGTAGGGCGGCACGAAGATGTAGTCGCCCGGCTCGGTCTGCAGCACGACCTCGCCCGTGCCGTCGTGGAAGACGAACCGCGGACGGCCGCTCACCACGTAGATCGACGTCTCGGCCTCGCCGTGGTGGTGGTCGCCGGAGCTGGTGGCGGGGGCGACGTGGGTCTCGCCGGTCCAGAGCTTCTCCGAGCCCACGGTCTTCCCGCTGATCGCCTCCAGCCGGCGCATCCCGGAGGTCTGCGCGGTGTCGCCGGACAGGTCGGCGCCGCGGATCAGGTGCACCCGCGCCCGGTCGGGCAGCGATGCGGCCGCGGCGGAGAAGTCCGGGTGGAAGGCGTCGGTCATCGGGTCACCTCGTCGGTCGTGCGGTTGTCCCCGCCGGCACGGTAGGGCACGAGCAGCTCGCGGTGCGCGATCTCGGGGACCCCCGCGCGCAGCCGTTCCAGGAACAGCACGACCGTCGCGGCCGCGGTGCGGTGGGTCTGGTCGTTGAGGGCGTCGTGCCGCCCGCCGGCGATGCTGACGAGTTCGGCGTCGGGTACGCGGGCGTACCAGCCGCGGGCCGCGTCGAGCGGGGTGACGGTGTCCGCGGCGCCGTGCAGGCCGAGGACGGGGACGCCGATGCGGGCGGGGTCGGCGCGGCGGTGCCAGGCTGCGGGGACCTGCTCCGCGAGGGCCCCGCGGCGCAGCCGCTCGTCGGTGTCGAGCAGGGCCTGGTGGGTCGGGCAGGCGGTGCGTGCCTCGACCTCTCCCGCCCACCCGGACGCGGCCCAGCCGCCGTCCGGCCGGCCAGCTGTTGGCGCCACGGGGAGCCCGGCCAGCACGAGCCCGGCGACGCCGGTCAGGCCCTCGGCGAGCAGCGGCGGCGGCGACCAGGGCGCCGGCGTCGGAGCCGACGAGGATCCGCGGCCGGGGGGCGTCCGCGGCGGGGTCGCTCGCCAGCACCGCCCGGACCTGGGCCGCGGCCCGGTCCTCGTCCGCGGTCGGGTCCTCGACCGCGAGCACCCGGTAGCCGTCGGCGGCGATCCGCCGCCCGAAGCGCTCGTAGATCCGCGCGTGCTCGCCCCGCCCGGGCACCACGACCAGGGTGCCGCGCGGGTTGACCCCGTCCGGCTCCAGCCAGGACGCGGCCTCGGGCCGGGTTCCCGCGATCGTCATGACGCCGCCTTTCCGACGAGTTCGGCGCGCAGCGCTGCGCGCTCGGCCCGGCCCAGCCCGCCGCCGTCGACCGTCGGCGCGGACCCGATGAGGAGCCGGGTGTAGGGGTGGGTGGGTGCGGACACGACCTGGGCGGTGGGCCCGGTCTCGACGACGTGGCCGCGGTAGAGCACGGCGACGCGGTCGGTGACGCCGGCGACGGAGCCGAGGTCGTGGGAGATGAAGAGCTGCCCGACGCGGTTGCCGTCGCGCAGCCGCGCCAGCAGTTCCAGCACGGACGTGCGGGTGCGTCGCGTCGAGCGCGCTGACCGGTTCGCACGCACAGCAGCAGCCGGGGCGCGGCGGACCACTGGGCGCCGGGCGATCGCGGCCCGCTGCCGCTGCCCGCCGGAGACCTCGCCCGGGAGCCGGCCGGCGAGGTCGGGGTCGAGTCCCACCAGGCGCAGGGCGTCCGCGACCCGCTCGGCGATCCCGGGCTCGCGGCGCACCTCCAGCGCCTCGCCGACCGACCGGCCCAGCGGCAGGTCGGGGTCGAGGCTCTGCAGCGGGTCCTGGAAGACGTACTGGACGGCGCCGGCCCGGCGGAACGCGCGCAGCGCCCCGCCGCGCAGCCCGTGGACGGGCCGGCTTTCCACGCGGACGGTGCCGCGGTCGACCCGGTTCAGCCCGAGCACGGTGCGGGCGAGCGTCGTCTTGCCCGAGCCCGTCTCGCCGATGAGCCCGACGATCTCGCCGGCCCGCACGGTCAGGTCGACGCCGTGCAGGATCTCCCGGCGTGCCCGCCCGCGGCCGAGCGAGACGGCCAGGTCGCGGACCTTCAGCAGGGGACTCGTGCGATCAGGCATGGCTGCGGAACCTCTCGATGCCGTAGCGCGCGTGGGCCTCCACGAGCGAGCGGGTGTACGCGTGCCGGGGCGCCCGCAGCACCTCGGCGGCGGTGCCGCGTTCGAGGACCTCCCCGTCCCGCATGACGATCACCTCGTCGCACACCTGCGCGACCACGGCGAGGTCGTGCGAGACGAGCACGAGCGCCAGCCCGTGGCGTTCCCGCAGGTCGGCGAGCAGGTCGAGCACCTCGGCCTGCACCGTGACGTCCAGCGCGGTGGTGGCCTCGTCGGCGATCAGCAGGTCCGGCTCGCGGCAGATCGCGATGGCGATCAGCGCCCGCTGGAGCATGCCGCCGGACAGCTCGAACGGGTACTGGCCGTACACGCGGGCGGGTTCGGGCAGCCCGGTCGCGGCGAACAGGTCGACCGCACGGTCCCGGGCCTCGCGCCGGCCCAGCCCGCCGCGGACGCGCAGCACCTCGCCGAGCTGACGGCCGACCGTCATCGACGGGGTGAGGTACGAGCCGGGGTCCTGGAACACGGCCCCGATCCGGTCGCCGCGGATCGACGGCCAGTCGCGCGGGGCGAGCGCGGTCAGGTCGATCCCGTCGAACCGGATGGCGGTCCGCGGGCCGGTGGCGAGCCCCGGCGGCAGGATGCCGAGCACCGAACGGCAGGTCAGCGACTTGCCGCTGCCCGACTCACCGACGATCCCGAGGCTTCCGCCGCGGGCCACGGTGGCGTCCACGGCGTGCACGAGGGTGCGGTCCCCGGCGGTCACGGAGAGGTCCTCGATCTCCAGGAGCGGCTCAGGCACGGACCCGCCCCCCGCGCGGCGCGCCGATGACGTCCCGGAGCGCGTCGGCGAGGCCGTTGCAGGCCCCGACGGTGAGGATGATCAGCAGCGCCGGGACGAACGGGGCCGTCGGGCGCTGGTAGAGGTACTCCAGGTCGGTGGCGAGCATCCCGCCCCACGTCGGCTCGGGCGGCTGGATGCCGATGCCCAGGAACGTCAGCGACGACACGATCACCAGGCTGCTGCCCAGCAGGCCGGCCGCGCTGACGGCCACCGCGGGCAGCACCTTCGGCCAGACGTGGCGGCGCAGCACGAACCAGGCCGGGGCGCCGGTGAGCCGGGCCGCCTCGACGTACTGCGACCCGGCCACCGGGAACGCCGCCGCCCGCGTGACGCGGTAGAAGACGGGCGAGATCAGGATGCCGACCGCGAACATGGCCTGGGTGAGGCCGTTGCCCAGCAGCGCGGTCATCGCCACGGCGAACACCAGGAACGGCAGCGTCACGAAGGCGTCCATCACGCGGAGCGTGACCCACTCGAAGACGCGGCCGAGGTACACCGACAGCAGGCCCGGGACGGTGCCCAGCACCAGCCCGACGGCCACCGCCTCCAGCGCCGCGAGCAGCGACAGCCGCGAGCCGGCGAGCAGCCGGGAGAACACGTCGCGCCCGAGGTTGTCGGTGCCCAGCAGGTGCGCGGCCGACGGGCCCTGCAGCAGCGCGGACGGGTCCTGCACGAGCGGGTCCTGCGGCGCGAGCAGCGGCCCGAGCACGCCCAGCAGGACCATCGCGGCCAGCACCACCAGCGACGCGACGCCGAGGCGGTGCCGCAGCACGGCGCCCATCACGTGCCCCGCTGCGCGGCCGGGCGCAGCCGGGTCAGCGCCGCGTTGACGAGCAGGTTGAACGCCAGGACCAGCACGATCGCCACGACGAGCGTGCCCTGCACGACCGGCACGTCACCGCGCACGGCGCCGTCCGCGGCGAAGCGGCCGAAGCCCGCCATCCCGAAGATGCTCTCGGTGACGACGGCGCTGCCGATCAGCATCGGCACCCGGATCCCGAGCACCGACAGGGCCGGGCCGGCGCCGGCCGGCAGCACGTGCACCCAGAGGACGCGCCGCGGCGACAGGCCCCGGACCAGCGCGCCGACCACGTAGTTCTCCCGCTGCGCGGCCACCATGCCCGTGCGCAGCTGGCGCGCGATGTCGGCCACGGCGTCGAGCGAGAGCGCGATCGCGGGCAGCGTGATCAGCGTGAGCCACGCCGACACGTCCTCCGTCGGCGACACGTACCCGGCCGACGGGAACACCGGCAGCAGCACGCAGAACACGACGATCAGCACGATGCCCACGACGAACGGGGGCAGCGTGGAGATCACCGTGCAGAACGCGGTGACGGCCCGGTCGACCCACGTGCCCTGCCGGGTGGCGGCGAGCACGCCGAGCGCCGTGCCCACGGTGACGCCGATGAGCAGCGCGAGCCCGGCCACCGACAGCGACACCTCCAGCCGCTGCCCGATCTGGGACGCCACGCTCACGCCGTTGAGCACCAGGTGCCGAGGTCGCCGCGCACCACGTGCGCGAGCCAGTCCGCGTACTGCACGGCGACCGGCCGGTCCAGGCCCAGCTCGGCGTTGGCCCGGGCGACGTCCTCGGGGGTGGCCGAGTCGCCGAGCAGCAGGCCGGCCGGGCTGAGCCCGCTGATCGCGCCGAGCAGGAACGTCACCAGCGTCGCGACGAGGAACACCGGCACGGTGACCGCGACCGTGCGGCCGAGCCGGCCGAGCACGCCCAGCAGCGGCCGCCGCCGGCGACCGGCCCGCCGGGGCCCGGCCGCGGCGAGCCCCGGCGGGCGGCGAGGGCGCCGGCGCCGCCGTGGCCGGGACCGTCGTCATGCCCGGCTCCCGGGCGCCCCCACCGTGACGCCCTCCCAGCGGTACTGCGACAGGAAGTGCGGCAGCGGTGAGACCCGCGGGTTGCGCGCGGCGATCCGGGGGCTCGTGCCCAGGGAGAAGCTGGGCGACATCTCGACGCCGAGCCGGACCGCGTTCTGCAGCACCGCCGGGTACTCGGGGGCCTCCAGGGGGGTGCGGCGGACCTCGTCGAGCGCGGCGAGGAACTCCGGCGAGGACACCTTCGACGTGTTCATCAGGCCCTCGGGCCCGTAGACGACGGTCAGGTTCTGCACCGGCGACTCCCGGCCGACGGTGCCGTCGAGCGCGAACTGCGCCCGGCGACCGAGGTAGACCTCCTGCTGCCAGGTGGACGAGCCCGGCGGCACCACCTTGATCGTCGCGGTGACGCCGACGGCCTGCAGCTGCTGCTGCACCAGCTCGGCGGTGGCCTGCGAGACGGCGTTCACGGTGATCGTCAGCGACAGCTGCCCCGCCTGGTAGCCGGCGGCGGCCAGCAGCGTGCGCGCCTTCTCCGGGTCGTAGGCGAACGCCCCGTCCAGCTCCGGGTTGTAGGCCACGTAGCCCTGCGGGAACGGCTGGTAGGTGACCGAGCCGATGCCGCCGTTGGTGACGTCGATGATCCCCTGCCGGTCGACCGCGTACTTCAGCGCGTCGACGACCCGCCGGTCGGTCAGCGGTTCGAGCCCGGAGTGCACGTCGACCTGGGTGACGGTGAACGAGTCGACGACGTCGACCTCCAGCCCGGCGCTTGGCCTGCTCCACCTGGCGGCCGGTGATCGTCGCGACGTCGAGCGCGCCGGACTGGACGGCGGCGATGACCGACGTCGGGTCGGTGCCCGCGGTCAGCTCCAGCCGCTCGATGTCGATCGCGTCGGCGTTCCAGTAGCCCGGGTTCTTGACCAGCACGGCCTTCGACTCGGGCACGAAGCTCTCGAACATGAACGGGCCGGCGCCGACGGGCGCGGTCGGGATCGCGGCCGCGTCCGCGCGGAACGCCGTGGGGCTCACGATGGCCCCGGTCTTGCCGGCCAGCAGGTTCGGCACCTGGAAGTCGGGGGCCTGCAGGTGCAGCGTGACGTGCGTCTGGTCGTCGGCGGTGACGTCGGCGATCGTCGCGAGCTGGTCCTTGAGCAGCGAGTTCTCCTGCGTCTTGCCGCGCAGCAGGCTCTCCCGGACGGCCTCGGCGTCGAGCGCGGTGCCGTCGGTGAACGTCAGCCCGGGCCGCAGCGCGAACGTCACGGCGGTGCCGTCGGCGTTGTACGTCCAGGACTCGGCGAGGCCGGGGCCGGCGTCGCCCTGCTCGTCGAGCTGGGTGAGCGAGGCGTAGACGAGGCTGATCGTGTTGATGTCGTTGCCGGTGCTCGACGTCACCGGGTCCCAGGACGTGGGGAGGTTGAACCCCCACTTGAGCGTGGACCCTGCGCCGGAGGCGGCGCCGGGGCCGGCGCAGCCGGCGAGCGCGATCGCGGCTGCGGCGGCGAGGACGGCCAGGCGGAGCAGACGGGGGCGGAACATGGGGAGGGGTCTCCGGTGGCTCAGGCGAGGGCGCGAGCGGACTGCTCGCGGGCCACGGTGTGGACGTTGCGGGGGACGGGGATGCCGAGGTTGCCGCGCAGCGTGTCGGCCTCGTAGGCGGAGCGGACGATCCCGCGCTCGCGCAGGATCGGCAGCACCTCGCCGGTGAACCGGGCGAACTCGCTGGGCACCGTGACGTGCACGTTGAGCCCGTCGAGCGCGCCGGCCTCGAACCACTCCTGGATCCGGTTGGCGACGGTCAGCGCGGAGCCGGTGAGGCGAGGGGTTGGCGGCGGTGAACCGGTGCACGGTCTGGCGCAGCGTGAGGTTCTCGGCGCGGGCGACCTGCTTGATCTTCTCGGCCTGGGTGCGGAAGCTGTCCTTGCCCAGGTCGCGAGCTCGGGGAACGGGGCGTCCAGGTCGTACCGGCTGAAGTCGTGCCAGCCGAACGGGCGGCCGAACTGGGCGAGGGTCTTGGCGAAGTCCTTGCCGAGCCGGCGCTCCTCCTCGATCGCCCGGGCCTCCTCGTCGGTGTCCGCGACGACCGGCGAGACGCCCGGCATGATCACGATGTGCTCCGGGTTGCGGCCCTTCGCCCCGGCCCGCTCGCGGATGTCCTTGGCGAACGCGAGCCCGTGCTCCACGGTCGGCGCGTGGGTGAAGATCCCCTCGCCCACCGACGCGCCCAGGTCGCGGCCCTCGTCGGAGTCGCCGGCCTGGAAGATCACCGGCTGGCCCTGCTTGGACCGCACGATGTTCAGCGGGCCGCGGACCTGGAAGTACTCGCCGTCGTGGTCCAGCCGGTGCTGCCGGTCGGGGTCGAGGAACCGGCCGGTCGCGGCGTCGCGCGGGAAGGCGTCGTCCTCGTAGGAGTCCCAGAGGCCCTGGCAGACCCGCACCGACTCCAGCGCGCGGCCGTAGCGGGTGGCGTAGTCGAAGTGCTCGTCGCGGCTGTAGTTCGCCGCCGTGCCGCCGTCGCCGGTCGCCACGACGTTCCAGCCGGCCCGGCCGCCGCTGATGAGGTCCAGCGACGCGAGCCGCCGCGCCAGGTTGAACGGGGTGTTGTAGCTGGTGGTGAGCGTGCCGACGAGCCCGATGTGGGTGGTCGACACCGCCACCGCCGAGAGCAGGGTGAGCGGTTCGAGCCGGTTGAGGTAGTGGGGCGGCGAGTCCGGGGTGATGAACTGGCTGTCGACGATGAAGACCAGGTCGAACAGCGCGTCCTCGGCCTGCCGGGCGCGGGCGATGTACCAGTTGATGTCCACGCTGGCGTCGCCCGGGATCTCCGGGTGCTGCCAGGTGTCGTGCTGGCCGGGGCCGCCGACGCCCATCAGGACGGCGCCGAGCTTCAGCTGACGGGCCATGGGCTCGTCCTTTCGCAGAAGGGGTTCGCAGGTGGTGGAGCCCGCGCCGGCACGCGCGCGCACGCCGGGGCCACAGGGGCCCGGCGCGGCGACGGGCAGGGGAACGGGCGGAGCACGCCGGGACGCGGGCGCGCGGTCGGACGAGGTGCCGGATCAGCGGCAGTCGACGGCGCGACGACAGGTGGCGCTGGAGGTGCGGGCGAGGTCCACCGCGAGGCGGCGGGTCAGCAGGAGCGTCCGCGCGCGTCGATGCGCACCGAACAGGCCCGGTCGGCACCCGCGCGGGTGCCCGGCGCCGGACGCGGTGCAGCAGACATGGCCCGATGGTGGCATCCGGTGGCGAGCGGCGTCCAACTCGCGGGTCCGATCACTTTCGATAGAGAATCCCGATCGGTCGTGCTGCACTGGCGTCCGTGAGTTCTCCGACGCGGACGCTCGACGTGGTGGCGCTGCGCAGCTTCGTCGCGGTGTCCGACTGCGGCGGGTTCCACCGCGCGGCCGCGACCCTGCACGTCAGCCAGCCCACCGTCAGCCACCACGTGCGGCGGCTGGAGGCGGCGTGCGGGCAGCCGCTCGTGCAGCGCTCCGGCCGGGTCTCCCGGCTGACGCCGGCCGGGGAGACCCTGCTGGCCGAGGCGCGGCGGATCCTCGCCATCCACGACGACGTGCTCGGCCGGCTCGCCGGCCCGGCGGTGGCGGAGCTGGCCGTCGGGTCCACCGAGCACGCCGCCGACGAGCTGCTGCCGCGGCTCACGCCCGCGCTGGGCCGGCCGGTGCGGTTCCGCCTCGACCGCGGGGCGAACCTGCGGGCCGCGCTGGAACGCGGCGACCTCGACCTCGCGCTGCTGATGAACGTGCCCGCCGACGACCGGTCGGCCGCCGCGGGCCCGCTCGGCGTGCACTGGTACGCCGCGCCCGGGTGGGAGCCGCCCGCGCGGGGACCGCTTCCGCTCGTGGCCCTCGACGAGCCGTGCGCGCTGCGCGACCGCGCGCTGGCCACGCTCGGCGCGGCCGGCCGCGCCGTCAGCGTGGTCTGCGAGGCGGCCTACCTCGCCGGGGTGCTCGCCGCGGCCCGCGCGGGGCTGGGCGTGGCGATGCTCGCGACGCTCGGCCACACGCCGGAGGGGCTGGTGCGGCGCGACGACCTGCCCGCCGCCGAGCCGATGCCGATCTCGGTGCGCTGCCGGCGCGGGCTCCCGGCTGCGACGCTGACGGACGCGGCAACGGCCGTCGGGCGCGTGCTGGCCGGCACGTCCGCCTGATCCGGGTCTGCCGGGAAATCGGAAACAGAACCGCAACGCGCCAGCAATCGGTGAGTTTCCGGCGGCCTTATCATTCCGCGCCCTCCCTGGGACGAGGGATGCCCGGAATTGCCGATCCGTGGGGATGGAGAAGGGCGTTCCGCCGCGCTTACCGTCTCCGCCATGGAGTCCGGGAAATCCCAGCTCACCGCACCTGCCTGCGGGTGGAGGGGCTCGCCAAACGCTTCGGGGCGGCCGTCGCGCTGCAGGATGTCGAGCTCGAGTTCCGGGCCGGCACGATCACCGCGCTGACGGGTGAGAACGGCTCCGGGAAATCGACGATCGCGCGGATTCTGGGTGGCGTGCTCACCCGGACGCGGGCCGGATACTGGTCGACGGTGCGCCGGTGGAGATCGCGAACGCGAAGGCCGCACTCTCCCGCGGGATCGCGCTGATCAGCCAGGAGCTGACGCTCGCCGGGGACCTCAGCGTGGCCGAGAACCTGTTCATGGGCCGCCTCCCGGGCACGGCCGGCACGGTGTCCTGGCGCCGGCTGCGCCGGGCCGCCGCCGAGGTGCTCGACCGCTACGAGATGCCGGTCCCGCCGGGCGCCCGGGTCGCGGACCTGCCCATCGAGCTGCAGCAGCAGGTCGAGATCGCCCGCGCGCTCACCGTCGACCCGCGGGTGCTGATCCTCGACGAGGCCACCAGCTCCCTGTCCGAGGCGGCCGCCGAGCGGCTGCTCGCGCTCATCGAGGAGCGTCGCGCCGCCGGCACCGCGGTCGTGATGATCACCCACCGCATGAACGAGATCTACCGGGCCGCCGACACCGCGGCCGTGCTGCGCGACGGGCGGATCGTCGCGTCGGTCCCGATCCCCGCCACCCCCGAACCGGACCTGGTGCGGCTCATGGTCGGGCGCGAGCTGGGCGACTACTACGGCCGCCGGACCCACGCCGCCGACCCGGCGGTCGCGCTGCACGCCGAGGGCGTCGCCGCGGCCGGGCTGCTGCCCACCGACCTGCAGGTCCGGGCCGGGGAGATCGTCGGGATCGCGGGGCTGTCGGGCTCCGGCAAGGAGGTGCTGGGCCACGCGCTGGCCGGCGCCGTCGCGGCCGGCGGCCGGCTCGTCGTCGGCGGGCGGGAGGTGCCGCTGGGCCGTCCCACGCTGCGCCACGGCCTCGGCTTCGTGCCCGAGGACCGCAAGGCCAAGGCGCTGCTGCTCAACCGGCCGGTGGCCGAGAACCTGGCGCTGTCGTGGGCGTCGGAGGTCTTCCGGCTGGGCCTGCGCCGCGCGGGCCACGAGCGCCGCCGCGTCGCCGAGGCCGTGCGGCGCTACGACATCCGCACCGCCTCGCCCCAGCTGCCGGCCGCGGCGCTGTCCGGCGGCAACCAGCAGAAGATCACGATCGGCCGGCTCTTCGACCTCGACCTGCCCGCCTACGTCCTCAGCGAGCCGACCCGCGGCATCGACGTCGGCTCGAAGAGCGCGATCTACGCGCTGCTGCGCGAGCAGGCCGCCCGCGGCGCCGCGGTGCTGTTCATCTCCTCCGAGCTGAACGAGCTGTGCGGGGTCTGCGACCGGGTCCTGACGATGTACCGCGGCCGCGTGGTCGCCGAGTTCGACGGCGACGGGATCACCGAGGAAGCGGTCACCCACGCCATGGTCACGGGCGCGCCCGCTGCCGCCTGACCTGCACCTTCCCGCCCACCGGTA
The DNA here is from genome assembly GCA_001942415.1 of Pseudonocardia sp. CNS-139. Classification (GTDB taxonomy): domain Bacteria; phylum Actinomycetota; class Actinomycetes; order Mycobacteriales; family Pseudonocardiaceae; genus Pseudonocardia. Next base: position 37,515 of record MKJX01000122.1, read on the forward strand.
CCGAAGAGGAACCGCCATGACAGTTCTCGACCAGGCCGGCGCCCCGGTCGCGCCGGCCGCCGCGCCGCGGCGCCGGGTGCCGCTCCCGCACCTCGGGGAACGGGGTGGTGTCGTCGCCGCGTTCGTCGTGCTCGTCGTGCTCGCGTCGCTCACCCTCGACGGCTTCGCCACCTGGGCGAACGTGGTGAACGTGGTCGGGGCCAACAGCGTGGCGCTCGCGCTGGCCGTCGGGTCGACGTTCGTGATCATCGCGGGCGGCATCGACCTGTCGGTCGTCTCGATGACCGCGGCGTCCGGCATGGTCGTGGGCCTGCTCTTCGCCGCCGGCGCACCGACGGCGCTCAGCGTACTGGGCGGGCTGGCGGCCGGGCTCCTGCTCGGAGTCGTCAACGGCGTGCTCGTGTCCTGGGTGCGGATCAGCTTCCTGGTCGTGACGCTGGGCATGGCGTCGATCGCCGCGAGCATCGCGCTGCTGGTGGCCGACGGCTCCACGATCAACGTGTTCGACCTGCCGGCGTTCGGGGCGCTCAACACCTTCGCCACCGGCACGCTCGGCCCGGTCCCGATCGTCCTGCTGTTCGACGTCGCGCTCGTGCTCGTCGCCGCCGGGGTGCTCGGCTACACCCGGTTCGGACGGGCGGTGTTCGCCGTCGGGTCCAACCCGGAGGCGGCGCGGCTCAACGGCATCGACGTCCGCACCACCACCCTGGCGGTCTACGCGATCGCGGGGCTCGCGGCCGGCGTCGCCGGGCTCGTCTCCGTCGGGCGGCTCACCGGCGCGTCCCCGCAGATCGACCCGTCGCTGCTCAACGGCGTGCTCGCGGCGGTGCTCATCGGCGGCACCTCGTTCAGCGGCGGCAAGGGCAGCATCGGCGGCACGGTGCTCGGGGTGCTGTTCCTCGGCGTCGTGCAGAACGCGATGACGCTCGCCGACATCTCCAGCTTCTGGCGGCAGGCCGTCAACGGCGTGCTGCTCATCCTGGCCGTCGGCCTCGGCCTGGTCCGCACCCGCGCGCAGCGTCGCGAGCGGGCGGCGGCGCGGGCCGTCGGGTCGGGACCAACCGGGACGTCGGGGGCGTCCCGTGCCTGACGCCGGTGCCGGCCCGTGGACGGAGGTCTGCGCGCTCGCGGACCTCGGCCCCGGGACGGCCACCACCGTGCCCGGCGCGTGCCCGCCGGTCGCCGTGTTCAACGTGGACGGCGAGCTGTTCGCGGTGGACGACACCTGCACGCACGCCGAGTACTCGCTCTCGCAGGGCTACCTCGACGGCGACGCCGTCGAGTGCGAGCTGCACTTCGCCACCTTCTCCGTCCGCACCGGCGCCGCCCTCACCGCCCCGGCCCAGGAGCCGCTCGGCACCTACCCGGTCGAGGTCGAGGCGGGCCGGGTGTTCGTCGCCGTCACCCGCCGCTGCGTGCTGGCGAAGCTCCGCACCTGAACCCCCACCCCCCGAACGGACACCCCCATGCGCAACCCCCGACTGATCGTCGCCGGCCTGCTGGCCTGCGCGCTCGCCACCACCGCCGCCTGCGGCACCGCCGCGGGCAGCGGCTCCGACTCCCTCACGGTCGGCATGTCGTCGCCGGTCATGGCCCAGGAGGGCCAGCAGGCGCTCGCGGACGGCTTCACCGCCGCCGCGGCCTCGCTCGGCTGGGGCGAGCGGGTCTACGACGCCAACCTCTCGGCCGACACCCAGGTCTCCAACGTCCAGACGATGGTGGCTCAGAACAACGCGGCGATCGCGGCGTGGGCGCTGGACGACGGCGCCATCTCCGGCGCCTACGCCGGCGCGCGGGCGGCGAACATCCCCGTCGTCGGGATCAACTCCGCGGGCAGCGGCGTGACCACCTCGGTCTGGTGGGAGGTCAACACCTGCGAGGCGGGCGGCACCGTCGAGAAGCTCGCGCAGCTCTTCGCCACCGCCAAGCCCGGCGGCAACATCGCGATCATCTCCGGGCCGCCCGCCCCGTCGATCGTCGCGCTCACGGAGTGCTTCACGGCCGCCGCCGAGCAGGCCGGGCTCACGGTCGTCGCGCGGCAGGACAACACGCAGGACAGCAGCGCCGGGGCCTCCGCGCTGGCCCAGGACCTGCTCTCGGCGCACCCCGACCTCGACGGCTTCTGGGCCTACAACGACGCGTCCGCGCTGGGCATCTCCTCGGCGATCCTGGCGAGCGGCCGCACCGTCCACTCCGGGACGAACGGCGACGGCCTGGTCGTGACCGGCGTGAACGGCGACTCCGCCGCGATCACCGCCGTGCGCAACGGCACCGTCACCGCGACCGTCGACACCGACCCCGCCTGCACCGGCTGGGCCGTCGTCGGCGCGATGCAGTCGGCCGTGCAGGACGCGGGCGCCACGCCGGAGCGCTACGTGGTGCGCAGCGCGATCGTCGACAGCGCCGCCGTCGGCTCCTTCGTCGCACCGGCCGACCGCACCTGCTCCCTGACCGACCTCCCGCTCGTCGACTGAGGAGACTCCATGATCGACATCGAGCTGCCCGAGCCACCGGGCAAGCAGGTCGCGGCGCGCGGCCACACGATCCACTACATCGACGTCGGCGCGGGCCGGCCCACCGTGTTCCTGCACGGTGGCGGCCCCGGCTGCTCCGGCTGGACCGACTTCGGCACCGTCGCGGGCGCGTTCGAGCAGGACCGCCGGGTGCTGCTGGTGGACATGCTGCACTTCGGCCGCTCGTCCAAGGAGCCGTTCACCGCGCCGCGCTGGAGCTACCACGGCCAGGTCATCGGCGCCGCCCTCGACGCGATCGGCGTCGAGCTGGCCGACTTCGTCTGCAACTCCATCGGCGGGTCCGCGGCGCTCGCGCTGGCCGCCGAACGCCCCGAGCTGGTGCGCAGGCTCGTCGTCACGGGGAGCGAGCCCACCCCGCTCGGCGCGCAGGCGCCCAGCCCCGAGCTGGACCGCAAGGGCAGGACCGCGTGGACGAGCTACTACGCCGACGGCGGCCCGACCAGGGAGAAGCTGGCCGCGATCATGGCCGAGCTGGAGTGGACCGGCCTCGACGAGGTCCCGAGCTGGACGTTCGACCTGCGCTGGGAGCTGTCGAACCTGCCCGACCTGGTGGCGCTCGGGCCCGACTGGTCACCGGGCGGGGGCCGCGGAATCCCGCAGGACCTCGCCCACCACCTGACGCTCGTGCGGGCGAAGACGCTCTTCCTCTGGGGCGACCGCGACGCGTTCCTCGTGCCGGAGTACGCGCTCGGCCTCACCCGGCTCGTGCCGGACTCGTCGCTCCACGTGATGGCCGGCGGCGCGCACCACATGGAGGAGGAGCGGCCGGGCGAGTATGCGGCCGTCGTCAAGGCCTTCCTGGACAGCTGAGGAACGGGAGAGACGTGGACATCAACGACAGGCTCCAGGAGCTCGTCGACTGGGAGCACGGCCTGATCGGGCCGGAGATCTTCATCGACGACGCCATCTACCGCAGGGAGCTGGAGGCGCTCTTCGGGCGCGCGTGGCTCTTCATCGCGCACGACTCGATGCTCGCCGCGCCGGGCGACTTCCTGAACACCTACATGGGCGGCGACCCGGTGCTCGCGATCCGGCAGAAGGACATGTCGGTGCGGGTGTTCCTCAACGCCTGCCGCCACCGCGGCATGAAGATCTGCCGCGCCGAGGACGGCAACGCCCGCACGTTCATGTGCACCTACCACGGGTGGACGTACAACACCGCGGGCGAGCTGATCAACGTCCCCAACCTGGACACGGCCTACTTCAACGAGCTGGACCAGAAGCGCTGGGGCCTGGTCGAGGTCGCGCAGGTGGCGCAGTACAAGGGCCTGTGGTTCGCCACGTTCGACCCCACGGCGCCGCCGTTGGAGGAGTTCCTCGGCGACATGCTCTACTACATCGACGCCTGGGTGGACCGCACGCCCGGCGGCATCGAGGTGCTGCCCGGCGTCGTCAAGTGGACGATCCACGGCAACTGGAAGCTCGGCGCCGAGCAGTTCGGCGGCGACGGCTACCACGCCGTGATCACGCACGCGTCGTCGCTCGGCACGTTCGACCCGTCGTTCCTGCGCGACATCAAGGGCATCGAGTTCGCGTCCCGCCAGGGCCACGGCTACTCGATGATCTTCGACCGGATGACCCGGTTCGCCGACGACCCGCTCGGCCGCTACAACCAGGAGCAGGTGCCCGAGCGGCTCGAACGCCTCGGCCCGGACCGCGCCAACACCGTCGGGAACTTCACCGTCTTCCCGAACCTCTCGGGGCTGCCCGGCTCGGCGAACCTGCGGATGTGGCACCCCAAGGGCCCCAACGAGTTCGAGATCTGGTCCTGGACCATCGTCGACAAGGACGCCCCCGAGGAGGTCAAGCGCGCCCAGCGCACGTCGGCGGCGTTCACGGAGGGCGCGGCCGGCGTCGTCGAGACCGACGACGGCGAGAACTGGGACCTGATCGGGCAGATGCTCGAACGCGGGGTGCAGACCCGCAAGATGGCCTGGAACTACCAGATGGGCCACGGCCACGAGACCGACCACGACCCCGTCTACCCGGGCCGGGTGCTGCGCAACTACTTCGGCGAGGGCCCGCAGCGGGCCTTCTACCGGCGCTGGCTGGAGTTCATGACCAGCGACGAGTGGCCGCGCACCGCGCCGGCCGAGCCCGAGCGCGTGGAGCACGAGGCCGGCGAGCTGGCGCTCTCCCGGAAGGGGGCCCTGCGTGCTGACGCTTCCTGAGCAGTCCGGCCGCGCGCGGTCGGCGCCCAAGTTCCGCTCGCTGGGCCTGCCGCCGGTGGCGCCGGAGCTGCAGCGCGCCGTCGAGCACTTCTACCACGGCGAGGCCGAGCTCCTGGACGACTGGGAGTGGCGGGCCTGGGTGGAGCTGTTCACCGCCGACGCGCACTACCGCATGCCGATCCGCCGCAACCGGCTGCGCCGCCAGCGCAAGACCGACGAGGCCGACGACCTCGGCGGCCTGGAGGTCGCGCACGTCGACGACGACCGCACGTCCCTCGACATGCGCATCCAGCAGCTGGAGAGCGGGATGCACTGGGCGGAGGACCCGCCGTCGCGTTCGCGGCACCTCGTGACGAACGTGCGGGTGAAGGCCGCCGCGCTCGACGACGGGACGCCGGTGGAGGGCGAGTACCACGTGCGCAGCAACTTCCTCGTCTACCGCAACCGCCTGGAGGCCGAGGTCGACGTGTGGGCGGGGGAGCGGCGCGACGTGCTGCGCGCCGACGACGGCGCCACCGGCTTCCGGATCGCCGACCGGATCGTCCTGCTGGACCAGAACCTCGTGCTGTCGAAGAACCTCAGCGTGTTCTTCTGAGGCCGCCAGGAACGGAATCCGATGCCGAACAAGATGTCCTACGTGATCGTCGGCGCGGGCTGGCTGGCGCCCGCGCCGCCGAGGCGCTGCGCGAGAAGGGGTTCGACGACCGGATCTTCCTCGTCGGGGACGAGGGCCGGCTGCCCTACGAGCGCCCGCCGCTGTCGAAGGAGGTGCTGCGCGGGTCGGCCCCCGTCTCGTCGACGACGCTGCGGGCGTGGGAGGACTGGATGGACATCGCCGTCCACCTCGTCCTCGACGACCCGGTCGCCGCGCTCGACACCGCCGACCGCAGCGTGGTGCTGGCGAGCGGCATCCGCATCCACGCCGACAAGGTGCTGCTCGCGACCGGCGGCGTCCCCGTCCGGCTGGACGTGGCCGGCGCGGCCCTGCCCGGCGTGCACTACCTGCGCACCGCCGCCGAGTGCGAGGCGCTGGCGACCGGCTGCGCCGCGGGCGGCTGCGGGTGGCCGTGGTGGGCGGCGGGTTCCTCGCCGTCGAGGTCGCGTCGACCGCGGCCGCGCTCGGTAACGAGGTCACCTGGCTGTGCCGCTCCCGCCAGCCGCTCACCGGCACCGTCGGCGGCCACGCCGCGCGCGAGCTGGGGGAGCGGCTCGGCGGGATCACGGTGCGGACCGGGGTGTCGGTCGCCGGGTTCGCCGGCCGGACCGCCGTCACCGGGGCCGTGCTCCAGGACGGGGAGACGGTGCCGGCCGACGTCGTGCTCGTCGCGGTCGGGCACCGGCCCGCCCTCGGCTACCTGGACCCGGCCGTCTTCGGCACCCGGCACGGCGTGCCCGTCGACGAGCGGCTGGAGACGGCCGTGCCCGGGGTGTTCGCCGCGGGCGACGTCGCGAGCTTCGTCGACCCGTTCGTCGGCGCCCGCGTCCGGCACGGCACCTGGCGCAACGCCCAGGAGCAGGCCAGGACGGCGGCGGGCGCGATGCTCGGCGACCCCGCGCCCTACCGGAGCGTCCCGTGGTCGTGGTCGGACCACTTCGGCACGAACGTGCAGGTCGCGGGCCAGGTGGACGAGACGGCCGAGATCGTCGAGCGGCGCGGGACCCGCGGCGTCACCTGGTTCTACCTCGACGGCGGCCGCGTCGTCGGGGCGGTCGGGATCGACGCCGGGCGCGACGTCCGCGCGGCGATGCTGCTCATGGAGGGCGGGGTCCCGGTGGACCCGGCGGCCGTCGCCGATCCCGCGGTCGACCTGCGCGCGACGACGGGGGTGACCCCGGCGTGAACGGCTTCCCGCAGGCTCTCCTGGATCCACGGTTCCAGCGCTCGCTGCGCACCCCGGAGATGGAGGTCGGCTACCTCGAACGCGGCAGCGGCGACCCGCTCGTGCTGGTGCAGGCGTGGGGACCGCGGCCGGGCGCCACCGCGTCGCTGGTCTACGGCCGGGTGCTGGACGACCTCGCGCAGCGCTACCGCTGCATCGCCGTCGACCTGCCCAACTACGGGCTCACCGGGCCCGTCGAGTACCACGAGCCGGTGCACGACGTGGCCGTGCGGGCCGTGCTCGCGGTGCTCGACCACCTGGGCGTCGACCGGGCGCCGGTGGTCGGCTGCTCGATGGGCGCGACCACCGGCATCGACCTCGCGCTCGCCCACCCCGAGCGGGTCGGCGCGCTGCTCGTCGGCGCCTGCCACGCGTCCACCGGCGGCGACCCGTACCTCGTCACGCCGTTCCCGTCGGAGGTGATGCGGCTCTACCAGGAGGCCGACGCCGACCCCGGCGACACCGGCAAGCTGCGCCGGCTGCTGCGCGCCCTCTGGTACGACGAGGCGCTGGTCACCGACGAGATCGTCGCCGCGCTGCAGGACGTGCGGGCCGCGAAGGCCGACCACTGGGCGGCCGAGCGGCGGTCGGTGAGCGTGCCGCACAGCAACATGGCCGCCCTCGCGACATTGGCGATGCCGGTGACCGTGGTGCACGGCCGCAACGACCGGATGGTCCCGTTCGAGCAGGCCCTCGCGATCGGCTCCTACGTCACGCACGCCGACGTGCGGCTGCTCGCGCGCTGCGGGCACTGGCCGCCCTACGAGCGCCCGGACGCGTTCGTGGACGCGGTGCTGTGCCTCCTGGAAGGGCCCCGGCACCGCGCCGTGGCGGGCCCGTCGCAGCACGTGACCGCACATGTAAACAGCCCTTGAACAGGTCAGATGATCCGTGGTGAACGGCCGCCCGGGCGACCTACCGTCCGACGCATGCAGCCCGCTCCCACCCCGTCCCGCACCGTGGGGTCGCGCTACGCCACCCTCGTCGAGATGGGCGCGGTGCTCGCGGACGCGACGACCTCGACCAGCTCGGCCAGGCGTACGTCGAGATGGCCGGGCAGGTCATCGACTTCCCGATGCTCGCCGTCTACATGTTCGGGCGCGACGGCGGCCCGGCCCCGACCTGGTACGCCTACCGGAACGTGAGCGCCCGGTACATGGCGACCTACGAGCGGGCCGGGCGGGCCATCGACCTGGAGCTGCGCGAGGCGCTCACCACCCGCGCCCCCGTCTACAACCTCGCCCGCCGTTCCGTGCAGCAGTGGCGCGAGACCGAGATCTACCGGCTCGTCGACCGCATCGAGAACATGCTGCACGTGCTGAAGGCGCCGGTCCTCGTGGACGGGCGGGTGGTCGGCACCGTCGACTTCGCCTCCGACCGGGTCGCGCGCAGGTCGACGAGACCGACATGGACCTCATGGCCGGCCTCGCCCGGACGGTCGGCGGGGCCGTCACCGCCCTGCGCCGCCGCCAGGAGCTGGAGGAGCAGCTGGCGATCCGCTCGCACGCGCTGGAGACCAGCTCGGCCGCGATGGTGTGGTTCACCGCCGACCGGGCCGAGCCGACGATCACCCCGTCGGCGGCCCGGCTGCTGGCCGAGCTGCGCGAGGGCCCGGACATCCTCTACCGGATCCTGCGCGACACCGGCACGACCGAGCAGACCCACCGCTCGTACCTCGTGCGGCTGCGCGACGGCGCGAAGGACGTGCTGGACTGCACGGTCCGCGCGGTGCCCGAGCAGCCCGGCGCCGAGGTGCTGGAGCTGACGCTGGAGACCACCGGCGGGCGTTACGTCGACGACCGGCTCTCGTCGCTCTCGGCCCGCGAGCACGACGTCGCCGAGCTGGTGGCCGCGGGCCTGTCGGACAAGCAGATCGCCGCCCGCCTCACGCTGTCGCTCTACACCGTGCGCCAGCACGTCAAGAGCATCTACACGAAGCTGCAGATCTCCAACCGCGTCCACCTCACCCGGATGTTCCTGGGCCGGACCGCGAGCATCGACCCCCTGTGACCGGCGGTTTCCTGCGCTCTTAGCCGCGTCACAAGATCCCTCTCCACCGTGGGCGCGAACACGGAGGAGAGGACCAACATCATGCGCAGGATCGTCATCTGGACCGTCGCCGCGGCGGTTGTCGGGACCACGCTGGCCGGCTGCCTGCCCGGAGCCGAGGCCGAGGCGCCGGCGCCCGCGGCGACGAGCCAGGACCCGGCCGCCCCGGCCGACCCGTCGGCCACCAAGGACCCGGACGCCACCTACGACGGGCCCGTCACGAAGGAGGACGACGAGGTCAAGTAGGTCTTACTCGGGTCACAAGGTCGGCTTCCAGCATGGATGGCATGAGCGTCAGCCAGCAGCCGGACACGCAGACGGTGCCGCACGGGATCGCGGTGTCACCGGGCCCGCCCCTCCCACCCCCGGTCGCCGGGTGTCCCGGTCCCGGGGTGGGCCGGTGTGGCTGCGGTTCGGCCTGGCCGATCTGCTCGGGCCGCTGGCCGTCGCGATGGTGGTGGTGACGGTGTGCATCTGGGTGCGCAACCAGGGACTGATCAGCCTGGCGGCCGGGTGGGACCGGTCGATCGGGTCGTTCGGGCTGCTCACGGGCCTGGTGTCGTCGGTGCTGATGGTGATCCAGGTGCTGCTGATGGCCCGTATCCCGTGGGTGGAGCAGGCGTGGGGGCACGACGTGCTCGCGCACCGGCACCGCTGGGTCGGGTTCGTGTCGTTCTGGCTGATGATGGTCCACGTCGTCGCGTTCGCGGTGTCGGACTTGATGGAGGGCGGGGACCCGGCGGCGCAGATGTGGTCGCTGTTCGTGATGCAGCCGTGGATGCTGTGGGCGACGGTCGGCACGATCCTGATCATCGTCGTGGTGGTGACGTCGATCCGGGCGGCGCGGCGGCGGATGCGTTACGAGTCCTGGCACCTGCTGCACCTGTACGCGTATCTGGGGATGGCGTTCGGGTTCCCGCACCAGCTGGTCGACGGCACCGACTTCCACGACCCGTGGGCGATCGCCTACTGGTGGTTGATCTACATGCTGGCGCTGGCGGCGATCCTGGTGTTCCGGGTGGGGCTGCCGGTGTGGCGGTCGGTGCACCACCGGATCGAGGTCGTGGGCGTGCGGTCGGAGGCGCCCGGTGTCGTGTCGATCCTGATGCGGGGGCGGGACATGGCGCGGCTGCGGACGAAGTCGGGCCAGTTCTTCATCTGGCGCTTCCGGACCGGGCCGGGTTGGATGCGCGGCAACCCGTACACGATCTCCGCCGCGCCGCAGCACGACGAGCTGCGGATCACCGTGCAGGCCGTCGGGGACGCCAGCGCCCGCGCGACCGCGCTGCGGCCCGGGACGAAGGTGGCGATCGAGGGCCCGTACGGGTCGCTGACCGCCGACCGCCGCGAGCACCCGCGGATGCTGCTGATGGCCGCTGGTGTCGGGGTGGCCCCGATCCGGGCGCTGGTCGAGGACGCTCCCTACGACCCGGGTGACGTCGCCCTCGTCTACCGCTACACCCGTCCTGAGCAGGCGGTGTTCCTCGACGAGCTGACGGCGATCGCGGCTCGTCGCGGGGTGGAGCTGCACCTGCTGCCGGCCCGCGCCGCGCCGCCGGGTCGTGGCTGCCGGCCGGGTTCGGGCCGCGTGACGAGGTCGGCTGGCTGCACCACCACGTCCCGGACATCGCCGATCGCGACGTGTTCGTCTGCGGCCCGCCCAGGTGGAACGCCGCCGTCCGTACCGCGCTGCGAGCCGCCGGGGCCCGCCGCCGCGCCATCCACAGCGAGGAGTTCTCCTGGTGACCACGAACGACACGGCCGTCGACAGGGCGCGCACGCGCCGGCTCGTCGGCTGGCTGACCGCCACCGCCGTGCTCACCGCCGGTCTGATCGTGTTCCAGATGACCGCCGCCGACGCCCCGGAGGAGGCCAAGGAGGACACCTCCCGGACCACCGTGGCCCCGGCCGACGGGACGGTGCCCGTGGAGACCGAGCCGACCGGCAAGGCCGGTGAGGTCAAGTGAGTGGCATGCGACCCCTGACGATCTGGCTCACCACGCGTCAGCGTGGCGGCGATCGTCGCCAGCAACCAGGCCAACATCGTCGCCGGTGGCGAGAAGACCGGCACACCGGGCACCACTCCGGGCGGCGCGGTCACCGAGTCGGACGGGACGGCCACCCCGCCCGCCGACGCCGTGGTGCCCCCGCCTGCCGCCCGCGGCCGAACCGCCGCCGCCCGCCGACGAGCCCGCGGGCGACGCGGAGCAGCCCGGCGAGCCGCCCGCTCCGGGGCTGAGCACGTCGAAGCCGCCCCGCCCCGGCGACACGAACGAGCACGGCACCCGGTAGCCGGGGGCGGGAAGCGAGGCTACGGGCGGGGGAGGACGATCTCCGCCCGGAGACCGCCCGCCGCCGACGTGCCCAGCTCCAGCCGCCCTCCGTGCAGCGCGGCCTGCTGCTCGACGAGGGCGAGCCCGAGCCCCGAGCCCTCGCTGCGCGGGCGGGCGCCGCGGGTGAACCGCTGCCGCATCGCGTCGCGGTCCTGCGGCGGGATGCCCGGGCCGTCGTCGTCGACGACCACGCGCGCCACCGGCCCGTCCGGGACGACGCCGACCGTCACGGACCCGTCGGGCCTGCCGTGCCGGGCGGCGTTGTCCAGCAGGTTCGTCACGGCGAGCAGAGCCCGGCCCGCCAGCCCGTCACCGGCACCTCGCCCGCCGCGGCCAGCCCGAACCGGACACGGGGTGCCGGGCCCGGGCCCGCTCCACCGCCTCGGCGGCCACCTCGCCGAGGTCGACGGGCCCGCGTTCGGGGAGCGCGCCGGCGTCCCCGCGGGCGAGCGCCTGCAGGCCCTCCAGCAGCGCGACCATCCGGTGGTGCTCGACGGCCATCGCGTCGAGGGTCTGCCGGCGCAGCCCGGGGTCGAGCCCGGGGTTGCGGCGCAGGGTCTCCAGGTCCATGCCCAGGCTGGTCAGCGGGGTGCGCAGCTCGTGCCCGGCGTCGGCGGTGAACCGGCGGGTGGCCTGCATGCTCGTCTGCAGCCGTTCGAGCATCCCGTTGAGCGTCACGGCCAGGTCCGCGACCTCCGTCGGCCCGGCCGCGACCGGCAGCCGGTCGGGCTGGCCCGGCCGCACGCGCATCGCGCCCGTCCGCAGCCGCCGCAGCGGCGCCAGCACCAGCCCGGTGACGAACCAGACGCCGGCGGCGGTCGCGACGGTGGCCAGCAGCGCGACGAACGCGACGATCCGCCGGTTGTCGCTCGTGCGCTGCTCGACCGGCGCGAGGCTCTGCAGCACCTGCAGCCGTTCGTCCACCGCCCCGGTCACCGGCCGCACGTAGGAGCGCCACGCTCGCCGCCGACGTCGACGGTGCTGAGCCCGTCGGAGTGCGGCAGCGGGAGCGGGCCGCCCGGCTGCTCCCCGCGCGCCGCGACGACCTGCCCGTTCGCGATCAGCCGCACCAGCGACTGGCTCCCGGCCAGCAGCCCGCCGTACTCGTCGGCCGGCCCGGCCGGGCCCGGGTGCCGGGCGTCCTCGATGAGCTTGCCGGCGTCCTCCTCGACCCGGTCGGCGCGCTCGACGAGCTGGCGGTCGACGTCCTCGCGGTCGCGGTGGTCGATGCGCAGGGTGATCGTCAGTCCGGCCAGCGCGATCAGCAGCATGACCAGCGGCGCGACGCTCGCCGTGACCTGGGCCCGCACGCTCCGCGGCCGCACGCCGGTGCTCTCCCTAGACCCGGAGCACGAAGCCGACGCCTCGCACGGTGTGCAGCATCCGCGGCTCGCCCGCGGCTTCGAGCTTCCTGCGCAGGTAGCCGACGAACACGTCGACGACGTTGCTCTCGACGTCCCACGTGTAGCCCAACACGTGCTCCAGCAGCTGCCGGCGCGACAGCACCTGCCGGGATGCCGGGCCAGCGCGACGAGCAGGTCGAACTCGCGGCTGGTCAGGCCCAGGTCCCGGCCGCGGCGGGCCGCGACGCGGCGGTGCGGCTCGATCGCGAGGTCGCCCAGCACCAGCGAACGCCCGGCGCGGGCCTCGTGCAGCCGGATCATGGCGTGCAGCCGGGCGGCCAGCTCCGCGACGGAGAACGGCTTCACGACGTAGTCGTCGGCGCCCGCGGCGAGCCCCGCGACCCGGTCGTCCACCTCGTCGCGGGCCGAGAGCATGCAGACCGGCACCGTCCGGCCCTCCGCACGCAGCCGGGCGACGACCTCCACCCCGGTCAGCCCCGGCATCACGACGTCGAGCACCACCGCGGCCGGCAGCCGGGTCGCGATCTCGTCCAGCGCGGCCGCGCCGTCCGCCGCCTCGAGCACGGCGAACCCCTCCACGCCCAGCCCGCGCCGTAATGCCTGCCGCACGCCCTGGTCGTCGTCGACGACGAGGACCTCCGGTGACCGACGGGAAACGACGACCTCCTCGGGACCCGCACACCACGAACGCAGCCAGCGTCGCAGACGAGTTGCAGAGCAGCCTAGAACCGGACCCGACCGGTGTGGCTCGCGTCACAATGGGTTCGGGGGGCACGTAGGGTAATACCGAGGAGGTCGGCGGCGACCTTCAGGGCGACACCGCGGACGCCGGTGGACCGCCCGACGGGAGCAGAGCCCACGTGCGCACCCGCCACAAGATCTTCATCAACTACCGGCAGCTCGACGCCGGCTACGCCGCGTCCTACCTCGACGACAAGCTGACCGAGGCGTTCGGCCGGGGGTCGGTGTTCAAGGCGAGCCGGTCCATCGAGGCGGGCACCGCGTTCCCGCCCGCGCTGCTGGCCGGCCTGGAGGAGACGTGCGCGATGCTCGTGCTCGTCGGGCCGCGCTGGCTGGACCCCGCACCGGGCGAGGACGGGCCGGCGCTGCACCGCGAGGACGACTGGGTCCGCCGGGAGATCGCCTACGCCCTGCGCGTCCGGCCGGGCATCCCGGTGGTCCCGGTGCTGGTCGACGGGCAGCGCAGCGTCCCGGACGCCGGCCTGCTGCCCCCGGAGCTGCGGCCGCTCGCCGAGCGCCAGACGAGGCACCTGCGGGCGCGGCAGACGAGTCTCGACCTGCCGGGCATCGTCCAGGCGCTGCACCGCGCGGCCCCCGGGCTGGTCGCCCGCCACCTCGTGGCCCCGGTCGCCGAGCCGCCGGGGGACCGGCTGCCCAGCACGCTGCTGCTGCCCGAGCACCACGTCGTGGACTTCGCCGGCCGCGAGGAGGAGATGCAGCGGCTGACGGCGTGGCGCGACTCGGCGCGGAGCCTCGACGTCGAGGTCGTCACCGGCGCGGCCGGGCAGGGCAAGAGCCGGCTCGCGCTGGAGCTGTGCCGGCGCAGCCAGGACGCCGGGTGGGTGGCCGGCGCGTCGCGGCCGGGGCGGACGCGGACGGCCTGGTGCGCCTCAGCGAGTACGGCACGCGGATCCTGCTCGTGGTGGACCGGGCCGAGGTCGCCGTCGGCCACCTCGCCGGGCTGCTGTCCACGCTGGCCGTGCGCGGCGCCGCCGCGGCCCCGGTCCGGGTGGTCGTCGTGGCGCGCACCCTCGGCTCCTGGTTCGCCGAGCTGGTCGAACGGAGCAACGACGCGGCGGCCGCGGTGCTGAGCGAGGTCCGGCCGTTCGAGCTGGGAGAGCTGTGCCGGCCCACCGAGCTGGACGCGGAGTTCCACCGGGCCGCGCGGTCCTTCGCCGACCGGCTGGGCCTGCCGCCGCTGCCCGCGGACGCCCCGCACCCGACGACCTGCTCGGCGCCGAGCGGGTGCTCGACGTGCACGCGGCGGCGCTCGGCGCGGTGCTCGGCCCCGCCGACGCCGAGCCGGACGAGAGCGGCGAGACCCGCGACCCGGTGTTGCGGCTGCTGCAGCACGAGCGGCGCAACTGGGCGGAGAGCGCCGTCGCCGCGCAGCTGCCCGACCCGCACCGGGAACGGCTCGCCGTGGTGGTCGCCGTGGGCACGATGTACGGCGGGAGCGCCGAGCGCTTCGGCTACCAGCGCTCGCGGTGCAGCTGACCTTCGTGCAGGAGCAGGTGCAGTGGTGCGCCGCTACCTGCGCTGGCTCGGCCGGCTGTACCCGCCCGGCCGGCAGGCGCTGGGCAGCACCGCCCCCAACTCGCTGCGGCCGGACCGGCTCGGCGAGGACCACGTCGCGCTCACCGTGCTGGAGCAGCCGGAGCTCGTCCGGGGGCTCGCCGACCGGCTCGCTCCCGAGCACCGGGACCGCGCGATGCTGGTGCTCGGCCGCGCCGCGGCGCGCCACCCCGGGCTGGTGGACCGGATCGCCGACCTGATCGACGGCCACCCGGCCGAGATGGTCCGCACGGCGCTGGTCGTCGCCGGTCAGCTGGAACGGCCCGGGCCGGTGATCGAGGCGGTCACGCTGGCCGTGCGCCGCTACGGCTCCGTGGTCCCGGCCTCGTCGGTGGTCGGCCTCATCCCGCCCACCGCCGAGTTCGCCGAGCTGCTGGTGCTCACCGCGCAGCGGGCGCTGTCGTCGGCGCACCTCGGAGGCGGGCCGGACCACTGGACGATCGCCCTGGTGGCCGAGCGGCTGGCGCTCGCGCACAGCGTGCTGGGGGAGGACGCCGAGGCGCTGCGCGCGAGCGGGATGGCGCTGCGGGCCCACGCGTTCCTCGACGGCTCCGACCTCCCGGACGGGCGGGCCCGCGCGCTCGTCCTGCACGCGCGCCTGCTCGGCCGCGCGGGACGGCGGGCGGAGGGGCGGGCGGCCGCGGCGGAGGCCGTCGAGCTGCTGCGCGCCCGGTTGCACAGCGATCCGGACGCGGCGGTGACCAGCAGCCGGACGGCCGACAGGTCTGCTGAGGAGCAGCTGGTCGGCAGCCTGGAGGCGTACCAGGAGCTGGCCGACTCCGCAGGCGACCCGTCCGCCGAGGAGGCGCTCTACGCCGACCTGCTCGACCGGCTGCAGCGGATCGCCGTCCTGCGCCAGCGCGACGAGCTGCTGACCTGGATGATGGAGCGCGCGCTCGACTCGTCGGGCCAGATCGTGCCGCTCCCGCCCGACCTGGCGATCGAGATGGCGAGCCCGGACGCGCCGGCCCCGGCGGCCACGGTGGAGGAGCTGCGCGCGGCCCGCGTCCGCATCGCCGACCAGATCAACCTGCTGCTGGAGCTGCCGAAGCTCGAGCAGACGCCGACCCCGGTCGAGGACGTGGTCGCCGCGCTCACCGCCGCCGGTCTGTACCGCTGGCACACCGAGCAGGCCGGCAAGAAGTCCCAGCTCGCCGACGACGTCCCGCTCACCGTGATCGCGGTGACCGACGGCCGCCACGACCTCCGCGCGCTCTACCACGACCCGGAGAGCACGTGCTGGATCCTCGACACCCTGGAGCTCGACGCGTACGGCGGGTTCGCCCGGGTCGACAGGTTCGGCCAGCTGCTGGCCGCAGGCTCGGCGGCCCCGGACGCGATCGTGGCGGCCCTGCGGGCGGCGCTGGAGCCACCGGGCGCCGGCTTCGGCACGCTGTCGTGAACGCGTTCGGGGCGGAGCTGCGCCGCCGCCGGCAGGCCGCCGGGCTGACCCTCGGCGAGCTGGCCGCGCTGCTCAACTACAGCAAGAGCCACCTCAGCAACGTCGAGGCCGGTCGCAAGGCCGCGGTCGACCCGCTGGCCCGGCAGGCCGACCGGGTGCTCAACGCGGGCGGCGAGCTGCACGCGCTGGCGGGCGGCCGCCGGGCCGGGGTGCCCGTCGACCCGACCCCACGGGCGACCCCGACGAGCGCTGGACGGTGCGGCTGGAGCCGAACGGCTCCGGGGAGTTCTGGGTCGGGGAGCCGGCCTCGCCCGTGCTCGCCGTGACCACCATGCCCCCGCTGGGCGGCAGCTCGGCGGACCTGCTCGACGGCCTCGGCCGGGTGTTCCACGACCTGCGCCGGCTCGCCCACGTCGTCAGCCCGAGCATCGTGCTGCCGCTGGCCATCAGCCTGGCGCACGGCACGGTGGCGGCGGCCCGGCAGCGCACCGGCCGGCGCCGCGACCTGCTCCTGCTCCAGGGCGCGCGGGCCACTGAGTTCGCCGGCTGGATGGCCCAGGAGTGCGGCGACGACCGCGGCGCGCTGTGGTGGACCGAGCGGGCCGTCCAGGTCGCGGCGGCCGCGGGCGACCGGCAGCTGGCCGACTACGCCCTCGTCCGGCAGGCGCTGGTGACGATGTACCGCGGGGACGCCGAGCCGACGGTCGGGCTCGCCGAGCAGGTGGTCGGGCGCAGCGCGGCCCACCCCCGCATCCGGTGGCTGGCGGCGCTGCGGTCCGCGCAGGGCTACGCGCTCGGCATGCGCGAGCAGGACGCCATGGCCGCGCTCGACCGGGCCGCGGCGCTCGCCGACGCGGCCCGGGCCGAGGGGGACGACGACACCTACGGGCCGTCGCCGATGCCCGAGCGGGCCGACATCACCCGGGCCTGGTGCCTCTACGACCTCGGCCTGCTCGACGAGGCGGCGGCCCTCCTCGACCACGCCGTCCCGCGCATCCCCGAGTCCGCCGGCCGCAGCCGCGCCCGCTACGGCACCCGGCAGGCGCTGGTGCACGCCGCCCGTGGCGACCTCGACCGGGCCTGCGCGGTGCTGGGCCCGCTGCTGGACACCGTCTCGGCGGTCGACTCGGTGACGATCAGGCCGACCTGCGCGACTTCGCCCGGACGGTCGGCCGGAGCGGCGAGCACCCGGCCGTGCAGCGGCTGCAACCGGCGCTGGCCGACGCCCTGTCCAAACGCTGACACCACTCGCGGGGACGGGGTTTCCCGCATTCTGCTGACCGGAAAACGGGCAACACCTGTTGCGTTCCGGTGACCGCGGAGACGCTGGTCGTACCGCGGACGGACCGCGGTCGGCGGATCCGGAAGTGGTGATATGAGAATCGGCTTTCTCGGCAAGACCGGGGCCGGAAAGACCTCTCTGGTCAATGCGCTGTTCGGGCTGGAGTTCCGGACCGGGAACTACCAGGCCACCACCATGGCACTGCAGCGTTCCACCGTGACGCTGACGGTCTCCGGCCGGCGCGTGCCGGTGCAGGTCGTGGACACGCCGGGGCTCGCGGAGAGCGTCGAGACCGAGCCGGGCTACCGGCGGCTCTACGCCGATCTGCTCCCCGACCTCGACCACGTCGTCTGGGTGGTGGCGGCGCATCCCCGCACGTTCCGCGCCGACCAGGAGGCGCTGATCGCGCTGCGGCCGGCGTTTCCCGCGGGAGTCGCCGTCACCGTCGCGCTCACCCGGGCCGACACCATCGGCCCGAACGACTGGGACGTCGCGAACGGCCGTCCCTCGCCGGGCCAGCGGGAGTCGCTGGACCAGCAGGTGGCCAACGTCCTCGCGAAGTTCGGGCCGTACGTCGCGTCCCTGCGTCCCGCCGACATCGTGCCGTGCGCCGCGCCCCGCGGCTACGGCCTCGACCATCTCATCGCACGCATCGGGGCCGCACTGCAGGCCCCGGAAAGGACCTGACGAATGGACAACAGGAGAGCCACCTTCTTCCGCGGAATGGCGGAGCTGGCCGGTTCGGGAAAGCGACCGACGGGCTGCGCGACCTGCTGGGCACCGACGCGTGGAGAAGCTGGAGAAGCTGGTCAGCCGGGAGCGCGCGACCAACCCGCCGCGCGTCGTGGTGATCGGCAAGGCCGGCGTCGGCAAGAGCACCACGATCAACAACCTGTTCTCGGCGCAGCTGCGCACCAGCCACGCGCTGCAGGGCACGTCGGCGGCCCAGCTGGTCGAGTACGACCTGCGCGGCGGCGGCCTGCTGCACATCGTGGACATGCCGGGGCTCGGCGAGGGCATCGACGAGGACGCCGCCTTCGAGCGGATCTACCGGGAGGAGCTGCCGAAGGCCGACGTCGTGCTCTACGTGCTGGAGGCCGACGAGCGGATCCTGCGGGAGGACCAGCGGATCTTCTCCGACGTCGTGCTCCCCGCGCTCGGCGACGGCCGCGGCCGCCGGCTGGTGATCGGGCTCAACAAGGTCGACCTGATCGGCCCGGGCACGTGGGACCGGCGGCTGAACCACCCCGACGAGCAGCAGGAGAAGTCGATCGAGGGGCGGTGCCGGGACATCGCCGACAAGCTCGCCCGCTCCGTGCCGGGCCTGCGCGCCGAGAACATCGACTTCTACTCGGCCGAGCTGCGCTACCGGCTCGTCGACCTGCAGATCACGCTCATCAAGGCGTCCGGGAAGGCCGCGTGGAAGCTGCCGGTGGACACCAAGGACCCGTTCGAGCTCGCCGACCCGGACGTGCAGGAGTACGTCCGGGAATGGCGCGCGAACAACCAGAGGGGCTGACGATGGGTCTCAGCGGTGCGGAGGTCGACCGCGTGGTCGCCCTCCTCGAACGCGAGTCGCAGACCAAGGTCGCCCAGGTCCTGCGGACCGCGGCGGCGTTGCTCGACTGGCTGGCCGACGTCGTCGACATGGCCAGCGCGCTGTGGGGCCGGCTGCGGCAGTTCGCCGCCGACATCTGGCGGGACCTCCGCGGAATCTTCCTCTGACCTGCCGGAAGGCTCTCTCACGGAAGGCTGTCCCATGTCACTGACCCAGGCCCAGATCAGACGTATCGAGTACCTCCTCGGCCAGGAGAGCCAGAAGAAGGCCAACCGCATCCTCAGCACCGTCGAGTCCTTCGTCTCGTGGCTGCGCGACGCCGCGTCGGACCTGTGGTGGAGCATCAAGGACGTCGTCCGCCGGGTGTGGGACGAGATCGTCGACTTCTTCTCCTGATCGGCGACACCCTGGTCATCGCGCCAGGTGCGGGCGGGCGACCGGCGGACGGTCGCCCGCCCGTTCCCCGTTGGCGGCCTCGACCGCCCGGGCGACCATGTCGTGGTCGGGCGAGAGGTGGCAGACCGGGTCGGTGCGGGCCGCGTCGCCGGTGAGCTGGAACGCCTGGCAGCGGCACCCGCCGAAGTCCACCTCCCGCCGCTCGCAGCCGCGGCACGGCTGCGGCATCCAGTCCGTCCCGCGGAACGCGGTCATCACCGGGGCGTCCGTCCAGATCCACGCCAGCGGGTGTTCGCGCACGCTCGCCCGCGGCAGCGGCAGGGACTGGGCGGCCGGGCAGGGCAGGACGTCGCCGTTCGGCGTCACGGTCAGCTGGCGCGAGGCCCAGCCGCCCATGCACGGCTTCGGGTACCGGCTGTAGTAGTCGGGGATCACGTAGAGCACGTCCATGCGGTCCCGCAGCCGCTCGCGGGCCGCGCGCACCACGCGCTCGGCCGCGTCGAGCTGGGCCCGGCTGGGCAGCAGCGCGGCCCGGTTGTGCCAGGCCCAGCCGTAGTACTGGGTGTTGGCCAGCTCCAGACGGTCGGCGCCGACGTCCTCGGCCAGCGCGAGCACGTCGGCCACGCGGTCGATGTTGAGCCGGTGCAGCACCACGTTGACCGTCAGCGGCCAGCCCAGCTCCTTGACCCGGCCCATCGCCTCGATCTTGCGCCGGAACGACGGGGTCCCGGCGATCCGGTCGGACGCGGCCGGCTCGGCGGCCTGGATGCTGACCTGCACGTGGTCGAGGCCGGCGGCGCGCAGCCGCTCGGCCTTCGCCCGGGAGAACCCGACGGCGCTGGTGACGAGGTTGGTGTAGAGGCCCAGGTCGTGCGCGGCCGCCACGATCTCCACGAGGTCGCGGCGCAGCAGCGGCTCCCCGCCGGACAGGTGGCACTGCAGTACGCCCAGGTCGCGGGCCTCGGCCAGCACCCGCCGCCACTCGTCCGTGGCCAGCTCGTCGGAGTAGTCGGCCATGTTCAGCGGGTTCGAGCAGTACGCGCAGCCCAGCGGGCAGCGGTAGGTCAGCTCGGCCAGCAGACCGAAGGGGCTATCCATCGGTGAGCTCCGGCCCATCGGCCAGCTCCACCCACCGCCGGGCGAGCAGCCGGTCCAGGAACCGCCGCACCTCGTCGTCGGGCACGCTCCGGTACCGCCCGGCCAGCGCGGCCACGATCTCGGCGACGGTGCGCCGGCCGTCGCACAGCTGCAGGATCTCCGCCCCGGTGCCGTGCAGCACCACCACCGTCTCCGGGTGCAGGAGGACGTGCCGCTGCCGGGTCCGGTCGAACGTCAACCGGACGTGGCGCGCGAGGCGGGGCCGGTCCGCGCCGCCCACCACCCGGCCGCGCTGCCGGGTCGCTGCGGGGCTCGGGTCCACGGCGCTCACTCCGGATACGCCTGGTCGACGGCGTCCATCAGGCTCCACAGCACGTCGCACTTGAACGACAGCGCGTCCACGGCCCGGGCCTGCGACTCCGCGGACCGGCAGTGCGCGGTGACCACCTCCAGAGCGTGCTCGCAGTCGCGGGGGGCCTGGTCGAGGCGGGCGCGGAAGTACGCGAGGCCGGCGGGGTCGATCCACGGGTACCACCGCTCGAACGCGGCGAGCCGCGCCGCCATCAGGTCCGGGGCGAACAGCTCGGTGAGCGAGGACGCCACCGCCTCCACCCACGGGCGGGTCCGCGCGAAGGTCACGTAGGCGTCGACCGCGAACCGCACGCCGGGCACCAGGTGCCGGTGGTCCAGGATCTCCGCGCGGGTCAGCCCGGCGGCCTCGCCGAGGCGCAGCCACGCGTCGATGCCGCCCTCCCCGGCCCGCCGGCCGTCGTGGTCGACGATCCGGCGGATCCAGCGGCGGCGGACCTCCACGTCGGGGCAGTTGGCGAGGATCGCGGCGTCCTTGCGGGGGATGTTCTCCTGGTAGTAGAAGCGGTTGGCCACCCAGCCCCGGATCTGCCGGCGGCTCAGCCGGCCGGCGTTCATCCGCACGTGGAACGGGTGCTGGTCGTGGTAGCGCCGCGCGTGCGCGCGCAGCGTCCCGACGAAGTCGGCTGCGCCGGTCGCCGCTGTTGTCGCCGTTCCCGTGGTCACGGCCTACACCTCGACCTCGAGGCCGTCCATCGCCACCTCCATGCCGTGGTCCTCCACCAGCCGCCGCTCCGGCGTGTCCGGCAGGAGGATCGGGTTGGTGTTGTTCATGTGGACGAAGACCGTCCGCCGGACGCCGAGCGACGGGAGCTGCGCCAGGCTGCCGTCCGGCCCGCCGACGGGCAGGTGGCCCATCGCGCGGGACGTCCGGGCGCCCAGTCCGAGCCGCCCGAGCTCGTCGTCGTGCCAGCACGTCCCGTCGACGAGCAGGCACGCGCTGCCCGCGATCTCGGCGCGCAGCGCCGTCGTCAGCGCCTGCACCCCCGGCAGGTACACGAGCGTCCCGCCGCTGCGTGCGTCGGTCAGCCGGTAGCCCACGACGCGGCCCTCGGCCACCGAGGTCCCGAACCGGTCGCGCTTGGTGGTGGGCACGTCGAACGCCCGGCACGACAGCCCGTCCACCAGCGGGAACTCCGCGCCGGGCACCACCGCCCGCCACTCGACCGGGCAGTAGCGCTCCAGCGTGCGCAGGATCCCCGAGCCCTCGCACAGGGTCTCGTGCACCGCCGGCGTGGCGTGCACCCGCACCCCGCGGGCCTCGCGCAACAGCAGCAGCCCGAGCGTGTGGTCGAGCTCCGCGTCGGTGAGCAGCACCGCCTCCAGCGGCGTGGCCCGGTCGCCCCGCGGGCGCAGGGCGGGGGACGCTTCGATCTGCGCGCGGACGTCCGGCGAGGCGTTCACCAGGAACCACCGGCGGCCGTCGGCGCTGACCGCCACCGACGACTGCGTGCGCGCGGGCGCGGCCCCGGAGCGGACCGCGGCGCACACCGGGCAGCCGCAGTTCCACTGCGGGGATCCGCCCCCCGCCGCCGAGCCCAGCACCCGCAGCAACACCCCGGCGCTCCGTCCTCCCACGCCGTGGGGGCGCCGGACACCCGGTCCGCGCCCCGCACGTGCGCTAGTCGTCCATCTGTGCGATGTACATGGTCACCTCGGGTGCGACCGCGATCTCGTCGAACTCGGGCGTCTCCCACGCGGCGAGCTGTGCCTCCATGAGCCACCTCCTCTCTGCCCCGTTCGTCCGGCGGGCTCCCTCGACGGACGCACTACTCCGGGAGGGCGAAGACGATCAGCGCGCTGCCGTGGCCGGCGCCGAGCATCCCGGGGAGGAACCCCTCGGTCCAGCCGCCCCAGCCGACCGGGACGGCGATGTACTGCCGGCCCTCGACCATGTAGGTGGTCGGGTTGCTGTGGTGGCCGCTGCCGCACTGGAACTGCCACAGCAGCTCCCCGGTGCGGGCATCGAGCGCGTTGAACTCCCCGGTGGGCTCCCCGGCGAACACCAGGTCACCGCCCGTGGCCAGCACCGATGCGCACATCGGGACCTCGTTGCGCCAGCGCCACCGCTCCTCGCCCGAGGCGTCGAACGCGCTGATCGACCCCGTCATGTCCTCGGCGTCGACCTGAACACCGGCGCCCCAGTAGGGGATGCTCTCCTTGAACTCGCGGCGCCGCCGGGTCGCGGTCGCCCCGACGTCCTGCACCGGCACGTAGAACAGCTCGGTCTTCGGGCTGTAGGCCGCGTGCGTCCACTCCTTGGCGCCGGCCGGTCCCGGCCAGAAGTGGACGGGGTCGCCTTCCTTGTCCGGGTACCGCCTGGGCGTCACCTGGCCGTCCCGCGTGATCGCGCCCCAGTCGATCCGGTCGACGAACGGCGTGATCTGCACCAGCTGGCCGTTCGTGCGGTCGACGACGAAGAAGTAGCCGTTCTTGTCGAAGTGCCCGAGCAGCTTGCGGCCAGCCGACTCGAACAGGATGCACTCGCCGATGCTGTCGTAGTCCCACACGTCGTGCGGGGTGCACTGGTAGTGCCAGCGGATCTGGCCGGCGTCCACGTCGACGGCGATGATGCTGTCGGTGAAGAGGTTGTCGCCCTCGCGCACCGCGCCGTCGAAGTCGGGTGCCGGGTTGCCGGTGCCGACGTAGAGCAGGTTCGTGTCCGGGTCGAACGTGCCGGTCACCCAGCAGTTCGCGCCCCCGCGCGCCCACGCCTCGCCGTCGGACGGCCAGGTCTCCGAGCCCGGCTCCCCGGGCTTGGGCACCGTGTAGCAGCGCCACACGTGCTCGCCGGAGTCGACGTCGAAGGCGTCGAGGTGGCCGCGCACCCCGAACTCGCCGCCGGAGCTGCCGACGATGACCATGTTCTTCACGACCAGCGGGGCGACCGTGGCGCTCTCGCCGGCCCGCACGTCGCCGTAGGTCCGGTCCCAGACCTTCTTGCCGTTGGTGGCGTCGAGCGCCAGCAGGTGGGCGTTGCCGGTGACCATGAAGACCTTGCCCTTGGCCACCGCCACGCCGCGGTTCACGTTCCCGCAGCACAGCGACACGTCGTAGGGCACGGCGTGCTTGTAGCGCCAGAACTCCTGGCCGGTCCGGGCGTCGAGGGCCCAGAGCCACCCGTCCCAGCCCGAGAGGTACATGACCCCGTCCACGACGATCGGGGCGGCCTCGAACGCGTACGTCGACGCGCCCGCGATCATCCCGCTGGTGCCGGCCTGGAACATCCAGGCGGGCCCGATGCGCTTGACGTTCTCGGTGTTGATCTGGTCGAGCGGGCTGTAGCGCTGCCCGTTGTAGGCGCCGTAGTAGGTGATCCAGTTCTCCGGCCGCGCCGAGGCCTCGAGGATGCGCTCGTAGGTCACGCCGGAGACCACCGCCGGGGCGGTCCCGGTCTTGCCGCTCAGCATGCCCTGGTCGATGGCCTCGCCCGCGTCGACGTACTCGACGGTCATGATCTGCTCCTCTCTACGGCCGTGGCTGGTCGGGGCGGTCGAGACGGGCCTCCGGCGGGACGTCGCCCAGCACCACGATGGCGCCGGTGAGCCCGCGGCCCTCGTCGTTGCCGGTGGGCGAGCTGAACCAGTAGTAGCCCGGGCCGTCGAGGTTGAGGGTCGCCCGTCCGCGCGAGTGGTTGACCAGCCAGATGAACTTCCGGTCGCCGTTGCTCGGCAGGAGCGCGCAGTGCGTGTTCAGGTCGTCGTTGAGAAGCTCCAGTTCGAGGTCGCCGCCGTGCGGCATCACCAGGATCGAGGGATCCCAGGCGATCTCGTCGGGCTGGATCCGGATCGTCGCCGTCATCCGGCCATCGGCTCTCTCGGTGGCCTGCCCGATGCGTCCGGTGCCGAGCACGGCACCCAGCGCTGCCTTGTTCTGCGCGTCCAACCCGATCTTGTTCAGCAGGTCGGACCGCTCCTGCGCGGTCGTCATCGGGCTTCCACCCTCCTCGTCCCGGCTCCCCTTCCGGGAGTTCGTACGCCGGGCGAACCACCCCGACAAGGCGCCCACCGTTCGTCCACCATCGGCTACCGCTCGGGCCCGATCCGCGCCCGCGCGGCGGCCGGTCGAGATCAGGTGCGGTCGTACCGGCCGAGGTTCATGACCTTGTCCCAGGCGGCGACGAAGTCGGCCACGAACCTCTCCCCGCGTCGTCGCTCCCGTAGACCTCCGCGAGCGCCCGCAGCTCGGCGTTCGCGCCGAAGACGAGGTCGACGCGGCTCGCGGTCCACCTGACCGCGCCGGTGGCCCGGTCCCGGCCCTCGAACGTCTCGGCGGCGGCGGCCGCCGGCGACCACTCCGTGCCCGGGTCGAGCAGGTTCACGAAGAAGTCGTTGCCCAGCACCCCGGGCCGGGAGGTGAGCACGCCCAGCGTGGACCGCCCATGGTTCGCGCCGAGCACGCGCAGGCCGCCGACCAGCACGGTCATCTCGGGCGCGCTCAGGTCCAGCAGGTTCGCGCGGTCGACGAGCAGGTGCTCCGACGGTGCGTGCACGCCCTTCCCGCGGAAGTTGCGGAAGCCGTCGGCGGCCGGCTCCAGCGCGGCGAACGACTCCACGTCGGTCTGCTCCTGGGAGGCGTCCGTGCGTCCCGGCGTGAACGGCACGCGGACGTCGTGGCCGGCCGCCCGGGCCGCCTGCTCGACCGCGGCGCACCCGCCCAGCACGATGAGGTCCGCCAGCGAGACCTCGCGGCCCCCGGAGGCGCGCCACGACTCCCGGACGTCCGCGAGCGTGCGCAGCACCCCGGCGAGCTGGTCGGGGTCGTTGACCTCCCAGCCGCGCTGCGGTTCGAGGCGGACGCGCGCGCCGTTCGCCCCGCCGCGCCTGTCGCTCTTGCGGAACGTCGAGGCCGACGCCCACGCGGTCGCGACCAGCCGGTCGACCGGCAGGCCGGAGGCGAGGATCCGCGCCTTGAGCGCCGCGACCTCGGCGGCGTCGACGAGCGCGTGGTCGACGGCCGGCACCGGGTCCTGCCAGATCAGCGTCTCCCGCGGGACCAGGGGCCCGAGCCAGCGCTGCACCGGGCCCATGTCGATGTGGGTCAGCTTGAACCAGGCCCGGGCGAACGCGTCCGCGAGCAGGTCCGGGTGCCCGTGGAACCGGCGCGCGATCGGCTCGTAGACCGGGTCGACCCGCAGCGCGAGGTCGGTGGTGAGGATCGTCGGCGCGTGCGTCCGCGACGGGTCGTGGGCGTCGGGCACGGTGCCGGCGCCGCCGCCGTCCCGGGGGATCCACTGCCACAGCCCGGCGGGGCTCAGCTCCAGGTCCCACTCGTAGCCGAAGAGCGTCTCGAAGAAGCTGCCGTCCCAGGTCGTCGGGGTGGGGGTCCAGGTCCCCTCCAGCCCGCTGGAGATGGCGTCGGCGCCCTTCCCGGTGCCGTAGCCACTCCTCCAGCCCAGGCCCTGCTGCTCGATCGGGGCGGCTCGGGCTCGGGGCCGAGGTGGCGGTCGGGGTCGGCCGCGCCGTGCGTCTTCCCGAACGTGTGGCCGCCGGCGATCAGCGCGACAGTCTCCTCGTCGCCGAAACCCATGCGCCGGAACGTCTCGCGGATGTCGCGGGCCGACGTCAGCGGGTCCGGGACGTGTTCGGGCTCCGGGTTGACGTAGATGAGGCCCATCTGGTCGGCGGCCAGCGGGTCGGCCAGCTCCCGGACGCGCCGTGGCGCTCGTCGCCGAGCCAGGTCCGCTCCGGGCCCCAGTAGACGTCGTCGTCGGGCTCCCAGACTCGGTGCGGCCGCCGGCGAAGCCGAAGGTCCTGAGGCCCATGGTCTCCAGGGCCCGGTTGCCCGCGAAGACCATGAGGTCGGCCCAGGAGATCCGGCGGCCGTACTTCTGCTTGACGGGCCAGAGCAGGCGGCGGGCCTGTCGAGGTTGCGGTTGTCCGGCCAGCTGTTGAGCGGGGCGAAGCGCTGCATGCCGGCGCTCGCGCCGCCGCGTCCGTCGTGGATGCGGTAGGTCCCGGCGCTGTGCCAGACCATCCGGACGACGAGCGGGCCGTAGTGGCCGAAGTCGGCCGGCCACCAGTCCTGCGAGGTGGTCAGCACCGCGTCGACGTCCCGCGCGAGCGCGTCGAGGTCGAGCGTCGCGAACTCCGCGGCGTAGTCGAAGCCCGGGCCCATCGGGTCGGCGACGGCGGGGTGCTTGCGCAGGACCGCCAGGTCGAGCCGGTCCGGCCACCAGTCGCGGTTGGTCCGGCCCGAACCCGTGTCACCGGTGCGCTCCGACACGGGGAGTCCTCAGATGTCCAGCGCGCGGCGCAGCGCCGGCGCGTTCCGCCTGGACACCGGCACCATCTCGGTCGCCCGGTCACCCATGACGAGCGACAGCTCGCCCTTGTGCCCGCGTTCGATCTCCCGGATGCGGCTGAGGTTCACGACGTACCGGCGGTGGACCCGGAGGAACCCGACGTCGGCCAGCTCGTCGTCGAGCTTGTCGAGGCTCTGCGAGGCGCCCGCAGCCGTCCCTGGTCGGTCGAGAGCCACACGTCCTTCCCCTCCGACTCCGCGAAGGCGACCTCCGGCAGCCGCAGCAGCACCATCCGGTCCTGCCGGACGGCGACCAGCCGGCGCGGTTGCGTCCGGGGGCGGCCGGCCGCCTCGGCCTGCGGTACCGGCGCCCCGTCGGACACACCGAACGAGACCAGGGCCCCGATCAGCGCCCGGAGAAGAAGACCGGGCGGATGGTGATGGCCGTCGGCTCGGCGGAGAGGTGGGTGAAGATGCGCGTCGAGCCGACCCAGCCCGAGTTGTGCGCCGCCTGCCGCCCGGCGTAGCGCACGGCGCCGATCAGCTCCGGCAGCCCGGGGTTCCACCGGACCGTCGGGTCGACCGCCGGCGTGGCGGCGGGGACGCCCAGCAGCGCGCCCGCCGTGTCGTCGGCGATCACGACCTTGCCGGCGGTGTCCATCGCGGCGACCGCCACCCGCGTCCGGGCCCTGGCCTGCGCGTACGCCGCGACCAGCTCGGATCGCTGTCGCGGGCGTGCGTCTTGAGCCGGCACTGGGTCTTCGTCGCGGCGTTGGCCAGCCACCCGGCCGTGGACGCCGGGAGCTGGCTGCGCCAGCAGGAGATGTTCAGGACCGCGATCGGGTCCCGGGTCACCACGTCGCGCACCGCGATGCCCGCGCACACCCAGTTGTGGAACGCCCGGCACCAGTGCTCCGCGCCCCTGATCAGCACCGGGCCGTGCGCCTCCAGCGCCGTCCCCATGCCGTTCGTCCCGGACGCGGACTCGGACCAGCAGAACCAGGGCGCGAGGTTGGCGTCGGCGGCCCTGGTGAGCGTGGCCTGGTCGCCCCACTCGGCGAGGATCCGGCCGGTGGCGTCGGTGACGGTCGCGACCCCGCCGAGGTTGCCCACCTCCTGGGCCATCGTGGCGGCGCGGAAGCCGAGCTCGGTGAACACGACGTCGTGCTCGGGCGTGTGCTCGGTCTCCTCGACGGCGACCGGAGCCCCCGTGAGGAGCGGGTCGACCCGGTACTGCTCCCGGCAGCGGTGCCAGGAGATCGCCACCATGGGCCGGACGGCCGGCACGTGGTCCTCGCCCTGCACGAACCGTTCCCACGCCTCGTACACGGTGCCCCGGCCCGGACCGGCCGACGTGGGTTCGAGCCGATGTGCATCCACCATGCTGGAGACCGCCCTTGGTCGTCCCCGCACGCCGACGTGACGGGCGCCGTCCGCGCCGGTCGCCGCTCCCGGCGGCCGGGCCTCCAGCGGACGGGGCGCTGCGTGGCGCGCCTTCCTGCTGCGTCGTTCGCGGCCGCGTCACCGGCCGGCAACCCCCACCATAGGCAGCCTTGTGGGCCACGTCACGCCCGCTTCCGGTGGCGGCAGCTCCCCGGCCGGACGTTGTGCCGTCGCCGCCGCGCTGGTAGACCGGCGCGTTCCGGATCCGGGCCCGACGCACGAGAGACGAGGAGGCCCGTCATGACCCAGTCCACCGTGGATCCGACCTTCTACCGCTCGGCGGCCGACGCGGCCGCGGCCCCGCCCGAGGAGCTGGCCTATCTCGTCGCGTTCGACCGGGCTGCGCAGAGCCACGACGCCATGGCCGTGCTCGACGTGAACCCGAGGTCCGGCACCTACGGCCGCGTGGTCGGCTGGACCGACCTGCCCGGCGTCGGCCACGAGCTGCACCACTTCGGCTGGAACGCCTGCTCCAGCTCGCTGCGGCACGAGGGCCACGAGCTGTCCCGGCGGTTCCTGCTGGTCCCGGGCCTGCGATCGTCGGACATCCACGTGCTCGACACCCAGCCGGACCCGCGCGCCCCGCGGCTCGTCCGGACGGTCAGCGGCAAGGAGCTGTCGGCCAAGGCCGGCTACTCGCGCCCGCACACCATGCACTGCGGTCCGGAAGGGGTGTTCCTGACCTGCATCGGCGGACCTGAGGGCAACGACGACGGCCCCGGCGGGATCGCCCTGCTCGACCACTCCACGTTCGACGTCCTGCGCGCGTGGGAGACCGACCGCGGCCCGCAGCACCTCGCCTACGACGCCTGGTGGCACCTCAACCAGAACGTGCTGATCTCCAGCGAGTGGGGCAGCCCGTCGATGATCGAGGACGGCATCGTCCCCGACCTGCTGCTCGGCGGGCAGTACGGCCACGCCGTCCACTTCTGGGACCTGAACGAGGGCCGGCACCTGCAGCGGGTCGACCTGGGCGCGCAGCACCAGATGGCGCTGGAGGTCCGCCCGTCCCACGACCCGGACGCGACCTGGGGTTTCGTCGGGGTCGTGATCTCCACCGAGGACCTGTCCGGCTCGGTCTGGCGGTGGTTCCGCGACGGCTCCGAGTGGAGGGCCGAGAAGGTCGTCAGCATCCCCGCCGAGCCCGCCGACCCGGACCGGCTGCCGCCGGCCCTCAAGCCCTTCGGGGCCGTGCCGCCGCTCGTCACCGACATCGACCTGTCGGTCGACGACCGGTTCCTCTACGTCTCCTGCTGGGGCACCGGCGAGATGAAGCAGTACGACGTCTCCGACCCGGCGCACCCGGCGGAGATCGGGTCCGTCCGGCTCGGCGGTATCGTCGAGCGCGCCGCGCACCCCGCGCGTCCCGACATGCCGCTGGCCGGCGGGCCGCAGATGGTCGAGGTCAGCCGGGACGGGCGGCGCGTCTACTTCACCAACTCGCTCTACGGCGCGTGGGACGACCAGTTCTACCCCGACGGCGTCGGGGCGTGGATGGCGAAGCTGGACGTGGACCCCACCGGCGGGCTCACGCTCGACGAGCGCTTCTTCCCCAGCGGGGACGAGTTCCGCGGGCTGCGGGTGCACCAGATCCGGCTGCAGGGCGGTGACGCGTCCTCGGACTCGTACTGCTACCGCTGACGGCCGTTCACGTCCCGAGGCCGTTGTGGATCGCCTGCGCCCGCTTCACGCATCGCGCCTCCAGGCCGGGTGCTACCGCGGGTCGGTCAGGAAGACGTCCGCCAGGTCGGGGTTGTAGGCGTGGACGAGGATCCCGAAGATGATGACGTCGAAGGTCAGATGGACGGTGACCACGTAGGGCAACGACCGGGTGCGCTGGAAGATGTAGCCCTGCAGCAGTGCGAAGGGCACCGTCAGCAGCGGGCCCCAGCCGCGGTAGCCCAGCTCCCAGAGGAAGGAGACGAACACCACGGCCTGCAGGAGGTTCGCCTGCCAGAACGGGAAGTGGTGGCGGAGCAGGGCGAAGACGATGCAGATGAAGAAGAGCTCGTCCCAGAGCCCGACGCGTTCACGCCGATGAACAGCCGGATGATCTCGCCTGCGCCGTCGATCTCGGGCCAGTTCCGGTAGCACCCGAGCCCAGGAAGTACACCGGCAGGATCAGGTAGCCCCCGACGACCACCAGCGCCAGGTAGCCGAACTCGAACCGGCTCCACCGGTTCCCGGTTCCGACCGGGAACGAGATGATGTTCTCCCGGTACCACCACCGGGAGAGGGCGTAGGGCAGGGCGACCGCCGCCGACAGGGTGATCGCGAACCGGACCATCGCGGTGTTGCTCAGGTCCGCCTCCAGCGACATCGTGCTGATGACGACCAGGCCGGCGGCGATGAGGGCCAGGTGCCGCAGCAGGAGGCGGTCCGCCACCGCCGCGACGACCAGACCGGCGACGATCAGCGCGTACCCGGCCAGTCGCTCCTGCAGGCCGAACAGCGCGATCGCGGAGACCGCCACCAGTGCCGCGGCCAGCAGCCGGTTCCACGTGGGCCGCGCGATGGACCGGTCCTCATGGCTGTCGGGAGTCGTCGCAGCGCCGCTCACCGCGCCAGCATGGCCGGATCACGCCGGTGCGACAACCTCGCTGCCGTCGGCCCAGGTCTCGGCCCATCCCGTCGATGTCGGCCCGGCTGGCATCGTGACTGCGCACACCTCGGGGGCTTGGCAGCGATCGTGGCGCTCACTCGCGGCGTGCGGCCCAGACGGTGCGCTCGGTGCGCAGCCCGAGGTCGTCACGGCGAAGGATGCTGTGCGGGCTGCCCGTGTCGAGGAGCCGGTCGAGCGCGGCGAGGTCGTCCGCCGCGATCTCCGCGGCGGCGGCGTCGCGGAGGCGGCTCAGCACGACCAGGGCGTAGCGGCCGATCGCCGGGTTGCGGGTCCCGTCGATGTCGACGACGACGGTGAGCTCGTCTGCGACGGCGAATCCGGCGGCGCTCAGCATCGGACCCCAGTCGGCGCCGCGGTGGGGCATGTGCCTGGCGTGGAGCCGGTCGGTCACGGCGTGGACGCGGTCTCCAGGCCGGGCCGGTCCGCGGGGGCGTTCCCGGGCAGGAAACGAGGAAGTCCGGGCACCTCGACGACGGCGAACAGGCCGTCGGGTGCGAGCAGGTCGCGGACGGTGCGCAGCGCGTGGCCGGGATCGGCCATGTGGTGCATGGCG
The DNA here is from genome assembly GCA_001942415.1 of Pseudonocardia sp. CNS-139. Classification (GTDB taxonomy): domain Bacteria; phylum Actinomycetota; class Actinomycetes; order Mycobacteriales; family Pseudonocardiaceae; genus Pseudonocardia. Next base: position 69,129 of record MKJX01000122.1, read on the forward strand.
GCCGACGCCCATACGAGGTCGGGCGTTCCGAGGTCGGGCCAGGTGGCGTTGTCGAGGTCGGCCAGCACGGTGTGCACGTGCTTGCCCACACCGCGGGCGCACGCCTTGTCCCGCAGCCGCTGCAGGTGTCCGGGCGAGGCGTCGACCGCCGTGACGTGGGCCTCGGGGAAGCGCTCGAGGAGCGCGAAGGTGCCCGCTCCCGTACCGGCGGCCAGGTCCACGATCCGACGGGGGTGGCTGGCCAGGGGCAGCCATGCGGTGATGGTGGCGATGTGCCCGGCGAGGACTTCCGCGTCCAGTTCGAGGACCTCCGCCTGCACGCTGTCGGCGCCGTGTTGCTGGTGGTGGCCGTGTTCATGGCCCCCGTGATGGACGTGTGCTGACGTCATACCGCCACGGTAGTGACGCCATGCTCCTCAGGCACACCGTCTTGCGGACAGCGCAAGAAGATGGTGGTGAGTGCTGCCGGGCGCGCAAGGCCCGTCCTACGGGCCGCTGCCGTTCTGGCGCTGGTCGTCGGCCTCGCGATGTCCGCGCCGGGCGTCGCGGTCGAAGACGAACATGATGTCGCACGAGCCGGTCTCGGCGCCGATCGCGTGCGGCGTCATGGTCGGGAACTCGGCGGCGTGGTTGGTCTCGACGCGGAAGCGGTTGTGGCCCAGCATCAGGATCGCGGTGCCGGACAGCACGACGAGCCATTCCCGGCCCGGGTGGGCGCGCATCTTGGCGGGATTGTCGGGGGGCGGCTCGGTCAGCCGCCGACGCATGACGCTCATGGCCGGGTCGCCCCTCATCGGCCAGCTCAGACCGTGGGCGCCGTGGATCATGGGGCTGATGACGACGTCGTCGGTGGCGTTCTCGACGAGCTGATCGAGAGTGGTGTCCAAGGCTCGGGCCAGGGTGACGAGCTGGTCCAGCGCCAGGCGGCGCCGGCCGCTCTCGATGCGGCTCAGCGAGGACTGGCTGAGGTGCGCGCGGCTGGCCAGGTCCTCCAGGGACAAGCCCTGCGCGACCCGCAGAGCGCGGATGCGTTTGCGCACGAGGCTGTCCAGCGCGCCATCTTCATGCGTCATAGGCAAGATGATATGCCCCTGATGCAATCCCTGTCCTAACGTGACCGCTCAGGTCGGGGCGCCGCCGCTGGTCCGACGCCGAAATTCCCCATGCCCGTTCACGAGAGGAATCCATGAGTCCGAACCAGGCTGCACGGGAGGCACCGGACGCGCGTCAGCTGCGCACCGTGCTGATCGCCGTCTCCATCGCGCTGATGGCCGTCATCGCGTCGGTGTCCGGGCTGAACGTCGCCCAGACCCACATGGCCGTCGAGTTCGGGGCCTCACACAACACGGTTCTGTGGATCATCACGTCTACACCCTGGCCCTGGCCGCGCTGCTGCTGCCGCTCGGCGCGATCGGTGATCGCCTGGGCCGCAAGCCCATGCTGATCGCCGGACTCGTCGTCTTCGGTGTGGCGCACGTCGTGGCGGGCCTGGCCCCGACCGCCGAGGTCATGATCGCGGCCCGGGTGGCCGGTGGTGTCGGCGCAGCTGTGATCATGCCGATCACCCTTGCTGTCATCACCTCCACCTTCCCCGAGGAGCAGCGCGACAAGGCGATCGGCGTGTGGACCGGCGTCGCGGGTGGTGGCGGCATCCTGGGCATGTTCCTGTCCGCCCTCCTGGTCGATGTCGCGGACTGGCGTTGGCTGTTCCTGCTGCCGGTGGCCCTGGTCGTCGTGGCCCTGGGCATGACGTGGAAGTCGGTGCCCGACTCTCGCGAGCGCGCGGCCCACTCCTTCGACACCGTCGGCGCGCTGCTCTCCGCCGTCGCCGTCGCCGGCCTCATCTTCGTCCTGCAGGAAGGGCCCGAGCGCGGCTGGACCGCCGCCGCGACGTTGACCAGCCTTGCCGTCGGCGTCATCGCCTGCGTCGGCTTCGTGGCCTGGGGGCTGCACCGCCGGGACACGGCACTGCTGGACGTCCGCCTGTTCCGGGAGCGCGGCCTGGCGGGCGGCTCGATGACGCTGCTGGTGGTCTTCGGCGTCCAGGCGGGTATCGCCGTCGTCCTGTTCCCGTTCTTCCAGGCGGTGCTCGGCTGGTCGGGACTGCTTTCGACAGCGGCCATGATGCCGATGGCCGTCATGATGATGGCGACCTCCGGCCTGGCTCCCCGGGCGGCCGCCTGGATCGGCTCCCGCTCGACCATGGCCGTGGGCATCGCCATGGCAGGTGTGGGCCTGGGGCTGATGGCGCTGTTCGTCTCTGTGGACGGCGGCTACCTGACCATCCTGCCGGGAATGCTTGCCATGGGCATCGGCATGGGCCTGTCCATGACGCCTTCCACCGGGGCCATCACCAGCTCGCTGCCGCGTGAGAAGCAGGGCGTCGCCTCCGCACTCAACGACATCACCCGCGAGTTCGGCACCGCGCTGGGCGTCGCCATGTTGGGCGCGCTCCTGTCCGCCGGCTACCGCGACGCGATCGACGACCGGCTGCGCGGCGTCCCCGAGAGGGCTGCGGACATCGCCCGCGAAGGCATCGCCAACGCAGTCGGGATCACGGGCGACTCCGGTTCCCACGCGCAGCAGATCGTCCGGGCCGCTCAGCAGTCCTTCGTCGACGGCTGGCAACAGGCCATGTGGGCAGGCGTCGCCGTCATGGGGATGCTGTTCGCCTACATCGTCCTGCTCGGTCCGCGGGACCCGGCCCGCCGTGGTGATCAAGATGGGCGGCGTGAGCCGGGCGTGCTCGCACCTTCTACGCGGAGAGGACGCGGTTGACCTGCGGAAATCTGAGCTGTTCTGTGCCCCCGGCAGGATTCGAACCTGCGCACCCGCCTCCGGAGGGCGGTGCTCTATCCCCTGAGCTACGGGGGCGGCGTCTGGAGAAGACCCTACAGCACGCCCCGATCTACCCCGGCAGCGGCTGGGCCCCGCGCTGCGCGAGGAGCTGCCGCATGTAGTCGTTCTCCGCGGTCTGGGAGCGGAGCATCTGCGTCGCGAGGTTGCGCACCTGCGGGACGGCGGCGTACTCGGCGCCGTAGCGGAGCATCTCGGCCCCGCCCTCGTGGTGGCGGAGCATGAGCTGCAGGAACATCACGTCGAGCTGGGGGCCGGACGCGGCGCGCAGGGCGGCCAGCTCCGAGGAGCTGGCCATGCCCGGCATCGTGGGCACCGGGCCGGTCGTGCCGGCCGCGTGGCCGTGCAGCCCGCCCGTGGCCGGGTCCGTCATCCACCCCATGAACCCGCCGGTCGGCAGGCGCCGGCGCCCCACAGCTCCAGCCACCCCTGCATGCGGCCGATCTGGCCGGTCTGGGTGGCCTCGATGTCGGACGCGAGCTGGGCGAGCACCGGGTCGGTGGTGTGGTCGCGCTCCCAGGACGCCATCTCGACGGCCTGCTGGTGGTGCACGGTCATGTCCTGCGCGAACCCGGTGTCGACGCGCTGGGCGCCGTCCCGTCGGAGGACGACCCGCCGGGCAGGCCGAGCAGCAGCCCGCCGGCGGCGCCGAGGAGCAGCAGCCCGACGGCGACGGCGACCGCCAGCGCCGGCCGCACCCAGCGGGCCTCCTGCGGCTGCTCGGGCGGCGCGGCGGGCCGGTCGTCCACGCCGGTGGTCACTGGCCCGCGGGCGGTGTGTCGGAGGCGACGCCGGAGCCCTCCACGGTCTCGGGCATCGCGCCGGGCGCGCCCGGGGCCGGCGGCGGGGCGAACGGCGGCGGCGAGTCCTGGGAGAAGCCGCCGGGGCCGATCTCGTTGCAGCTCGCGTTGGGCTCGGGGTGCTGGTACTGGTTCACCCGCAGCGCGGTGATGAACTGGTCGATCCGCGGGTCGTTGGCGTCGGTCAGCTTGAGCTGGTGGCCCCACGACTGCAGCGAGATCGGCTGGTCCAGGTCGGGGTACGGGGACATCAGCGTGTAGGGCTGGTTGTCGACCTTCGCCCGCAGCGTGTCGAGCGCCGCGCCGGTGACCTGGTCCGGGTTGTAGGTGATCCAGACCGCGCCGTGCTCCATGGAGTGCACCGCGTTCTCGCTGCGCAGCGCCTCCGGGTAGACGACGCCGTTGCACGCGGCCCAGGCGTAGTCGTGGCTGCCGCCCATCGGCGGGATGTGCGTGTAGGCGACCTGCTGGTTCGCCTCCACGTGCTGCCCGCCCTCGAACGGGACGACCTGCACGCCCGGGATCTGGGTGGACGGGTCCTGGTTCTGCGCGGTCGGGGTGAACGGCGCGAGCGCGTCGGCGCGCGCCTGGTTCTCCTCGTTGCGCAGGAACGCGTAGCCGAACACCGCGACGGCGAACAGCACGACCACGAGTACGGCGGCGATCATCCCCCACGGGACGGATCGGCGTTGGACCGTTCTGCCGCGCGTGCTGCGGGCGGCCTTGCTCGTCTTGCCGCTGACCATCGATCGTCCAGACCTTCAATAGGAGACTGCGGGCCGTCACCCGGACGCAGCAGAGTGTAGGAGCGCTACCTGAGAACGCTGTGAGCAGCACCTGCTCTCCGTCCGCCGCGGGGCCGGCCGGCGGCGGCGAATAGACTCGAACGGTGACCCCCGCAGTGCTCGAAGACCTGGTCCGTGCCACCGCGTCGGACGTGCTGACGCGCCGTGGCCTGGCCCTCGACGCGCTCCCCGCCGACGTCGGCGTCGAGCGTCCGCGCCTGCCCGAGCACGGCGACTACGCCACCAACGTGGCCCTGCGCACGGCGAAGAAGGCCGGTGTCCCGCCGCGTGAGCTGGCCACGTGGCTGGCGGAGGCGCTCGCGGCGCAGGACGGGATCCTGAGCGCCGAGGTGGCCGGCCCCGGCTTCATCAACCTCCGGCTCGCGGCCGACGCGCAGGGCGCGATCGTCGGCGCGGTGCTCGCGGCCGGCGCGTCGTACGGCACGGGTGTGGAGTACGAGGGCCGCAACGTCAACCTGGAGTTCGTCTCGGCCAACCCGACCGGCCCGCTGCACCTGGGCGCGGCGCGCTGGGCCGCGGTGGGCGACGCGCTCGGCCGGGTGCTCACCGCCCGCGGCGCGAAGGTCACGCGCGAGTACTACTTCAACGACGCCGGCGCGCAGATCGACCGGTTCGTCGACTCGCTGATCGCCGCCGCGCAGGGCCGCCCCACGCCGGAGAACGGGTACGGCGGGGCGTACATCGCCGACATCGCGCGGCAGGTCGTCGCGGCCGAGCCGGGCTCGCCGGACCTGCCGGACGCGCAGCGGCGCGAGGTGTTCCGCCGGGTCGCGTCGGCATGATGTTCGACGAGATCAAGCGCGCGCTGCACGACTTCGGCACCGACTTCGACGTGTACTTCCACGAGCAGTCGCTGCACGAGTCCGGCGCGGTCGACGCGGCCGTCCAGCGGCTCAAGGACTCCGGGAGCCTCTACCAGGCCGACGGCGCGTGGTGGCTGCGCAGCACCGAGCACGGCGACGACAAGGACCGGGTCGTCATCAAGAGCGACGGCACGCCCGCCTACATCGCGGGCGACCTGGCCTACCTGCTCGACAAGCGCTCGCGCGGGTTCGACCTGTGCATCTACATGCTGGGCGCCGACCACCACGGCTACGTGGCCCGGCTCAAGGCGGCCGCGGCGGCGTTCGGCGACGACCCGGCCGTCGTCGAGGTGCTGATCGGGCAGCTGGTCAACCTCGTCAAGGACGGCCAGCCGGTGCGGATGAGCAAGCGCGCCGGCAACACGGTCACGATGGACGACCTCGTGGACGCGGTCGGCGTCGACGCCGCGCGCTACTCGCTGGTGCGCTCGTCGGTCGACTCGCCGCTGGACGTCGACCTGGACCTGCTGGTCCGGCGCAGCAACGACAACCCGGTCTTCTACGTCCAGTACGCGCACGCGCGGCTGGCGTCGCTGGAGCGCAACGCCGCGGAGCTCGGGGTCGCGCCGGGCGACGCGTACGGGCTGCTGGCGCACCCCCGCGAGGCGACCTGATCCGCACGCTGGGGGAGTTCCCCGAGATCGCCCAGTCGGCGGGGGAGCTGCGCGAGCCGCACCGGGTGGCGCGCTACCTGGAGCAGCTGGCGAGCGCTACCACAAGTTCTACGACGCCTGCCGCGTGCTGCCGATGGGCGACGAGGAGACCACCGACCTGCACCGGGCCAGGCTCGCGCTGTGCGCGGCCGCCCGCCAGGTGCTCGCCAACGGCCTCGGGCTGCTCGGCGTCACCGCCCCGGAGCGGATGTGACCACGCGCGCGCACCCGGCGGGCCCCCTGCACGCCGGCATCTCCGTCCCGCCCGAGACGGCCGGGCCGCGCCCATCCGGCGCGGCGGGGCTCGACGAGCTGGCGCCCGCGGTCTGGCCGCGCCATGCCGAGCGCGGGACCGACGGCGCGATGCGCGTGGCCGGCGTCGACGTCCGCGAGCTCGCGGCGGAGTACGGCACCCCGCTCTTCGTGGTGGACGAGGACGACTTCCGGTCCCGGGCGGCGGAGTTCGCCGCGGCGTTCGGCGCGGAGGCGGTGCACTACGCGTCCAAGGCGTTCCTGTGCACGGATGTGGCCCGCTGGGTCGCCGACGAGGGCCTGAGCCTGGACGTCGCGAGCGGCGGCGAGCTGGCCGTCGCGCTGCGGGCGGGCTTCCCGCCGGAGCGGATCGCGGTGCACGGCAACAACAAGTCGCTCCCCGAGCTGGTCGAGGCGGTGGAGGCGGGCGTCGGGCGGATCGTCGTCGACTCGTTCCTGGAGATCACCCGGCTCGACGCGGTGGCCCGCGAGCGCGGGGTGGTCGTGCCGGTGATGGTGCGCGTCACCGTCGGCGTCGAGGCGCACACGCACGAGTTCATCGCCACGGCGCACGAGGACCAGAAGTTCGGGTTCTCGCTGACGGCGGGCGAGGAGAGCGACGCGGCCGAGGCCGTGCGCCGGGTGCTCGCCTCGGACGTGCTGGAGCTGGCCGGGCTGCACAGCCACATCGGCAGCCAGATCTTCGACACCGAGGGCTTCCAGGTGGCCGCCCACCGCGTGGTGCGGTTCCTGGCGCAGCTGCACAAGGAGCACGGCGGCACGCGCTCGCGGCGCTCACCACACTCGACCTCGGCGGCGGGTTCGGCATCGCCTACCGGGCCGACGAGACCCCGGTGGACGTCGCCGAGCTGGCGGCGGAGCTGCGCGAGATCGTCAAGCGCGAGAGCCACGCGGCCGGCCTCGACGTCCCGCAGATCGCGGTGGAGCCGGGCCGGGCCGTCGCCGGCCCCGGCACGGTGACGCTCTACGAGGTCGGCACGCTCAAGGACGTGCCGCTCGGTGGCGCGACCGGCCGCCGGTACGTGAGCGTCGACGGCGGGATGAGCGACAACATCCGCACCGCGCTCTACGACGCCGTGTACGACTGCCGGCTCGTCTCGCGCTCGTCGGAGGTCGACGGCAGCGGCGAGGCGGTGCTCTCCCGGGTGGTCGGCAAGCACTGCGAGAGCGGCGACATCGTCGTGCGCGACTGCTGGCTGCCGGCCGACCTCGCACCCGGCGACCTGCTGGCGGTCGCCGCCACCGGCGCCTACTGCTACTCGATGGCCAGCTCCTACAACCGGCTGCCGCGCCCGGCGGTCGTCGCGGTGCGCGACGGGCGGGCGCGGGTGCTGCTGCGCCGCGAGACGCCCGAGGACCTCTTCCGGCTGGAGGTGTCGTCGTGAAACCGATCCGGGTCGCGATGCTCGGCTGCGGCACGGTCGGCCGGGAGGTCGTGCGGCTGCTGCACGAGCAGGCCGACGAGCTGGCCGCGCGCGCGGGCGCGCCCGTGCAGCTGGCCGGGGTCGCGGTGCGCCGGCCGCACAAGCACGCCGAGCTGGGCGACCTGGTCACGGCCGACGCGCCCGGGCTCGTCACCCGCGACGACGTCGACGTCGTGGTCGAGGTGATCGGCGGCATCGAGCCGGCCCGCACGCTGCTGCTGGAGGCGCTCAAGGCCGGCAAGTCGGTGGTCACGGCCAACAAGGCGCTGCTCGCCGAGGACGGCGCCGTGCTCGCCGAGGCGGCCGACGCGTCCGGGGTGGACCTCTACTACGAGGCGTCGGTGGCCGGTGCGATCCCGCTGCTGCGGCCGCTGCGCGAGTCGCTGGCCGGCGACCGGATCACGCGCGTCGCCGGGATCGTCAACGGCACCACGAACTTCATCCTCTCCGCCATGTCCGCGTCCGGGTCGAGCTACGCCGACGCGCTGGAGGAGGCCTCCCGGCTCGGCTACGCGGAGGCCGACCCGAGCGCCGACGTCGACGGCTACGACGCCGCGTCCAAGGCCGCGATCCTCGCCTCGCTCGCCTTCCACACCCGGGTGACGGCCGCCGACGTGCACTGCGAGGGCATCCGGTCGGTCTCGGCAGGTGACATCGCGGCCGCCGCCGAGATCGGCTGCGTGATCAAGCTGCTGGCGATCTGCGAGCGGGTGCCCGCCGACGCCGGGGCGCCGGAGGCCGTCTCGGCGCGGGTCTACCCGGCGATGATCCCGGCCGCGCACCCGCTGGCGAGCGTCCACGGCGCGTTCAACGCGGTGTTCGTCGAGGCCGAGGCGGCCGGCCAGCTCATGTTCTACGGCCAGGGCGCGGGCGGCGCGCCCACCGCGAGCGCCGTGCTCGGCGACCTGGTCGCGGTGGCCCGCAACCGGGTCGGCGGCGGCCGCGGGCCGCGCGACTCGGCGTACGCGAGCCTGCCGGTGCGCCCGATGGGCGCGGTGCAGACGCGCTACCACGTGAGCCTGGAGGTCGCCGACCGCGCCGGTGTGCTGGCGGCGATCGCGGGGGAGTTCGCGCACCACGGCGTCAGCATCGCCGCGGTCCGCCAGACCGGCGGCGGCGACGGCGAGCCGTCCGCGCGGCTGGTGGTCGTCACGCATGCCGCGCCGGAGGCGGCGCTGGCCGCCACAGTGGGCGTGCTCACCGGGCTCGACGCCGTGCGGGCCGTGGACAGCGTGCTCCGCGTCGAGGACCTGGGACGAGAAGGAGTAGCCGGATGACCGTCGCCCGCCCGACCGCGTGGCCCGGGGTGATCGAGGCCTACCGGGACCGCATGCCCGTCAAGCCGGGCTGGACGGTGGTCACGCTCGGCGAGGGCGGCACGCCGCTGCTCCCGGCCCCGCACCTGTCCCGCGAGACCGGCTGCGACGTCTACCTCAAGATCGACGGGGCCAACCCGACGGGCTCGTTCAAGGACCGCGGCATGACGATGGCGGTCACCGACGCGCTCGCGCAGGGCAAGCAGGGCGTGCTGTGCGCGTCCACCGGCAACACCTCGGCGTCGGCGGCCGCCTACGCCGCCCGCGCCGGCATGACGTGTGCGGTGCTGGTGCCGCAGGGCAAGATCGCGCTCGGCAAGCTGGCCCAGGCCGTCGCGCACGGGGCGCGCATCCTGCAGGTCACCGGCAACTTCGACGACTGCCTGGAGCTGGCCCGCAAGACCGCCGCCGACTACCCGGTCACGGCGCTGGTCAACTCCGTCAACCCCACCCGCATCGCCGGGCAGGCCAGCGCCGCGTACGAGGTCTGCGACGAGCTGGGCCGCGCCCCCGACGTGCACTGCCTCCCGGTGGGCAACGCCGGCAACATCACCGCGTACTGGCAGGGCTACCGCGAGTACCTCGCCGACGGGCTGATCGACGCCGCGCCGCGCATGTTCGGGTACCAGGCCGCCGGCGCCGCGCCGCTCGTGCACGGGGCCCCGGTGCGCAACCCGGAGACGATCGCCACCGCGATCCGGATCGGCGACCCCGCGTCGTGGGGCGGTGCGATGGCCGCGCGCGACGGGTCGAACGGGCAGTTCAAGGCCGTGACGGACGAGGAGATCCTCGCCGCGTACCGGCTGCTGTCGGCGCGCGAGGCGGTGTTCGTCGAGCCGGCCTCGGCGGCGAGCGTGGCCGGGCTGCTGCAGTCCGTGGCCGACGGGTCGCTCCCGAAGGGCTCGCTCGTGGTGTGCACCGTCACGGGCCACGGTTTGAAGGACCCGGACACAGCGCTGCTCGCCGCGCCGGAGCCGACGGTCGTCCCGATCGACCCGGGCGCGTGGCGGACGCGCTGGAGCTGCGGTAATGGGCCGTCCCGCCGAGGTGCGGGTGCGGGTGCCGGGATCGTCGGCCAACCTCGGCCCCGGCTTCGACGCGCTCGGGCTCGCGCTGGGCCTGTACGACGAGGTCGAGGTCGCCGTCGCGGCCGACGGCGTGGTCGTCGAGGTCGAGGGCGAGGGCGCCGGGCAGGTGCCCTGCGACGAGGCGCACCTCGTCGTGCGCGCGATGCGCACGGCGTGGGAGATCGTCGGCGACGCGCCGCGCGGCCTGCGGATGCGCTGCCGCAACGCGGTGCCGCACTCGCGCGGGCTGGGCAGCTCGGCGGCGGCCGCGGTGGCCGGCGCGGTGGCGGCCGTGGTGCTCGCCGGCCGCGACGCCGAGCTGGAGCGCGACACGGTCCTGCAGGTCGCGGCCGGCATGGAGGGCCACGCCGACAACGCCGCGGCCAGCCTGCTCGGCGGGCTCGTCGTGGCGTGGGAGACGGCGGGGAATACATCCGAGCGGTTCCACGCTGTACGACTCGACGCGCACCCGGGCATCCGCCCGGTGGCGCTCGTCGCGGGAACGGAGTCGCTGACCAGCACCACGCGCGGGCTGCTACCCGAGCGGGTCCCGCTGGCCGACGCCGCGTTCACCGGCAGCCGCAGCGCACTCGCCGTGCTGGCCCTGACCCAGCGGCCCGAGCTGCTGATGCCGGCCACGGAGGACCGCATCCACCAGGCTACCGGCGCCCGGCCTACCCGGCCTCCGCCGACCTCGTCGACGCGCTGCGGGCGCGCGGCGTCCCGGCCGTGATCTCCGGTGCGGGTCCCACGGTGCTCGCGCTGACGTCCGACGGCGGGCTGCCGGGTGACGTGGATCTCCACGGGTTCACGCCGCGGCCGCTCGCGGTGGACGCCGGCGGTGCCCGTGTGGAGATCGGTTAGCGGCTCGCGGCCACCGGCCGAGCCGGACGAAAGCGTCGTTCGTACCAGGGGAGAAGGTTGCTGGGACGATGGTCACCAACCTGGCCCGGCGCGCCGAGCAGGGGGGTTGTTGCCCGGCCGCCGCTGATGCGTCTACTCTCGGCACCGCAACGGCGATCCACGCGGCATCCGCGTGGCCACTCGAGCCGGGTTGCTAATTCTGGATTTCGGATCAGCTCCGCACGGAGTGTTCCGCTGAGCCAGAACCGGTTTCCGGCCCGATCGGCCTTCCATCGCGACCGTCGCATCGATCGCCGCCCTTGCCTGTCGGGGCGGCCGCTACTCCCGCGACCCGTTGACCGACAAGTCGTCCGGCACACCGTCCGGGCGAGTGTGTGAATCCGCTGACCAGGGCACGACGCCCGGTCGGTCAGGAAGGACATCTGTGAGCGAGACCGATCTCGTCAGCACCGAGGCCGCACCTGCACCCCGCAAGGCGGGGGGTCTCACCGGCATGGTGCTGGCGGAGCTCCGCCAGCTCGCCGCCGAGCTGAACATCTCGGGCATCACCGGGATGCGGAAGGGTGACCTGATCCAGGCGATCAAGGAGAAGCAGGGAGCCGCCGCCACGCCGGCCGCCCAGCTCGAGCTGCCCGCGAACGGCGCCGAGCCCGCCCCTGCCGCGGCCGAGGCGGTATCCGCCCCCGCGCCCTCCGTGAACGGTGCCGCATCCGTCGACGCCGCTCCCGCCGGCCCTGCCGAGAACTCCGCCGAGCCGGCCCCGGCGCCCACGCGCCGCCGCCGCGCCGCGTCCCGTCCCGCCGCGCCCCGGAGCCCCGGCCCGCCGTGAACGGCACGGTTGCCGACACCACCGAGATCACCGGCACCACCGCGATCACCAGCACGACCGAGACCACGAACGACCCTGCGGGCGCCGCCGCGGCGACCCCCGCACCGAGCACGGAGACCACCACGCCGACCAGCACCGCCGCCGGCCCCGACGTGACCGGCACGGAGAACGTGACGACCACCGAGACCGCCGGCCCCGAGACCACGACCACCACCCCGGACACCGGCGCCGAGCCGGGCCAGGGCACCGGGCGCCGCCGCCAGACCCGCCGCAACAACCGCGCCGCCGACCAGCAGGCCGACGCCCCCGCCGAGGGCGGCGCCGAGACCCGCCGCGAGGACGGCCGCAACGGCCGTGACGGCCGCGAGGGAGGCCGGGACGGGGGCCGCGACAACAGCCGCGGCGACAACCGTTCCGACCGGGGTGAGAACCGCGGCGACAACCGCGGCGACCGTCCCGACAACCGCGGCGACAACCGCGGCCCGCGCGACAACCGGCCCGACGACGACGGGGACGACGACGGCGACGGCCGCGGCCGGCGCGGCCGCCGGTTCCGTGACCGCCGCCGCGGCCGCGACCGGGACCGCGGCGGCCAGGGCGGCCAGGGCAACATCGACACCGAGGTGCGCGACGGCGACGTGCTGCTGCCGGTCGCCGGCATCGTCGACATCCTCGACAACTACGCGTTCGTCCGCACCAGCGGCTACCTGGCCGGGCCCACGGACGTCTACGTGTCGCTGTCGATGGTCCGCAAGTACGGCCTGCGCCGCGGCGACGCGATCACCGGCGCCGTGCGCGAGCCCCGCGAGGGCGAGCAGACCCGGCAGAAGTTCAACCCGCTCGTGCGGGTCGACTCGATCAACGGGCAGGACCCGGACGCGGCGCGCAACCGCCCCGAGTTCACCAAGCTCACCCCGCTCTACCCCAACGAGCGGCTGCGCCTGGAGACCGAGCCGAGCCGGCTCACCACCCGCGTGATCGACCTGGTCATGCCGGTGGGCAAGGGCCAGCGCGCGCTGATCGTGTCGCCGCCGAAGGCGGGCAAGACCACGATCATGCAGAACATCGCCAACGCGATCACCACCAACAACCCCGAATGCCACCTCATGGTCGTCCTCGTCGACGAGCGGCCCGAGGAGGTCACCGACATGCAGCGGTCGGTGAAGGGCGAGGTCATCGCGTCCACGTTCGACCGCCCGCCGACCGACCACACCACGGTCGCCGAGCTGTCGATCGAGCGGGCGAAGCGCCTGGTCGAGATGGGCCACGACGTGGTCGTGCTGCTCGACAACATCACGCGCCTCGGCCGGGCCTACAACCTGGCCGCCCCCGCGTCCGGCCGGATCCTCTCCGGTGGTGTCGACTCGACGGCGCTGTACCCGCCGAAGCGCTTCCTCGGCGCGGCCCGCAACATCGAGGACGGCGGCTCGCTCACGATCTTCGCGACGGCGCTGGTCGAGACCGGGTCCACGATGGACACGGTGATCTTCGAGGAGTTCAAGGGCACCGGCAACGCCGAGCTCAAGCTCGACCGCAAGATCGCCGACAAGCGGATCTTCCCGGCCATCGACGTGGGCGACTCCAGCACCCGCAAGGACGAGCTGCTGATGTCGGCCGACGAGTACGCCGTGATGGTCAAGCTCCGCCGGGTGCTCGCGGCCCTGGACGACCAGCAGGCCATCGACCTGCTGCTCACCCAGCTCCGCAAGACGCGCACCAACATCGAGTTCCTGATGCAGGTCGCGAAGAGCACCCCGGGCGCGGACAACGACTGACCTGCGCGAACGCCACCTCCCGGCCGCCGCGGAATCCGCGGGCGGCCCGGGTGGTTGAATGACCCGTCACGCTCCGGCTCCGGTTCACCTCGCGCACCGCGGGGACCCGGCGCCACTTCGAGAGGAACCAACGTGCGTTCTGGCATTCACCCCGAGTACGTGGACACGCAGGTCACGTGCGGCTGCGGCAACCAGTTCACCACCCGCAGCACCAAGGACAGCGGGGCGATCACCGTCGAGGTCTGCTCGGCCTGCCACCCGTTCTACACGGGCAAGCAGAAGATCCTGGACTCCGGTGGCCGCGTCGCCAAGTTCGAGGCGCGCTACGGGAAGCGCCCCGGCAAGAAGTAGCTGTGCCCCACGGCGCCCGTCGGAGTCGACGGGCGCGTCCGCATGTCCGGACCACCTCCCGATGAGGTGACCGCCCGATCAGGTGACACGGGTGAGAGGAGGCCCAGCTCATGACCGCACCGTCCGTCGACGCCGTGCTCGCCGAGCACGCCGAGCTGGAGCTGCGGCTCGCCGACCCGAGCGTGCACGCCGACGCCGCCACCGCGCGCAAGCTCGGCCGCCGCTACGCGGAGCTGGGCCCGATCGTCGCCGTCGCCCGCGAGCTGGCCGCCACCCGCGCCGACGCCGCCACCGCCCGCGAGCTGGCCGGCGAGGACCCCACGTTCCGGGCCGAGGCCGACCAGCTCGCCGCGCAGGTCCCCGGCCTGGAACGGCGCCTGGCCGAGCTGCTCGTGCCGCGCGACCCGCACGACGGCGACGACGTGCTGCTGGAGGTCAAGTCGGGGGAGGGCGGCGAGGAGTCGGCCCTGTTCGCCGGCGACCTCGTCCGCATGTACACCCGCTACGCCGAGCGCCGCGGCTGGAAGACCGAGGTGCTCGACGCCGTACCGTCCGACCTGGGCGGGTACAAGGACGTCACGATCTCCGTGCGCACCCGCGAGCCGGTGGCCGACGGTGTCTGGTCGGCGCTCAAGTTCGAGGGCGGCGTGCACCGCGTGCAGCGGGTGCCGGTCACCGAGTCGCAGGGCCGCATCCACACGTCCGCGGCCGGCGTGCTCGTCTACCCGGACGCCGGCGAGGACACCGCCGTCGAGATCGACGAGAACGACCTGCGCATCGACGTGTTCCGCTCGTCCGGCCACGGCGGGCAGAGCGTCAACACCACCGACTCCGCCGTCCGGATCACCCACCTGCCCAGCGGCATCGTCGTGAGCTGCCAGAACGAGCGCTCGCAGCTGCAGAACCGGGCGCGCGCCATGGAGGTGCTGCGCTCCCGGCTGCAGGCGCTGGCCGAGGAGGAGGCCGCGGCCAAGGCGTCCGCGGAACGCCGTTCGCAGGTGCGCACCGTCGACCGCTCCGAACGCATCCGCACGTACAACTTCCCGGAGAACCGGATCTCCGACCACCGCGTCGGCTACAAGGCCTACAACCTGTCCGCGGTGCTCGACGGTGACCTGGACGACGTGCTGGCCGCGCTGCAGAAGGCCGACCGCGCGGAGGCCGTGGGCGCGTGACCCGCTCGCCGGTGTGCAGCAAAGCCACCCTCACGCAGCCTCGTTGCATGAGGGTGGCTTTGCTGCAACGGGGGCGGGCGTGACGCGGCAGCCGCTGCGGCTCGCCGTCATGGAGGCCGAGCGCGTGCTGGCCGCCGCCGGCATCGCGTCCCCGCGCGTCGACGCCGAGCTGCTCGCCGCGCACGTCGCCGGGGTGGAGCGCGGGCGGCTGATGCTGCATCCGCTCGTGGACGAGGCCGTGGTCGAGCGGCTGCGGGCCCTCGTCGCGCGCCGGGCCGCCCGCGAGCCGTTGCAGCACCTGCTCGGCACGGCCGTGCTCGGGCCCGTCGAGGTGGCCGTCGGGCCTGGCGTGTTCACCCCCCGCCCGGAGACGGAGCTGCTTCTCGAATGGGGGCTGCGCGCGCTCGACGGCATCGTGTCGCCGCTGGTCGTGGACCTGTGCACGGGTACCGCGGCGCTCGCGATCGCGGTGGCGGCCGCCCGCCCGGACGCGCCGTGCACGCCGTCGACGTCGACGCGATCGCGCTCACGTGGGCGCAGCGCAACACCGCCGCCCACGCCGCCGCCGGCGGCACGCCCGTCACGCTGCACGCGGCGGACGTCCGGGCGCCGGACCTGCTCGTCGACCTGGAGTCGCGCGTCGACCTCGTGCTGTGCAACCCGCCGTACGTGCCCGACGGCACGCCGGTGCCGCAGGAGGTCGCCGCGTGGGACCCGCCGCTCGCGGTGTTCGGCGGCCCCGACGGGCTCGACGTCATCCGGGCCGTCGTCGGCGCGGCCGCCGGGCTGCTGCGCTACGGCGGGGCGCTCGCGATCGAGCACGACGACACCCACGGCGAGGCGGTGCCCGCGCTGCTGCGCCGCCGGCGGGTGCTCACCGACGTCGAGGAGCACCACGACCTGGCCGGGCGCCCCCGGTTCGCGACCGCCCGTCGGCGTGTTCCGGAGGGCTCGTAGGCTCCCGGCGTGGCTTCCAAGTACGACTGCGCGGTGCCGGCCGAACGCACGGAGGGGCTGGCCGCCGCGGCGCGTGCCGTCCGCGCCGGACGGCTGGTGGTGCTCCCGACCGACACGGTCTACGGCATCGGCTGCGACGCGTTCAGCGCGTCGGCCGTGCGGTCCCTGCTCGGGGCGAAGCACCGCGGTCCGGACATGCCCGTGCCGGTGCTCGTCGGCTCCTGGACGACGATCGACGGGCTGGTGCTCGGCGTGCCGAAGGCCGCCCGCGACCTCATCGAGGCGTTCTGGCCGGGCGGCCTCTCGCTCGTGCTGCCGCACGCCCCGTCGCTGAACTGGGACCTCGGCTCCACCAAGGGCACCGTGATGCTGCGGATGCCGCTGCACCCGGTGGCGCTCGAACTGCTGCGTGAGGTCGGCCCCATGGCCGTGAGCAGCGCGAACATCTCCGGCTCCCCGCCCGCCGCGTCCGCGGCCGAGGCGGAGGCGCAGCTGGGCGAGAGCGTGGCCGTCTACCTGGACGGCGGCCCGTCCGGCGAGCCGATCGCGTCCACGGTGGTCGACCTGACCGGCGACGACCCGCGCGTCCTGCGCGAGGGCGCGGTCAGCACGGGCGCGGTGGCCGAGGTGCTGGGCCGCGAGATGCTGATGAGCTGAGCGACCGCACACACCTCCGGCACTCCGCACACACGTCCTGACGTGTGTGCGGAGTACGGGAGGTGTGTGCCGTGGCTACGGGAGGCCTACCAGGTCGGCCAGGCGGTTCACCGTCGCTTCGAAGTGGGCTTCCTTGTCGTCGACCACGTTGTGGGTGTGGCCGAAGAGCTCGAAGCTGATCGCGCCGTAGAGGCCGCTCCACGCCATCACGGCGCGCGGGCCGAGCGACGCGGGCAGGCCCATCTGCACGGCGACGCCCGGCGTGAGGGTGGCGCCGGCGTCCTCGCCGTCCGGCGCCGGGCCGACCGCGCCGGACGTGACGCCGTCGGACACCACGCCGCACAGCAGGATGCCCACCCGCGCGGCCGGGGCGATGGTCGTCTCCGGGGCCGCGTAGCCGGGCACCGGCGAGCCGTAGAGCAGCGCGTACTCGTGCGGGTGCGCCAGCGCCCACTCTCGGGCCGCCGTGCACGCCGCGCGCCAGCGGCCGCGCAGGTCGTCGCGGGGGGCGGCCGCCTCGGCCGCCTCGGCGGCGGCCCCGAGCGCGTCGTACGCGTCGACGATGAGCGCGGTCAGCAGGTCGTCGCGGCTGGGGAAGTAGCGGTAGACGGCCGAGCTGGCCATCCCCATCTCCCGCGCGACGGCGCGCAGCGAGAGCGCGGCGGCGCTGCGTGGCGAGGTGCCTCCGGGCGACGTCGGCGATCTCGCGGGTGAGCTCGGCGCGCACCCGGGCGCGCGTTCCGGCGGCGGACATGTCGGGAGTGTTGCATAGTGTGAGAGCAGTGGCAACAAAAGTGATCACCGCTCTCGACGTCGGCGCAGGTCCGCGTGCCGGCGCCGGGTACCGTAGCGAAGCGTGAGTGAGCAGAGCACCCCCTTCTGGGGCCCGGACTTCGACGCGCTGCAGCACCAGGACCCCGAGATCGCGGGAGTGGTGCTCGACGAGCTGGCTCGCCTGCGCGGCGGACTCCAGCTCATCGCCAGCGAGAACCTCACGAGCCCCGCGGTGCTCGCCGCGCTCGGCTCGACCCTGTCGAACAAGTACGCCGAGGGCTACCCCGGCCGCCGCTACTACGGCGGCTGCGAGGTGGTCGACCGCGCGGAGGAGATCGGCAACGCCCGTGCGCGCGAACTGTTCGGCGCCGACCACGTCAACCTGCAGCCGCACTCCGGTGCGTCCGCCAACTTCGCCGTCTACGCGGCGTTCACCGCGCCCGGCGACACGGTCCTCGCCATGGACCTCAAGCAGGGCGGGCACCTCACGCACGGCAGCAAGGTCAGCTTCTCCGGCAAGTGGTTCAACGCCGTGCCCTACACGGTCCGCCAGGACAGCGAGCTGATCGACTACGACCAGGTCCGCGACCTGGCCCGCGAGCACCGGCCCAAGATGATCATCGCAGGCGCCACCGCGTACCCGCGGCTCATCGACTTCGCCACGTTCCGGGAGATCGCCGACGAGGTCGGCGCCAAGCTCGTGGTGGACGCCGCGCACTTCATCGGCCTGGTCGCGGGCAAGGCGATCCCGTCGCCGGTGCCCTACGCCGACGTCGTCACGGCCACCACTCACAAGGTGCTGCGCGGCCCGCGCGGCGGCATGATCCTGGCCAAGGCCGAGCACGCGAAGGCGATCGACAAGGCCGTCTTCCCGTTCTCGCAGGGCGGGCCGCTGATGCACGGTGTCGCGGCCAAGGCCGTCGCGATGCGGGAGGCCGCCCAGCCCGGGTACCAGGCCTACGCCGCGCAGGTCATCGCCAACGCCCAGGCGCTGGCCAAGAGCCTGGAGGCGGAGGGCATGCGGCCGGTCTCCGGCGGCACCGACACCCACCTCGCGCTGGTCGACCTGCGCCCGCTCGGCGTGAGCGGCGACCAGGCCGAGATCCGCAGCGACGCCGCGCGCATCACCCTGAACAAGAACGCGATCCCGTACGACCCGGCGCCGCCGCTCAAGCCGTCCGGGCTGCGGGTGGGCTCGCCGAGCGTCACGACCCAGGGGATGACGGAGGCCGAGATGGCGGAGGTCGGGTCGCTGCTCGGCCGGGCCGTCCGCGCCGAGCACGGCACCCCGGCGGGCGACGCGGAGCTGGCGGCCGTCGCCGAGGAGGTCTCGGCCCTGGTCGCGCGCTTCCCCGCCTACCCGCGCCCCTGACCCGGGACCGACCCGAGAGCGGGGAGCGCGCATGGTGGGGCAGAGCCTCGTCCTGCCGGTCCGGGAGTACCTGCTCGCCGGCCTGACGGCGGCGGTCATCACGTTCCTGCTGGTCGGGCTCGTGCGGATGCTGGCGTTGCGGCTCGGCGCGGTCGCTGGCCGCGCGGCCGCGACGTCCACACGACGCCGACGCCGCGCTGGGGCGGGCTCGCGATGCTGGGCGGGGTGCTGGCCGGGGTCGGGATGGCCTACCAGCTCCCGGCGCTGCGCCTGGCGTTCGACTACTCGCCCGAGGTGCTGGGCGTGATGCTGGCGAGCGTGCTGCTGTCGGGCGTCGGCGCGCTCGACGACCGGTACGACCTCGACGCGCTGACGAAGCTCGCCGGCCAGATCACCGCGGCCGGCGTGATCGTGCTGTTCGGCGTGCAGTGGCTGGCGTTCTGGGTGCCGTGGGACGGCGGCTCGATCGTCAGCCTCGGCCAGGAGCAGGGCGTGATGCTGACCGTGCTGCTCACGGTCTCGCTGGTCAACGCCATGAACTTCGTGGACGGGCTGGACGGGCTGGCGGCCGGGATCGGCATGATCGCCGCGGCCGCGACCGGCCTGTTCACGCTGGGGCTGGTCAGCCGGGTGGGCAACGACCCCTCGGCGTACTCGCCGACGCTGATCGCGGTGGTGCTGTTCGGGGCCTGCCTCGGCTTCCTCCCGCACAACTTCAACCCGGCGCGCATCTTCATGGGCGACTCCGGCTCGATGCTGATCGGGCTGCTGCTCGCGGCCGCGACGACGAGCGCGTCGGGCAAGCTGTTCTACAGCGGCGGCGGCTCGGGCTCCGACGTGCTCGCGCTGTTCGCACCGCTGCTGGTGCTGGCGGCGGTGGTGTTCGTGCCGGTGCTGGACCTGGTGATGGCCGTCGTGCGGCGCACCCGCAAGGGCCTGAGCCCGTTCTCGCCGGACAAGATGCACCTGCACCACCGGCTGCTGGAGATCGGCCACAGCCAGCGCCGGGCGGTGCTGCTGATCTACCTGTGGGCGGGCGTGCTCGCGTTCGGCGCCGTGGCGCTGTCGCTGATCGACGACCCGTTCATCGTGCTGTGGGCGGTGGGGATCGGCCTGGTCGTGGCCGTGCTCGCCTCCGCCATTCCGAGAGTGAGGGCCAGATGACCGACCCCCAGAACCCACCGTCGCCTACGAAGGACGCGCCGCACGTCGCGTCGGTGCTGCGGCTG
>MKJX01000123.1 GCA_001942415.1 Pseudonocardia sp. CNS-139
AAACTCCTGGAGGACGACCGCGGATTCTTCGCGCGGGCGTTCTGCCGTCAGGAGTTCATCGACGCGGGCCTCGAACCGCTGGTCGAGCAGGCCAACATCTCGTTCAACCACAAGGCCGGCACGCTCCGCGGGCTGCACTACCAGCTGGAGCCGAACGCCGAGACCAAGCTGATCCGCTGTTACCGCGGCGCGATCTACGACGTGATCGTGGATCTGCGTCCGGAGTCGCCCACCTACCTCAAGTGGTTCGGTGCGGAGCTGACCGAGGACAACCGCACGGCGATGTACGTGCCGCGCAACTTCGCGCACGCCTACCTGACCCTGACCGACAAGGCCGAGGTCATGTACCAGGTCAGCACCGCCTACACGCCCGGCGCCGAGCGCGGCCTGCGGTGGGACGACCCGGAGCTGGGGATCGACTGGCCGATCCCGCCGGTGCTCGTGTCCGAGAAGGACGCGAGCTGGCCGCTGCTCTCCGAGGTCTCGGTGACGGCCCGATGATCATCCTGGACAGCGCGCTCAAGAAGCGCGAGGCCGAGAACCGGCCGATCCGCGTGGCATGATCGGCTCCGGGTTCATGGGCCGCGGGCTGGCCAACCAGATCGTCAACTCGGTGCCGGGCATGCGCCTGGTCGCGATCGCGAACCGCACGCTCGCCAACGCCGAGCGCGGCTACACCGAGGCCGGCCAGGAGCCCGTGCGCGTCGCGGACGCCGCCGAGCTGGACGCCGCGATCGCCAAGGGCACCCCGGCCGTCCTGGAGGACGCGTTCGAGCTGCTCAAGGCCGAGCAGCTGGACTGCGTTGTCGACGTGACGGGCGCGGTCGAGTTCGGCGCCCGGGTCACGGTCGCGGCGATCGAGCGCGGCCTGCCGATGGTCACGATGAACGCCGAGCTGGACGGCACGGTCGGCCCGCTGCTGGCGCACCGCGCCCGCGCCGCCGGCGTGGTGCTCACCGGCTGCGACGGCGACCAGCCGGGCGTGCAGGCCAACCTCATCCGGTTCGTGCAGGGCCTGGGCGTCACGCCGCTCGTCGCGGGCAACATCAAGGGCCTGCAGGACGAGTACCGCACCCCCACCACGCAGAAGGCGTTCGCCGAGCGCTGGGGCCAGGACCCGTACATGGTCACGAGCTTCGCCGACGGCACGAAGATCTCGTTCGAGCAGGCGATCGTCGCCAACGCGTTCGGGCTCACGGTGCCCAAGCGCGGCATGAACGGCTGGGACCACGAGGGCCACGTCGACGAGCTGACCACCCGCTACGACGTGGACCGGCTGCGCGAGCTGGGCGGCATCGTCGACTACGTGGTGAAGGCGAAGCCGAGCCCGGGCGTGTTCGTGCTGGGCACGCACGACGACCCCAAGCAGCGGCACTACCTGAACCTGTACAAGCTGGGCGAGGGC
>MKJX01000124.1 GCA_001942415.1 Pseudonocardia sp. CNS-139
CGAGATCCATGTCACGGCACGCATCGAGGGATGACGAAGCGCATCGTCGCGACCCGAGGCGTCGGTCAGGATGGCCCAAGCTGAGTCGCCATGTCCGCCCTATCCAGGAATGATCGGCTATCGCATACTTGCTGCGTTACGGCGTTGGCTGGGCCTTCAACGGCCATCGCCACGGGGAAGTCAGAATACTCCCACATACATATTTGGATCGCTCCGGAATCTTGGTTCTGGGTCCCGACCACTACGAGGCCAACCGGCTCCGGAAGGCCCCCGATTCGGAAATCCTTGACCGAAGGTGACTCGAGGATTGACGCCAGATGATTGGCTATCGGTGTTCCGGACGTTCCGGGCGGCCGCCAAAACACGAAGTACTTCAAGTCCCCGGAAGGACAGGACAGGTAATACCTCTCTATCCCGAAAGCCGGCTCCTGGACCGTACACTCGAACGAAGTCTCAAGCGGCGGCCATACGGCCTCTGACGCTAGCTGGATGGTCAGGTCACAGTTCTCCTCGCGGCCCGTCACGCAGGAAGCCAGCTCTTGAAGGACGACGCCGCCAATGCCACCCACAATAGCGCGACTGTTGTCACTGTCACCGGAGACACCGGCCCTACTGCGCTCGCCGTTGATTATCACTCGATTGTTATCACTGTCACCGGAGACGATCGCCTCGTTGTCCATGCCATTGATACTCACGTCATTGTGGTCACTCGCTTCCTCGACTCTGGCGACGTTTCCAGAGTTCGGGTCAGCTGAGGATGGCGCCGAGGTGACGAGTTGCAGCACGGCGACGACCGCGGCGAGTGCTGCCACGACGACTCCGCCGGCGGTCCACCACAGTGTCGTTCGGGAGATGCGAACGCCGACGATGGTGGCGCGGCTGGCCGTCTTCTCGAGGTCAGGATCCATCTGGACGTCCGTCCTCGGACCGTCGCTCGGGTCATCAGGTCGTTCGGGACCGCCGCCACCGGAGGCGCCGCGTGAGGTTGATGCGTCGCTCGTCACTCGAACCCCTAGTAGCCGGCCAATCGTTTCGTCGACCATCGACTCGGCTACCACAGGCTACGCGTTACAGGCTCTTCGAGGCCATCATCGCGACACAACTTACTCAGCTCAACTTCCGCCGCGACCCCTGTCGACTCGAACGGGCTCCTGACCCAGTCAGACGGCGCCGAAGCCGCTCGGAAACAATGCCGCTAGCTAATCTAGATGCCCGCACCGAGCTCTACCGGGCCGGAGCCCTGCGCGGCGCCGCGGCGCGACCGTGCAGTGGGCCCGACCGCAGCTGTCGCCGCATACCAGGGACTACTCCCTCACCTTCTGCGAGTCGTACATGCTGGTGGTGCCGGGGGGCCTGCTACGGCCCGGCCGATGGCAG
>MKJX01000125.1 GCA_001942415.1 Pseudonocardia sp. CNS-139
GCGCCGGCGCGGCTGGCCGCGCTGGTGGCGGAGCTGAACGAGCTCGCAGAGGCGTTCATGCCCGCGCTGCGGCGGGACGTGGCGGGCGGAGGGCAGCAGCCGTGACTGGTAGCGACGGAACCAGCACGAGCGGGCACGGCGGCCTGGCGGCGTGGTGGGTTGTGGGCGATGGCCGCGTGCTTGCCGGGCCCTTCGCCGATCAGGCGGACTGCTACGAGGCGTCCCCGCCGGAGGGCGACACGTGGGAGCACGTCGATGTCATCGAGAACGTGTACGGCGTCCGCGGCGAGAACGGAACGATCGAGCCGCGGATCTCGCCGGCGGAGAAGGCGTTCGCCGGGTTCCTCGACCAGCAGCTGAGCCGGTTGAGCCACGGCCTCCATGTCGCCCGGGATGCTCACCCGGGTGCGGTGCTGGCGCGGGAGGTCGCTACCGCGCTGGTCGAGGCCGGGTTCGTGCTGCACGACTGCGCCGCCCGGTCCCCGCTTGGCGGGGTGTGCCTGACTCCCAACTTCGGCTACGGCGGCCGTGACGGCGTGATCGTGACGTGGGCCCAGCACCACCGGATGGCCCGTGATCACGTCCGCGGCTACGACCGCTACGTCGCCGTGCAAGACGGCATGAACTACGCGGTCGCCGACGTGCTGGCCGAGCTCGGGTTCGCGGTGGAGCCCTTCGGGCAGGCCAGCGCGCACATCGTCACCGCCGTTCCGCCGCCGGGACATGGCTGAACGGGCGCCACGTCGAGCCGGCCGCCACAGCTG
Organism: Pseudonocardia sp. CNS-139; assembly: GCA_001942415.1. Classification (GTDB taxonomy): domain Bacteria; phylum Actinomycetota; class Actinomycetes; order Mycobacteriales; family Pseudonocardiaceae; genus Pseudonocardia. The sequence continues at coordinate 765 of MKJX01000125.1, forward strand.
CGGCCGGTTGGGCGAGGTGCCCGAGCAGCGAGCACCCACGGTCCGGGCCGGTGGTCAACCTCCGCCAAGACGTTCCCACCGGGCCGGACCTCCCACCGATCACCCCTACACGGGGTGAGGACAGCAGGAGATCCGACATGTGGTCGAGCAAGAACCAGATCTGGAACCCGGACGAGGACGAGTACAACGAGTCCCACAAGACCGTCAGCCCCGAGGAGTACATCGCCGCAGCGAACGCGGCGATGGAGCAGGCCATGGCCGAGAAGGCCAACGGCGGGCGGGGGAACGGCTGATGCGGCTCCTGGCGGTCCTGCGCCCGCTGGTGCGGGTGCTGGCGGGGGTCGGGTGCATGTGCGACTGCATGTCGTGCGTGCACGGCCAGCACTGCGGCCTGTGCCGCAGCCAGAGCGGAGCCCGCTGATGGCGCCCAGTTCGGCAGCTGGCACGGCGACGGGTCCGGCCGCGGGCCCGGCTGCAGGTTCGGCGGTGGTCGAGGTGCGGCGGGTCGCGATCGTGGCGCTGACCGCGCTGGGGGCCGTGCTGGGGCACCACGGCGGGGACTACCTGGTGCAGGACGACTGCATGGCCGCGCACAAGCAGC
>MKJX01000126.1 GCA_001942415.1 Pseudonocardia sp. CNS-139
CTGCCAGACGTTGTCCTGGTCGTTGACCTCGGGCATCGGGAAGACGTCCCGCTTGAACAGGAACTCCGGCACGAAGAAGCTGTGGATCACGTCGTTGGAGCGCTGGGTGAACTCGATGCGCCGCTCGGTCGGCAGCACGAGCAGCGGGATCGTCTCGCTGGTGCCTGCGTGCTGACCGGGGAGCCGTCCGGCGTGCGGGTGTCCGGGTAGTCGAAGCGCCAGTTCCACTGGAACGCCGTGACGTCCACGCGGACGTCCGGGTTCGGGACGTCCGCGTCGACGTAGTTCTGCACGTTCACGGTGAACCCGAACAGGACCGCGACGATGATCGTCGGGACAACCGTGAAGACGATCTCGACCGGCAGGTTGTACTGGGTCTGGCGGGGCGGGGTGTCGTCGTCGCCCTTGCGCTTGCGGTGGAACGCGATCGCCCAGAACATCGCGCCCCAGGTGATCACGCCCACGATCAGCGCGGCGACCGCCGACCACGTCCACAGCTCGCGCATGGCCTCGGCCTGCGGGGTGACACCGCCCGGCCAGCCGAAGCGCAGGACGTCCTGCACCGAGCAGCCGGTGGTGAGGGGAACGACCAGCAGGGCCAGACCGGCCAGCTGGACCACCCGCCGCATCGGACCGCGGCGTACTCCCCCGCGCTGTGCTCGGCCCACTGCTCGCCGCCTCCCACCCTCGTCCCGGATCCACTCGGCCGGGCACGCTCGGGGCGCGCCTTCGACCTCGCGTAGAGCGTAGCCGAGGAGGGGGCCGATCCACGCGGCCGGGTCGGCCCCCGACCGGCGTGTCAGGCGGGCAGCAGGGGCTCGATCTCGGCGGCCGCCTCGGGGCCGTACGCCTCACGCAGCCGGGTGACGCCGGTGGTGCGGTCCCACGTCCACTCCTGCGGGCCGTCGGTCTCCAGGACCTGCACCGCGATCAGGGAGCCGAGCTGGGCGGCCCGTTCCAGCGAGAGCCCGCCGGTCACGGCCGCGAGGAAACCGGCTCGGAACGCGTCGCCGACGCCGGTGGGGTCGACCTTGCCGGTCTCGGGCACCACGCCGACGCTCACCTGCTCGGCGCCGTAGATCTCCACGCCCTTCTCGCCGTGGGTGGTGATGCGGATCTCCACGCGCGAGGCGACGTCGGCCTCGGTCCAGCCGGTCTTCTGGAGCAGCAGCTCCCACTCGTAGTCGTTGGTGAGCAGGTAGCGGGCGCCCTCGACGAGCCGGCGGATCTCCGGGCCCTCCATGCGCGCGAGCTGCTGCGACGGGTCGGCGGCGAACGGGATGCCCAGCTCGCGGCACTCGTCGGTGTGCCGCAGCATCGCCTCGGGGTCGTTGGCGCCGATCAGCACCAG
>MKJX01000127.1 GCA_001942415.1 Pseudonocardia sp. CNS-139
GTCGTTGCAGCACGCCGCGGACCTGGCGGGGATCTCGAAGTCGTACCTGTCGATGCTGGAGAACGGTGAGCGGTCGTTCAGCCGCCGAGGGCTGATCGAGGATCTGGCCTACGCGCTGGGGTGCTCGCCGATCGACCTGACCGGGATGCCCGAGGTGGCGCCGGATCGACGGTCGTTGGCTGCGGCGTCGGCGATCCCGGCGTTGACGGTGGCCTTGCACGACTCGACGCTCGACGACGCGCCCGACGTCCCGACCCGTCCGCTGGCGCAGCTCGTGGAGCTGGCGGATATGGCGAACGCTGCGGCCGACCAGGTCCGTTACGACGGGATCGCGGGCAACCGGCTGGGTGACCTGGTCGGCGAGCTGCACGTCTATGCAGCTCGTGGTGCCGGCGACGAGCGGCGTACGGCGCTGGCCGCCCTCGTGGTCGCGTGCAAGATGGCCCGGACGCTCGCCGGCACGATGGGTCACCACGAGCTGGCGCTGACGGCCGCCCGCCGAGGGTGGGATGCGGCCCGCCGGCTGGAGCGCGCCGACATGGCCGCGGTGATGGCGGTCGGGCGGGCCATGACCCTCAACCGGATCGGTGCGCGGCGGCGGGCACTCACGACCGTCGTCGAGGCTCTGGCCGACGTGCCCGACACCGCCGGCCTGACGGCCAGGGACACAACTGCCGCCGAGGCGCGCGGCATGCTGCACCTCATCGCGGCTCATCTCACGCCCGCAACGGGGCTCTGACCGACGTGGAGACCCATCTCGACGAGGCAGAGTCGCTCGCGGGGTTCACCGGCGAGAAGAACTTCATGCTGTGCCACTTCGGCCCGTCGAACGTGGCGGCCTGGAAGCTCGCCAACGCGGTGGAGACCGATCGCGGACCGGAGGCCGCCGAGCGGCTGGCTCCGGTGATCGACCTGTCGACGCTGGGTTCGGCGGACCGGGTCGCGGCGGTGCACTTCGACCTGGCCCGGGCGTACGCGCAGGCCGGTGGCGCGCGGGACACCGAGGCGTTGCGGCATGCGGACCTGGCGGACCGGGCGGCGCCGGTGCGGGTCCGACAGGATCCGTTGACGCGGGAGCTGATCGAGGCGTTGGACCGGCGGGCGAAGCGGCGGCTGTGGGAGCTGGACTCGTTGCGTCATCGCGTCGGCATCGCCTGACGTGTGCAACAACGGAGGTTCACCCGGGGTGAACCCCTTCGGCCGCAGCGACTGGTGATCTCTGTGCTGGACGCGTGCCGCGACACGCGCCGTGGTGGCCCGTACCGTGGGGGTGTGGACGGGGCCACCAGCGTGATCGGCGCTCGCGTGAGGAAGGTCCGCAAGCGGCGCGGGCTGTCGTTGCAGCACG
>MKJX01000128.1 GCA_001942415.1 Pseudonocardia sp. CNS-139
CCCCGCAGCTGCACCCAGGCCGCGTCCACCAGCAGGAACGCCAGCAGCGAGACGCCGAGCACCGGCAGGAACGCCCCGACCGCGATCGCGACCAGCCCGACGACGAGCACCGCGCCGGTGCTCGGCCGCTGCGCCCGCCGGCGCGCCCGGGCCGGCCGGCGCAGCCACCACATCCGGTACCCCCACACCACCAGGCAGATCATGCCGAGTGCGAGCAGCGCCAGCACGACCTGGTTGGCGACGCCGAACAGCAGCCCCATGTGCCCGTCGATGCCCCAGCGGGTGAGCTGGGCGGCGAGCGGCCAGTCGGCGAAGTCGACCCGGTCGAGCACGGCGCCGGTGGCGGGGTCGACGGCGAGGGAGTCCTGCTGCGTGGGCCAGGTGCGCTGCACCTGCCGCACCACCCACGCCCGGTCCGCGCCCGGCTGGACGGCCACCGGACCGGTCAGGCCGGCCGCGCGGCCGGTGTCGAGCACGCGGTCCGCGGTGACGCCGAGCGGCTCGGTGCTCGCCGGCGCGGACGGCAGCGTCCGGTCGACGGCCGGCGTGGTCCAGTCGAGGCTGGCGCGCAGGGCACCGACGTTCGCGCCGGCGAACTGCGACCACGTCAGCCCGGTCGCGGCCAGGAACAGCATCCCGACGGCCGCCCACAGCCCGACCGAGCCGTGCCACGACCGCAGCCGGACGATGCCGCGCGCCGACCCGTCGGGCAGGAGCGTGCGCCGGACCCGGCGGTTGCGCCGCCGGCGGACGAGCCAGAGGGCGAGCCCGCTGACCGCGAGCACGCCGAGCCAGCTCGCCGCGAGCTCGCTGTAGACCCGGCCGACGTCGCCGAGCAGGAGCGTCCGGTGCAGCTCGTCGACCCACGCCCGCACCGGCAGCCATTCGCCGAACGTGTCGAGCACGCCGCGCACCTCGCCCGTGTACGGGTCGACGAACGCGGTGCGGGTGAAGCCGTCGCGCACGCCGGGCGCGTCGAACGACACGCGGGTGGTGCCGTCCTCGGTGCGCGGCGGGCGGATCTCCCTGACGGTGCCGTCCGGCACCGCGGCGACGGCGGCCGCGACCTGCGGTGCCAGGGGGAGCGGGGTGGCGCCGGCCGGGACCGGCACCGTCAGCTCGGTCCGGTGCACCAGCTGCTCCAGCTGCGGCGTCAGCGTGTACGCCAGCCCCGTCACGGCGGCGACCAGCAGGAACGGCCCGACGAACAGGCCGACGTAGAAGTGCAGGCGCAGCACGAGCGGCCGCAGCCCGGACCACCACCACGCCCCGGACGGGCGCGGCTCGGGGGCGGGCGGGTGTTCCGGTGCGCGGGG
>MKJX01000129.1 GCA_001942415.1 Pseudonocardia sp. CNS-139
CTGGGACGCCGCCTCCGTGTGGTACGGGCTGGAGGCGTCGAAGAGGCTGGTGGACGTCACGATCTGGCCGCCGTAGAGCGCCGCGCTCAGCGCGTTCATGTCCAGCGACCGGACGACCGCCTCGCGCATCCGCCGGTCGTCGAACGGGGCGCGGTTGAAGTTGAAGTACAGGTACTCCCCGGCGTTGCCCGGCCCGTAGTAGACGGACAGGTTCGGGTCGGCGAACGCCCGCACCAGCTCCTGGTTGTACGCGGCGAAGATCATGTCCACGTCGCCGTTCTGGATCGACGCGTAGCGCGACTCGGTGTCCGGCAGCGGCCGGAACTCCAGCCGGTCGAGGTAGGGCAGGTTGGGCTGCCAGTAGTCCGGGTTGCGCTCCAGGACCACCCGGGAGTCGGGGATCCACTCGACGAGCTTGAACGGGCCGGCGCCCACCGGGTTGCGCCCGATGTCGGCGCCGTACTGCTGCAGCGCCGCCGGCGAGATGATCACGCCGAGGCCGCCGTAGGTCAGCGTCTGGCCGAAGAGCACGGGGAACGAGCCGAGCGGGCCCTTCAGCGTGAACTCGACGGTGTACGGGTCGACCGCCCGCATCGACGCGATCTGCTCGGCGTAGGTGTGCGCGGGCGAGGCGACCTTGTCGATGTGCCGCTGCACGTTGAGGATCACGGCGTCGGCGTTCAGCGGGGTGCCGTCGCTGAACCGGACCTCCGGCCGCAGCGCCATCCGCCAGGTCGTGCCGTCGTCGGTGGTCTCCAGCGACTGCGCGAGGTACGGCTCGGCCGTGCCCTCGGGCGTGAGCTTCATCAGCGAGTCGTATACCGCGAAGGCGGCCTGGTTGGAGTTCTGGACCGTCGGGTCGAAGCTGACGATCTCCCGGTCGGAGCCCATCGTGAGCGTGCCGCCCCGCACGGGTGTGCCTTCGGCGGCGGCGTCGCCGCCCCACGCGTTGAGCTCACGGATCTGGCTCGGGCCCCGCTCCGCCGCCGGCTGCGCCGCACCGCAGCCGGCGGAGACCAGGGCGACACCGAGCGTCGCCGCGGCGGCAAGCAGGATCCGGGCACGGCGAGATCGCCACCGCAACATTCCCACTCCTCGTCGAGATGGTGGTGGAAGCGGCGGACCGATCAGTCGCCGCGCAGGCAGAACCGTCCCGACGGCCGCCCGAGGGGTGGGCGGCCGTCCGGATCGGCCGTCAGTGCGGAGAGCTCCGAAAGAGCTCCCTCAGGCGACGGGTGCCGGCGTGGAGACGCCGACTCCCGCCCCTGGTGTCGGCCCCGTAGCGGGCCTTCTCCTTCGC
>MKJX01000130.1 GCA_001942415.1 Pseudonocardia sp. CNS-139
CCAGCCGATCCAGCCCAGCTGCTCGGGCGTCACGTTCCGGGCCGCCGCCCGCTGCTCGCGCTGTACCAGCCGGGCGGCCGTGCCGGCCGCCGCGCGCAGCCGCGCCACGTCGCGGGCCTGGGCGCGCAGCACCTTCGCCGCCCGCCACCGGTCGGCGGCCCGCTGCCCGCCGGCCCGGACCGCGTTCCAGCCGGATTCCAGCCCGTTGCGGACGGCCCGCAGGAGCGCGCCGATCCGGTCCCGGACCGCCCGTGCCGCGTCGCGCACGGTCGGCGGCGTCGCGGCCAGCGCCTTCACCTCGGCACGCGTCAGCCCGGTCGCCCGGCGCACGGCACCCGCGAGCACACCCGCGTTGCGCGCGGCCACCGCCGCCTGCGTGACCTGCTGGTTGCGCTGCGTCCGGGCGAGCACGACCTGCTGGGCCGCGCCGTCCAGCGGCACGAGCGCCCGGCCGAGCGCCGTGGACCGCTGCGCCACCGCAGCCTCGGCCGCGGCGAGCAGCGCGTCGGCGGTGACGCCGGCGTCGGCCACGGCGCGGTCGAGGTCCGCGGGCAGCGCCACCGCACCGGCCAGCGCCGGGTCGGCCAGCCGCGCGTGCACCCGCTGCGGGGTGACGCCGAGCGCGGCGGCCAGGCCGTCGGCGATCTCGTCGTCCGTGCGGCCGAGGTCGCGCAGCCGGTCACCGAGCGCGGGCACCCAGCCGAGCCGCTCGGCGAGACCCAGCTCGTGCCGGCGGACGGCCTCCCGGAGCAGCTCCTCGGCCTGCACGGCCTGCGCCAGCGGCTCCTCGGCCTCGGCCACCTTCAGCCGCAGCTGCCTCGCCGCCTTGCGCCGGCCCGGCCACCAGACCACGCCCGCGGCGAGCACGCCCGGGTCGGCGACGCCGTAGCGGACGGCGACGATGCTCGCCACCAGGCCGCCGGTCAGCAGCACGGCCGTCCACACGGACGCCCGGTTCGAGAAGAAGCGCTGCCACCACGGCGGGCCGCGCGAGCGCGGCTGCGGGCCACCCGCCCGGGGCCCGGCCGCGCCCGCACCGGCCGCGGTGTTCGAGCCGGTCGGCGCCGTGCCGCCGCCCTGGGGACCGCCGGCCGTCGGCGTCGACCCGCCGCCGCTGCCCGGGCCGCCCGGCCCGCCGGCCAGGATCTGCCGGACCTCCTCCGTGGTCAGCCCGGTGAGCCGGGCGATCCGCTCGTGCAGCCCGGTGAGCCGGGCGATCCGCTCGGCGCAGCCCGGCCCGGGCCGCCGCGCGCACCGCGGCCTCCAGGTTCGCCTGCCGTTCGGTCTCGCGGCCGG
>MKJX01000131.1 GCA_001942415.1 Pseudonocardia sp. CNS-139
GGTGGGAGTCGGTCCAGCGGCCGGCCCGCCCGGCGTGGTTGCCCACCCGCGCATAGCCCGCCGCGTCCTGCAGGTAGTCGACGCTCGCCCGCGCCCCCGCCATCACCGCGGCTTCGACGGCCCGACGGTGGCGTCCCACCCGGCCGCCGCCTGCTCGTCGCCCGCGCGCGGGCGTCGTTCGCCATCCGCTCGAACGCCACCGCCAACACCGTCACCGACTTGACCGGGGAGAAGGTGGCGTCCACGAAGGCGACCGCGGAGCGGGCCTTGCGGTCCGCGTCCGCGCGCAGCTCCGCCCGCCGCTCCGGCCCGGCGCCGGGTTCGGTCTCCAACGCCGCCTCGTACAGCTCCTCGCCGGACTTGTAGCGGCGGTGGGCCGGGGCAAGCGGCTCCCCCTCGGGGTCGCGCGGGTCCCGCAGGTGGGAGTAGATCGACTCCATCACCTCGGCGTCGACCTCACCCGACAACCCGAGCGCGGCCGCTCCGGCGCCGTGCCAGCGGCCGGGAGGCTCACCGGCCGCCACCGCGCCCGTGTAGTAGCCCTCCCGACCACCGGCCACCGGCCCGGTCAGATAGCCGACCGAGTGCCCCGAACCCAGACTGATCATCAGCTGCCTTCGACCTCGGTCTCACTGAGCACGGTGGCTGCCTCGCTGAGCACGGTGTCGTCGAGGTCCCACAGCCCGAGCCGACCCACGGCCGACACCGGCATCACGAGACGGCGCACGTTCGCCAGGACCAGGTGATGGACGTCGGGCTCACCCCAGGGGGTGCAGCACCCGCTATCGCGGTGGCAGTCGACGAGTTCGGCGACCGCGATCACCGCGCCGAACACCACCCCGAGTCGCGTCACGGCGAGCCGCGGCGTGAGCGGTGCGTGCGCACGCCGACCGCTCAGCGCGGCGAGGACGTCCTCGCTGTGGCCACCCCGTTCCGACCACGCCCGGCCTGCGTGGATCGCTAGGCGCCGCGGTAGCGGAACGGCCTGGTGCGGTTCTCGACCAGCTTCGCGCCGGACGCGATGCACTCCGCCCACGGCTGCCGGATCGTCAGGGCCTTCACCGGTCCGCCTCCGTCCAGTCGTCGGCGATGGCTCCGGTGTCCGGGCTGGTGTCCACGCCCAGCGCGTCGGCCAGCTCCTCGACGGTCCCGCCCGAGTCGAGGAACTGGTCGTACTCGTCCCCCAGCCGTGCGTCGTCCGGCCTGTCGAGCGCGGCCGGCCCGTCCGGCTCGGCGGCTGCGGCCGCCGCGGCGGCGCACGCCACCGACGCCGCCGCGTCCAGATCCCCGCCCG
>MKJX01000132.1 GCA_001942415.1 Pseudonocardia sp. CNS-139
AGCGCCTCGACGGCCTGGACGTCGACCGCCTGGAGCACATCGACGAGTACGCGACCCATCCGGCGTTCGCGCCGCTGGAGCGCCTGGTGATCGCCTACGCCGACGCGATGACGGCCACCCCGCCCACCGTCACGGACGCGCAGGTGGCGGAGCTGGAGACCGCGCTCGGGCGGGCCGGGCTGGTGGAGCTGACGTCGCAGATCGCGCTGGAGAACATGCGGTCGCGCACCAACCACGCGCTCGGCATCACCGAGCAGGGCTTCGACGCGGCGTGCAAGGTGCGGCTGGGCGTCACCGAGGGAGCGAGCCCAGCTTCTCGGGGTTGACCACCTGGTAGATACCGGTGATCCGGCCGTCGCGGACGGCCGGCACGGCGATCCCGGCGGCCGTGTCCTCGTAGGCGGGGAAGCGGAAGCCGGGGTCACCGTTGACGAGCACCGGCTCCCAGCCGTGCACGATGGCGCCCTCGTAGCGGCGCAGCAGCCCCAGCAGCATCCGCGTGACCTTCTCCGAGCCGGCGACGACCTGCCGTGCGGCCTTGCCGCGGCCGCCGGAGTCGGTGACCCAGGCGGCGTCCGGGTGCAGCAGCGCGACCAGCGCCGGTCCGTCCCCGGCGGCCATCGCCTCGGCGAACCGCGCGAGCACGGCCCGGTGCTCGGCGGCGTCGGCGCGCGGCGGCGGGTCGGCCCCGGCGACGATCCTGCGGGCCCGCGCGGCGTGCTGGCGCGCGGTCGCCTCCGGGCAGCCGAGCACCTCGCCGATCCGCGCGTACGGCAGTTCCAGGGCCTCGTGCAGGACGAATGCGACCCGCTGCGGCGGGGTGAGCCGCTCCAGCACGACCATCGCGGCCATGCGCACGCCCTCGTCCTGCACCACCGCGTCGAGCGGGCCGTCCGCGTCCGGGCTGGTGACGAGGGGTTCGGGCAGCCACGGCCCGACGTGGCGCTCGCGGCGGACGGCGGCCGAGCGCAGCCGGTCGAGGCACAGCCGCCCGACCACCGTGGTGAGCCAGGCGCGCTCGTCGCGGACGGCGGCGCGGGCGTCCGGGCCGAGCGCGGCCAGCCGCAGCCACGCCTCCTGCACGGCGTCCTCGGCGTCGGCGAGGCTGCCCGTGATGCGGTACCCGACGCGCGTCAGGTGCGCGCGGTGCCGCTCGACGGCCTCGGCGTCGAGGACGGACCGGTCCACGCCGATCGACGCTACGCCGCATACGGTGGATTCGTGCTCGTCGTGGAGGGGCTGGTCCGGCGGTTCGGGGGCGCGGAGGTGCTCGGCGGGGTCGGGTTC
>MKJX01000133.1 GCA_001942415.1 Pseudonocardia sp. CNS-139
CTGCGCGCCGGCGCCGCGCGCGCATGGTCTGGGTGGGCTGGGCGGCCGGGGCGGGGCTCGGCGCCGGCTTCGGCATCCGCGGGAGCACCTGCGTGACCTCGGCGTCCACCGGCGTGAACCACGACCCGCTCGGCGGGACGGACGCGGTCGGGCGTGCCTGGGTGGTCGCGCCGGGCCGGCGGTTGGGCAGCGCGGTGGTGCGCTGGTCGCTCGGCGTGCGGACGGTCGGGCTCTCGTCGGCCGGCGGCTCACCGGCGGTGGCGCGCACGGCCGGGCGCTCACCACCCGGCTCGCGGACCGGCGGCCGTGGCGTCGGGCGCGGCGCGGTGGGCGGCCGCGACGACCCGGTCGGGCGCGGCGACGGCGTCGGGCGCGGCGCCGCCGACCCGGTCGGGCCGCTGCCCGGCTCGGGCCGGGCCTGCCGGCTCTTGTCGCCGCCCTGGTCGGCCTTCTCCGTGTCCTTCGGCTGCTCGTCGCCCTTGGCGGCCTCGGCCGGGACCTCCGCGGACGCGCCGGCGGCCCCCGCCGCGGCGTCGCTCGTGCCGGCCGGTGTCGTGGCCTTGGTGCCGACCTGGGTGCCGACCTGAGTGCTGACCTGAGTGGTGCTGTCGACGGTGGCGGCGCCGTTCCCCTTGGCGTCGTCGCCGGCCTGCACGGAGCCGCCGTCCGCGGACACCTGGTCCGCGGACGCCGCCGGCTGGGCCGTCCCCCCGGCCATCGCGCCGTTCCCCTTCTCCGCGTCCTCCGGACGCGGCGTCGCCTCGCCGGGCGAGGCCTGCCGCTCGGGCATGAAGTCCGTTTCCCCTCGAACCGTCGGACCGGACCGTCAGGCGGCCCGGTTCGTCACAGGTAGAGCCCCGTGCCGTGCTCGGTGCGCTCGGTGGCCACCGCGTGCAGCTCACGCTCGCGGAGCACCAGGTAGGTGGAGCCCTGGACGTCGACCTCGTACTGGTCGTCGCGTGCGAACAGCACCCGGTCTCCCACCTTCACGGTGCGGACGTGCGCACCGACGCCGAACACCTCTCCCCAGATCAGACGCTTGGCGACCTCGGCGGTTGCGGGAATGACGATCCCAGCGCCGCTCCGGCGCTCGCCGCTCGTGTCCGGCCTCACCATCACCCGGTCGTGCAGCATCTGGATCTGGAGCTTCGGGTCCTGCACCGGCCCGATGCTACGAGCCCGGCCCGACATCGGCCGGACCGGCCCGGAAACGCGAAGAGCCCCGCGGCGCTGTCAGGTCGGGGGTCCGACAGCACCACGGGGCTGTACAAGGAATCGGACACACAGGGCGGTCCGTTACCTCTCAAGGAGCGCACGGCCTCTTTCACTCGTTCGGCCTAGTATCTTGCGCTCTGTCACGGCTGAGTGAGCAGGTAGCGGCCGAAATGGGGAACCGTGAACGCGATCTGGCCACGCTGCGCGGAGAACACGAGCCCCTTCTTCAGGAGGCTGTCGCGGGCCGGCGAGAGCGAGGACGCCTTGCGGGAGAGGTGGTCGGCGATGCCCGCCGTGCCGACCGGCTCGTCGCGGCCCTCCGTGAGCTCGGCCATCGCCCGCAGGTACTCCCGCTCGGCGGGTGTCGCGCGCTCGTACCGGGAGCCGAAGAAGCCGACGGCCAGCTCCGCCTCCGCCTCCGGCGCCGCCAGCTTGACGTCCGGTGCAGCGATCGGGCTGCGCGGCGCCGCGTCCCACGCCGCCTTCCCGTACGCCTGCACGAAGTAGGGGTAGCCGCCCGACGCCTCGTACAGCGCGTCGAGCGCGTCCACGTCGAACGCGGCGCCTCCCGTTCCGCCGGGGCGCGCAGCGCGAAGTCGGCGTCGGAGCGGTCGAGCTGGCCGATCCGCACGTACTTGAACAGCCGCTCCGAGTAGGACTTGGACGCCGACAGCACAGCGGGCAGGTGCGGCAGCCCGGCCCCGACCACCACGAGCGGCGCCCGCTGCTGGGAGAGCTCGTGGCACGCCGCGCACAGCGCCGAGACGTCGTCCGGGCCGAGGTCCTGCATCTCGTCGATGAGCAGCGCGACGCCGGTCTCCAGGTCGGCGGCCAGCTCCGCGACCACCGTGAACAGCTCGACGAGGTCGATCTCGATGTCCCCGGAGTCGGCGCGGCCGTTGCGCACGGGCACGTCGATGCCGGGCTGCCAGCGGTCGCGCAGCCTGGCCCCGTCCGGGGCCGAGCGCATCGCGAACGCCTTGAGCACGCCGAGCACCTCGTCGACGCGGTCCGGGTCCGGGTGCCGCACGGCGAGGTCGCGGATGGCCCGGTGCAGCGCCGCCGACAGCGGTCTGCGCAGGTCGGCGTCGGGGCGGGCCTCGATCTTCCCGGCGCCCCAGCCGGCCCGTCCGGCCATCGAGCGCAGCTCGCCGAGCAGCACCGTCTTGCCGACGCCGCGCAGCCCGGTGAGCACGAGGCTCCGTTCCGGGCGCCCGCGCGCCACCCGTTCCAGCACGATCTCGAACGCGTCCAGCTCGCGGTCACGGCCGGCCAGCTCGGGCGGACGCTGGCCGGCGCCGGGAGCGAACGGGTTGCGCACCGGGTCCATCGATCGGACGGTATCGGCGTTTCTTGGTCAACTCGTAGAGGCGGCTAGCGAACACGATGGCGTGTCGCGGATCGGGTTGTGTATCCGATTCTCGGACCGTCACTAGACACGCATAGAGACATCGATCGAGGTTCCGATCGGCTTCTCTTCGCCCGTCTAGCCGAGTTGCTAGACATCTGCATAGGGTCCGATCTGGTTTCCTGGCCCGGTGACCCAGACCCCGCAGGACGCCTCCGAGATCGTCACCGAGGGGAGCGGCTGGCACGAGCAGCTCGGCGACCGCGCCGAGCTCGACGCCGGGTTCACGGCCGTGGCCCGCACCCGTTCCGACGCCGTGCGCGAGCTGGCCCGCCGGATGGCGCCGCCGCGGCCGCGCTGGAGCAGCCCGGGCTGGAGGTGCGCAGCCGCCGGCTGTGGGTGCGCAACGAGTGGCGCGGCAACAAGGTGGCCGCGCCCGCGCGGGGGAGTACCTGCAGCTGCTCGTCACGGACGTCACGGTGCTGGAGGCCGTGCTGTCGGCGCTGGTCGGCGCCGAGCCCACCGACCTGCACGGGCCGCGGTGGGTGCTCGCCGACCCGGCCGCGGCGCAGCGGGCGGCGCAGCGCAACGCCGTGGCCGACGCGCGGGCCCGGGCCGAGGGTTACGCGGCCGCGCTGGGCGGCACGCTGGGCCCGCTGCGCCGGCTCTCCGAGGCTGCCGAGCACGCCGCCCCGATGTACCGGATGGCCGCGGCCGAGGCCGCCGGGCCGGACGTGCGCGACCTCGGGCTGGAGCCCGAGCCGGTGCGCGTCACGGCCCGGTGCACGACCACCTGGCTGCTGCTTCCCTGAGTTCTGGGCGTCAGCGCTGGTCGCCGGGCACCACGGTGCCCTCGATCACCAGCGGCTCGGCGCGCCCGGCCGGACGCTCAGCGGTGGCCGGCTCCGGCTCGACGACCTCCCCGTCCACCACCGGGCCCCGCTGGCGGATGCGCGCGGTGCGCAGCTCGGGGCGCGCGCCTCCGCGGCGCGCACCATCCGGCGGCGGACCAGCGCCCGCGTGGGCGGCAGCACGAGCAGCAGGCCGGCGAGATCGGTGACGAGGCCGGGCACGAACAGGAGCACGCCGCCGACCGCCACCAGCATGGAGTCGGTGACCTCGGCGGTGGGCACGCGGCGGTTGGCCACCGCGTCGGCGAGGGCCTGTGCCGCGCGCACCCCCTCCCGCCGGGCCAGCCACAGGCCGAGCACGGAGCCGGCCAGGAGGATCAGCAGCGTCCAGCCCAGCCCGACCACGGAACCGAGCGCGACGAGCGCCACGATCTCCACTACGAGGTACAGGAGCACGAACGGCATGCCCTAGTAACGCACGAGAACGCCGTGGTGCTCCCGGACGCGAGTCACGGATTGGTCACCCGTCGATCGGCTGCCCCAGCGCGAAGACGTTGGCCGGGTCGTACCGACGTTTGACGGCGAGCAGCCGCTCCCGGTCCGCGGGCGCAGATGGCCCGGATGCGTTCGGCCGTGGCGGCCCCGAGGAAGTTGAGCAGCGCGCCGCCGGTCGACCAGGGCGCCATCCGGTCGACGACCTCGCCGGCCGGCCCGTCCACCGGCGCGACGGCGAGCAGCGAGTAGGCGGCGTCCCGCCCGGCCACGGCGTTGGGCACCGCGGGCGGACGGGCGAGCGCCCCACCGAGCTGGCGGATCTCCACCATCGACAGCGAGGGCGCGTCGACGTCCGGACCGGCGGCGGCGAGCAGCGCGTCCACGGCGGCGGCGGGCAGCCCGGTGAGCGCCGTGCCGCGCTCGCGGCACGGCATCGGGTCCACCGGGTCGAGGTGCACGGCGTCGAGCCCGGTGGGCGCCAGCTCGCCCAGCACGTCGATCAGGGGCGGCGCGACGGCCCGCATCGGCGCGACGAGCGCCGAGCCCTCCTCCGCGGTGCCGAGGTGCGTGACGCGCAGGTGCACCACCAGGCGGCCGCGCAGCGGCTCGGGCAGCGCCGCGAGCGGGGACAGCCGCAGCAGCGCGACCGACGTCGTGGTCTCGTCGGGCAGGGTGGGCGCCCACTCGCGGTAGGCGTGCAGCACGTCGCGGCCGCCTCGGCCGGGAAGAAGAGGCCGCCGCCCCAGAGCCGGGCGACCGGCACCAGGCCGATCTCCATGTCGGTGACGATGCCGAAGTTGCCCTTGCCGCCGCGCACGGCCCAGAAGAGGTCCGGCTCGCGCTCGGCGTCGACGTCGCGGACCGCGCCCTCGAACGTGACGAGCCGCAGCCGGCGGACGTGGTCGGCGGCGAAGCCGTGGCGGCGCCCGATGGGGCCGAGCCCGCCGCCGAGCGTGTAGCCGACCATCCCGACGTGCGACGCCGAGCCGACGGCGGGCATCAGCCCGTGCGGCGCGGCCGCGGCGACGACGTCCGCGCTGCGCGCCCCGGCCCGGACCCGGGCGACCCGGGCGGCCGGGTCGACCTCGACGCCCGCCATTCGCGCCGTGGTGACGAGAACGACGCCCTCCAGCGACGAGGTCAACCCGTGCCCCGTGGCCTGCACGGCGACGCGGTGCCCGCGCAACGCCGCCCAGCCCACGGCCGCCGCGACGTCGGACGCGCAGGTGGCGCCGACGACCAGGGCCGGCCGCGGGGTGCGGGCCGTGTTGAAGGGGGCGACCTCCGCGGCCAGCCCGGGGTCACCGGGTCGCAGCAGCGGTCCGGCGAGGTTCCCGTCGAGGTCCGCCCCGAGATCGGCCGTCGAGCTGGTCATCACCTGGTCCCCCGTGTCCGCGGCGGTCCGGTCCGGACCGCCGCGGGCGAGGGTGGGCCAGCGCGCTTGCAGAACGCTGAAAGCGTTACGGCGAACGGACCACCGGCCGCTACCAGGTGAGCGCGAGCCCGGGGTCGGTGAGCAGCGCGCCGACGTCGGCGAGGAACCGCGAGCCCTGCTCGCCGTCGACGAGCCGGTGGTCGAACGAGAGCGCGAGCTGGCAGACCGTGCGCACCGCCAGCTCCCCGTCCACCACCCACGGTGCCGGCTTGATGGAGCCGAGCGCGAGGATCGCGGCCTCGCCGGGGTTGAGGATCGGGGTGCCGGTGTCCACCCCGAACACGCCCACGTTGGTGATCGTGAACGTGCCGCCGACCAGGTCGGACGGGGGTGTCGTGCCGGCCCGCGCGGTGGCCGTCAGCGCGCCGATCGCGGCCGCCAGGTCGCGCAGCGGGAGCGTGTCGGCGTCGCGGACCTTCGGCACGACCAGCCCGCGCGGCGTGGCCGCGGCGATCCCGAGCTGCACCCGGTCGTAGTAGACGATCTCGCCGGCCGCCTCGTCCCAGTGCGCGTTGACCTCGGGCGTGCGCCGCGCCGCCAGGCACACGGCCTTCGCGACGAACGCCAGCGGCGTCAGCTTCACGTCGGCGTACTCGCGGGTGCCGCGCAGCCGGTCGCGCAGCGCCATCGTCGCCGTCACGTCCACGGCGAGGAACTCGGTGACGTGCGGCGCGGTGAACGCGCTGCTCACCATCGCCGCCGCGGTGGCCCGGCGGACCCCGCGGATCGGCTCCCGGCGCACCCCGCCCGCGGCCGGGGCCGGGCCGCGCGCGGCCGTCTCGACGTCCTCGCGGGTGATCACGCCGCCGGCCCCGGACCCGGCGAGGGCCCGCAGGTCCACGCCGAGGTCCTTGGCCAGCTTGCGCACCGGCGGCTTGGCGAGCGGCACGAGCCCGTTCGCCGGGGCGGACTCCGCGGGTTCCACCGGTGCGGCCGGCGGCGCGGGGACGGGCGCGGGCGCCACCTCCGGCGCCGGACGGCCACGGCGCGGGCGCCGCGTCACCGAACCGGGCCGCGGCCCGTAGCCGACGAGGTTCGCGACGTGCCCGTTCTCCCCGTTCCCACCGGCGGGCGCGGCCACCGCGACGGCGGCCTCGGCGGTCTCGATCGCGATGATCGGGGTGCCCACCGGAACCGTTCTGCCCGGCTCGACCAGCAGCTCCCCGACCGTGCCCGCGTACGGGCTCGGCAGCTCGACGGCGGCCTTCGCCGTCTCGATCTCGCAGAGCACCTGGTTGACCGTGACCGGGTCGCCGGGCGCGACGCGCCAGGTGATGATCTCGGCCTCCGTGAGGCCCTCGCCCGCGTCGGGCATGGCGAACTCGCGGCGCATCCCCGTCACCAGGCCATCGAACGGTCGACGGCGTCCAGCACGCGGTCGAGGTCGGGCAGGTAGTCCTCCTCGCAGCGGGACGGCGGGTAGGGCGTGTCGAAGCCCGTGACGCGCAGCACCGGCGCCTCCAGCGAGTGGAACGCCGCCTCCTGCACGCGCGCCGCCACCTCGGAGGAGATCGAGGACTCCGACGGCGCCTCGGCCGCCACCACGAGCCGTCCGGTGCGGCGCACCGACGCGACGACCGGCCCGAGGTCGAGCGGCGAGAGCGCCCGCAGGTCGATCACCTCGATGTCGTGCCCGTCGGCCGCGGCCGCGGTGGCCGCCTCCAGGCAGGTGCGGACCAGCGGCCCGTAGCTGACCAGCGTGAGCGTCCGGCCCGGCCGCACCACCTTCGTCGTGAACAGCGGCGGCGGGGTGGCCGTCGGGTCCACCTCGCCCTTCTCCCAGTACCGCCGCTTGGGCTCGAAGAAGACGATCGGGTCGTCGGAGGCGATGGCCTGCTGGATCATCCAGTACGCGTCGCCCGGGTTGGAGCAGGCGACCACCTTCAGGCCGCCGATGTGCGCGAAGAACGACTCCGGCGACTCGCTGTGGTGCTCGACCGCCCCGATCCCGCCGCCGAACGGGATGCGCACGACCACCGGCATCCGCACCACGCCCTGCGAGCGGAAGTGCAGCTTGGCCAGCTGCGACACGATCTGGTCGAAGCCGGGGAAGACGAACCCGTCGAACTGGATCTCGCAGACCGGCCGGAACCCGCGGATCGCGAGCCCGACCGCCGTGCCGATGATCCCGGACTCGGCCAGCGGGGTGTCGGAGCACGCGCTGCTCGCCGAAGTCCTTCTGCAGGCCGTCCGTGACGCGGAAGACGCCGCCGAGCTTGCCGACGTCCTCGCCCATCACGATCACCTTGGGGTCGCGCTCCATCGCGGCGCGCAGGCCGTCGTTGAGCGCCTTGGAGAGGCTGAGCTGCCGGGGCATCCTCACACCCCCTCGAACGACTCGTGGTACGCGAGGTAGCCGGCCCGCTGCGCCTCCACGAACGGCGAACCCTCGGCGTAGACCTGGGAGAACATCCGATCCGGCGTGGGCTGCGGCATCGCGAGGCAGTGCTCCCGGAAGCGCGCCGCGAGCGCGTCGGACTCGGCCTGCACGCCGTCGAAGTACTCCTGGCCGACGCCGTGCTCGCGCACGAGGTTGACCCGCACCCGTTCGATCGGGTCCTTCAGCTTCCACAGCTCCAGCTCGTCGGCCAGCCGGTAGCGCGAGGGGTCGTCGGACGTGGTGTGCGCGTCCATCCGGTAGGTGAACGCCTCGATCAGCACCGGCCCGTTGCCCGTGCGGCACTCCTCCAGAGCCCACCGCGTCACCGCGAGGCAGGCGAGCACGTCGTTGCCGTCGACGCGGATGCCGGGGAAGCCGTAGCCGGCCGCGCGCTTGTAGAGCGGCACGCGCGACTGCCGCGACGTCGGCTCGGAGATCGCCCACTGGTTGTTCTGGCAGTAGAAGACGACCGGCGCGTCGTAGACCGCGGCCCACACGAAGCCCTCGTGCACGTCGCCCTGCTGGTGGCACCGTCGCCGAAGTAACAGATCGTGGCCTCGCTGTCGGGCCCGTCGCCGACGCGGCCCTCGAACTTCTGGCCCATCGCGTAGCCGGCCGCGTGAGCACCTGGTTGCCGATGACGATCGTGTACAGGTGGAAGCGGCTGGCCTTGGGGTCCCAGCTGCCGTGGTCGGTGCCGCGGAAGATGCCCAGCAGGTCGACGGGGTCGATCCCGCGGGTCCAGGCCACCCCGTGCTCCCGGTAGGACGGGAACGCCATGTCCTGGGGCGCCAGCGCGCGGCCGGAGCCGATCTGCGCGGCCTCCTGGCCCAGCAGCGGCACCCAGATGCCGAGCTGGCCCTGCCGTTGCAGCGCGTTGCCCTCCCGGTCGACGCGGCGCACCAGCACCATGTCGCGGTAGAGGTTCTGCAGCGCCGCGGCGTCGACGTCGGCCGCGTAGGCGTCGAAACGGGGGTCGGCGACGCGCTCCCCCTCGGGGGTGAGGACGCGTGCACGAGCTCCGGGTCGCCCTCGTCGGTGGCCTTCAGACCGGCCAGCACGTGCTCACGGTCGGGATGTACCTCGGGATCTGCGGACGTGGACGGGGTCCAGTCCCGTGGAACGGACATGGTGCCTCCTCGTGCTCGGGCCACACCCGTTCGTGGCGGGTGCGGGCGGGCGCCGACCCGACCGGGCACCCCGGGTGAGGGCGGCACGGCCGGCTCTCGGCGCCATCCTGACACGCCGTCGCGACCGCCGGGGACCCGAGCCGTGAGACGCCCGGAACACGCGAACGCACGTCCCGGACAACCGGAACGTGCCGTTCCTGAGCTGCGAAGACTCCGCGCCGAGGGCGGGGCGGAGAGTTAGTGGCCGGGCTCCTGGCGGGGCGGCGGGGGTGCGGTGTAGCCCGGGTTCGGGCCGAATCCCGGGTCGTACGGACGCGGGGCCGGGCGAATGCCGGCGGCACGCTTGGCGGTGTCGGCGGCACCCCGGATCTGCCCCGAGTAGCGGCCCTTCGTCTGCTTGTCGACGAACTGCGCGGCCTGGTCGACGAGCCGAGCCGCCTTGTCCGGGTTGCTCTTGGCGTAGCGGCGGGCGGCCTCGGCGGCCGTGGCCAGCACGGCCAGCCTGCGGAAGAGGGGCATAGCAAGTCCTCCGTGGTCGGATTTGTCACACGACCAACGCACGAGAGGTGTGCGTCGGTTCCCGGGAGTACCCACTCGGCACCCGCAGCTCACCAATTCCTCGACGCCGAATCACTCAGCGTGACGTCACACAACGGTGACCCCCTTCCAGATGTCCGAAAGCGTCCGAGTGGCAGCATCCCCGCGTACTCGTACCGCCCACAAGGAGGTCCCCGTGTTCAGCAGGTCCCGCTCCATACCGGTCGCCATCGGCGCGGCCGCCGTCGCCGCCGTACTCGCGGGGTGCGGCGCGGGCGGCGACGGCAGCGGTGGGACCGCGGGCGGCGCTCCGTCGTCCGAGCCCGCCGCACCGGCCGTGACCAGGGACGACGCGCTCGCCGCCATGGTGCCGGCCACGGTCTCGCAGGACGGGCGGCTGGTCTTCGGCACCGACGCCTCCTACCCGCCCAACGAGTTCACCGCTCCCGACGGCACCACCATCATCGGGCTGGACGTGGACCTGGGCACCGCGATCGCGCAGAAGCTGGGGCTCACCGCCGAGTTCCAGAACAGCCAGTTCTCGGGGATCATCCCGGGCATCGAGGGCGCCCGCTACGAGCTGGGCATGTCCTCGTTCACCATCAACGACGAGCGCATCCAGACCGTCACCATGGTCAGCTACTTCTCCGCGGGCACCAGCCTCGCGGTGGCGGCCGGCAACCCCGACGGGATCACCCCCGACAGCCTCTGCGGGCGGTCGGTGGGCGTGCAGGCCGGCACCGTGCAGGTGGACGACATCGCCGCCCGCAGCGCGACGTGCACCGCGGCCGGGCAGCCGGCGATCCAGGTCACGGAGCTCCAGCAGCAGACGGACGTGACGCTCGCGCTGACCTCCAACCGGATCGTCGCGATGCTGGTCGACTCGCCCGTCGCCGCCTACGCCGTGACCACGACGAACGGCGCCGTCGAAGTGGTCGGGGACCCGTGGGACACCGCCCCGTACGGCATCGCGCTGGCCAAGAACCAGGAGCAGTTCCCGCAGGCCGTACAGGCGCCGTGCAGGCCCTGATCGACGACGGGACCTACCGGACGATCCTGGAGCGCTGGAACGTCCAGGACGGCGCGATCCCGACCTCCGAGGTCGAGGGCTGACGTCCCCGTGACGTCGGAGGCCTCCGAGGAGCGGACCCGGCCGGCCCCCATCAAGGCCGTGCCGGTCCGCCACCCCGGCCGTTGGGTCGCCGTGGCGGTGCTGGCCGTGCTGGCGGCGATGTTCGTCAACACGGTGCTCACCAATCCGGGTTTCCGCTGGCCGGTGGTCGCGGAGTACCTGTTCGCCCCACCCGTGCTCAACGGATTGCGCAACACGCTCATCCTGACCGTGCTGTCGATGGCCATCGGCATCGCGG
The DNA here is from genome assembly GCA_001942415.1 of Pseudonocardia sp. CNS-139. Lineage (GTDB taxonomy): Bacteria > Actinomycetota > Actinomycetes > Mycobacteriales > Pseudonocardiaceae > Pseudonocardia. The sequence goes on from MKJX01000133.1 coordinate 10,762, forward strand.
GCGGGATCGCGCTCGCGGTGATGCGGCGCTCGCCGAACCCGATTCTCGCGGGCGTCGCGGCGCTCTACATCTGGCTGTTCCGCGGCACCCCGCTCATCGCGCAGCTGCTGTTCTGGAACTTCCTCGCGGCGCTCTACCCGCGCCTGTCCCTCGGCATCCCGTTCGGGCCCGAGTTCATCTCGTTCGACACCAACCAGCTCATCAACCAGTTCGCGGCGTGCCTTCTCGGACTCGGGCTGAACGAGGCCGCGTACATGGCCGAGATCGTGCGCGGCGGGCTCATCTCGGTGGACCCCGGCCAGACGGAGGCCGCCGGGGCGCTCGGCATGAGCCGCGCCCAGACGCTGTGGCGGATCACGCTGCCGCAGGCCATGCGGGTGATCATCCCGCCCACCGGCAACGAGACGATATCCATGCTCAAGACCACGTCGCTCGTGGTCGTGATCGGGTACTTCGAGCTGCTCACGTCGGTGCAGCGGATCTACTCGACCAACTTCCAGACGATCCCGCTGCTCATCGTCGCGGCGATCTGGTACCTGGCGCTCACGTCGGTCCTGTCGGTCGGGCAGGGCTTCCTCGAACGGCGGTTCGGGCGCGGGAGCTTCCAGGGCAACACCGGCGCCCGGCTCTTCCCGCGGCGCAACCCCGAGCAGGCCCCGGGAGGCACCGCGTGACCACCCCCGATGGTGGAGGCCGTCGACGTCCACAAGCGCTTCGGGCACGTCGAGGTGCTGCGCGGCGTGGACCTCACGGTCATGCCCGGCGAGGTGGCCTGCGTGATCGGGCCGTCCGGCTCCGGGAAGTCGACGTTCCTGCGCTGCATCAACCACCTGGAGCGGATCGACGCCGGCAGCATGCGGGTCGCCGGCGAGCTGATCGGCTACCGCGAGCGCGGCGACAAGCTCTACGAGCTGCGCGAGTCGGAGATCGCCCGGCAGCGCCGCGACATCGGGATGGTGTTCCAGCGGTTCAACCTCTTCCCGCACAAGACGGCCGCGGAGAACGTCATGGAGGCGCCGCGGGCCGTGCGCCGGGAGCGAGGTCGGCGGCCCGGCAGCGGGCCGAGCGGCTGCTGGACCGCGTCGGGCTGAGCGACAAGTACGACAGCTACCCGAGCCAGCTCTCCGGCGGCCAGCAGCAGCGCGTCGCGATCGCCCGCGCACTCGCGATGGAGCCGCGGCTCATGCTGTTCGACGAGCCGACGTCCGCGCTGGACCCGGAGCTGGTGGGCGAGGTGCTCGACGTGATGCGGGAGCTGGCCCGCGACGGCATGACGATGGTGGTCGTGACGCACGAGATGGGGTTCGCCCGCGAGGTGGGCGACACGCTCGTCTTCATGGACGGCGGCCGGATCGTGGAGGCCGGCGACCCGCGCCGGGTGCTGACCGACCCCCAGCACGAGCGCACGCAGGCGTTCCTGTCGAAGGTGCTGTGAGCTGCGGGTCGTTCAGCGCTTGGGCCAGTGCCACGCCGGGCGGTCGAGCATGCCCTGCCCGGCGAGCACGGTGGCACCGTGCTCCTTCCGCAGCTCCAGCAGGGCCGCGTCACCCACCGACTCCAGCGCCCGCACCAGCGGCCGGGCGTGCGTGACGACCACGACCTGGGTGCGCTCGGCGGCCGTCGCGACCAGCGCGGCCAGCGCCGGCAGCAGGTCCGGGTGCAGGCTCGTCTCCGGCTCGTTGAGCACCAGCAGCTCCGGCGGGCGCGGGCTGAGCAGCGCCGCCACCCACAGCAGGTAGCGCAGCGTGCCGTCGGACAGCTCGGCGGCACTGAGCGGGCGCAGCAGCCCGTGCTGGCGAAAGCGCAGGCCGAACCGGCCGTCCTCGCCCGCGGCGACGTCGACCCGCGAGCCGGGGAACGCCTGGTCCACCGCGGTGTGCAGGGCGTCCGGGTCACCGACCTCGCAGATCGTCTGCAGCGCGGCGGCCAGGTCGGCGCCCTCGTGGTCGAGCACCGGCGTGCGGGTGCCGACCCGGGGCTGCCGGGCCGGCGCGTCGGCGTCGGTGCGGAAGTGGTCGTAGAACCGCCACGAGCGGATCCGCTCGCGCACCACCAGCACGTCCGGGGAGACCCGCGGGTCGGCGAAGGCGGTCAGCATGCTGTCGGTGAGCCCGATCCGGTGCGGCTCCCGGTCCCACGCGCCCTTCCGCTCGCGCGTCCGGACGACCGGGCCGGCCCGGTCGGCGAGCAGCGCGGCCGGCCGCAGCACCGGACCGCTCCACACGCACTCCCGCTTGAACTCCGGGTCGCGGTTGAACGCCGTCCGCAGGTCCGGCACCGGCATGCCCAGGTCCAGGGCGTAGCCGAACTCGTCGCCCGCGAAGCCGAGCCGCAGCCCGACCGGTTTGGTGCGCCGGGTGCCCTGCACCGGTGCCCGGCCCTCGCGCACCGCCCGGCCGACCGTCTCCGGCCCGGCCCACAGCGCCGACGGGAGGCCGCCCTCCCGGGCCAGCGCCGCGACGGCCCCGTCACGGGCGGCGTCGGCGAGCAGCCGCAGCGCGCGGTAGAGGCTGGACTTGCCGCTCCCGTTGGCCCCGGTGACCACCGTGAGCCGGGAGAGCGGCAGCACCAGGTCGCGCAGCGAGCGGTAGTTCCCGACGGCGAGCGTGGTCAGCACGCGGGCGACGCTAACGGCCCGGCCCGACAACCCGCCCTACACGGTCTCCCCTGGTGAGGCCGGTGCTGGAAGACTCACCGGGTGGCCGTCACCGACGAGGCGATCCTGAGGATCAAGGCGATGATCCGGTCCGGTGAGCTGCGCCCGGGGGACCGGCTGCCGCCGGAGAAGGACCTGAGCGAGGCACTGGGCCTCTCGCGCAGCTCGCTGCGGGAGGCCGTCAAGCGCTGGAGGTCATCCGCGTGCTGGACGTCCGCCGCGGCGACGGCACCTACGTCACCAGCCTGACGCCCGACCTGCTGCTCGACGCCATGTCGTTCGTGGTGGACATCCACCAGGACGCGTCGGTGCTGGAGCTGTTCGAGGTGCGCCGCATCCTGGAGCCGGCCGCCACCACGATCGCCGCGACGCGCGCGAAGCCGTCGGACGTGGAGCACCTGCACGCGCTGCTCGCGGAGGTGCACGGCACGACCTCCGTGGACGACCTCGTGGCGCACGACCGGGTGTTCCACCGCTACATCGCCGACCTCGCCGGCAACGCCTACCTGACGAGCCTGCTGGAGACGCTCTCCAGCAGCACCCTGCGGGCCCGCATCTGGCGCGGCCTCTCCGAGGAGGGCTCGGTGGAACGCACCCTCACCGAGCACCGGGCGATCGTCGACGCGCTGGGCCGGGGCGACGCCGCGCTGGCCGCCGCCCACGCCACCGTCCACATCAACGGCGTGGCCGAGTGGCTGCGCCGCGCGATGGGCTGAGCGGCGGTCGGCGGGCGGTGTGGCAGATCAGCCCTTCACTTCGCGGACGTCGGCTCCCTGCTCGGCGAACGCCTTGAAGTCCTGCATGTGCTGTCGCGACTGCTTGCGGAAGGCGCCGGGCATCACGAGCCCCACCAGCCGCATCGGCAGGCTGCTGAACCGGAACTCGTTCTCGCTCGCCCAGAGCGTCGTCTCCGGACCGGCTTCGGTCAGCCGGTCGCGCACGGCGCTCCACATGCCCTTGGCGACGATTTCGCGGTCGAAGTGAACAACGCTCTCTTTCGGGATTCCGTGCAGGTCTGCCGGTTCCCGGCGGGTGATGGTCTCGGTGCACTCGATCGTCTGCTGCCCCATCTGCATCACGACGCGCGACGTGGTACCGACCTGCCCGTGCATCCCGCTCAGCGGCTCGTGAACCACCAGACCTCGCAGCCACTTCGGCAGGTGTGCCGAGTCGGCGAGCAGCTGGACCACCCTTTCGCGCGGCAGGGCGACCTCGATCGAGACGGTGTACTTCATGGCGGGGTGCTCCAGCGTTCCCGGGTGCAGGGCGGACACTAGCAGCCTCGCCCGTACAGGGGCTCTTCCGGAACCGGAGTGCAGAACTGCCGCAGTGCAGCAGCGCTCGGAGCCGGTGGTCGACCCCCACCTGCACTCCGTTTCCGGAAGAGCCGCTTCTCGGAAACGGGCCTACTGGTACAGGACCGCCTGAATTTCCGGGCTGTCGATGTTGCTCTGGTCGTACCAGTAGAAGCCGGTGTCGATCACGGGCGGCAGGGCCTCGCCGCGGGTGGCCTTGATGGCCGCGTCCACCAGCTCCCGGCCCATGCCGACCGGGTTCTGGGTGATCGCGCCGAGCATCGTGCCGTTGCGGATCGCCTCGACCTGGGCGGCGCCGGAGTCGAACCCGACCACGGTGAGCCCGGTGACGCCGCTCTCCGCCACACCCCGCACGACGCCGATGGCGGAGCCCTCGTTGGAGCCGTAGATGCCGCGGACGTCGGGGTTGGCGGCGAGGATCGACTTGGTGATGTCCGCCGAACGCGCCTGGTCGCCGCCGCCGTACTGGGGCTGGAGCAGCTCGATGCCGGGCGCGTTGGCCTGCATCCACTCGACGAACCCGTCGCGCCGGTCGATGCCGGACCGGCTGGTCTGGTCGTGCACGACCAGCGCCACCTTGCCGGTGCCGCCCAGCGCCTCGGCCATGTGCCGGGCGGCCTCGGCGGCGGCTGCCTTGTTGTCGGTGGCGGCGGTCGTCAGCGGGATCGGGCTGTCGACGCCGGAGTCGAACGCGATGACCGGGATGTCGCGGCTGCTGGCCTGCTGCAGCAGCGGCGCGGCCGCCCGCGAGTCGAGCGCGGCGAACCCGATGGCGTCGGGCTGGCGGGCGAGCGCGTTGGTCAGCATCGTGACCTGGGCCTCGATGTCGGCCTCCGTGGCCGGCCCCTCGAACGTGATCCGGGCGCCCTGGGCCTGCGCCTCCTGCTCGGCGCCCTGCTGCACGGCCTGCCAGAACTGGTGCTGGAAGCCCTTGGACACGATGGCGATGTAGGGCTGCTGGTCGCCCCCGCCCTGCGCGCCGGCGTCCCCGGACGTCCCGCCGCACGCGGCGAGGGTGAGGGCCACGGCGGCGGTCGCCGCGACCGCCCCGATTCGCTTCATCCGCATGTCGATCGAACTCCCTTGGTCGAGCTTCGGGTGGAGGTCAGCGGGCCCGCTTGCGGGCCATGTCGGCGTAGACGGCCAGCAGGATCACGGCGCCGAGGATGACGTTCTGCCACTCCTGCGGGATGGACATGATCTGCAGGCCGTTGTTGAGGACCGAGATGATCAGGGCGCCGATCACCGTGCCGACGATCGAGCCCTTGCCGCCGGACAGCGACGTCCCGCCGATGACGACGGCGGCGATGGCCTGCAGCTCGTAGCCCATGCCGGTGGCCGGCTGGGCGGATCCGAGCCGGGCCGAGATCATCACGCCGGCCAGGCCGGTGAACAGGCCGGCGAGGGTGTAGATGATGATCTTCCAGCGGCGCACGTCGATGCCCGACAGCGCCGTGGCCTCCTCGTTGCTGCCGATCGAGTACGTGTACCGGCCGAGGACGGTCCTGTTGAGCAGCACGCCGGCGACCACCGCGGCCAGCGCCAGGATCAGCACGGCGTTGGGGAAGTCGGTGCCGGGGATCAGGCTGCCGATCGAGAGGTCGATGTAGGCGGGCGTCTGGTCGAAGTAGATCGGCGTGCTGTTCGAGACGACGAGCGCGAGCCCCTGCGCCACGAGCATCATCGCGAGCGTCGCGATGAACGGCGGCAGCCCGAGTATCGCGACGTTCATCCCGTTGACCAGCCCGATCAGGCCGCCGAAGAGGATCGCGCCGAGCACGCCGAGCGGCAGCGGGACGCCCAGGTCGACGATCAGCACGCCCGAGATCACGGCGCACAGCGCCATGCCGGTGCCGATCGAGAGGTCGATGCCGCCGGTGATGATGACGAACGTGGTGCCCAGCGCGAGCAGCCCGATCACCACGGTCGAGAACAGGATGTTCGTGACGTTGCCGTAGTTGAAGAAGTTCGGGCTGACGATCGAGAAGAACCCGAAGATGACGATCAGGCTCGCGAACGCCAGGAACTGCTGGATGCGGTCGCGCAGCGTGCGCCGCACGGCCGCAGGCGCGCCTGGCGCTTGTCCTCTGTGACCGTCGGGGTCGTCATCGGGCACCTGCCTCGGAAGGGAAGTCGGCGGTCTCGTCACCGTGGTTCTTGTCACTGCGCAGCGTCGCGAGGTGCATGACGCTCTCCTGGGTGGCCTCGCCTGCCGTGAGGGTCCCGGTGATCCGGCCCTCGCTCATCACGACGACGCGGTGGGACATGCGCAGCACCTCGGGCAGCTCGGAGGAGATCATGATGATCGACTTGCCCTGCTCGGCGAGGTCGTTGAGCAGCCGGTAGATCTCCTCCTTGGCACCGACGTCGATGCCGCGGGTGGGCTCGTCGAAGATCAGGACGTCGCAGTCCTTCACCAGCCACTTGGCGATGACGACCTTCTGCTGGTTGCCGCCGGAGAGGAACTTGACGGTCTGGTCGACCGAGGGCGTGCGGATGCGCAGCCGCCCCACCAGCTCGATCGCCTTCTCCCGCATGGCCCGCGTGCGCACGAAGCCGAACGACTGGAAGAGGTCGCGCACCGAGCTGAGCACGACGTTCGCCGCGACGTCCTGCTCCAGCAGCAGCCCGAGGTGCTTGCGGTCCTCGGACAGGTAGCCGATGCGGTGCCGCGCGGCCTCGGCCGGGTTGGCGATGCGCACCGGCGTGCCGCGCAGGGTGACCGTGCCGGACACGACCGGGTCGGCGCCGACCAGGGCGCGCGCGACCTCCGTGCGCCCGGCGCCCATGAGCCCGGCGAACCCGAGGATCTCGCCCTCCTGCAGGTCGAACGAGACGTCCCGCAGGAGCGGCTTCGTCGTGAGCCCGCGCACCGAGAGCACGACCTCGCGGCCGGTGCGCACGCCTTCCGGCTTCGCGTCGCCCGTGATCTCCCGGCCCACCATGCGCGCGATGACCTCGCCGATCGACGTCGTGGCGGTGTCGAGCGTGTCGACGTAGCGCCCGTCGCGGATCACCGTGATGCGGTCGGAGATCGCCTTGAGCTCGTCCATCCGGTGCGAGATGTAGATGACGCCCGTGGTGTCCGTGCGGAAGCGCCGGATGAGGTCGTGCAGCACCTGCACCTCGGCGTCGTTCAGCGCCGCCGTCGGCTCGTCCATGATCAGGACCTTGGCGTCGTACGAGAGCGCTTGCGATCTCCACCTCTGCTGCTTCGCGACGGTCAGGTCGCCGACGACCTGGCGCGGGTCCAGCGGCAGGTGCAGCCGGTCGATCAGCTCGGCGGCGCGGTTGTTGAGCGCCCGCTCGCCGAGGAAGAACCCGCCGCTGCGCGGCTCGCGGCCGATGAAGACGTTCTGCGCGACCGTGAGGTCGGGCATCAGGTTGAACTCCTGGTGGATGATGCTGATGCCCTGCTCCTGGGCGTCGCGCGGGCCGCTGACCCGCAGCGGCTCCCCTTCCAGGAAGAACTCGCCCTCGTCGGGGACGTAGATCCCGGAGAGCAGCTTCATGAGCGTCGACTTGCCGGCGCCGTTCTCGCCGACGAGCGCGAGCACCTCGCCGCGGCGCAGCGCGATGTGCATGTCCTGCAGCGCCCGCACGCCGGGGAAGCTCTTGCCGACACCGCGGGCCTCCAGGAGGAGGTCGGTCATGGCTCGACCACCCCCTTGCGCAGGATCGCGTTGCCGTAGACGCGGGTCTCGCCGGTGCGCACCACCAGGTACGCGGCCGCGGCGACGTCGTAGAACGCCAGCCGGTCGAGGAAGCGGACGTCGTCGGTGCCGGCCACCGCGGTCAGCTCGTCCTGCACCGGCAGGATCTCGCCGTCCGGCGTGGCCATGAGGTCGAGCGCGGGCACCTCGTCGAGCGGGACGACCGTGCGCACGGCCGCGAGCAGGTCCGGCGTGGTGACGCCGGGGAAGAGCAGCGAGCGGGCGGCCAGCCGCTCGGCCGGGAAGTGGGCGTCGGCGAGCACCACGGCGTCGGAGTGGCCCATGGCGTCGAGGTGGAGCAGCAACGGCCCGGTCAGCAGGGGATGGATGCCGGTCAGCACGGTTCCTCCGGGAGGATCGACACGGGCTGGATACCGTAGACGCGCGCCGCCGTCCCGGCGAGGACCGCGCGCTGCTCGTCCGGGGACAGCTCGCCGACCAGCGCCGACAGCACCTCCCACGTGCCCGCGTATCCCGCGGTGAGCAGCGTCATCGGCCAGTCGCTCCCCCAGATGAGCCGGTCCGGCCCGAAGAGCTCCAGCGCCGCGTCCCACGCCGGGCGCAGCACGTCCGCCGTGAACGGGACGCCCGGCACCTGCAGGCCGCTGACCTTCGCGACGGTGTTCGGGCACGCGGCGACGCTCGCCAGCACCGCCCGCCAGTCGGCGAAGTCGTCCTTGCCGTGGGGCGGTTTGCCCAGGTGGTCGACCACCACCAGCAGCTCGGGCAGTGCCGCGGCCAGCTCGCCGGTGGCGGCGAGGTGGCGCGGCCAGGCGTCCGGCACGTCGTACGGGAGCCCGCGCTCGGCGAGCAGCCGCAGCGACGTGCGCACGGCCGGCAGCGCGAGGAAGTCGGCGCGCGGGTCGTCGTGCACGAGGTGGCGCACCCCGACGAACGCCGGGTCGGCGGTGAACCGGTCGAGCTGCTCCTCGGCGACCGCCGGGTCGTCCAGCCGCACCCAGCCGACCACCCCGGCCACCCAGTCGTGCTCGGCGGCCACCTCCAGCAGGAACCCGGTGTCGGCCACCGAGTCCTCGGCCTGCACGAGCACCGCCCGGTCGACGCCGGCGGCCTTCAGCTCGGCGTGCGCGCGGTCCGCGGTGATCGTGGTGTGCAGCGGGCCCAGGTCGGGAGAGATCCACGAGTAGGCACTGCGGTCGAGGTCCCAGAGGTGCAGGTGCGCGTCGACGAGCACGGTATCGATCATGCCGGGATCAGCCCCTCGGCGGCCAGGTGCGTCCACAGCGCGTCGGGCACGGGCACGGCGAGGCGGGCGACGTTCTCCCGGACGTGGACGGGCTCGGTCGCGCCCAGCACGACGGCCCGCACCACCGGCTCGCGCAGCGGGAACCGCAGCGCCGCCACCGGCAGGTCCACGCCGTGTTCCGCGCAGATCACCGCGAGACGCTGCGCCCGCGCGACCATCGCGGCCGGCGCGTCGCCGTACTCGTACCGGGCGCCGGCACCGGGGTTCGGCGTGGACAGCAGCCCGGAGTTGAACGGGCCCGCGACCACGATCTCGACGCCCCGCTCGCGGCACTCGGGGATCAGCTCGGCGGCGGCCGGCTGCTCCAGCAGCGTGTAGCGCCCGGCCACCATCATCATGTCGACCGGGCCCGTCCGCACGCCCATGACCAGCGCTTCCGTCGACTTCGAGCCGATCCCGACCGCGCGCACGAGCCCTTCCTCGCGCAGCGCGACGGCCGCCGGCACGCCCTGCCCGACCGACGTGGCGAGCGGCTGCCCGGTGTGCTCGTCGGGGTCGTGCAGGAACAGGACGTCCACGGCGTCGAGCCCGAGCCGCTCCAGTGACTCCTCCAGGCTGCGGCGCACGCCGCCGGCCGTGAAGTCCCACACGCGGCGCATGTCGGCGGGCACCGCGAACTGCCCCTCGTCGTCGAACTTGTCTGATGTTTCCGGGCTGGGCACCAGGAGCCGCCCGGCTTTCGTCGAGACGACGTACTCGGCCCGCGGCCTGGTCCGCAGGAACGCGCCGAGCCGGCGTTCGGCGAGCCCGAGCCCGTAGTGCGGGGCGGTGTCGAAGTACCGGACGCCGGCGTCCCACGCGGCCTCCAGGATCGCCGCCGCGTGCTCGTCGCTCATGGCCGTGAAGATGTTGCCGAGGTTCGCCCCGCCGAACCCGGCCGGCCCCAGTGACAGCCCGGTGCCCATGTCAGACCCGCACGCCGACGGTGTGCGCAGCCAGCGACGACGGCAGCATCTCGGTGCCCGCGCCCGGTGCGGTCGGCGCGCGGTAGCGGCCGTCGCGCACCTCCACCGGGGTGACGAAGTGCTCGTGCAGGTGGTCGACGAACTCGATCACCCGCCCGTCCGCGCTGCCGGAGACGGCGACGAGGTCGAACATCGCGAGGTGCTGCACGGCCTCGCAGAGGCCCACACCGCCGGCGTGCGGGCAGACCGGCACCCCGAACTTGGCCGCGAGCAGCAGGATCGCCACGTTCTCGTTGACGCCGGCCACGCGCGTGGCGTCGATCTGCGCCACCTGCAGCGCGTCGTGCTGCAGGAACTGCTTGAACATCACGCGGTTGGCCATGTGCTCGCCGGTGGCGACCGGCACCGGCGCGATGCCGCGCGCGATGGCGCGTGGCCGAGCACGTCGTCCGGGCTGGTGGGCTCCTCGACCCAGGCCAGGTCGAAGCTCGCCAGCTCCTTCACCCAGCTCACGGCCGTGCCGACGTCCCAGCGCTGGTTGGCGTCCACCGCGATCCGGACGTCGGGGCCGACGGCCTCGCGGGCGATGCCCAGCCGGCGCACGTCGTCGGCGAGGTCGCCGCCGACCTTGAGCTTGATCTGCGTGAACCCCTCGGCGACGGCCTCGTGGCAGAGCCGCGCGAGCTTGTCGTCGTCGTAGCCGAGCCAGCCGGGCGTGGTGGTGTAGGCGGGGTAGCCGCCAGCCAGGAGCCGGGCCTCCCGGGCCGCGCGGCCCGGCTCGGCGGCCCGCAGGATCTGCAGCGCCTCGTCCCTGGTCAGCGCGTCGGTGAGGTAGCGGAAGTCGACGAGGTCGACCAGCTCCTCGGGCGTCATCGCGGCGAGCAGCTGCCAGAGCGGGCGGCCCGCGCGCTTGGCCCGCAGGTCCCACAGCGCGTTGACGACCGCGCCGATCGCCATGTGCATGACGCCCTTCTCCGGGCCCAGCCAGCGCAGCTGCGAGTCGTGCACCAGCTCCCGCCAGGTGCCGCCCATGTCGGCGAGCAGCGCCTCGGCGTCCCGGCCGACGAGGTGGCCGGCCAGCGCCTCGATGGCCGCGACCTGGACGTCGTTGCCGCGCCCGATCGTGAAGACGAACCCGTGCCCGACGAGCCCGTCGGCGGCGTCGGTGTGGATCGTGACGTAGGCGGCCGAGTAGTCCGGGTCGGGGTTCATGGCGTCCGACCCGTCCAGCGACAGGGAGGTCGGGAAGCGGACGTCAGCGGTCGCCAGGCCAGTGATGCGGCTCACGGCGCACACCGTAGACATCGGATGTCTGCCGGTCAAGAACAACCACACTCATCGATGAAGGGCCCGACCGGTCCTCGAAGGAGGTAGGTTCTGCGCGGACATCAGACCTCTGCTCACGCGCACGGAGGAGCCGCCGATGAAGCTCGCTCGCCTCGGACCGGTCGGGGCCGAGATCCCCGCTCTCGTGACCGACACCGCCACCTACGACCTGCGCGGCCTCACCCGGGACCTCGACGGCGCGTTCCTCGCCCGCGGCGGGATCGCCGAGGTGCGGGCCGCCGCGGAGGCCGGCTCGCTGCCCGAGCTGGCGGACGCGGCCACGCTGCGCGTCGGCGCGCCCGTCGCGCGGCCCGGCGCGGTGCTGGCGATCGGCATGAACTACGCCGCGCACGCCGCCGAGTCCGGTGCGGCGCCGCCGGAGAACCCGGTGCTCTTCCTCAAGACCCCCAACACCGTCGGCGGCCCGGACGACCCGGTGACGCTGCCGCGCGACCCGAACGCGAAGGTCGACTGGGAGGTCGAGCTGGGCCTCGTCATCGGCACGGCCGCGGCGAACCTCGACTCGCCGCAGCAGAGCCTCGCGCACGTCGCCGGGTTCGTGCTGGCCGACGACCTCTCCGAGCGCTACGGCCAGCTGGAGATCTCCGGCGGGCAGTGGAGCAAGGGCAAGTGCCTGCCCGGCTTCTGCCCCACCGGCCCGTGGCTCGTCACCCCGGACGAGATCGACCACCGCGACCTGCGGCTGCGCAGCTGGGTGAACGGGGAGCCGCGCCAGGACTCCACGACGAAGGACATGATCTTCGACGTCGAGTACCTGATCTGGCACCTCTCGCAGTTCACGGAGCTGGAGCCGGGCGACCTGGTCATCACCGGCACCCCGCAGGGCGTCGCGCTCTCCGGCCGCTTCCCGTACCTGACCGACGGCGACGTCGTCGAGCTGGAGGTCGAGGGCCTCGGCCGGCAGCGGCACACGATGGTGGGTTCCCGCTGATGGGCGAGTTCGACGAGCTGGTCGCGGTGGTCACCGGCGGGGCGTCCGGGCTCGGCGCCGCGATCGCGCGGCGGCTGCAGGCCGGCGGCGCGAAGGTGGCCGTGCTCGACCTGGAGGTCGCCTCGGCGCCGGAGGGCACGCTCGCGGTCAAGGCCGACGTCACCGACGACGCGTCGGTGCGCGCGGCGGTCGAGCGGGTGCTGCAGGAGTGGGACCGGATCGACGTGCTGGTCAACAACGCCGGCATCGGCGCGCAGGGCACCGTGGCCGACAACTCCGACGAGGAGTGGCACCGGGTCTTCGACGTCAACGTCGTGGGCATCGTCCGCACCAGCCGCGCCGCGCTCCCGGCGCTGCGCCGCTCCCCGGCCGCGGCGATCGTCAACACCGCGTCGATCGCCGCGACGGCCGGCATCCCGCAGCGTGCGCTCTACAGCTCCACCAAGGCGCCGTGCTCGCGCTGACCCGCGCGATGGCCGCCGACCACCTGGCGGAGGGCATCCGGGTCAACTGCGTGCACCCCGGCACGGCCGACACCCCGTGGATCGGCCGGCTGCTCGCGAAGGCCGACGACCCGGCCGCCGAACGGGCCGCGCTGGAGGCCCGCCAGCCGCACGGCCGCCTCGTCTCGGCCGACGAGGTCGCGGGCGCGGTGGCCTACCTGGCGAGCCCGCTCTCCCGCTCCACCACCGGCACGTCGATCGCGGTGGACGGCGGGATGCAGGAGCTGCGGCTGCGGCCGCGCAGCTGACGCACGGGGCGGGCGGCCCGGCTCCTGGGCCGCCCGCTCGCCGCACTCCGCGGGATGCAGAGCTCGCTGCCCTCGGGGCCGTCGTGGCACGGCGCCGGCGGCACGTCGGCCATCGGCTGCCGGAGACCGGTCAGGGCTTGCGCGCGTAGACCCGCAGGTTGCGCACGTCGTAGGTGAACAGCTGGTCGACCACGAAGTGCTTCTCCACCGCGGCGCGCAGCGAGTCGGCGTCGAACAGCGTGTGGTGGGCGTTCCAGATCCACAGCGGCACGCCCCGCTCGTCGACGCCCCGGTGCGCCGCGCGCTCGGAGTGGCCGCCGAGCAGCCAGTGGTTGGCCTCGTCGGTGTCGATCCGGCCGTTCACCCACTGCTCGGCGACGAACCGCGCGTCCGGCACGCCGATGTCGAGGTGCGCGCCGGGCGCCAGCACCCGCGCCCACTCCTCCAGCGTGTCCGACACGAGCTCGTAGCTCTGGTGCTCCAGCACGTGGTTGGCCCGCAGCGCGGAGAGCGACCCCGTCGCGAACGGCAGCCGGTCGATCGCGCAGCGCACCTCGATGTCCGGCAGCGCCAGCAGGTCGAGGTGGAGGTCGTAGTCCGGGTGCGGCTTCTCCCCGGCGCCGATCTCCACCCTCATTCGGCGGGCGGTGTGATCTTCTTCACGACCTTGGCCGGCCGCCCGGCCACGACCGCGTACGGCTCGACGTCCTCCCGCACGAGCGACCCGGCTGCCACGACGGCGTGCTCGCCGATCGTCACCGGGCCCAGCACGAGCACGTGGCTCGCCAGCCACGCCCCGTCACCGATCACGACGTCCCGGCCCGATCGGGGGAACGCGAGCTGGCGGGCCCGGCCGAACTGCTCGATGTCGTGCGTGCCGGTCAGGACGGCCACGTCGTGGCCGAAGAACGCGTACTCGCCGATCGTGATCTCGCCGCCGGACATGTTGAACAGGGCGTTGTTGACGATCGCGGTCTCGTGGATGTGCAGGCGGGAGCGCTCTCCGTGCCACCGGTAGGCGTAGAGCGCGTCCAGCTTGCGCTCCTCGACATCCTTGGCGACCTGCTCGGCCACCTTCTCGGCGACCAGCGCGTCCAGCGGACCGCGCAAGGCGCGGGTGATCAGGCGGTCAAGCAGTCGCATTCTGGAGCCCCTCCGGCTGCGTCACTGTCTGTGGCCGCATGGTGGCACACCCGGGTACCGGAGAGCACCAGCTCGAGCCGAAGGGCCAATGCGTCGATACCGAAGTGAGTACGCGCGACGTCCTCGTTGTGGTCGAGCAGTGCCGGATCGGGATCGGCGAGCCAGCCCTTGAGCGGCGCCGGCTCGTCCACCGCGAACCAGTGGAACCCGAACGCCGCGATCTCGCTCGCCACCGGGAACCCGCCCACCGCGATCGGCTTGCGGTGCAGCGCCGACTCGATCAGCGGCAGCCCGAAGCCCTCCCACGACGACGGCAGCACCACCGCGTCGCAGGCGGCGTAGGCGGCGGCCATGTCGACGCCATCCGGGAGCCGGCGGCGCACCGGCACCCGCGCGGACGCGAGCAGCGCGCCCAGCTCCTCGGCGTAGCGTCCTCGGCCGGGCCGGTGAGCCAGAAGGTCGCGCCGAGCGCCTCCGCCAGCTCCAGCCCCAGGTGGATGTTCTTGCGCGGGATCGCCCGCGTGGGCTGGAGCAGCAGCACCTCGTCGTCGTCGACGCCGAGCCGGGCGCGCACCTCACCCCGCCGCTCCGGAGTCGGGTGCTCGTCGAAACCGTGGTAGACGGTGGTGGCGAGGATGCCCCGGCGCTCCTCCAGCGAGTGCCGCGCCAGCTCGTTGACGGTGACGTGGTGCCAGCCCGGGTCGTCGGGCGGCCACGTCGTGACGTCGGCGTACTGCGCACGCTCCCAGGGCAGGTCGTGGTGGCGCAGCACCGCCCGGCGGCCGCGCAGGTACGCGGCCACCGCCTCGCCGGCCGCCTGGTTCATCGGCAGCGAGCAGACGTTGTCGGCGACGACCACGTCCACGTCGTCCAGCGCGGCCTCCAGCGAACGCTGCGACGGCGGCCGCGGCGCGTCCAGGGCCAGGCCGGGAACCACCACGTCCGGCTCGCCGTCGCCCGCAACGGTGCGGACCCGCATCCCGATCTGCCGCAGCGCCGTCGCCCACTGCGCCGCCGTGACGGACACGCCGTCCGCCGTCCCGAGGCGGTAGGAGACAATCGCCGCGCGCTGCCCGACGAGGTTCGACATCGTTTGATCGTCTCCGTTCTGCGTCACCGCCACATGTCCGCGCGGTTGCGCACAGATGCGTGGCGCTCTTCAGGTTCGGGGGACCCTCCCCATCATGAAGAACTCCGGGTTGGGCCGCAGCCCCGTGAGATGCGCGAGCCGGTTGGACATCGCGAAGAGGGCGGTGATCGCGCCGACGTCCCAGACCTCGTCGTCGGTGAGCCCGGCCGCGCGAGCGGCGTCGAGGTCGGCCCGGTGAGCGCGGACGGGTCGGTGGCCAGCAGCAGCGCCAGGTCCACGATGGCCCGCTCCCGCCCCGACAGCTCGACGCCCCACGGGTTCTCGCGACCCGGTCGGCGATCTCCGGGTCCTTGGTGCGGATCCGCAGGATCGCGCCGTGCGCGACGACACAGTACGTGCAGTGGTTCGCCCCCGAGGTCGCGACGACCACCAGCTCGCGCTCGGCCTTGCTCAGCCCGTCGGTCTTGGTCGGCTCGTCGGCACGGCCCATCAGCGCGTCGTGGTAGTCGAGGAAGGCGCGCAGCTCGGCAGGCCGCCGGGCCAGCGCGCGGAAGACGTTCGGCACGAAACCCGACTTCTCGGCGATCTCCCCGATCCGCTCGCGCAGGTCGGCGGGCATGTCGTCGAGCTCGACGTGCCCGAACCGGCTCACCGGCCACGATGCGCTGCTCATGGGCATCGACGGTAGCGCCGCGAACCGGGACGATGCGCTCCATGGCCGTCGCCGAGGAGATCCGTACCCGCCTGTCGCAGTGGTGCTCGGCGCGCGTCCCGGACGACGAGCGCGACCGGCTGCAGGTCGCCTACACCATCCAGGGCGACGACGTCACGATCGTGGAGCGCCGCCCGCCCGCGTTCCCCGAGCTGGGCCTGGCCTGGTCGGCCGTGCCGCTGGCCCGGCTGCGCCAGGAGAGCGGCGGGACGTGGACGCTCCTGCGCCCGGCCGGGGACGACTGGCGCGCGCGGCGTCCGGGGCCGATCCGATCGCGCTCCTGGACGCGGCCGCGGCGTAGGTCAGGCGCCCGCCTGCCCGACGGGCGCCGCGGACGAACGGGCGACCGCGCCGGAGATCGGCACCACCCGCCCGGCGCGACCCCGGATGACCAGCGCCGAAGCCCGCTGCAGCACGCTCACCATCGTGGGCGGCTCGGCCTGCGCGCCGGGCGCGACCACGGCGATGAGACGCGGGGCGACGGCCGTGAGCAGCAGCCGCTCGACGCCCAGCGCGGCCGCCCCGAGCACCAGCACGACGTCGGCGGTGTCGGGCGGCGGGAGCGCGGACAGCAGCGGCCCGGCGGGCACGAACGACGCCACACCGAGCGCGGCCGGGTCGGTGTCGGCGAGCGCCGACCACGCGGCGGCCAGCTGCGGCGCGTCGGCGGCCAGCCGCGCGAGCAGCGACTCCCGCCGGGCCTCGTCGTGCGCGTCGCGGCGGGCGGCGCCGAGCGCGTCGACGGCGACGGCGTAGCCGCCCGCGTCGCGGGTGCGCAGCGCGCCGACGGCCGCGTCCAGCTCGGGTGCGGCGGGGCCGCCGCCGGCCAGCCGGTCGGCGAGCCTGTCGAGCCGGCGGCCGGCCTCGGCGCCGAGCCGTGGTCGGCGTAGTCGAGGATCGCGGTGGCGATCTCGGCGGCCGTCTCCACGTCGGGCACCGCGAGCGGCGACTCGGCCGAGAGGAACAGCACGTCGTGGCGCAGCGTCGAGACGGCGCCGGCGGCCGCCGCGACCCTGCCGAGCAGGTCGGCGAGCTGTGCGAGCTCGCGCTCGTCGCGCGGGGCCGGGAGCCCGAGCTCCAGGCAGCCGGCCTCGATGCGGTCGCGGCGCTCGACCAGCTCCATGTACTCGATGACGAGCTGGACGTCCTGCTCGGACTCCGGCACGCGGCCGGCCACCCGGGCGCGGTCGAGCACCGGCTGCACGTCGCGCTGGGCCGCCGACCGGAACATCGAGCGGCTGCGGCCGCCGCTCGCGAGGAAGTCGCGGTAGCGCTGCAGCGCCTCGACGGCACCGGGCGGCGGGGCGTCCACGAGGTCGACGGGCGGGCCGAGGTGCGCGCGCTCCACGGCGGCGACGGCCAGCGCGGTGTCGTCGATCATGGTGTCGAACGCGGCCCGCTGCCGGCTGTAGATCAGCTCGGACAGCAGCCGCCACGCCCACTCCTGGCGGCCGCGGGGCTGCAGCGCGGCGAGCGCGCGGTCGACGTCGTGGGCGACGGCCGTGACGGCCGCGAGCGGCTTGGGGTCCAGCTCGGCGAGCAGCGCGGGGATCATCCACGCGCCCTCGGACGCGGTGGGCTGCTGCGCGGCCAGCGCACACAGGTGCGCGACCTCGCCGGCCGGCGGCAGCGCCGAGCCGGGCGGGAGCGCCTGGCCGACGCGGGCCCGCCGCTGCGGCGTGGACGTGGCCAGCAGCCGGCGCAGCTCGCGCAGGTCGGCGGGCGGGAGCGGGGGAAGCGTGGTGAGGGTGCGCTCGGCGGCGCCGGCCGGGAGCACGGCGTGCACGGCGGCCAGCTCGGCCGGGGTGGCCGCCGTGACGACGACCCGCCGCCCGTCGGCGACGAGCGCGGCGACCGCGCCCGCGGTGGCGGCGGCGTCGAAGTCGTCCAGCACGACGAGCGTGTTGTCGCGCACGGCCGCGACGACCGAGGCCTCCTCGGCGGGCCGGCGGGGCGCCGGCGGCAGCTCGCCCACGGAGGCGGCGAGCGCCTCGGCCAGCCGGCGCAGCCCGGGCGGGGTGCTGCCGGCCGCGAGCGCGTCCCGGATCTGGGCCTGTGCGGCGGCGGTGGCCTGGTCCGGACCAGCAGCTGCCAGGCGGTCGACGAAGACGGCGAGGTCGCGTCGTCCTCGCCCGGTTGGTTCGCCGGTCCGACATCCAGCACGTGCTCACCTCCATGGCCGCCGCGGTGCGTGTCTCGGCGGTCACCCTTCGTATCGCGGGTGCCCACACGATGTTGCACCCCCGAACGAGGGAACAGCAATCGTCAAGTGGCCGATAACGGCTGCTCGTCGCGTCCGTATGGCCGCCTGAGCTGGACGGAAGCCGCAGGTCTGCACGTCGGCGCCGTAACGGGCAGACGGCCGGAAGGTGACTCCCGGCATCTGCGAGCGGAGGAGTGTCAGCGGCGAACGGTTGTCATGGTGGAGTCACTCTGTGTCATCAAAACGGGGCGGCCCGCCGCGAAACGGTTCACGGGGGGCCGTCCGAACGGGCTATCTCAGGCGCCGAGACGGAGCTTGAGGGCCTCCAGCTCGTCACGCATCGAGGTCGGCAGGCGCTCGCCGATCTTCTCGAACCACTCCTCGATGAGCGGGATCTCGGCCTTCCACTCCTCGGCGCGACGGCCAGCGCGGCCTCGATGTCCGCGAGCGGCGCGTCCAGGCCGCCGAGGTCGATCTGGTCGGCCGTCGGGACGTAGCCGATGGGCGTCTCGGTGGCCGCGGCCTTGCCCTCGATCCGCTCGATCGCCCACTTCAGCACGCGGGAGTTCTCGCCGAAGCCGGGCCACAGGAACTGGCCCTCGTCGCCGCGGCGGAACCAGTTGACGTAGAAGATCCGCGGCAGTTTCTCGGCGTCGGCGCCCTTGCCGATGTTCATCCAGTGCTGGAAGTAGTCGCCGACGCTGTAGCCGAGGAACGGCAGCATCGCCATCGGGTCGCGGCGCACGTTGCCGACCTTGCCGACGATCGCGGCCGTCGTCTCGCTCGACATCGTGGCGCCGAGGAACGTGCCGTGCTGCCAGTCGCGCGACTCGGTGATCAGCGGCACGGTCGTCTTGCGGCGGCCGCCGAACAGGATCGCCGAGATCGGCACGCCCTGCGGGTCCTCCCACTCCGGCGCGACCACCGGGCACTGCGAGATGGGGGTGGTGTAGCGGGAGTTCGGGTGCGCGGCGGGCTTCTCCGACTCCGGCGTCCAGTCGGCGCCGGTCCACGACGTGAGGTGCTCGGGCTCGCCCTCCAGGCCCTCCCACCAGACGTCGCCGTCGTCGGTCAGTGCGACGTTCGTGAAGAGCGAGTTGCCCTGCTCGATCGTGCGCATCGCGTTGGGGTTGGTCTTCCAGTTGGTGCCCGGCGCGACGCCGAAGAACCCGAACTCGGGGTTGACCGCGTACAGCCGGCCGTCCGGGCCGAACCGCATCCACGCGATGTCGTCGCCGATGGTCTCGGCGCGCCAGCCCGGAATGGTCGGCTGCAGCATCGCCAGGTTGGTCTTCCCGCATGCGGACGGGAACGCGGCGGCGACGTAGTACGCCTTCTCCTCGGGGCTGATCAGCTTGAGGATCAGCATGTGCTCGGCGAGCCAGCCCTCGTCGTGCGCGATGGCCGACGCGATCCGCAGCGCGTAGCACTTCTTGCCCAGCAGCGCGTTGCCGCCGTAGCCGGAGCCGTAGCTCCAGATCTCCCGGGTCTCGGGGAAGTGGCTGATGTACTTCGTGGGGCTGCACGGCCACGGCACGTCCTGCGCGCCCGGCTCCAGCGGGGCGCCGACGGAGTGCAGGCCCTTCACGAACTCGGCACCGCGGTCGGCGAACAGCTCCAGGATCTTCGTGCCCATCCGCGTCATGATCTTCATCGACACGACGACGTACTCGGAGTCGGTGATCTCGATTCCGAGCATCGGGACATCCGCATCGGCCGGGCCCATGCAGAACGGGATCACGTACATCGTCCGGCCGCGCATGCACCCGCGGTACAACTCGGACATCGTGGCTTTCATCTCGGCCGGGTCGACCCAGTTGTTCGTGGGGCCGGCACCGTCCTTCTCGGCCGAACAGATGTAGGTCCGTTCCTCGACGCGCGCCACGTCGTCCGGGTCGGAGGCCGCCCAGAACGAATTCGGTTTCTTCTCCTCGTTGAGCTTGACGAAGGTGCCCGCCTCGACGAGCCGCGCCGTCATGCGATCCCACTCCTCGTCGGACCCGTCGCACCACACGACCCGGTCCGGCGTGGTCAGCTCGGCGACCTCCCGCACCCAGGAGAGCAGCTGAGCGTTGGCAGTGGGAGCTTCGTCGATCCCGGACACGGTCATCGCAGTCATATCGTCCTCGCTCCTCGCCGGTTTCCCGGGCCCCGGAAATGCTGCGCACACCCGACCCGAATCGGAGCGGGTGTGCTGGTGAGAGATAGGAGTCGACGGTACCCGGACAGTTGCGGTTCCCCCACCGCCAGTGGCTGTCGACTCACTCACAGGACCGATCGAGTAATCGATTCAGACACTCAGAAACCGCTTTCCTGGGCACCCGACCGGCGACTGTCGACAGATCACCTCACCAGCACATCACGGCCCGTGACCAGCAGATTGCCGGCGTTCCGAGAGCGGCTCGGACGGAGTTGCGCGACTCACTCTCACCCGTTCGGAAGGCGTCGCCGATCGAGTGCGCACGGTGACGACAGCGACCCGGCTCAGCGCCGGCGCAGCCCGGCCGCCACGACCACCGCGACCAGCGCCAGCACACCCGCGCCGACGAGCGAGGTGACCCCGACGCCGGACACGAACGCCGCACGGGCCGACTCCATCAGCGCCGCACCGGTGCCGCCGCCGACCCGGGCCGCGGTGGCCGCGGCGCCGCCGAGCGTCTCGTGAGCCGCCCGGGCGTAGACCGGCCCGATGCCGGTCGGCACGTCGACGCCCACGCGGTACACGGCCGACAGGACGCTGCCGAGCACCGCGGTGCCGAGCACGGCCCCGAGCTCGTACGCGGTCTCGGACACCGCCGAGGCCGCACCGGCCCGGTCGGCAGGCGCCGCGGCGAGGATGGCGTCGTTCGTGATCGTCTCCGACAGCCCGATCCCGGCCCCGACCAGCACGTTCGCCGCGGCGAGCAGGGCGACGGCGTGGTCGCCGCCCACGGCCGTGGTCAGCAGGAAGCCCGCCGCGGACGTCAGCAGCCCCACCGGCACCAGCACACGCAGCGGGAACAGCCGGCCCAGCCGCGCGGCCACCAGCCCGGCCAGCATCGTCACCGCGAAGCCCGGCAGGAGCACCAGGCCGGCCGCCATCGGGGCGAGCCCGGACACCAGCACCAGGAACTGCGCCGCGAAGAACAGCAGGCCCGTGAGGGCGAACATCGTCGTCATGTTGGCCAGCGCGGACAGCCGCAGCACCGGCGACGAGAACAGCGTCACGTCGAGCAGCGGCTGCTCGCCGGCCGCCAGCCGGGCGCGCGCCCGCCGGACGAACAGCACCCCCGCCACGACGGCCACCAGGAGCGCGAGGCCCGCGGCGGCGGTGAGCCCGTCGTGCGCCACCGTCTTCACCGCGAAGACGCCCGGCACCATCGTGAGCAGCGAGAGCGCCACGCCGGCCACGTCGAGCCGGCCCGGCGCCGGCATCCGGGACTCGGTGAGCAGGCCGCGGCCGAGCACCAGCAGGACGAGCATCACCGGCACGTTCACCAGGAAGACCGCGCCCCACCAGAAGTGCTGCAGCAGCAGCCCGCCGACGATCGGGCCGAGCGCCGCGCCCGCGGCGAAGCCGGTGGCCCAGACCGCGACGGCGAGACGGCGCTGCGACCGGTCCTGGAACAGCGTGCGGAGCAGGGCCAGCGTCGCGGGCATGAGCATCGCGCCGAAGAAGCCCATCAGGGCCCGCGCGGCGATCAGGTGCGTCGCGTCCGTCGCGAACGCGGCCAGCAGCGACACCGCGCCGAACCCGGCCACGCCGACGAGCAGCGTGCGCCGCCGCCCGACGCGGTCGCCGAGCGTGCCCATCGTGACGAGCAGGCCCGCGAGCACGAGCGGGTAGACGTCGACGAGCCACAGCACCTGGGTCGCCGTCGGCGACAGCGCCTCGCTGATGGCGGGCAGCGCGAAGCCGAGCACGGTGTTGTCGATCGCGACGAGCATCGTCGGCAGGAACAGGACGGCCAGCCCGAGCCACTCCCGCCGGCCCGCCCGCGGCGGGAGCGTCGGGGTGGCCGCAACGGTCGCCTCGGCACGGCTGCGAGTGGGGGTGGACACGGTGGGACCTTCACTTCCGGTAGGGCGTCAGGACTGCGTCAACGACCGCAACTGTACCGTCTGGACGGTACAAAGAGCCTGGACATTCCCCATGCCCACAGATGGTGGCGAAGGCCACCCGCTGAAGGTGCGTCCTAGACTCGGCTGATGCCGAGCGCCCGGGACCGCGTGCTGGACGCCTACGAGACGCTGCTCATCGACCACGGGCCGGCGGCCGTCACCCTCGACGCCGTGTCGGCGGCCGCGAAGGTCTCGAAGGGCGGGCTGCTCTACCACTTCGCGTCCAAGGACGCCCTCGCCGCGGGCCTGCTCGACCGGCTGCGGGAGCGCAGCATCGCCGACGCGACCAGATCCGGTCCGCGCCGGACGGGCCGGTCGCGTACTACATCCGCACGTCGGCGCCCGGCGGTGGGGTGCCGGGCGGGGTGACGCGCACCTACCTCGCGGTGCTCCGGCTGGCCGACGGCACGAAGTCCGGGCAGGCGGTGCGGGACGCGCTCGCCCTCGTGGACGCCGACGGGTACGAGGCGCTGCGCGCGGAGCTCACCGACCCGGTGCTCACGTGGCTCGTGCAGCTCGTCGGGGACGGGCTCTACCTGCGCACGCTGACGGGCACCCCGCTGCCGCCCGGGCTGAGCGTGGAGGACCTGCTCGCCCGCGTGCGGCAGTACCTGCCGGGCAGCTAGTGCCCCGTCCGGAAGGTTCGCCCCAACCTTCGCGGACGGGGCACTAGCCCGCGGCCTGCGGCGAGTCGGACGGGACGGGCGCCGCTTCGGCCGGCGCGGCGCCGGCGCGGTGCAGACCGAGCCGGACGACGTTGCGCCCGGCCCGCTTGGCCGCGAAGAGCGCCGTGTCCGCGACCGCGATCAGCTCGTGCACGTCGCCGCCGTCGGCGGGGAAGAGCGCGCCGCCGATCGACGCCGACAGCCCGTTGACCGTGAGCGGGCCGTCGGGGGTGGGGAGTGCGATCCCGAGCTGCGCGATGCGGCAGCGGACGCGCTCGCCGATGCCGCGCAGCTCGGCGTAGGTGTACGGCTCGCCGGCCCCGCGGACGAAGAGCATCACGAACTCCTCGCCACCGAACCGGCCGACGAGGTCCTGCTCGCGGGTCTCGTCGCGCAGCGCGGCGCCCACAGCGGCGAGCACCTGGTCGCCCGCCAGGTGGCCGTGACGGTCGTTGACCCGCTTGAAGTGGTCGAGATCCAGGATCAGCAGCGCCGCGGACACCCCACCGCGGCGCTCCAGCCGGCGCATCACCATCCGCTGCCACGCCGCGGCGGTGAGCAGCCCGGTCTTGCTGTCGGTGTTGGCGGCGCGCTCCAGCTGGCGCACCATGACCGCCCGGTGCAGCACGACGAGCGCCGGGAGCACGAACACGACGAGCAACGGCCCGGACGTCGCGACCGCGGCGGCCACGAGCCCGCCGAGCGACAGCGTGGCGAGCTCCAGCACGACCTCGTCACCGTCGCCGAGCACCTGCCGCACGCTGCGGTCCGAGCTGAGCACGACGGCTCCGACCACGAGGCAGGTGTTGACGACGGTGTACGCGAGCACCGCGAGCACGACGGCGGTCAGCCCCAGCGGGCCGCCGAACAGGCCGTCGCTCTCCACGGCCGGCAGGTACGCCACGGTCGCGGCCGCGGCGTGCACCGCGAGCACGACCGTGGCCGTGCTGAACACCTCGCGGTACGGCGGCACCTTCGCCGGCCGCCACACCCGGAAGTAGAGGTAGGTGAGAAGCACGATCACATATCCCGGACGCCACGAGCGGCGGGAAGAGCAGCGCCGCCGCGAACGCCAGACCGAGCTCAGCGAGATGTGCGCGACCTCGGTGACCCGGCGGCGCACGCGCTCGACGCTCAGCGCGATCTCGGTGTGCGCGACCGCTCCGACGAGCAGCGCGAACACGTCAATGGCGCTCGACGCGAATTCGCCGAAATCCGTGACGAACAAGTCGACGAACAGCAGGACCGCGGCGAACGCCTCCACGACGAGAACCGAACCCAACAGCCGTTGTGGCAGGTTCCAGACACCCCATTGGCTGACTCGGAACGTCTGGCGTTCGGATGCGTGCACTTCCGCTCTCCTGCCGTCGCGCAGCCATCGCCCTGCAGGTGAGGCTATCAGGCGTCCGGAGCACAAGTTGGCAACTTGCTGTGACCGGCATACGACATGCGACGGAAGTAAGAGTCGGCCTGTACCGGCACTGCGCGGAATCACGAACTGAGTACGGACCGATGTCGATCCCCTGCCGCGGAGGAGGTGCGTCCGATGCGCAACTGGCACTGGTGAGCCGCGACCCGTCCCCGTCCCGACGGATCCGAGGAGGTCGGCGATGCGCAACTGGCACTGGTGAGACCCGGGTGCGAACCCCCCTCAGCGACCCGCCGGCACCGAGGAGGTGCGCCGTGCGCAACTGGCACTGGTGAGCCCGCCGTCCCCGTCCACCGTCGACCCGAAGGAGCAGCGTCATGCGCAACTGGCACTGGTGACCACGTGAACGGCTCGCGACGGCGGGCCGGCCCCCTCCGGTCGGGCGCTGCGCCGCGCCCACGACCACCGACGCGCCGGGGCGCGTCCACCGGGCCGGCCCGCCGGGCGGGACCGTGTTCGTGCGCACCGGCTCACGCGTACTGGTGGGCCTTGGCCGCCCTCCGCTCGGGTTCGCGGGCGATCACCGGCAGCTGCACCGGGAGCCGGTGCACCGCGACGTTCCAGTACCGGCACTCCGGGTCACCCGCCCGCCAGGCGTTGGCGAGCCGGGTGGCCGCCTCCGCGTCGGTGCGGCGGCGCGGCCGGGGCCGCATCCGGCAGCGCCGGCGGACCTCCCGGTCAAGGGCCTTCCACGCGTCCTCCGCCGTGGTGTGGACGCTCACCGTCGCCGGCTCGTCCGCGTCCCCCACCACCAGCGTGTATGCGCTCACGACCTCGAACGACACTCGCTCGCCCCTCTCCGGCCTGCATGACCCGGCGACGTCGTCGGCGCTCTGTCGGGTAGTCAACGTCATCCGCGGCCCCCGGGTGCGTGGTCGGCGCCACGACGCGCCGACCGGTGGCTCCATCGAGGGCGAACGGCCTGTCACCTTCCGAGTGACACCGACGACATGTTGAACTCCGGAACCCGGACCGGCGGCATCGCCGTACGGGTGAACCAGTCCTTCCACTCCCGGGGGAGCGTGCGCTCCGTCGCGCCGACCTCGGTGGCCCGGCGCAGCACGTCGAGCGGCGAGTAGTTGAAGCGGAAGTTGTGCTCGACCTCGGCGACGACCTCACCCCCCTCGACCAGGTATACGCCGTCGCGGGTGAGCCCGGTGAGCAGCAGCGTGGCCGGGTCGACCTCGCGGATGTACCAGAGGCACGTGAGCAGCAGGCCGCGTCCGGTGCGCGCGGCCATCTCCGCCAGCGACGCCGCCGAGCCCCCGGTCAGGAGCAGGTTCTCCCTGGCGGGGTGTACCGCGTGCCGAACTCGGCCGCCTCGGCACGCGAGTACGTCAGCTCGCCGATCGCACCGCCGCTCACCCGCTCGACGCGGCGCGTGAGCGCGCCGTTGTCGAACACCGAGATCCCCTCGCCGGAGTGGGTGACCGTGAGGAACGGCTCGGTCTCCAGGCCGGCCGCGGCCGGGTCGCTCGCCAGCGTGAGCGGCAGGTCGGTCAGCCGTTCGCCGACCCGCAGCCCCTCCGGGCCGGCGAACGCGCTGCGACCCTCCTGCGCGGGCCGCCCGTCCATCGCCCACGCGAGGTAGATGAGCAGTCGGACACCGCCGACGGGGCAGCAGCGTCTCGTAGCGGCCGGGCGGGAGCGGCACCCGGCGCCGGCCCCACTCCAGCCGGCGCCCGGCCTCGGCGGCCAGCGCCACCACGTCCACGTCGGCGAAGTCGGCCGTCGACACGCCGGTCCAGGCCGAGCCGGCGAGGTCGGGCGTCTTGGCGTTCAGCTCCACCGAGCCGGTCGGCTGCACCCAGCGCCGTCGGACGCCCGTGGACGTGCCCAGCCACACCGTGCTGACCTCGTGGCTCGCGAACCCGTACTGCCGGTACGGGCCGGCGAGCACCTCCGCCAGCCCCGACGCGAACGGGCCGAACACCCCGACCGACGTCTCCGCGGCCGGGTCGGCCCACGCCGGGTCGTCGCCCGCGGGCTCGACGAGCGGCGCCGCGTCCCGGGCCGGGCCGGCGTCGCCCGCCGCCGCCTCCGCCGCCCGGACCAGCGCCTCCAGCTGCGCGGTCTCGGTGACCGCCGCGCTGGAGCTGACCACCCCGCCGCCACACCGCCGTCGAGCGCCACGAACGCGACGACCGTGACCCGGCCGGACGTGGTGTGCCCGTTGGTCGTCATCGTCGAGTTGGCCCAGCGCAGCACCGCCTCGCTCGTCGACCGGACGAGCACCGCGCAGCCGTGCAGGTGCGCGCCCGCCGCGAGCGTGCGCTCCACGACGTCCTGCGGGCGCAGCACCGCCAGCCGTCCGCCGGCCATCGTCATGAACCCTCCTCCTGGGTGTTGAGCACGTTCACGCCGCGGAACCGGGCCGCCGGGCAGCCGTGGCTCACCGCCGCGATCTGGCCCGGCTGGGCCTTCCCGCAGTTCATCGCGCCGTGCAGCAGCCACGTGGACGGGCCGCCGACGGCGTCGAGCGCGCCCCAGAAGTCCGTGGTGGTGGCCTGGTAGGCGACGTCGCGCAGCTGGCCGGTGAGCCGGCCGTTCTCGATGCGGAAGAACCGCTGCCCGGTGAACTGGAAGTTGTAGCGCTGCATGTCGATCGACCACGACTTGTCGCCGACCACGTAGATCCCGCGGTCGACGCCGGCGATCAGCTCGTCGGTGGTCGTGTCGCGCGCCGGGTCGGGCCGCAGCGAGACGTTGGCCATCCGCTGGATCGGCACGTGGTGCGGCGAGTCGGCGAACGCGCAGCCGTTGGAGCGGGCGAGCCCCAGCCGCGGTGCGAAGGTCCGGTCGAGCTGGTAGCCGACGAGCACGCCGTCGCGCACGAGGTCCCACTCCGTGGTGGCGACGCCGTCGTCGTCGTAGCCGGTCGTCGCGAGCCCGTGCGGCACGGTGCGGTCGCCCGTGACGTGCATGAGGTCCGAGCCGTAGCGCAGCGTGCCGAGCAGGTCGGGCGTGGCGAAGCTGGTGCCCGCGTAGGCGGCCTCGTAGCCGATCGCGCGGTCGTACTCGGTGGCGTGCCCGACCGACTCGTGGATCGTCAGCCAGAGGTTGGTGGGGTCGATGACCAGGTCGTACCGGCCGGCCTCGACCGACGGCGCCTTGGCCTTCTCCGCGAGCAGCTCGGGCACGAGCGCCAGCTCGCCGTCCCAGTCCCAGCCGGTGCCGGTGACGTACTCCCAGCCGCGCCCGGCCGGTGGCGCGAGCGAGCTCATCGTCTCGAACGCGCCCGCCGCGCGGTCGACGGTGGTGGCGGTGAAGCCGGGCGCGATGCGCACCCGCTGCTGTGTGGTGCTGGTGCCCGCCGTGTCGGCGTAGAACTTGTTCTCCCGCACCTGCACGAGGCCCGCCTGCACGTGGTCGACGCCGTCGGCGGCCAGCAGCCGCTGCGACCACTCGCCGAGCAGCTCCACCTTCTCCCTGGTGGGCACGGTGAACGGGTCGACGTCGTAGGCCGACACCCACAGGGCGCCTGCGTACACCGGCTCGTCGGCGCGCTCGACGCGCTCGACCGCGACCGGCGCCAGCGTGCGGGCCACCGTGACGGCCCGCTCCGCCGTGGCCGCCGCCCGTTCCGGCGTGAGCTCGACGTGGGACGCGAAGCCCCACACACCGTCGACGATCACCCGCACGCACAGCCCGACGGTGGTGGTGTCGGCGACGCCGGTGACCGTGCCGTCGCGCAGGTCGATGGACTGCGAGACCACCCGCTCGACGCGGAAGTCGGCGTGCTGGGCGCCGAGCTCGGCGGCCCGGCCCAGCGCGGCGTCGGCGAGCGCGGTGAGCGGCAGCGCCGGGAACTGCGGATCGAGGCGGTCGGCGCGTCCGCGGGGTGATCT
Organism: Pseudonocardia sp. CNS-139; assembly: GCA_001942415.1. GTDB lineage: Bacteria > Actinomycetota > Actinomycetes > Mycobacteriales > Pseudonocardiaceae > Pseudonocardia. The sequence goes on from MKJX01000133.1 coordinate 38,839, forward strand.
GCTGACATGTTCGGCAACCTACTGATGTGGGGCGGTCGCGGTCAGCCGCCTTCGGCGGGGTCGCCGATGATCCCTTCGATCACCGGGTGTGGCGCGACGACCTCCCGGACCACCCCGTCCGGCCCGATGCGCAGCACCTGGTCGGCGAACAGGTCGCCGTCGAGGTCGGTGAGCAGCACGAGGTCGACGCCGTCGGTGTGCACGGCCGTGTCGGCGCGGCCGTCGGCGTTCGTGTCGAGGTCGAGCGGGACGAGCCCGGGACGGCGCTCAGGCACCGGCCACCTCCGGGGCGAGCGCGGCCAGCGCGGCGTCGACCTGCGCGCGGCGGCGCAGCACCGCTGCGTCCAGCACCGCGCCGGCGGTGTGCTCGACCTCGACCAGGCGCCGGTCGAGGTCGGCCCGCAGCGCAGCCCCGGCGGCGGTCAGCAGCTCGTCGAGGCGGCGACGCAGGTGGGCGCGTCCGGTGGCGGCGCGCCGGGCCAGCGCGGCGCAGGCGACCGCCGCGGCGCCGCCGGCGAGCGCGAACGGGCCGAGACTCCCGGCCGCGGGTGCCCCAGCGGCAGCAGGACCAGCGGGAACAGCGCGAGCCGCCACACCGCGGCCCCGTCGGCGGCGCCGCGTAGCAGCGGCCGCACCCCGGCCCGCGCCGGGCCGGCGGCGGCCGGACGTCCACCGCGGCCGGGCCGGGCAGCCGCGGCCAGCCGGCGGGCACCTCCAGCTCGCGTTCGGCCGCGATGCGGCGCAGCGCCGGCGCCAGCCCGGCGGCCCAGGCCGCGTGGGTCTCGCGGCCGACGTCGGCGACCGCCGCGACAACCCGTTCCACCAGCCCGGCGCGGCCCGCGGCGACGTGCTCGAACGCCTCCCGCCGCAGGTCCGCGAGCGCGGTGTCGACGGCGGTGGTGCCGGCGATCCGGCTCAGCGCGAGCCGGCCGCGCAGCTGCGCGCGGTGCCCGCCGGCGAGCGTCCGCCGCAGGTCGTGCAGCTCACGGCGGCGGGCGAGCACGGCGGCGGCGTAGCGGTCGGGTGCGAGCGGCATGGCCCGAGGCTCGCAGTGCCGGCGACGCCGTGGGCCCGATCCCGCCCGCGCGTGTGCGGTCGTGAACGAACCTCACGCGACCGAGGGACCACGCTCCGGAGCGTGCGCCGTATCGTCCCCCGCTCAGACCCCGTCCCGGGAGGACCCACCATGACGACGGCCGACGATCTCGCGAACGCCGCCTGTTCCTTCTGCGGGAAGGGCCCCGACGCCGTCGAACGGCTGATCGCCGGACCGAACGTGTGGATCTGCGACGGATGCGTGCGCCTGTGCCACGGGATCCTGGAGAGCCTCGACGAGGCGGACCCGGACGAGCCCGACGAGGTGCTCGCCGAGATCGCGCAGGCCCAGCAGCTCGCGCTGCAGGGTGACCGGGCCGCCGCCGAGCAGGCGTTCTTCGAGCTCTGGGAGCAGATCGGGCCCGACGGCGACCCGCTGCACCGCACGAGCGTCGCGCACTACATGGCCGACGTGCAGGAGTCGGCGCAGGACGAGCTGGAATGGGACCTGCGCGCGCTCGCCGCCGCCGACGTGGCGGCCGCCGACGAGCTGGCCGCCGACGACGTCCGCGGCCTCTACGCGTCGCTGCACGTCAACCTCGCCGCCGACTACGACCGGCTCGGCCGCCCCGCCGAGGCCCGCCGCCACCTCGGCCTCGCCGAGCTGGCCGAGGCGGACCTCCCGCCGGACGGCTACGGCGACCTCGTCCGTTCGGAGATCGCCACCGTCCGGGAGCGGCTCGGCGGCTAGGACGCCGAAGTCTCCTTCTCCTGCTCGGACGCCTCCGCGACGAGCCGCGCGTACCGCGTGCCGGCGGCCAGCAGCACCAGCCCGGCGCCGAGGAACGCCGCGACCCGGGCGATCCCGTCGAGCGCCACCAGGTCGAAGAGCAGCAGCTTTGCGACCGCTGCGCCGACCAGCACCAGCCCGGCGACGCGCAGCGCGGCCCGGCTGATCCCGCGGGCCAGCAGCACGAGCGCGGCGACCGTCCAGGACACGGTGACGACGGCGTGGCCCGCGGTGAAGCCGGTGCGGTCGTCCGAGACCAGCAGCGCGATCGTCACGACGAGGCTGGTCGCACCGTAGAGCCCGGCCAGGCCGATCGGCACCCAGAGCGGGGCCGTCGCGGCGTCCGGGCGGACCAGCCCGACCCGCCCGCAGGCCACCAGCGCGACGATCGCCAGCGCCAGCACCAGGGCCGCCACCCCCGCCCCGGGGACGAGCAGCCCGTTCGCCGGGTCGCCGTACGGGGACGCCGGGTAGACCACGAGCGCCTCGATCGGCGCGTCCCGGGCGACCGCGACCAGCGTGGCGAGCAGCCCGAACGCGCCGCCGATCCCGAGCAGCAGCCGGGAGCGCAGCAGCCCGGCCGCGACCACGAGCACGACGGCCTCGCCCAGCACGGCGAGCGTGACGGTGGCGCCCTCGACCGGCAGCGTCGTGGCGACGAACAGCGCGACGGCGGCCGCGACCACCGCGACCCCGCGCAGCACCTGCTCCGACCACGTGGCCAGCGCGAACGCGACGAGCACGACCACCCCGAGGAACGCGAGGCCGGCGCCGGGCCAGCCGCCGAGGTCCGCGGACGCGACCACCAGCGGCAGCGGGGAGGCGGCGACGAGCGCCGCGACGGCCCGGACCGGCAGCGCCGTGCGGGCCAGGTACGCGGTCAGCAGGCCCACCACGAGCGCCACGACGACCACCGCGACCGCCGCGGGCCGGTCCGCCGGGGCGGGCTCGACGCCGGCGCCGCCCCGTACAGCACGGGCCCGGCCGCGGCGAGCAGCATCAGCACCGGCCAGCGGCCGCGCAGCACCACGGGCAGGGCGGCGAGCTGCAGCGCGAGCGCGAGCGCGGCCAGCCGCCAGTCCGTCACGAGCACGGGCGCGAGCACCATCGCGCCGACGACCACCCCGCCACCGAGCAGCTGCGAACGCCAGCGGTCGGCGAGCCCGAGCCCGCCGCCGGCGACCACCAGCGCGCAGAGCATCGCCGGGAGCACCGGAAGGAACCCGTAGTAGGCGGTCGCGGCGGCGACCACGAGGTAGAGCGCGGCGAACGGTCGCGCCAGCGCGAGCGCGCCGACCCGGGCGCTCTCCCTGCGGTGCAACCAGGTCCCGATGCCGACGAGCGCCAGTCCGAGCACACCCCCGGCCACGAGCCGCGCCTCCGGGGAGAACCACCCGCGCGACGCGGCCAGCACGAGCAGCAGCACAACCCCCCAGCAGCGTGACACCGCCGCCCGTCCAGGCCAGCAGCTGGGCGCTGCTCAACCGCGGGAACGCGCGCCGTCGCGGCGGCGGCGCGGGCCGCCGGTCGGGGCCGTAGCCCGGCGGCGTCCAGGCGGGCGGCTGCGCGGCCTGTCCCGGTTGCCACCCGTAAGGACCAACAAACGGGGGATGACCTGCACGTTCCGTGGTCGGAACCCCGGCGGGTGACGATTGCACGACGGGAATTTCCCCGGACGGGGCAACCGCCTGCGCGTCCCGTACGTCTCCAGAACGTGACCACGGCGCTGCTCCCCAGCCCGGCTCCGGCCCGGTGCCCTGCACCGGGCTGGCCGCCGCGCGCAACCGGTGCAGCTCAGCGCCCATCGCGTCCAGCCTTCGGCCGAGTCGTCCCAGCTCGTCGGCGAGCGCGACGTACGGGTCGGCGGTCGGAGTCCCCATGCCCGCGAGCATGGCGGCCCGAGGCCTCGATCGGGATGCGTAGCAGTACGAAGAACCGGTCACGAATCCGTCACGTACCCCCGAACGGGGGGCGCCGTCACGTACGCCCGCAACCCACCGGCAACGGCCTCGTTGGCCCGGTGGAGCGGACCCGTCTGGAGGTTGTGTGAGCGCCGTTTCACCCGCCGTCCGGCCGTCCCCCGGGATGCGGCGCACTACGCGCCGTCCAGGAGACCACCGTCCGGGCGACGCGCCGACCCCGCCCACGCCCGACCCGCTCACCGTTCCCGACGGTGTCGGTCGTGGTGCCGACGCGCAACGAGGCGCGCAACCTGGAGTTCATCCTGCCGGCGATCGCCGCGGTGAAGCCGGCCGTCCACGAGATCATCGTCGTCGACGCAACTCCACCGACGGCACCGTCGAGACGGCCCGCCGCGTGCTGCCGTCCGTCAGGATCATCAACCAGACCCGCAAGGGCAAGGGCAACGCCATGCGTGCGGGTTCGCCGCCGCCACCGGCGACGTCATCGTGATGTTCGACGCCGACGGCTCCGCCGACCCGGCCGAGATCCCGGCGTTCGTGGCCGCGCTCGTGGCCGGCGCCGACTTCGCGAAGGGCAGCCGCTTCACCGAGGGCGGCGGCAGCGACGACATCACGCTGCTGCGCAAGTCCGGCAACTACGGCCTGAACGGCGTCGCGAACGCGCTGTTCGGCACCACCTACACCGACCTGTGCTACGGCTACAACGCGTTCTGGGCCGACCTGCTGCCGGTGCTCGACCTCCCACCGACCGACGCCCCCGCGCCCGCCGAGGGGATGCTCTGGGGCGACGGCTTCGAGATCGAGACCGTGCTCAACTGCCGGGTGGCCGCGGCGGGTCTCTCGATCACCGAGGTACCGTCGATCGAACGGCAGCGGGTGTTCGGCGAGACCAACCTCCGCACCTTCGCGGACGCACCCGCGTGCTGCGTACGCTGCTGGCCGAGCACCGCCGCAAGACCGACCGCCGCTTCCGCTGACGCGATGCGGTCGCCGGTACCAGGAGGAGACCGCCCGTGAGTAGCCCGACCGTCACGGCGTCCGTCGTGATCTGCGTGTACACCGAGAAGCGGTGGGACGACATCGTCGCCGCCGTCGAGTCGGTCGCCGCGCAGGACGTCCCGGCCGCCGAGACGCTCGTGGTCGTCGACCACAACGAGGCCCTGCTCGCGCGCGCCCGGGAGGCCTTCGAGCCCACCGGCGTGCGGGTGCTGCCCAACGTCAACAAGCAGGGCCTGTCCGGCGCCCGCAACACGGCGATCTCGGTCGCACGGGCGAGGTCGTCGTCTTCCTCGACGACGACGCGCGGGCCCGCAAGGGCTGGCTGCAGGCGCTGCTGGAGCCCTACTCGGACCCGACCGTGGCCGGCGTCGGCGGGGTCGCGCACCCGCGCTGGCCCACCAACCGGCCGCGGGTGCTGCCCGGCTCCGCCCCGTACGACCCGAACGCCACCGGCGAGCTCGACTGGATCGTCGGCTGCACCTACACCGGCCAGCCGACGTACCAGACCGAGGTGCGCAACCTCATGGGCTGCAACATGTCGTTCCGGCGCGAGGTGTTCGAGCGGGTCGCGGGTTCGCCGAGGACATCGGCCGGATCGGCAAGAACCCGCTGGGCTGCGAGGAGACCGAGCTCTGCATCCGGGCCCGGCAGCACTACCACGAGTCCGGCGAGAAGATCAGCATCCTGTTCGAGCCGCGGGCCGAGGTCGACCACCGGGTCAGCGACGACCGGGTCGAGTGGGCCTACCTGCGCCGCCGCTCGTGGGCCGAGGGCCTGTCCAAGGCGGCCGTCGCGAAGCTCGTGGGCAGCGACGACGCCCTGTCCACCGAACGCAGCTACGTCGCGCGAGTGCTCCCTTTTGCCGTGCTGCGTGAGCTGCGCGAGGGCCGCGTGTCCTCGGCGGCCGCCGTCGTCACCGCGCTCGCGTACACGGCCGCCGGCTACGTCCGCGGCAGCCTGCCCGGCGCCACCGCGGGCGTCCACCTCCCCGCCGCGGAGGGGACCACCCCGCCGAACAACCCGTTCCGTGGTGGCTGACGCGGCCCATCCGCCGATCCCCAGCTTCGTCCACCACCGCAGCCGCCTCACCGAGGGCCAACACACGCCTGGGACCGCTGGTGGCCCGAACGCGGCCACGAGGTCCCCGAGATCCTGAGCGGCGCCGACCCGTACGACCCGGCCGCGTGGTTCGGCCGGGTCGCCCCGCTCGTCCTGGAGATCGGATCCGGGATGGGCGAGTCGACGGCCGCGCTCGCCGCGGCCGCGCCCGACGTCGACCACCTCGCGGTGGAGGTCTTCGAGCCCGGTCTCGCCCAGCTGCTCATGCGGATCGCCGAGGCCCGGCTGCCGAACGTCACCCCGTTGCGCGGGGACGCCGTCGCGCTGCTGCGGGAACGCGTGCCGGCGGCGTCGCTGGCCGGGATCCGGATCTTCTTCCCCGACCCGTGGCCCAAGCGGCGCCACCACAAGCGCCGGCTCGTGCAGCCCGAGTTCGTGGCGCTCGCGGCGTCACGCCTGGTCAGCGGCGGCACGCTGCACCTGGCGACGGACTGGGACCACTACGCGCAGCAGATGCGGGCGGTGTGCGACGCCGAGCCGCAGCTGGTCAACACCGCCGGCCCGGCTGGCTGGACACCGCGGCCGCCGTGGCGGCCCGTCACCAAGTTCGAGCAGCGCGCGCTGACCGAGGGCCGGACCGTACACGACCTGATCTACGTCCGCAGCGGCTGACCGCCGCACGGGCCGCACCGTTCGGCTACCCGCTGACCGGCCATGATCCGCACCCAGCGCAACGGACGTACCGCCCGGCGCACGCGGAGCACCATCGATCGGGCGCCTCGTTTTTCCCGTCTTGTGACCGTGTAGGAAGGATGGCGCCCCGATCGGGGGGTGAGGCACCGAGAAGGGCTGAGGCCGGGTTGACATCGCTCGTGGCTACGAACGCTGCAGTTCCTGCTCCCCGCCAGGAGCTCCGGTGCCCCGTCGCGGCACCCCCCGCGCCCCGCGAGGTCGATCTCGCCGAGGCCGAGGACTTCATCGGCCAGTTTCATACCGAGACCACGCCCGCCCAGACGCTCGAGGGCCGGTTGCGGCAGGTCCGGGCCGAAATCGACGCGACAGGGAGCTACACCCACACCCGTGACGAGCTCGCCTTCGCGCCCGCGTGGCGTGGCGCAACTCCGCCCGCTGCATCGGCCGGCTCTACTGGAACAGCCTCCGCCTGCGCGACATGCGCCACGTCGAGACCCCGGCCGGCGTCGCCGCCGAGTGCGTCGAGCACCTGCGCGAGGCCACCCGCGGCGGCCGGATCCGCTCCACGATCACGATCTTCGCGCCGGACCGGCCGGGGCGGCCGGGCCCGCGGATCCTCAACGAGCAGCTGATCCGCTACGCCGGGCACCGCACGCGTCCGGCGAGGTCCGCGGCGACGGCCGGTACACCGGGTTCACCGACCTCGCCCGAGCACTGGGCTGGCGGCGGCCCGAGCCGCCCGGCCGGTTCGACGTGCTGCCGCTCATCGTGTCGGCCGGCGCCGGGACGCCGGAGTGCTACGAGATCCCGGCGGACGCCGTGCTGGAGGTGCCGCTGCGCCACCCCGAGCACGCCTGGTTCGCCGAGCTGCGGCTGCGCTGGCACGCGGTGCCGGCCATCAGCAACATGCCGCTCGTCATCGGCGGGGTGACCTACCCGGCCGCCCCGTTCAACGGCTGGTACATGGGCACGGAGATCGGCGCGCGCAACCTCGCCGACGCCGACCGGTACAACCTGCTCCCGGTGGTCGCCGAGCGGCTGGGGCTGGACACCAGCTCGGAACGCACGCTGTGGCGCGACCGCGCGCTCGTCGAGATGGTGCGGGCGGTGCAGTACTCGTTCGACGCCGCCGGGGTGACGATGGCCGACCACCACGGGGAGTCGAAGCGGTTCCTCACGCACGTGCAGCGCGAGGAGAGCGCCGGCCGCGGCTGCCCGGCGGACTGGAGCTGGATCGTGCCGCCCGTGTCCGGTGGGCTCACGCCCGTGTACCACCGGTACTACGACGAGCCGGACCCGGAGGCGCGTCCGGCGTTCCTGCCGCCGCAGCGCACCGGCTGAGGGCGGCGCGGCACACGCCGCCCGAACCCCGCCGAACGCAACGAGAACGAACGCAACGAACCCGCCCGAGAGCATCCCCCGCCCTCCCTGGGGGGCGACCCCGCTCCAGCCTATCGATCACAGGGCGGGGGTGGGAGTGGTCGGCGGGATCTGTGGACAACCGCCCCCGATGTGGACAACTCCGTGCGTAGGGGTGCCGCGGCGGAACTCGGCCCCGAGCGGCGACAGTCAGCCGGAGGCACGCACGCGGTCCGCGCGGTGACAGCGGCGGGTCATCCGGCACGCGTGATCCACGTCTCGTGCAGGTGCCGCGAGCGCAGCCCGTGCGGCGCGGCCACGTCCCGCTCGAACACCACGGTGCTGCGCCGCCCGGTGCGCCCGGCCGGCCCGTCCTGCCATTCCTCGTACGTGGCGACGACGGTGGTCGCGTCGGCGTGCACCACCCGGACGCCCACGATCTGGATCACGAGCTCCGGCGCCGAGCCGTGTGCGTTCTTGAAGCCGGGCAGCAGGTCGTCGCGGCGGACCAGCGCGCCCTCCGGCGTGATCATCGTGAAGGCGGCGTGGTGCGCGCCCGCGAACGCGTCGAACGCGGACGGCGCGGCGCGGCCCGTGAGCCAGTCCGCGATCACGCCGTGCAGGTCGCCGACGTGTGCGGCGCAGCGGGCCGCCAGCTCTTCCGGGCTCTCGTCCATCGGCCCGGATGGTAGCGAGCGCCCCGGGATAGGGTCGGCCCCGTGATCCCGACGTGCCCGGCCCGCCGCATGACCCGGTCCGCCCGATGAGCCTGGCCACCCCGGTGCCGGCCCGCGTCCTGCTGGTGTGGGACGCACCGAACATGGACATGAGCCTCGGGTCGCTGCTCGGGGCGCGGCCCACATCGACGTTCCGGCCGCGGTTCGACGCGGTCGGCCGCTGGCTGCTCGACCTCGCCGGCCCGGACGCCGTCGCCGAGGCCACCGTCTTCACGAACGTCGTGCCGGGCAGCACCGAGGTCGTGCGCCCGTGGGTGGAGGCGCTGCGCAACGTCGGTTTCGCGGTCTTCGCCAAGCCCAAGGTCTCCGACGACTCCGACGTCGACGAGGACATGCTCGCCCACATCCGGCTGCGGGCCGGCGAGGGCGGGCTGCAGCACGTGGTGGTCGCGTCGGGCGACGGGCGCGCGTTCCGCGAGCCGCTGGAGACCCTCGACGCCGACGGCACCGCGGTCACGGTGATCGGCTTCCGGGAGCACGCGAGCTTCGCGCTCAGCTCGAGGTGATCGAGTTCATCGACCTGGAGGACATCGAGGGTGTCTTCCGGGAGCCGCTGCCGCGCATCACGCTCGACTCGCTGCCCGAGGCGGGCGCGTGGCTGCCGCCGTTCCGCTCGCTGCGCTCCCTGCTGGAGTCGCGCAGGTGAGCGGGGTGCGGCTGACGGCCCCGGTCGTGCTGCCGTGCGACCCGGCCTGCTCCGTGCTGCGCGACGCCGCGGTCGACGTGGACGCCGGCGGCCGCATCACCTACGTCGGCCCGCTGGCGACGGCTCCGGAGTCCTCCGCACCCGTCACCGCACTGTCCGGGGCCCTGCTCCCCGGCCTGGTCAACACGCACGCGCACACGCCGATGATCAGCCTGCGGGGGCTCGGCGGGGACCTCCCGCTGCTGCGCTGGCTGCAGGACGTGATGTGGCCTGCGGAGGGCCGGCTGGACGGCGCGGACGTGCACGCCGGGATGACGTCGGGCTGCGTGGAGCTGCTGCGCACGGGCTGCACCACCAGCGTCGAGATGTACTTCTTCGCCGACGCGGTGATCGACGCGGTGACGGCCGTCGGGTCCCGCGTGGTGCTGACACCGGGGATCATCGCGGCGCCCGGCTGGGACCGGCTGGGCACCTGGGAGCAGATGCGCGACGAGGTCTCCGCGCGGATCGACGCGACCGGCCTGCGCTCGGGGCCCGGCGAGCGGATCGAGCTGGGTTACGGCCCGCACGCCGCGTACACGCTGGCCCCGGACGCGCTCGCGTCGGTGGCCGAGCACGCCCGCGAGCGCGGCGCGCTCATGCACATCCACGTGGCCGAGGCACCCGACGAGGACCGCGCGCAGCGGGCGTCGCACGGCTCGGTGCCCGCGCTGCTGGAGTCCGTCGGCGCGCTGGAGGGACGGGTGCTGGCGGCGCACAGCGTGCACCTCTCCGACGCGGACGTCGCGCTCTACGCCGCACGCGGCACGGCGGTGGCGCACTGCCCCGGCTCCAACGCGAAGCTCGCGGCCGGGATCGCCCGGGTGACCACGCTGCGCCGGGCCGGGGTGCGGGTCGGGCTCGGCACCGACGGGCCGGCGTCCGGCGACGCGCTCGACATGTGGGCCGAGGCCCGGCTCGCGGGCTTCCTCGCGCGTGTGACCAGCGGGGACGCCGCCGCGCTCACGGCAGCCGAGCTGCTGCTCATGGCCACCCGGGACGGCGCGCACGCCATCGGGCGCGACGACATCGGCGCGCTGGAGCCCGGCCGGTGGGCCGACGTCGTGCACGTCGACCTGACCGACCCCGCCTTCGCCGCGCCCGAGGACGACGCCCAGCTGCTCTCGAACCTGGTGTGGGCCGGCGGCGCGCGGCTCGTCCGGGACGTCTGGGTGGCGGGCGAGCAGGTGCTCGCGGACGGCGAGCCGACCCGGGTGGACCGGGCCGCCGCGACCGCGGCGCTGCGCGCGGTGGCCGCCCGGCTGCACTGACGTCCCCTGCCGGAAGGCCGGTCGGGCCGGGTCCGCGGTGTGAGGTCGTCACCACGGGCCCGGCCCGATCGCAGGCAGCAGGACTGCAACTGCTGCGGACGTGCACGGCCAGCTCCCCAGCGGCCGCCCGTCGCCCGCCCGGAGGCGGGCGAGGTCTTCTAGAGCAGCGAGCTGATCGACGGGCGCCGGTGGTGGCGCCCCGAGTCGGTCACCTCGCGCCGGGCGCGATCCGGCCGCTCCTCGCGCACCCGCTCGGGTCGCCGTTCGGGCTGCAGGGCGTGGGCGCCGAACGCCGCGCGCCGGGCCGTCTCCACGTGCGGGGCGTGGGCGGCGTGCACCCTCGGGATCGGCATGGTCAGTGGTTCGGGCTCGGGCGCCGGGCGGCGCGACCGGGTCGGCTGTCCGTAGGCGTGCCGGGACGGCGGCGGCGCGCCGGCCTCGGCCTGCCGGATGCGCCACTCGCCGGTGCTGAGCGCGTTGAAGATCGGGGTCTCCGCCGGATCCTCGCGGAAGGCGTGCCGGCCGGTCCGGGCCGAGGGTGTCCAGTCGTCGTCGGCGCGCGGATAACGGGCCGCAGCCAGCCAGTCCAGATCCGTCATCGGCTCGGACACGCTCACCTCCGTGCTCGCCCTGGGTGGGTGCGCCGAAAGGCATGGTTCCTTCGGTCCTGCCCGGGCTGGACCGATCGGCGCACTCGACACCCACAACGGCGACACCCGCCAGGGGAAACGGGTCGAACAGAACGGTTACATCACGGCGGGGAAGATCCCCCCGATCGGGTGGTATCGAGCGCCGGTCACACCCGCTTGAGGATGCGGGCAGCACCCGCTGCAGCCGTCGTCGCGAGGATCCACCCGACCGCGACGAGCGTGCTCGCGATCCACTGGGAGGGCCCCTCCAGGCGCCAGTATCCGTCCTGGCCCAGGTTCACGATCGGGAGGAGGGTGTCGGCGGCGAAGAGCCACGGGTTGAACACCGGGTTCTGGCCGTCGTCGACGGGCGGCGGCTGGTTGAACGCGAACCACGCGCCGCCGAGCACCGCGAAGAGCACCAGCCAGCACACCGCGAGCCAGGGCCGGTAGCCGTAGCCGACGGTCCAGCGCTGCATCTCGCCCCAGACCCGGCCGAGCGGTCCGGACTCGGCGTAGCGGCGGCGCTGGCGGGCCATCAGCACCTGCTCGGCCAGCTCCTCGTCACCGGCCCGCCGGTACGCCGCGGCGAGCTGCTCGTACGGGCCCGGCGCGTAGTCCGGCATGACCCGCTCCAGCCAGGCCAGCCGGGTGCGGACGCCGAACATGCGCATGTCGTGCATCTGCTGGTAGTCGAACCCGTCGACGTCGATGCCGCCGAGGGCGTCCCACAGCGGCTCGGTGTCGGCGAACGTGCCCACCTGGGCCTGGGCCAGCCGCACCCGCCCGGACGGCGGCTCGGACAGCCGCAGCACCAGCTCCGGGGTGGTGAGCCCGTACGCGTTGAGCGCGTAGACCGGCTTGGTCTCCCCGTCGCCCAGCCGGGCCCCGACGAACTGCACGGACTTGAGCGCCTCGACCCGCCGGATGCGCACGCCGCCGGCCGCGCTGAACCCGTCCGAGCAGATCATGTCCTTGCCGACGCTGGCCGAGCGCGCGTCGAGCGACGGGCGCGCGCTGCCGTCCTCGCGCCGCCGCGGGCTGGTCAGCACGGCGCCGGTGCAGTCCAGCGTCGCGCCGATCTCGGCGTTGGGCAGCCGGACGGTGCCCTCGCTGCGCACGTGCCGCAGGTACAGCTCGCCGCCGACGCGCAGCCGGTCCGCGAGCAGCGCGTAGCCGCCGGGGAGCTGCAGCTGCACGCCCGACAGGCTGGCGCTGCCGCGCACCTGCGCATCGACGAGCCGCACCTGGCCTGCGCAGACGAGCGCGCCGCGGCCGTTGTCGCGGGCCTCCAGGTCACCGCCGACGTCCATCCCGTCGCCGTGCAGCGCGATGCCGCGGTCCGCCGAGCCGGCCGGGGCGCTCATCCGCGCGCCGGACAGCCGCAGGTACCCGCCGACCACCGCGTTCGGCAGCCGGACGGTGCCGTCGGTGCGCAGCCCGTCGTCCAGCTCCAGGTTGCCCTCGACGTTGATCCGGTCGGCGACCAGGCACGCCGTGCCGTCGACGATGCCGCCGGGGATCACCGGCATCCGGCTCTCACCGGGGGCGAACTCCGGCACCTGCGCCGTGACGTCGCGCTGCAGCTCGGCGCCGGAGAAGACCAGGTCGCCGCCGACCCGAGCGCCGGCGATCAGCACCCGGCCGGCCGAGCGGAACACCATGTCGGGCACCTTGCTGTGGCGCCCGGCGAGGAAGCTGCCGCCGACCGAGATGCCGGTGGCGTCGAACGCGTCGCCGGTCTCGGGGCTGGTCAGGTCGGCGCCGCTGAGGTCGAGGTTGCCCGTGATGCGCGCGCCGGGCAGCCGCACCTCGCCGTCGGTGTGCAGCGGCGCGCGTAGCAGGTGCCCTCGACGACGATCCGGTCCGCGACGAGCGCCCGCCCGCCGTCGCCGCGCAGCCGCCCGCCCGAGAGCCGCAGCGACCCGCCGACCTGCGCATCCGTGAGGTTGACCGGCCCGTGTGCGACGAAGCCGTCGTCCAGCAGCAGGTCGGCGGCGACCCGCAGGTTCCCCGCGCGCAGCCCGGGGACCCGGCTGCCGGTGAGCGCGAGCCCGGCCAGCTCGGCCATCCGCAGGTCGGGGACCTGCGCGAACACGCATCCGAGCAGCTCGACGGGCACCTCGACCTTGGCGCCGGTGAGCCGCAGCACGCCGGTGATGTTGGCCCGGCGCAGGCGCAGCACGGCGGCGCCCTCCGGACGCGGGGCGCAGATCGCCGCCGCGACGACGGACGCCGGGATCACCGCCCCGGCGAGGTCCATCTCCTGGCCCGACTCCAGGGCGTCCGCGAGCGCCGCACCGTCCATCGCCGCGTAGCCCCCCGTGATCGGCCGTCATCCGATCGTGTGTCTTACCACGGGGCCGATCTTCGTCCCGGCCCGGTGCCGGGGTTACGCGGCGGCGTCGAGCTGGTCGACCGTCGCGAGGTCGAGCTCCAGGTCGGCGGCCGGATGTTCTCCTCCAGGTGCGCGACGCTGCTCGTGCCGGGGATCGGGAGCATCACCGACGCGCGCTGCAGCAGCCACGCGATCGCCACCTGCGCGGGGGTGGCGCCCAGCCGGTCCGCGACGGCGGCCACCGCGCTGCCCGGGCCGGCCAGGCGGCCCGCGGCGATCGGGTGCCACGGCAGGAAGCCGATGCCCTGCTCGGTGCAGTAGCGCAGGACGTCGTCGCTGTCGCGGTCGGCGATGTTGTAGCGGTTCTGCACGGTCGCCACGTCGACGACGGTGCGGGCCCGCTCGATCTCGTCGATCCCGACCTGCGAGAGCCCGACGGCGGCGACCTTGCCCTCCGCCTGCAGGTCCGCGAGCACGCCGAACTGGTCGTCGGTGGGCACGGCCGGGTCGATCCGGGCGAGCTGGAAGAGGTCGATCCGGTCGACGCCGAGCCGGCGCAGGGAGAGCTCGCACTGCTGGCGCAGGTACTCGGGGCGGCCGTAGGCGTGCCGCTCCCCGGGCCCGGTGCGCAGCAGCCCGGCCTTCGTGGCGACCGTCAGCCCGTCGTAGGGGTGCAGCGCCTCGCGCAGGAGGTTCTCGGCCACCTCCGGGCCGTACGAGTCCGCGGTGTCGAAGAGGTCGACGCCGAGGTCCGCGGCGCGCCGCAGGACGGCGACGGCCCCGGCTGGGTCGGCGGGCGGGCCCCATACCCCGGGCCCGGTGAGCTGCATCGTCCCGAAGCCGAGACGGTGCACGGTGCGATCGAGGCCATCGAGCCGGAAGCGTCCGGCCGCGGTGGCAGTGCGGGTGTCGAATGGCGTAGCCACGGCGTCAGCGTCCCACCGAATGGGACGGGAGCACCGCACATCGTGACGGGCGACTCGCTGTGTGTTACCAGGATCTCAGTGCGCGGTCACGCTCCGTGTGAGAACCGGGGCTCAGCCGAGCACGCCCGCGACCCGCGACGCCGTCCACAGCAGCCCGACCGTGACCGCCAGCGGCGTGCACGCCGCGACCATCCCCAGCGAGCCGCAGCGCGAGATCCGGCCGGCCAGCGACGGCGGTCTGCGGCGCCGGGCCAGCACCCGCAGCCGCAGCTCGACGGCCGTGCGGCCGATCGCGAGGGCGACGTCGGGCGCGCCGGCGCCGGTGACCCGCAACAGCGCGGCCCGCAGCGCGTCCGGACCCGAGGCGCCCGCCGCGTCCGCGTCGGCGACCAGCTCCACCAGCTCGCGGACCGCGCCCGGCGCCGCGCGCAGCAGCGGCACGAACGGGAACGCGGCGGCGAGCACATCGGCGCACGCCACGACCATGTGGTGGCGGCCGCGCAGGTGCGCCCGCTCGTGGGCCAGCACCGCGGCGAGCGCGTCGGGGGTGAGCTGGGCGCGCAGCCCGTCGGTCGCGACGACCGCGCCCGGCCGCCCGCCGAGGCTGAACGCGAGCGGCCGCGCGGACCGCAGCCACAGCGTCGGCGGCTCGCCGGGCCCGCCCGGCTCGACGTCCCCGAGGACGCGCAGCACGGCGAGGTGCTCGGCCACCCGGCGCCGGCGGGCCAGCCCGACCCGCAGGGCCGACCACACGAGCCGGGCCACCGCCGCGGCGGCCACGACCAGGGCGAACGTGTCGGCGAGCTGGTAGAGCAGGTACTGCGGGGCCGTCGCGACGGCCGCCCACAGCCGCCCGCCGACGAACCGGGACAGCGGGCTGTCGGCCGCGTAGAGGGGCACGGTCATCGCGGCGAGCCCGGCGCCGGCCGTCACCGCGACGGCGAGCACGGCCACCGCCCAGCCGACCAGCAGCGCAACCGGGTCGACGAACCGTGTGAGCCGGCGCAGCAGCCACGGAGCCACGGCCGCGACGAGCGCGGCACCCAGCAGCAGCGCGACGGCGATCGTCACGGCAGCCGGCCCTCGCCGGGCCCGGGACCGAGCGCGCCGCGCAGCACCGCCGACTCCCGCTCCGAGACCGACCGCGCGAAGTGCAGCAGCACCGCCTCCGCGTCGCCGGACGCGTCGAGCAGGTCGCGCAGCGCGCGGGCCGTGGCCTCCTCGCGGCTGGCGCTGGGCCGGTAGCGGTAGGCCCGCCCGTCCATCTCGCGCTGCACCCAGCCCTTGCGGTGCAGGTTGTCGAGCACGGTCATCACCGTGGTGTAGGCGAGCTTGCGGTCGCGGACGAGGCGGTCGAGCACGTCACGGACGCGCAGCGGGTCCGCGGACCGCCACAGCACATCCATCACCGCTGCTTCGAGCTCACCGAGTCCCCGCACGATCGCCCTCCCCGCGCGCAGCTTAAACGGCGGGTGCGGCGGGCCGGCCGGCCGACGCGGATTCGAGACCGTTCCGTCGGCACAGTTCCGTCAGCCGATCTGTCGGCCCCCCGCCGTACTGTTGTTCTTCGGGGGTGCCCCAGCCGGGTTCGGGTCCGGCCCGACAGCCGGACTCAGCCCACCGGCACGGTCTCGACCACCCGCGGCGCCGGGTCCAGCACCACCCAGCGTCCGCCGGCCGCCTCCACCGACGGCAGCGCCGCGCGCACCTCGTGCACCAGGTCGGGGAGGAAGAGCAGCACCCGGTCCGGGGTGCGGGCGAGCAGGTCCTCCGGGGAGACGATCGGGATGTCGGTGCCGGGCATCCGCCGGCCCTGCTTCGCCGGGGACGCGTCCGCGATGGCCGGGAGCAGGGAGGCGTCGAGCCCGGCGTGGCTGATCCGGGGCACCGCGCGGGACGCGGCGCCGTACCCGATCACCGTGCGCCCGGCCGCCCGCTCGGCCGCCAGCCACGCGCGCAGCTCCGCCGCGGACTCGGTCGCGCTGCGCTGCAGGCCGCGCAGCAGGTCCGGGTCGGCGACGCCGAGCGCGGTCTCGTCGGCGACGAGGTCGAGCGCGGCCGCGTCCGGCGTGGGCGAATGCGTCACGACGACGAGAACGGTGCCGCCCGCCAGCGGGTAGCGCCACGCCCGGTGCACGCCGAGGCCGTGCTCGTGCAGCGCCCGGTCCAGCGCCGGCACCGACCAGTAGCCGTAGTGGCCGTGCCGCAGGTCGTACCACTGCCCGTGGCGCAGCGCCGTGGCCAGGCTGAGCAGCTGGAGCACCAGCGTGCCGCCGGGCGCGAGCAGCTCGGCCCGCCTGCGCAGCGCCGCGGCCTGGTCCGGCTCGTGCAGCAGCCCGTAGACGTCGATCACGAGGTCGGCCGGCTCGTCGCCCGCGGGCGGCAGCACGCCCTCCGCGGCGAGCCGGGGGAGCCACGAGCCGCCGTGCGGGCTGCCGAACTCGACCACCGTGCGCCCGGGCGCGACGAGGCCCAGCTCCGCCATGCGGCGGATCGACAGCTCCGTCTGGTCGATCATCGCCTGCGGCTCCACACCAGGCACCTCATCGACGCAGCCGGAGTCCTCGACGAGCTGCGCGAGCCAGCACTCCCGGCACCACCACATGCGCAGCGGGAACCGCGGATCGGGGAGTGGCTCGGCCACCGGTGGCATCCGGTCCCACGGGGCTGCCGCCCCAGGTCGAGGACGACCTCACCGTCCGTGCTCGCGCACGCCCGGCAGTGGAACGGGTTCTCCCCCACGTGGATGACCTCCGCAATACGCTCCGAGATCGCCGATGTTATGCCTCCGCGCGCCGTCGATTGCCGCACCCCGGCGTTGCGCACTAGCGTTCGAGCGTGCCCAAGATCGTGTCATTGCCGCAGGCCGTGTCCGATTTGGTACGCGACGGCGACACCGTCGCGCTGGAGGGATTCACGCACCTGATCCCGTTTGCCGCCGGCCACGAGATAATCCGTCAGCGGCGGCGTGACCTGACACTCGTTCGAATGACGCCGGACCTCGTCTACGACCAGATGATCGGGGCCGGCTGCGCGCGGAAACTGGTGTTCTCGTGGGGCGGCAACCCCGGCGTCGGGTCCCTGCACCGCATGCGCGACGCGATCGCCACCGGCTGGCCGGTGCCGCTGGAGCTGGAGGAGCACAGCCACGCCGGCATGGCCAACCGGTACGTCGCGGGGGCGTCCGGGCTGCCGTTCGCGGTGCTGCGCGGCTACGCCGGCACCGACCTCCCGGCGCACACCGACACGATCTCCACGGTCGTGTGCCCGTTCACCGGGGAGCGGCTCGCGGCCGTCGCCGCGCTCAACCCGGACGTCGCGATCGTGCACGCGCAGCGCGCCGACCGCGACGGGAACGTGCAGCTCTGGGGGATCACCGGGGTGCAGAAGGAGGCCGTGCTGGCCGCCGACCGGGCGCTCGCCACCGTCGAGGAGGTCGTCGACGAGCTGACGCCCGTGCCCGGCGCGGTCGTGCTGCCGCGCTGGGTGCTGAACGCCGTCGCGGTCGCGCCGCGCGGCGCCGCCCCGTCCTACGCGCACGGCTACTACGACCGCGACAACGCCGCATACCGCGCGTGGGACGCGATCAGCCGGGACCGCGAGAAGTTCGCGGCCTGGCTGCGGACGATCGAGGAGAACGCACCCGAGGGGATCGTGTCGGAATGACGGAAACGCAACCGCTGGTCGCCGACAGTTCCGGGGCGACCTGGACCGCCGACGAGATGATGAGCATCGCCGCCGCCCGCGAGCTGCGCGACGGCCAGGCGTGTTTCGTCGGGATCGGGCTCCCCTCCACGGCCGCCAACCTCGCGCGGCGGCTGCACGCACCGGGCCTCGTGCTGATCTACGAGTCGGGCACCCTCGACACCCGCCCGGCGGAGCTGCCGCTCTCGATCGGTGACGGCGTGCTGGCCGAGACCGCGCTGAGCGTCGTCGGCGTGCCGGAGGTCTTCAACTACTGGCTGCAACCGGGCCGGATCGACGTCGGCTTCCTCTCCGGCGCCCAGCTCGACCGGCTCGGCAACATCAACACCACCGTGATCGGCGAGTACGACGAACCGGACGTGCGGCTGCCCGGTTCCGGTGGCGCGCCCGAGATCGCGGCGTCGTGCCGCCAGGTGATCGTCGTGATGCGGCACCGGGCGCGCGCGTTCGTCGACCAGGTCGACTTCGTGACGTCCGTCGGCCAGGGCACCGGTCCCGGCGACCGCGAGCGGCTGGGCCTGCGCGGCGCCGGCCCGGTCCGGGTGATCACCGACCTCGGGGTGCTCGAACCCGACCCCGAGACGGCCGAGCTGGTGCTCACCGCGCTGCACCCGGGCGTCACCGTCGAGCAGGCCCGCGCGGAGACGGGATGGGACCTGGAAATCGTGGAAGAGCTGCTCGTGCGCCCGCGCCGACCGCGCGTGAGCTGGAGACGCTGCGCTCGTTGCGGACGGTGGGCACGTGAGCGCCCCGGTCGCGCTCCACCACGTCGACGAGGGCCCGCGGGACGCGCCCGTGCTCGTGCTCTGCGGCTCGCTCGGCTCCACGCTGGAGATGTGGCGCCCGCAGGTCGCGCCGCTGACCGAGCGGTTCCGGGTGATCCGCGTGGACCACCGCGGGCACGGCGGCTCGCCGGTGCCGCCCGGGCCGTACCGGATGGCCGACCTCGCCGGTGACGTGCTCGCGCTGCTCGACGGGCTCGGCCTGGACCGGGTGGCGTGGTGCGGGCTCTCGCTCGGCGGGATGGTCGGCATGTACCTGGGGTCGGAGGCCCCGGCGCGGCTCACCAGCCTGACGCTCTGCTGTACATCGGCGCACTTCCCGGACCGCGGCGTCTGGACCGACCGGATCGCCGCGGTCGAGGCCGGCGGCACCGCCCCGATCGCGGACGCCGTCGTCTCCCGCTGGTTCACGCCCGGGTTCGCGGCGGCGCACCCGGAGGTGGTCGCGGAGGCGGCCGCGATGGTCGCCGACACCCCGGACCCCGGCTACCTAGGCTGCTGCGAGGCGCTCGCGGCGTGGGACCACCGCGACCGGCTCCCCGCGGTCGACGTGCCCACGCTCGTGATCGCCGGGGCGGCCGACCCGTCCACGCCCGTGGAGCCGCACTCGCGCACGCTCGCCGACGGCATCCCCTGCGCCCGGCTGGAGATCCTCGACGCCGCCCACCTCGCGACCATCGAACGGGCCGAGGAGGCCACCGCGCTGATCGCCGCCCACGCGTCGGCCCACAAGGTGGCGTGACGTCCGTCCCTGACCCATGGAAGATCGCGCTGACCTGCGCTTACTCTCAGGGATCCCGGTTCCGCTCCCTCCGGAGGTCCTGTGCTGAGCGAACGCGAACGTCGCACGCTGGCGCGCATCGAGCGCCACCTCGCCGACTCCGACCCGGCGCTGGCGCGTGTGCTGGCCAGCGGCACACTGCCGCGGCCGCGCTGGGCGCACCCGCCGGCCCTGCTCGTCTCGGGCCTGCTGCTGCTCGTGTTCGGCAGTGTGATCGCCACCCTGCCGGTGGCCGTGCTGGGCATCGGGTTGGCGATGGCGGCGATGCTCGTCGCGCACCACCGCCCGAGCCTCGGCCCGGCCTGAGCGCACCCCCTCTGCCTGCTCCTGACGGCGGCGGGGCGCTAGCCGTGGGCCAGGTCGGTGAACCGGCTGTAGTGGAGCTGGTGGGCGACCGTGATCGTGCTGGTGGGGCCGTTGCGGTGCTTGGCGAGGATGAGGTCGGCCTCGCCGGCGCGGGGGTCGTCGCGCTCGAACGCGTCGGGCCGGTGCAGCAGGATGACCATGTCGGCGTCCTGCTCGATGGAGCCCGACTCGCGCAGGTCGGACAGCATCGGGCGCTTGTCGGTGCGCTGTTCGGGACCGCGGTTCAGCTGGCTGATCGCGACCACCGGCACCTCCAGCTCCTTGGCCAGCAGCTTGATCTGCCGGGAGAACTCCGAGACCTCCTGCTGGCGGGACTCGACCTTGCGGCCGGACGTCATGAGCTGCAGGTAGTCGAGGATCACTAGCTTGAGGTCGTTGCGCTGCTTGAGCCGGCGGGCCTTCGCCCGGATCTCCATGAGCGTGAGGTTGGGCGAGTCGTCGATGAACAGCGGCGCCTCGCTGATCTCGCTCATGCGGCGGGCCATGCGGGTCCAGTCGTCGTCGCTCATGCGGCCGGCGCGCATGTCGGCGAGGCGGATGCGGGCCTCGGCCGACAGCAGCCGCATGACGATCTCGGACTTGCTCATCTCCAGCGAGAACACCGCGCTCGTGAGCCCGTGCTTGACCGAGCACGACCGCGCGAAGTCCAGGCCCAGCGTCGACTTCCCCAGGCCGGGCCGGGCCGCCACGACGATCATCTGGCCGGCGTGCAGGCCGTTGGTGGCGGCGTCGAGGTCGGCGAAGCCGGTGGGGACGCCGAGCGCGACGCCGCCGCGGGAGGCGATGGCGTCGATCTCGTCCATCGTGGGCTGGAGGAGCTCCTCCAGGGCCACGTAGTCCTCGCTGGTGGAGCGCTCGGTGACCTCGTAGATGGCGGCCTGCGCGCGGTCGACCACGTCGTTGACCTCGGCGCCGTCCGCACCGTGGTAGCCGAGCTGGACGATGCGCGTGCCGGCCTCGACCAGCCGCCGCAGGATCGCCTTCTCCGCGACGATCTCGGCGTAGTAGGCCGCGTTGGCCGCGGTGGGCACCGTGGCGATGAGCGTGTGGAGGTAGGGCGCGCCGCCGAGCCGGATCAGCTCGCCGCGGCGTTGCAGCTCCGCCGAGACCGTGACCGCGTCGCCGGCTCCCCGCGGCCGTAGAGGTCGAGGATGCAGTCGTAGACGGTCTGGTGGGCCGGACGGTAGAAGTCGTCGGGCCGCAGCACCTCGACGACGTCGGCGATGGCGTCCTTGCTCAGCAGCATGCCGCCGAGCACCGACTGCTCGGCGGTGAGGTCCTGCGGGGGCTGGCGGTCGAACACACCGCCCGCCTCGCGCACCTCGCCGGGCTCGCCCGCGGCCCGCACCGGACGCGGGCGACCGGCCCCACGGTCGTCAGGTAGTGCCATACGCAGCGTCACCCCCGGTCGCCATAGTATCGAACAAAGGTTCGATCCGCTCAACGACCAATCGGTGGCTACCTGGGAAACGGGAGCAGTCGGTCGGGTCGAGGCGTCGCACCCTCGCGGCGAGGTTAGGTCCCGCGGGCGGCCACGCCAAACCGGCGTGTGCGTCGTCCTGTGGAGCACCTGGGGACGGATCCGCCGACTCCCAGGAGCACATAGGGAGCGACCTGTGGAAACAGTGGGGACAACCCGCGATTTTTCCTCATATCAGCAGGCTGATGGCCTACCACTGGCTGTGGACAACTTTCTTCTCGCGACACGCCGGGCGGGCTCTTCCGGCGTGTCGGAGCGCCCGAAGACGATCTTCCACTGGGCGCGCACGGCGGGTTGTCCGGCGAACTGTGTATCACCCGTCGGCGTGTCGTCCTCGTGGTTGACCCGGGTTTCCGTCCGTCACACGGAACATGAACGGGGCGGGACCCGGCCTCTCGGCCCTGGTCCCGCCCTGTTCACGCTGTGTGACGAGCTGGCTGCTTCCGGCTCAGCTCGCGACGACCGCCACGTCGAGGTCGGTGGTGACCTCCGGGTGGAGGCGAACCGTGACGGCGTGCTTGCCGACCGACTTGATGTGGCCCGGCACCTCGACGGCCCGGCGGTCCAGCGCCGGCCCGCCGGCGGCGCGCACCGCGTCGACCACGTCGGCCGCGGTGACCGAGCCGAACAGCCGGCCCGTGTCGCCCGCAGCCTTGGCCTTGACGGTGACCGCGAGGCTCGACAGCTGGCCGGCGACCTCGCGGGCGTGCCCGAGGTCGCGGATCTCGCGGGCCTTCTGCGCCCGCTTGATCGAGGCGACCTGCTTCTCCGCACCACGGGTGGCGACGACCGCCAGGGAACGGGGGAGCAGGTAGTTGCGGCCGTAGCCGTCCTTGACCTCGACGATGTCGCCCGGCGCGCCGAGGTTCGGCACGTCGGCGGTGAGGATCAGTCTCATGTTCTCCCCGTCCTCAGCGCGCGGTGGACGTGTAGGGCAGCAGCGCGACCTCGCGGGAGTTCTTCACCGCGACGGCGACGTCCCGCTGGTGCTGACGGCAGTTGCCGGTAACCCGGCGGGCCCGGATCTTGCCGCGGTCGGAGATGAACTTCCGCAGCAGGCCCGTGTCCTTGTAGTCGATGTCGTGGGCCTTGTCCTTGCAGAACGCGCACACCTTCTTCTTCGGTTTGCGCAGCACCTGCTTCGGCATATGGGGTAGCTCCTACGTGCTCGAAACCCGTCGATGTGACGGGAAGTGGTCTCGTCTCTAGAAGGGGGGCTCGTCGTCCGCGGCCGGACCGCTGCCGGCCATCGGGGCGGAACCCCACGGGTCGTCCATCGGCGCGCCTCCGCCGCCGCCGCCCGAACCGCCGCCGAAGCCACCGCCGCCGCTCCCGCGGCTGACCTTGTTGACCTTGGCGGTGGCGTAGCGCAGCGAGGGGCCGACCTCGTCGACCTCCAGCTCGACGACGGTGCGCTTCTCGCCCTCACGGGTCTCGAAGCTGCGCTGCCGCAGGCGGCCCTGCACCATCACGCGCATGCCGCGGGTGAGCGTCTCGGCGACGTTCTCCGCCGCCTGCCGCCACACGTTGCAGCGCATGAAGAGGGCCTCGCCGTCCTTCCACTCGCCGGACTGGCGGTCGAAGGTGCGCGGGGTGGCCGCCACGGTGAAGTTGGCGACCGCAGCACCGGACGGGGTGAATCGCAGCTCCGGATCGGCGGTGAGGTTGCGACCACGGTGATGACGGTCTCGCCGGCCATGCCTGGCTCCCTCGCCTCAGCTCGCCGCGGGTGCGGGCGCGGGCGTCCGCTTGGGCTCGCGGCGCATCACCTTGGTGCGCAGCACGGACTCGTTGAGGCCCAGCTGCCGGTCGAGCTCGGCGACGGTGGCCGGCTCGCAGGTGACCTCGAGGACGGCGTAGATGCCCTCGGCGTGCTTGGCGATCTCGAAGGCCAGGCGGCGCTTGCCCCAGACCTCGATCTTCTCGACGGTGCCCTTGTCGTTCTTGACGACGTTGAGGAACGTCTCCAGGGACGGCGTCACAGTGCGCTCGTCCAGGCTGGGGTCGAGGATGACCATCAGCTCGTAATGACGCATGAGAACCACTCACCTCCTATGGACTGAAGCGGCCGCGGTCCGTCCGCGGCAGGAGGTTCTCAGGAAGCCCCGACAGAATCCGCCGGGTGGCGGTCCGCGGCGCTCGGGGGAGCACCGGTCGGGGCGACGAACCAGGCTACCAGCGCTGATGCGACGCCCCGGCCGCGGGTCGCGCCGGGCCCAGCGGGTCCGGCAGCCCGATGCGGCGGTGGAGCCGTAGCTCACACGAGCAGCCCGTCGCCCTGCGCCCGCAGGTGCGGCAGCGCCCGGCGTCGTGCACGACGACGACGATCTTCCCGACCGGCATGTCCGCTGTCTCCTTCATCGGACGGCTCCACCGTTGGCGTAGACGACCTGGCCGTTCACCCAGCGCGCCGGGCCGGCCAGGAACGACACGACCTCCGCGATGTCCTCCCCGCGGCCGAGCCGCTCCAGCGGTGTGACGCTCGCGAGCCGGTCGATGTCCTCCTGGCTCTTGCCGTCCAGGAAGAGCGGGGTCGCGGTCGGGCCGGGGGCCACGGCGTTGACGGTGACGTCCCGGCCGCGCAGCTCCCGCGCCAGGATCAGCGTCATCGCGTCGACGGCGCCCTTGCTGGCGGCGTAGGCGGTGTACGCCGGGAAGGCGAGCTTCGTGACCGACGTCGAGAAGTTGACGATCGCGCCGCCGCGGCGGACCCGGCGGGCGGCCTGCTGGTCGACGACGAACGTGCCGCGGATGTTGGTGCGGTGCATCCGGTCGAGGTCGGCCAGGTCCAGCTCGGCGAGCGGGCCGAGCAGCATGATCCCGGCGGTGTGCACGACCACGTCCACGCCGCCGAAGCGCCGCTCGGCCTCGTCGAAGAGGGCCGCGACCTGGGTCTCGTCGGCGACGTCGGCCTGTCCCGCGACGGCCGTCCCACCTGCGGCGACGATCGCGTCGACCGCCTCCTGCGCCCGTGCCGGTTGCCGGCGTAGTGCACCAGCACGCTCATGCCGTCCGCGGCCAGCCGTTCGGCGACCGCGCGGCCGATCCCGCCCGACCCGCCGGTGACGATCGCGACGCGCGTCCCGTTCCCTGCGGTGCTCATCGGAGAGCCTCCTCCGTAACGTTGCTCTGTTCTGACGGGAACGACGTTAACAATCGCTTCGTAGGATCGCTACGGTCCAGCCGTATCGGCGGTATGACGTGCGTAACATTGGTAGGCGTGAGACGTAGCATGGTTATGATCGAGGTGTGGATATGCGCACGCGGATGCTGGAGGCGGCGGAGAAGCTGCTGGACGCCGCTCCGGACCGGGACGTGTCGACCCGGGCCGTCTGCGAGGCGGTCGGCGTCGGGGCCCCGGTGCTGTACCGGCTCTTCGGGGACAAGAACGGGCTGCTCAGCGCCCTGGTCGACTACGGGTTCGACCGGTACCTGGCCACCAAGCGGGCCGCGGCGCCGTCCGCCGACCCCGTCACCGACCTGCGCAACGGCTGGGACACGCACATCGCGTTCGCGCAGGCGCACCCGGCCGTCTACCGGCTGATGTACTCGCCCGACCTGGCCGAGGTGCCGAGCGCGGCGCAGGAGGCGATCCGGATCCTGCGCACGGTGCTCGACCGCTGCGCGGAGGCCGGCCGGCTGCGCGTCGAGCCCGCCGGCGCCGCCCAGATGATCATGTCGGCGAACATCGGCGTGGCGCTGAGCCTGATCAGCCAACCGGCCAGCTACTCCGACCCGGACCTCTCCCGCCGCGTCCGCGACGCCGTGCAGGGCGCGGTGCTCGTCCCCGCGGACGCGCCGGCCGGCCCCGGCGACGCCGCGCTGGTCACCGCCGCGCTGCAGCTCGCGGCGATCCTGCGGGCCCACCCCCCGACCACGCTGGCCGAGCCCGAGACCGCCCTCCTGCTGCACTGGCTCGACCGGTTGGCCGCCACCCGCGAGCCGGCCCCGTAACCCACGTGCGCCACCCGTTCTCGTCCGACCGCGCCTTTCGTGTGAACCGGGGGCGGGCGCTGTCGGGGACGGTCACTACTCTTGCCGCCATGCTCATGCGGGCCCACGTGCGCGAGGAGGACCCGCTCGCCCTCGCGGCCGAGCGCGGGGCCGACATCGTGCAGATGTTCCTGGCCGACCCCCAGGGCTGGAAGAAGCCGCCGTCGCACCCCCAGGCCGAGCAACTCCGAACGGGTGACCTGGCGGTTGTCGTGCACTCCCCGTACGTGGTGAACCTGGCGTCGCTCAACAACCGCATCCGCATCCCGTCGCGCAAGCTCGTGCAGCAGCACGCCGATGCGGCCGCGGAGGTCGGCGCGATCGGGCTCGTCGTGCACGGCGGCCACGTCACCCAGGGCGAGGACGCGGCGAAGGGCTTCGAGAACTGGCGCAAGTTCGTCGAGCGCCAGCAGGACGACGGCGGCTTCGCGGTCCCGATCCTCATCGAGAACACGGCGGGCGGCGCAACGCCATGGCCCGCCGGTTCGACGCGCTCGCCCGGCTGTGGGACGCGGTGGGCGAGTTCGGCGTCGGGTTCTGCCTCGACACCTGCCACGCGTTCGCCGCGGGCGAGGAGCTGGTGGACGTGGTCGACCGGGCGCGGGCCATCACCGGCCGGATCGACCTGGTGCACCTCAACAACTCGCGCGACGAGTTCGGCTCGGCCCGCGACCGCCACGCCAACGTCCACGACGGCACGATCGAGCCGGACGTGCTGGCGGCGGTCTGCGAGGCGGCGGCGCCCCGGTGGTGGTCGAGACGCCCGCCGACGGGCAGGCGAGCGACATCGCGTTCCTTCGCGAGCGGCTGAAGGTGTGACCGGCACGGCGGTCGGCGCGGTCCCCGGCGAGCGCCTGGTGTCCCGGTCCCCGTCGTCCGGAGTGGTGGCCGGGCGGGTGGCGCTCGCCGTGCTCGTGCTGCTCACGGGCGTCACCCTGCTCTTCGGCTACGCCAACAAGGCCCGGTGCGCCGGCCCCGAGTTCGACGCCGCGGGCCGCAGCGCGCCCGACTACGAGGCCCGGATCGACCGCGACGTCTGCTACTCCGACATCCAGCACCTGTGGCTGGGCCGCGACATCGACCAGCACGTCTTCCCGTACGTCCACGGGTCGATCACGCCCGACGGCGTGCTCACCGGCGGCGTGGTCGAGTACCCGGTGCTCACCGGCCTGCTGATCTGGGCGGGGGCGATCGGCGCCGGCAACGACGCCGAGTTCCTGCTCGGGTCGGCCCTGATCATGGCGCCGTTCGGGCTGCTCACCGGCTACCTGCTGGGCCGGTTGACGCGCTGGCGGGCGCTGCTGTGGGCGCTCGGCCCGCCGCTGGTGCTCTACGCGTTCCACAACTGGGACCTGCCGGTCGTCGCCTGCTCGGTGGCCGCCGTCTACGCCGTGCACGGCTGGCGCACCGAACGCCCGCTCGCGTTCCGCGCCACGGTGGCCGGGGTGCTGCTCGGGCTCGGGTTCGCGTTCAAGCTCTACCCGGGCGCGTTCGTGCTCCCGCTCGCGCTCTACGTGCTGACGAGCTCGCGGCCCGGCCGGCTCGACTGGAGCGGCGCCATGCGCGTGCCGCTCGCCGCGGCCGCCACGGTGGTGCTGGTCAACCTGCCGTTCGCCGTGGCCGGCTACGAGGGCTGGCGGGCGTCGTTCACGTTCCAGCAGCTGCGCAAGGTCGACTTCACCACCAACTCCATCTGGTTCTGGGGCTTCCGCCCGGAGTCCGAGCCGACCAACGTCGAGTTCCAGTCCACGATGAGCTGGGTCTCGCCCACGCTCGTGCTGCTGTCGTTCGCGCTCGCCGTCGCGGTGGGGATGTGGCGGTGGCGGCGCGACGGCGTCTACCCCTGGATCGGGGTCAGCGCGGCGATGCTCTGCGGCTTCCTGCTGCTGCACAAGGTGCACTCCCCGCAGTACACGCTCTGGCTGCTGCCGTTCTTCGTGCTGCTGCAGGTGCCGTGGCGCTGGGTGGCCGGCTATCTCGTCGCCGACCTCGTCATGGGCGTCGCGATCTTCCGCTGGTTCTACGCGCTCAAGAGCGGCGCCGGCATCGGCATCTACGAGGGCATCACCGCGCAGGCCGTGGCGGTCGGGGTGTGGGGCCGGGCGGCGCTGCTCGTGGTGCTCTTCGTGGTGTTCCTCCGGCTCCCCGACCGCCTCTCCGAGCGCACCCACCGCGAGACCGCGCCGAGCGTCCCGTGACGGCCGTCGACGAGCTTCCGGCCGGCACCCGCACGCCGGCCCGCCGGCGCCTGCTCGGCGCCGGCATCCTCGTGCCGGTCCTGTACCTGCTGCTCGCGCTCTGGCTGACGTGGGAATGGTGGACCCCGCTGGGCGGGCGCCTCACCAGCGTCAACGAGCCCGACACCGTGCTCTTCTCGTGGCTGCTCTCCTGGACCCCGCACGCGCTCGCCGAGGGCCGGTTCCCGCTGTTCAGCGACGCGATGAACCACCCGGCCGGCATCAACCTCATGTGGAACAACGGCATGGCGCTGCCGGCCGTGGTGTTCGCGCCGGTCACGGCCCTCTTCGGGGGCGTCGCGACCGTCACCGTCGTCACGGCGCTGGGCTTCGCCGGCTCGGCGTCCACGGCGTTCTGGTGCCTGCGCGCGATGGACGTCTGCGCCCTGCCGGCCGCCCTCGGCGGGCTGATCTTCGGCTTCTCGCCCGCGATGGTCGCGCAGGCCGTCGGCGGCCACCCGAACCTCGTGTTCAACGTGCTCGTGCCGTGCTCGTGCTGCTGTCCGTCCGGCTCATGACGGAAGAACGCCCGCGGCTGCGCACGGCCGTGCTGCTCGGCGTCACCGCCGGGCTGCAGGTGCTGGTCGGCGAGGAGATCCTCTTCGACACCGGCGTCGTCGTCGCGCTCCTGCTGCTCGTGCTGGTGGTGAGCCACCCGCGCACCGCACTGCGCCGGGCGGGCGTGTTCACGGGCCGCGCGCTCGTCGCCCTCGCCGCGTTCGTGCTGGTCGCGGCCGTGCCGATGGGCTTCCAGCTCTTCGGGCCGCTCCAGCAGGAGGGCAGCCCGTTCAACACCGCGTACTACTCGGTGGACCTCGCCGGCTACGTCTTCCCCACCCGCCTCCAGGTGATCGCGCCCGAGTCGGCCGCCACGACCACCGAGACGTTCCACGGCGGGCTGGAGGAGCACACCGGCTACCTCGGCTGGCCGCTGGTCGTGCTCGCCGCGCTCGCCTGGTGGGCCTCTGGCGCGACCGCCGCGTGCGCGTCACCCTGCTCGTCGCGTTCGGGATGGCCGTGCTCGCGCTCGGCCCCGAACTCACGATCGCCGGCGAGGAGCAGGACGTTCCGCTGCCGTGGCGGCTCGTCACCTGGCTGCCCGGCTTCGAGCACGTGATCACCACCCGGTTCGCGCTGTTCACCGCCGGGCTCGCCGGCGCGGGGCTGGCCTTCGCGCTCGACGCCGTGCTGCGCCGCGCCCCGCGGCCGGGCGGGGTGCTCGCGACGGCCGCCGTGGTCGTCGCGCTCGTGCCGCTGGTGCCGCTCCCGCTCCCGGGCGGCGACACCCCGGAGACCCCGCCCTTCTTCACCACCCGCGCCGCCGCCGACCTCTCCTGCCCCGGCGGCAGCGCCCTCGTGCTGCCGTTCCCCACCCCGCTCACCACCGACGCGATGCTCTGGCAGCAAGCCGCCGGGTTCTCGTTCTCGATGCCGGGCGGCTACTTCATCGGCCCCGGCGACGACGGACACGCGTACGTGGCCGGCCAGCCGACCGTCACCGGTTCGCTCTTCCGCGACGTCGCCGCCGACGGGCAGATCCGCGAGGTCACCCCCGAGCTGCGGGCGGCGTTCGCCGCCGACCTCGACCGCTGGAACGCCTGCGCCGCCGTGCTCGGCCCGGCCGCGAACATGGCGTCGGTGCGCGACCAGGCCACGGCCCTCATCGGCGCGCCGCCCGAGCTCGTGGACGGGGTGCTGCTCTGGCGCGACCTCTCCCGCGTGCCCGGCCGCTAGTCCTCGTCGGCGTCCTCGTCGGCGTCTCCGGCCTCGGCCTCCACCCGCGCGAAGTGCTGCACCGCCTCGGCGAACAGGTCGCGCAGCTTCTCGGCCATCCGGTCGTCCTGGACGCAGAGGTCGAACGAGGTGGAGCCGGTCTCGAACCAGATCGTCACGTCGTCGTCGCTGAACTTCGTGCGGATCTCGCAGCGCGGGTCCAGCTGCACGCTCGCGCTGACGTGGGTGGTGTCGAGCATGGGATAGTCCCTTCCCTTGGTTCACCATCAGGTGGAGTAGCCTTGTTCTGAGCACACTACATCTGAGTTCTATCTCTCCGAACTAGACCAAACGGATTGAACTACAACTACGCACCGTTATGATCAGGAGGGTCCTGGTGTCCACACCGGCCGGAAGCCCCACCGCCCTGAAGTGGTGGATCGCCTACGAGCTGCGCCGGCTGCGCGAGAACAGCGGGCTGACCCGCGACCAGGCCGCCGCCGCGATCAAGGGCAGCGTGCAGAACATCGGACACATCGAGGTCGGACGGTCATTGCCGAAGCCCCTGGAGCTGGACAAGCTCCTGGAGATCTACGGCGTGCCCGAGCGCGCCGACTGTTCCAGGAGCTGCGGACGCGCGCCAAGCGCGGGCGGGACTGGTGGGTGGGGCTGAGTGTCGTGCCCGACGACTGGAGCCTGTTCCTCGGCCTGGAGAGCAGCGCGATCCAGATCGAGAGCTGGGACGCACTCGTCGTACCCGGGCTGTTCCAGACGAAGGCCACAGCCGAGGCGCTGATTCGCGCCGGCCGACGCGATCTGGATGAAGCCGCCATCGCACGGCTCGTCGAGCTGCGGATGGCCCGCCGCCGTGAGGTTCTGGAGCGGACCGATCCGCCGACCGTGTGGCGAGTGATCGCCGAACCCGCGTTGCGATGGGTGGTCGGCGGTCGAGATGCGCTACGCGAGCAACTCGCGTACCTGATCGAGCTGGCCGAGCGGCCGAAGATCACCATCCAGGTGCTTCCGTTGAGCGTCGGTGCCCACGCAGGCGTCGAGGGCGCCTTCACGATCCTCTCGGCCCCGCAGGAGATCCAGAGCTACCCGGGCTGCGTGTTCGTCGAGGGCCGTATCACCGGCCACTACTACGAGGATGCGGAGCACATTGCGAGGTACCGTGACGACCTCAACCGGCTGCGCGTGCAGGCGACGAGGCCGGAGGAGACAGCGGAGTACCTCCAGCAGCTCCTGAAGGACACGTGATCGCATGAGCCACAGGGACGCCACAGCGAGCAACTGGCACAAGTCCACGTTCAGCGGCGTCGAGAACGGCTGCGTCGAGGTCGGCTCCGCACCGGGCATCGTGGGCGTCCGCGACACCAAGCTCGGCACCAACAGCCCGGTCCTGGTGTTCACCACGGCGGAGTGGGCCGCCTTCCTGACGGCGGTAAAGAACGGGCAGCTCTGACCACCCCCCCTGCGCATTTTGGAGCCAGAATGCAGTCTGAGGGGGTGCCCGAACTGCGTTGTGGAGCCAGAATGCGGTTGGTGGACGGCTACTCCGGCACCCAGCTGGTGTTCTGCCCGGACGCGCGACGATGCGCCGGCGCTGGTCACCGGCGGTGGAACGCAGCACCGAGCGGGGTGCGGTGTGGGTCGCGTGGCCGAAGAGGTCGTCGGGTGTGCCCACCGACATGACCGAGGACCGGGTGCGCGACCACGCCCTGCCGCTGGGCTGGGTGGACGTGAAGGTGTGCGCGGTGGACGCCACGTGGTCGGCCCTCAAGCTCGTGCGGCGGCTGGAGCAGGCGAAGCGGGCGTAGGGGCGGGCCAGTCGGGGTCGTCGGGGCTGCCGGGCGGGAGGGTGGCTCGCACCGGGTCGGTCTCCGGGCGCAGCACCGAGCGCACCACCAGCACGCACAGCAGCACGACCACGGCGTCGCGGACGACCACGGTGGCGAGGAACCAGTCCGGCGGCAGGCCGCGGTTCTCCGGCGTGAGGTAGTAGTACATCCGCGGCACCCACACGAGCGCGTCGACCGCCATCCACGCCAGCAGCAGCCGCCAGCGCGGCAGCGCGAGCACGGCGAGCGGCACCAGCCACAGCGAGTACTGCGGGCTCCACACCTTGTTGACCAGCAGGAACGCCGCGATCACGAGGAACGCCAACGACGCGACCCGCGGCGGCTGCGGGGCGCGCAGCGCCAGCACGCAGATGGCGGCGCAGCACAGCGCGAAGAGCACCATCGTGACCGCGTTGAGCACCGAGGGCGCCTCGCCGCCGGCGAGCGGCCCGTCGAACCCGGCCCAGCCGGTGAAGTACTGCACGACGAAGTAGAGGGAGTCGGGGTCGGCGACGCGGGTCTGGTTGAGCCGGAAGAACTCCGCCCAGCCGACCGGCCACGCGAGCGCGACGGGCAGGTTCACGGCCGTCCAGGCGGCCGCGGCGCCGAGGACGGTGAGCGCGGGTGTGGTGAGGTCGCGACGCCGGAAACCCACCAGGAGCACCGGGAGCAGCAGCATCAGCGGGTAGAGCTTGAACGCCCCGCCGAGCCCGAGGAGCACCCCGGCCAGCACCGGCCGCGCCGGGCGAGCGCCAGCATCCCGGCGGTGGCGCACGCGACGGCGAGCGAGTCGAAGTTCGTGAAGACGTGCACCGCGACCAGCGGCGACACCGCGACGAGCACGGCGTCCCACGGCCGGTGCGGCCGCAGCCGGCGCACCCCCCACACCGCGACCAGCCAGGCCATCGCGAGCCACGCGGCCGAGATGTCGAAGTAGACGACCACCGGGAGTGCGGTCGGCCAGCCGGGGAGCCGGTCGGCCAGCCACAGCCAGGCGTCGGCGAGGCGCGCGTCGGCGTACTGGAAGAAGCCGGTGAGCACCGGATACTCCATGTACCGCACGTGCTCCTGCGCGGTGCCCGCGTTCTCGACCCACGGGTCGCGGTAGGGCACGGAGCCGTCGTCGAGCTGCTCGATCCCGTACAGCGGGACGGTGTCGGAGTAGCACATGGCGACGTACTGGCGGTGGTCGCGCCAGTCGAGCGCAAGGCCGCCGCCGTCCACCTGGTACTGCTGCAGGCAGGGCGCTTGCCCAGCCAGCCGATGGCGAGCACGGCCGCCGCAATCAGCAGCACGACCCGCAGCGGGGTCCAGAACCGGCTGCGCCCGACGAGGGCGTGGGTGCCCAGCGGACCGCCGACCAGCCGGCTGGCGGCGGCCGCGAGCGGCTCGGTCCAGGTCGGGACGACCCGGCCGGCCGAACGGACCGGCTGCGTCGGCGGCACCGTCGAGGTCGTGCGCGACGATCCGCCGCGGCCGGCTCCGGTCACCCCGCCGGGTTACCCGACTGGCCGCGGTCAGCGGCCCCGGTGCGCTGGTTGGCAACCGGCACGGTCTGGACATCCTGGGTGCCCGCGGCGTTGGCGTCCTCGTCGTCGGCGTCGTTCCCGCCGCCGCCACCACCACCGAGCAGCCCGCCGCCGCCGGCGTCCTCGTCGTCGTCGTTGTTGTCGTTGTTGTTGTTGTTGCCGTTCCCGCCGTTCCCGCCGCGGTTGTTGTTGCCGTTGTTGTTACCGTTGTTGTTGCCGCCGTTGCCGTTGTTGTCGTCGTCGTCGTCCTGGTTGCCGGCGTTCGGCGCGTTGTTCTGCGGCGCGGCGGTCGGCGGGGTTGCCTGCTGGCCGGCGCCGAACCCGGAAGGCGGCGTGCCCATCGGCACGAACCGGGAGAACTCCTCCCGCGGCGTGCCCTCCAGGGCCGTGTTCATGTACTCCTGCCAGATGTGGCCGGGGAGCATGCGCCCGTAGATCGCGCGGCCGCGGGAGTCGCGGATCGGCTCGTTGGTGTCGGTGCCGACCCAGACGGCCGTGGCCATCGAGGGCGTGTAGCCGACCGTCCAGGCGTCCTTGTTGTCGCGGCCGGTCTCGCTCTGCTGCACCGTGCCCGTCTTGGCCGCGGCCTTGCGCCCGCCGTCGAGCGCGATGTCGCCCGACCGCAGGACGTCGAGCATGGACTCGGTGACATTGCGCGCGACCTGCTGCGGGAAGCGCTGCTCGCCGTCGCTCGCCTCGTGCTCGTAGAGCACCTGGCCGTCGGCCGTCTCGACCCGGGAGACGATGTACGGCTCGTGGTACACGCCGTCGGCGGCGAAGGTGGCGAACGCCGACGCCATGTCGATCGGGTGCACCTCCTGGTCGCCGAGGGCGAGACCACCGCGCGGGTCGTTGACCCGGTCGGCCGGGATGCCCGCCGCGTGCGCGGCATCGATCACCCGCGACAGCCCGGTGTCGAGCGCCATCCGGTAGAAGACCGTGTTGATCGACTTCGTCATCGCGTACTTGACGTCGCACTGGGCGCAGTTGACGCCCTCGGAGTTGTCGACCGGCGCCCCGCCCGGGACGAACACCTGGCCGGAGCTGCGTCGTAGACCGAGCCGAGCCCGACCCCGTCACCGGCCTGCAGCGCCGCGGCCAGCACGAACGGCTTGAACGACGACCCCGGCTGGCGCCCAACGCCCTCGCCGGCGTAGTCGAAGCCGAGCCCATCGGAGCCGCCGTAGTAGGCGAGGATCGCGCCGGTCTTCGGGTCGATCGAGACGAGGGCCTCGCGCAGGTTCTCCGGCTGGCCCTCCATGAGCTGGTTGATCGCGTCGACGGCCTGCCGCTGGTGCTGCGGCGCGATGGTGGTCGTGACCGTCAGCCCGTCGGTGTTGATCTGCTCCTCGGAGATCCCGTGCGCCGAGAGCTCGGCCATCGCCCGCTCGTAGATGTGGTAGCGGTCGTCGCCCGGCATGCCCGACGACGCCGGCGCCGACGGCAGCCAGGTGGTGGGGAACGCCTGCGCCGCCCGGTCGCCCGCGCTGAGCCAGCCCTGCTCGACCATGCCGTCGAGGACGAACGCCCAGCGCTCCTGGGAACGTTCGATATTCTGTGCGGGGTCCCAGCGCGACGGCGCCTGGATGATGCCCGCCAGCATCGCGCCCTCGGAGACGGTCAGCTGGCCCACGTCCTTGCCGAAGTACGCCTTCGACGCGGCCTGGATGCCGTAGCCGCCCGGCCGAAGGGGATCGTGTTGAGGTAGTTCTCGAGGATCTGCTCCTTGGTCTGCTCGCGGGAGATCTTCACCGCGAGCACGACCTCCCGGTACTTGCGCCACAGCGAGTAGTCGTCGAAGCCGGTGGCCTTCTTGACGTACTGCTGGGTGATCGTGGAACCGCCACCGACGCCGCCGGTGAGCTGGTTGAACACCGCCCGGCCGATGCCCACGAAGTCGAAGCCGGGGTTGGAGAAGAAGGAGCGGTCCTCCGCCGAGAGCACCGCCCGCTGCACGTCCAGCGGCACCTGGTCGAGGGTGATCCGCTCGCGGTTGATGCGCTCGCCGTCGCCGCTGCCCTCGGGGCGGAGCGTGGCGAGCTCGGCGCCGTCCGAGTAGGTGAACCGCGCGACCTGCGCGAGCGCCGCCTCGTCGGACGACGGCACCGGGAAGATGATCCAGCCGATCACGAACGCCAGGATCGGGGCCATCACGAGCGACGCGAGCCCGATGTAGACCCACTTGCCGTAGCGCTTCCACAGCGTGGCGGGCTTGCCGCCCTTCCCGACCTTGCGCCCGCCGGGCGCCTGGCGCGAGTGCCGGCGTTCGCCCTCGGGCTCGCCCGGACGCTCGACGAGCGCCGTGGCCGTGTTGCGGGCGACGGCCGCGCTGCCCGTCTCCTCGTGGGTGAGCAGGTGCATGTCGCCGGACGGGTACGGGGCGCCCGGCTCGCTGCCGGGGCCGTTGCCGGGCCCGGCCGGCGGGTGGTCGGGGCGGTAGCGCTGCGGGGGCACCCGGCCGTTCTGCTGGACGCCCGGCGGCACCGGCCCGCCGTGGCGCGGGCCCGCCTGCCGGTACGGCGGCTGGCCTGCCGGGGGACGCCGGTGCACCCGGCCGGCCCGGCCGCTGCCCCGGGTACGGGGGGGGCCGCGTGGGCGCGTTCGGGGGCGCGTTCATCGGCGGGCGCGGGGGGAGCGGCGCCCGGTCGCGGGGCCTCGGGGACCTTGGGGGAGCACGGGACATTGCCGGCCCCGGGGGCGCGTCGTACCGGGGGGTCGCGCTGATCACTCACCGCTTGCTCCGGGGGCTCGGGGACGGGGAGACGGTCACTCGGCTGCGGTTCTGCGTCGGTCGGACCGGCGGCCGCTGGAGTCGGGGGCGTTACCGGTACCCATGACGTACGAGAGCACCAGGTGGTTCCAGCTGCAGGTCCGGCAGACCTCCACCACGTACACGGAGAAGTCGGGGTGCGTGTTCGCCAGCAGCTCGATCTCCTCGGGCTTGCGCGCCGATCCCGCAGCGTGCTTCAGATCGTCGCCGAAGATCCAGGAGACCTGGGTGAGCCGCTCCTTGCGGCAGACCGGGCACGCGCGTCGGTGGGCTCTCCGTGGAACCGCGCCGCCCGCAGGAGGTAGGGGCTGGCGTCGCAGACCTCGGCCACCCCGACCCGGCCGGCGTGGACGTCCGCGAGCAGCGCACGGCGCTGCAACGCGTAGTCGACGACCTGCCGCTGGATGCGCACCCGGTCAGGGTACGCGGACTGTCACCCCCGGCATCCACAACTCCGGCACACCAACTCGATCAGACGTCGATCGTGGCGACCGGCGGCACCCCGGACGTGACGGGCGTCTCGACGCAACGAGCAGATGTATCGCTTCGATATAATCGCGAACTCCATCGGGGTGACGGAAGGGCGCAGGGGAGGTCGGCCGTGTTGGAGCTCGCGATACTCGGTCTGCTCCAGGAGGCCCCCGTCCACGGGTACGAGCTGCGCAAACAGCTCGGCCTGCGGCTCGGCGGGTTCCGGGTCTTCTCCTACGGCTCGCTCTACCCGGCGCTGCGCCGGCTGACGCGCGCCGGCCTGATCGTCGAGGACCCCGAACAGCACGGCGCCGAGCCGGGCACGTGGCCGCGCCGCAGCCGGCGCGTCTACCGGATCACCCACGAGGGCAAGGAGCGCCTCTCCGAGCTGCTGTCCGAGGCCGGTCCGCAGGCCTGGGACGACGAGGGCTTCGGCGTCCACATGGCCTTCTTCTCCCGCACGCCCGCCGAGGTGCGGATGCGGATCCTCGAGGGCCGCCGGCGCGCGGTGGAGGAGCGGCGCGAAGGGCTGCGGTCGGCGCTCGGCCGGGCCGGCGAGCAGATCGACCGCTACACGAAGCAGCTCCACCAGCTCGGGCTCGACACCTGCGAGCGCGAGGTGCGCTGGCTCAACGAGCTGATCGCCACGGAACAAGCCGCGGCGCAGGACGGTCCTTCAGGACACGGTGCTAGTTCAGGACACGGTGCTTCCGGCCACAGCAGACCCCCGCACGGCTCGGCCGGGCACAACGATGCAGAGACAGGAACATGAGGAGGAGCCGACCATGAGTCAGGTCCGTGTCGCGGTCGTCGGCGTCGGGAACTGCGCGTCGTCGCTCGTTCAGGGCGTGCAGTACTACGCGGACGCCGACCCGGCCTCGCGCGTCCCGGGGCTGATGCACGTCGACTTCGGTGGCTACCACGTCCGCGACGTGACGTTCGTCGCTGCGTTCGACGTCGACGCGAAGAGGTCGGTCGCGACCTCTCCGAGGCGATCTTCGCCAGCGAGAACAACACCATCAAGATCGCCGACGTCCCGCCGCTGAACGTGCCGGTGCTGCGCGGCCACACGCTCGACGGGCTCGGCCGGTTCTACCGCGAGACCATCACCGAGTCGGACGAGAAGCCCGTCGACGTCGCGCAGGTGCTGCGCGACACCCGGGCCGACGTGCTCGTGGCGTACCTCCCGGTCGGCAGCGAGGAGGCCGACAAGTTCTACGCACAGGCCGCGCTCGACGCCGGGGTCGCCTTCGTCAACGCGCTGCCGGTGTTCATCGCGTCCGACCCGGTGTGGGCGGAGAAGTTCCGCGCGGCCGGCGTGCCGATCGTCGGCGACGACATCAAGAGCCAGGTCGGCGCCACGATCACGCACCGCGTGCTGGCCCGGCTGTTCGAGGACCGCGGCGTGCAGCTCGACCGCACGATGCAGCTCAACGTGGGCGGGAACATGGACTTCCTGAACATGAAGGAGCTGGACCGGCTGGAGTCCAAGAAGGTCTCCAAGACGCAGTCGGTCACCTCGCAGGTGGACCGCGACCTCGGGCGCGACAACGTCCACATCGGGCCGTCCGACTACGTCGCCTGGCTCGACGACCGCAAGTGGGCCTACGTCCGGCTGGAGGGGCGCGCGTTCGGCGACGTGCCGCTCAACCTGGAGTACAAGCTCGAGGTCTGGGACTCGCCCAACTCGGCGGGGATCATCATCGATGCCGTGCGCGCCGCGAAGCTGGCCAAGGACCGCGGCATCGGCGGGCCGATCATCTCGGCCTCCAGCTACTTCATGAAGTCCCCGCCCGAGCAGTACAGCGACGACGTCGCCCGCCAGGCGGTGGAGGAGTTCATCCGGGGCGAGCGGGACCGCTGACCCCGGTCCCCGTCCCAGCAGAAGACCCCGGCCGCGCGAGTAGCGACCGGGGTCTTCTGCTGTACGTGAGCATGTCGGTACCGTTCGCGACGGCGCCGGCCGCGCGTTTCACTTCGGATCCGCAACCTTTTCCGAGGTTTCCTTTCCTTCCGCTCTGGAACCGATCTCACTCGTTCGTCGCAATCACGAGACCATCACGGTGGAGATGATCGCGCAGGTCACCCGGTGTGGCCAGCATGCTCGTGTCGATCACACCGCACTCCGTGACACATTACGGAGATCGGGCGTACGTTGTCGTGATTGTCATCACCGCGCGCAGCGATACGCATTGAGACTTTCGTCATGCGCGACGAGTAAATGTGTTCGTAATGTGGATGGCGGCCCCGCGACATCGTCGCTCAACCGGAGCGCCGGGTGCGGGGTCGCCGCCGGGTGGACGGGGGGTGGCACGTGCCGGGTACGTCGTAGGACGGCGTAGTGAGGACGTGCACCGTCGCCTTCCCGTCGGTGTCCGCAGGCTCCCCCCTTATCTGCGGCCCGGTCCGGCGGTGCTACGCCCGAGGACCCCGAACTCGTGTCCAAAAATCGCTCCCCCCTGTTCACGCGTGCCGCCACCCGTCTCGGCGTGGTGGCCGGCACCACCGCGGCCGCCGCTCTCCTCGGCGTCCTGCCGGCCACGCCGGCCACGGCCGCGCCCGTCGCGCCTGCGCCGGCGGCCGTCGTCGCGCCCGCCGGAGCGGTTGCACCCGCGGCCGCCAGGGCGTCCGCGCTCGCCAATGCGATGAGCAAGCTCGGCTCCCCGTACAAGTGGGGTGCCACCGGCCCGAACGCGTTCGACTGCTCGGGCCTGGTGAGCTGGGCGTCAAGAAGGCGGGCATCTCGCTGCCGCGCACCAGCCGGGCGCAGTCCCAGGTGGGCACGCCGGTGGCGAAGGGCGACCTGCAGCCCGGTGACCTGGTGTTCTTCTACCGCCCGGTCAGCCACGTCGGCATCTACATCGGCGGCGGCAAGGTCGTGCACGCCAGCAACCGCAAGGACCCCGTGAAGGTCTCCGACCTCAGCCGGATGTCGTTCACGTCGGCCCGACGGGTCTGACACACCCCAGGACCCTTGGGGGGTCGCCCGTCCCCGGCGCACGCCGGGGACGGGTGGGTGCGAGGCCCGGGCGTTGCTCCCCGGCGCCCGGGCCGCCCCGTCACGACGGGCGGCCGGCCCATCTCGTCCGTGTAGCGTCCACTGCGTGCCGGACCTGCGCCCTCTCGCCCTGGTCACCGGGGCGTCCGGGGGCATCGGCGGCGCCGTGGCGCGAGCCCTGGCTCCCGGCTACGACGTCCTGCTCGGCGGCCGCGACGCCGCCGCGCTGCAGGATCTGGCCACCGACCTCCCCGGCGCCCGGCCGTGGCCGGTCGACCTGACCGACACCACCGCGCTCGCCGAGGCGGCGGCCGGGATCATGCGGCTCGACGTGCTCGTCCACTCCGCGGGCGTCGGGCTCTTCGGCACCGTCGCGGAGACCCCGGCCGGCACGTGGCGCCAGCAGTTCGACGTCAACGTCGTCGCCGTCGCCGAGCTCACCCGCCTGCTCCTCCCGGCCCTGCGCACCGCCGGCGGGCACGTCGTGCTCATCAACTCCGGCGCCGGGCTCAGCGCCCTGCCGGGCTTCGCGTCGTACTCGGCGAGCAAGTTCGCGCTGCGGGCGTTCGCCGACGCGCTGCGCGAGGAGGAGACGGGCACCGGCGTGCGCGTCACGTCCGTGCACCCCGGCCGGACGGCCACCGACATGCAGCGCGGCGTCGCCGCCCGCTTCGGCGAGGACTTCCAGCCGGAGAGGTACCTCCGACCGGAGTCGGTGGCGGGAGCGGTGCTGCTGGCCGTGACAGCGCCCCCCGACGCGGCCCTGACGGACCTGGTCCTGCGCCCGACAGCGTCCTGACTGCCCGCCGCCGGGAGCATTGTGGAGCCACAATGTCGTTCGGTGGCGCCTGAAACCGCATTCTGGCTCCAGAATGCGGTTCCAGTTACACCACGACGTTGACCAGGCGGCCGGGTACCACGATCAGCTTGCGGGGTTCCTTGCCCGCCAGCGCCGCGACCACCTTCTCGTCGGCCAGCGCCGCGGCCTGGACGTCGTCGGTGCCGGCGTCGGCCGGCACGGAGACCCGCGAGCGGACCTTGCCGTTGACCTGGATCGGGTACTCGACGGTCTCCGCCACCAGGTACCGCTCGTCGGCCACCGGGAACGGGCCGTAGGCCAGCGTGCCGTCATGGCCGAGGCGGGCCCACAGCTCCTCGGCGACGTGCGGCGTGAGCGGCGCCATCATCAGCACCAGCGGCTCGGCCACCGAGCGCGGCACACCGGTGCCGCCGTAGACCTTGGTCAGGTGGTTGTTCAGCTCGATCAGCTTGGCCGCGGCGGTGTTGTAGTGCAGGGCGGCGTAGTCGTCGTGCACCCCCGCGACGGCCCGGTTCAGCGCGCGCAGCGTGTCGGCGTCCGGCTCCGCGTCGGTGACGCGCACCGCGCCCGTCCGCTCGTCGACCAGGTTGCGCCAGACGCGCTGCAGGAACCGCTGCGACCCGACGACGTCGCGCGTGGACCAGGGCCGGGAGACGTCCATCGGCCCGGTGGACATCTCGTACAGGCGGAACGTGTCGGCGCCGTAGCGCTCGCACATCTCGTCGGGCGTCACCACGTTCTTCAGCGACTTGCCCATCTTCCCGTACTCCCGGCGGACGGGCTGCCCGTTCCAGGTGAAGCGGCCGTCCTCGTCCTCGACGACCTCCTCGGCCTGGACGTACGTGCCGCGCGCGTCGGTGTAGGCGAACGCCTGGATGTAGCCCTGGTTGAACAGCCGCCGGAACGGCTCCTCCGAGCTGACGTGGCCCAGGTCGAACAGCACCTTGTGCCAGAACCGCGCGTACAGCAGGTGCAGCACGGCGTGCTCGACGCCGCCGACGTACAGGTCGACACCGCCCGGGTCGCCCGGCCGCGACTCGTCCCTGCCCAGCCAGTACCGCTCGACCTCGGGGTCGACGAACCGCTCGTGGTTCTCCGGGTCCAGGTAGCGCAGGTAGTACCAGCACGAGCCGGCCCACTGCGGCATCGTGTTGGTCTCGCGCGCGTGCCCGGCGTCGTAGCGCACCCAGTCGGCGGCGCGCGAGAGCGGCGGCTCCGGCTCGGTGTCGGCGTCGTCCGGGTCGTAGGTCTTGGGGGAGTAGTCCTCGATCTCCGGCAGCTCGACGGGCAGCTCGCGCTCGGACAGCGCGACCGGGCCGTCCTCGTCCCACACGATCGGGAAGGGCTCGCCCCAGTAGCGCTGCCGGGAGAACAGCCAGTCGCGCAGCTTGTACTGCACGACCGACTCGCCGTGGCCGCGCGCGGCCAGCCAGTCGATGATCGCCCGCTTGGCCTCGGCGACGCCCAGCCCGTTCAGGCTGACCTCGTCGTTGGCCGAGTTGACCGCCGGGCCCTCGCCCGTGAACGCCTCGCCGTCCCAGCCCTCGGAAGGCTGCACGGTGCGCACGATCGGCAGGCCGAACGAGGTGGCGAAGTCCCAGTCGCGCTGGTCCTGGGCGGGCACGGCCATGATCGCGCCGGTGCCGTAGCCCATCAGGACGTAGTCCGCGACGAAGACCGGGATCTGCCCGCCGTTGACGGGGTTGGTGGCGAACGCGCCGGTGAAGACGCCGGTCTTCTCCTTGTTCTCCTGCCGGTCCAGCTCGGACTTGCGGGAGGCGGCCAGCCGGTACTCGGCCACGGCGCCGGCCGGGGTGGCGGCGCCGCCGGTCCAGCGCTCGTCGACGCCCGCAGGCCACTGCTCGGGCGTGATCGCGTCGACCAGCGGGTGCTCCGGCGCCAGCACCATGTACGTGGCGCCGAACAGCGTGTCGGGCCGGGTGGTGAAGACCTCGATCGGCGCGTCCACCCCGACCACCGGGAAGCGGACCTGTGCACCCTCGGAGCGGCCGATCCAGTTGCGCTGCATCGACTTGACCGAGTCGGGCCAGTCCAGCCGGTCCAGGTCGGCGACCAGCCGGTCGGCGTACGCGGTGATCCGCATCATCCACTGCTTCAGGTTGCGGCGGAACACGGGGAAGTTGCCGCGCTCGCTGCGCCCGTCGGCGGTGACCTCCTCGTTGGCCAGCACCGTGCCCAGGCCCGGGCACCAGTTGACCGGGGCCTCGGAGATGTAGGCGAGGCGGTAGGAGTCGATCACCGCGCGCTGCTCGGCGCCGGTCAGCTCGCACCAGCCGCGCCCGTCCGGCGTGCGCCGCTTGTCCTGCGCGAACTCCGCCTCCAGCTCGACGACCGGCCGCGCCTTCTGCCGCTTCTCGTCGTACCAGCTGTTGAAGATCTGCAGGAAGATCCACTGCGTCCAGCGGTAGAACTCGACGTCGGTGGTGGCGACCGAGCGGCGCTCGTCGTGCGCCAGGCCCAGCCGGCGCAGCTGCGCCTTGTACCGGCCGATGTTCTCCTCGGTGGTCGTGCGCGGGTGCGTGCCGGTCTGCACGGCGTACTGCTCGGCGGGCAGGCCGAACGCGTCGAAGCCCATCGCGTGCAGCACGGTGCGCCCGTTCATGCGCAGGTAGCGGCCCAGGACGTCGGTGCCGATGAAGCCCAGCGGGTGCCCGACGTGGAGCCCGGCGCCGGACGGGTACGGGAACATGTCCAGCAGGTAGAACTTCGCGCCGCCCAGCGCCTCGGGGTCGGCCCACGGGCCGGACGGGTTGGGCGTGTGGAAGGTGCCCTCCTGCTCCCAGCGGTCCTGCCAGCGGCGCTCGATCTCACCGGCCAGCGCCGCCGAGT
Organism: Pseudonocardia sp. CNS-139; assembly: GCA_001942415.1. Taxonomy (GTDB): domain Bacteria; phylum Actinomycetota; class Actinomycetes; order Mycobacteriales; family Pseudonocardiaceae; genus Pseudonocardia. Next base: position 81,618 of record MKJX01000133.1, read on the forward strand.
AGCGGAAGGGCGGCGCGTCCTCGACGCCCTCGGGGGCGTCGGCGCGTCCCGGCGCTGCGGTCGTGTCCGTGCTCATGTCCCGCTCCTGGGAGAGTTCGTGGTGGCCCGGAAAGCAGAAGACCCCTCCGCCGCCATCAGGGCGTGAGGGGTCGGCCGCGCCCGACGCTCATTGCGGCGCGGCCCCGGGAAGAAGTCGACGGGCCACGAACCCAGGGTAACGCCGCTGGCCGGGCACCTGCGATCGGGTTCGCCTACGCTGAGTGCGTGCCGTCGTCCCTCCGGATCGTCCTCGGTTGCCTGCTCGTGCTGGTCGGCGTCGCGCTGATCACGGTCGCCCTGCTGGGAGTGCGCCGGCGGCTGCCGCGCAACCGCTGGGCCGGCGTGCGCACGGCCGCGTCGCTGCGTTCGGACGCCGCGTTCACCGTCGCCAACCAGGTCGCCGCCGCCCCGCTGGGCGCCGCCGGCGCGATCGCGGCGGCCGGCGGGCTCGCGCTGCTGGCCGGCGCGGACGGCGCGCTCGCGTGGGCACTGCTGGTCGTCAGCGCGGTGGGCACCACGGTGCTCGCCGGCGTCGGCGGGCTGGCCGGCGACCGGGCCGCGGCCGCCGTGCAGCCCGCACCGCTCGGGCCGTCGGCCTGCACCGGCACGTGCGCCGGGTGCGCGCTCGTGGCCGGCTGCGCGGAGAGCAACGCCGCCAGCCCCGCCGGCTCCGTCTGACCGGGTCGTCCTGGTTGTCCGGCTAGTTCTGCCGGACGTCCGCGGGGAACGTCGCGAGCAACGAGAGCGGCATGCCCTGGCGGCGCAGCACGTGGCCCACAGCCGGACGTCGTTGCCGTTGAGGACGTCGTCCGGGAGGGCCGGCACGACGATCCAGTCGCCGCGGTCGATCTCCCCGGCGAGCTGGCCGGGGCTCCACCCGGAGTAACCGGCGAACACCCGCAGCCCGCGCAGCCGCGGCCCGAGCCGGGACGGGTCGGAGTCGAGGTCGACCAGCGCGACCGGACCCCGCACGGCGACCAGCCCGTCGACACCGGAGGGGTCCTGACCGGTGCGGACGGCCGCCAGGCAGAGCGCCGTCTCGCTCTCCACCGGACCGCCCACGAACACCGAGGACGGGTGCGTGGACAGCGGCGCCCACGACGGGAGCACGTCACGGACCGTGACCTCGCTCGGGCGGTTGAGCACGACGCCGAGACTGCCCGCGCGCGGTGTTCGATCATGTAGATCACCGTGCGGCGGAAGTGCGGATCCAGGAGCCCGGGGGCCGCCACGAGCAGCGATCCCGGTGCCACGTCGCCGGCCGAAGCGGAACCCACACCGGAGCGGTCGTCCACCACGCGGCCCATCGTTGCACTCGCCCGCAGGCGTAGCCTTCGCCCGTGCCGACATCGGGACCGCCGACGCAGCCCGGCCCCGTCGAGGTCCCCGATCCGCACACCAGGAAGGGGTCCGGGACGCCCGCGGAGAGCACGGCCGACGCCACGGCTGGCACCACAGCCGCCCCGGCGAAGCTGGGGGTGGCGGGGCTCCTGCGCACCGGCCGCTACCGGCGGCTACTCGGTGTGCGGTTCGCCACACAGTTCGGTGACGGCATGTTCCAGGCGGCGCTCGGCGGCGCCGTCCTCTTCAACCCGGAACGGCAGGCGGACCCGCTCGCCGTCGCCGCCGGCCTCGCGGTGCTGCTGCTGCCGTACTCGCTGATCGGGCCGTTCGCCGGCGCCCTGCTCGACCGCTGGGACCGGCGCAAGGTGCTGCTGGGCGCCAACCTCCTGCGGGCCCTTCTGGTCGTAGTGGTCGCCGGGGTCGTCTACGCCGGGATCGGCGGGCCGGCGCTCTATCTCGTCGCGCTCGCGGTGGCCGGGCTCAGCCGGTTCGTCAACGCCGGGCTCTCCGTCGCGCTCCCGCACGTCGTACCGCGGCGGCACCTCGTGGAGGCCAACACGCTCGCCGTCACCGTCGGGGCGGGCATGGCGGCGCTCGGCGGCGGCACGGCGATCGTGTTGCGCGAGCTCGTCGGCCCGGACGACACCGGCTCCGCGATCACGACGCTCGCGGCCGTCGTCGGGTCGCTGGTCGCCGCTGCGGTCGCCACCGGGTTCCGCCGCCGCACCCTCGGCCCGGACCACACCGACGCGCGGACCAGCACCGTCGCCACCGTGCTGCACGGGTTCGCCGACGGCGCCCGCGCGACGGCCCGCGCCCCCCCGTCGGTGGCCGCGTCGTTTCCCTCGCGCTCGGGGGCCCCACCGGCTCGCGTTTCGGCATCTCGACGCTGCTCACGCTCTGCTCTTCCGCTCGTCTTCACCGACTCCGGGGGTGCTGCGGGCCGGATGGCCGCGTCGCGAGGCGGTGGTGCTCGCCGCCGCCGGGCTGGGCACGGCCGCGCTGGTCACGCCGCGAGGCGGTGGTGCTCGCCGCCGCCGGGCTGGGCACGGCCGCGCTGGTCACGCCGTGGATGGTGCACCGGTGGGGCCGGCCGCGCACCGTGCGGACGGCGCTGCTGGTCGCCACCGCCACCCAGCTCGCGCTGGCCGCGCTCCTGTCCCTGCCCGCCGTGCTGGCGAGCGCGTTCGTGCTCGGCGCGACCGGCCAGGTCGTCAAGCTCTGCACCGACGCCGCCGTGCAGAGCGAGGTGGACGACGCGGTGCTCGGCCGGGTGTTCGCGCTGTACGACATCGTCTTCAACGTCGGCTACGTGATCGCGGTGGCCGCGGCGGCGCTCCTCAGCCCGCCCGACGGCTGGGCGCCGTGGCTGATGGGCGCGGCGGCGGCCGTGTACGTGGTGGGGCTGCTGGCCCACGACCAGCAGCTGCGCCGCCGCCGCGCGTAGCGCGGGCCCGCCACCCGTTGCAGCAGGGCCGCCCTCACGCAGGCAGGCGGCATGAGGGTGGCTTTGCTGCAACCGGTGGGCGGGCTCAGCCCAGGCCGTTCTCCTGCGCCCACCGGCGCAGCTCCGCCTCGGCCTCCGCGTCGCCGAGCGGGCCCTTCTCCATCCGGACGGCGAGCATGTGCCGGTACGCCTTGCCGACCAGCGGCCCCGGCGGGATGCCGAGCAGCTTCATGATCGCGTTGCCGTCGAGCTCGGGGCGGATCGCGTCGAGCTCCTCCTGCTCGCGCAGCCGCGCGATCCGCTCCTCCAGCGAGTCGTAGCTGCGCTGCAGCGCGGCGGCCCGGCGGCGGTTGCGGGTGGTGCAGTCGGAGCGCACGAGCTGGTGCAGCTGGTCGAGCAGCGGCCCGGCGTCGGTGACGTAGCGGCGGACGGCCGAGTCGGTCCACTCGCCGCCGCCGTAGCCGTGGAAGCGCAGGTGCAGGAACACCAGCTGCGCCACGTCGTCGATGACGGCCTTCGGGTAGCGCAGCTCACGCAGCCGCTTGCGCACCATCTTGGCGCCGACCACCTCGTGGTGGTGGAAGCTCACCCGCCCGTCCGGCTCGCGGCGTCGGGTGGCCGGCTTGCCGACGTCGTGCAGGAGCGCGGCCAGCCGGAGCACGAGGTCCGGTCCGGCGGTCTCGCGGTCGATCGCCTGATCCATCACCACGAGCGAGTGCGTGTAGACGTCCTTGTGCTGCATGTGCTCGTCGATCGCGAGCCGCATGGCCGGTACCTCGGGCAGCACCTCGTCGGCGAGCCCCGTGTCGACCGTCAGCTCGATGGCGCGGCGGGGGTGCGCGCCGAGCATCAGCTTCGTCAGCTCCACCTGCACGCGCTCGCGCGTGATGCGGCCCAGCTCGCCCGCCATCGCCGTCATCGCCGCGACCACGCGCGGCGCCGGGGTCAACCCGAGCTGGGAGACGAACCGCGCGGCCCGCAGCATCCGCAGCGGGTCGTCGGCGAACGACTCCTCCGGGGCGGCCGGCGTGTCGAGGGTGCCGGCGGCGAGCGCGGCGAGCCCGCCGTGCGGGTCGACGAACGTGCGCTCGGCGCCGGTCAGCTCCACCGCCATCGCGTTGGCGGTGAAGTCGCGCCGGACGAGGTCGTCCTCGATCGTGTCGCCGAAGGCGACGACGGGGTTGCGGGTGACGCGGTCGTACGCGTCGGCCCGGAACGTGGTGATCTCCACCGTGGTGCCGCGGCGGCGGGCCCCGACCGTGCCGAACGCGATGCCGGTGTCCCACACGGCGTCGGCCCAGCCGGCGAGCAGCGCCAGCACCTGCTCCGGGCGGCGTCGGTGGTGAAGTCGAGGTCACCGGCGTCGCGACCGAGCAGCGCGTCGCGGACACTGCCGCCCACGAGGTACAGGCGATGCCCGGCCGCGGCGAACCGGGCAGCGAGCTCCTCCGTGACCGGGCCGGTCGGCACCATCTGCACGACAGCATTGTGCTGGGCCTTGAGGAGATCGGCGGGAACGGCGGCCGCGTTCGAGGCGGACGCCAGAGCGGCGGCAGACACGGCAAACCACTTTACTTCGGTCGACGGGGACGAGACGACGCGGTTACGGCGCGCTGCTTCGGTCCAGGCCCTTCGGCGCAAAGCCTCGTTACCATCGCCACATGTCCACATCCCGCGGCCGCTCCGGGGGGCGCCGCGCGGGTCGCTCCTCGGACCGCCGACGGCGGCTGCGCACCGTCGACGAGACGTCCGCCGGGGGGCTGGTCGTGGACCACGCACGCGGGACGGCGGCCGTCATCGGCCGTCTGGACCGGCGCGGGAGACTTCTCTGGTCGCTGCCGAAGGGCCACATCGAGGCCGGCGAGACCGCGGAGGAGGCGGCGGTGCGAGAGGTCCAGGAGGAGACCGGCATCATCGGCCGCGTGGTCGCACCACTGGGCACCATCGACTTCTGGTTCGTCGCCGAGGACCGCCGCGTGCACAAGACCGTGCACCACTTCCTGCTGCGCGCGGTCGGGGGCGAGCTGTCCGACTCGGACGTCGAGGTCTCGGAGGTCGCCTGGGTCCCGCTCGAGGAGCTGGAGACCCGGCTGGCCTACGCGGACGAGCGCCGGCTGATACGGCGCGCCACCGAGCTTCTGGAGGAGTCGGCGTGAAGCCGGTCGCGGCCCTGGTCGCGATCACCCTGGTGACGCTGGGCGGGCTGCTCGGCACCGGCACCCTGACCGGGGTCGCCCGTGCCGAGCCGCCGAGCGCGCCGGCGCAGGACCCGAGCCAGAACCAGGGTGGCCCGCTCGTGCTGGACCTCGCGCAGGTCGGCCCGCGGGTGGTCACGACGGCGGGGCCGCGCACGCTCACCGTCACCGGGACGCTGACCAACACCGGCACGGCCCCGGTGGGCGACCTCGTCATCCGCGTGCAGCGCGGCAACCCGATCGAGACCGAGGGCGGGCTGCGCGACGCGCTCGACGGCACCGGGAACATCGAGGCGGTCACGCCGCAGTTCGTGCCGGTGCCGGGCGACGTGCCGCCGGGCGGGCAGCTGCCGGTGACGCTGACCGTCCCGCTGCGCGGCCCGACCGACTCCAGCCTCGCGCTCAACCAGACCGGCGTGCACCAGATCCTCGTGAACGTCAACGGCTCGCGCGACGGCGGCCCGCGGGCCCGGCTGGCGGCCGTCCGGATGCTGCTGCCCGTGCTGTCGCTCCCGCCCGACCCGGCCGCGCCGGACCGGGTGCCGGACGCCCGACCGGCGGCGCCACCCCGTTCACGATGCTGCTGCCGGTCACGGACGTGCCGCGGCGGGTCCCGACCGTGCCCGGCGAGCTGCCGGTGCTCACCGACGACGACCTGGCCGCGTCCTTCGCTCCCGGCGGCCGGCTCGGCGGGCTCGTCACCGCGCTCGCGCAGAACGCCCCGGAAGGCTCCCGGCTGCGCGCGGCGACCTGCCTCGCGATCGACCCGGACCTCGTCGAGACGGCGTCGGTGATGCGGCAGGCGGCCGGCTACCAGGTCCGCCGGCCCGACGGGAGCCTGGTGCCCGGCACCGGGGGAGAGGCGGCCGGTCGCTGGCTCGACCAGCTCGCCGCCGTCGCCCGCAGCGGGTGCGTGATGGCGCTCCCGTACGCGAACGCCGACGTGGCCGCGCTCGCCCGGGGCGGGCTGGGCGCGCTCGCCGGCTCCGCGATCACCGACGGGCGGGCGGTGCTCGACTCGATCCTGCAGGTCACGTCGATGCCCGGGGTGACGTGGCCGGCCGACGGGGTGGCCGACGAGCAGGCGCTCGACGTGATGGGCGGATCGGACGGGCGCGCGGTCGTGCTGTCCGCCGACGGCGTGGAGCAGGGCCGTTCGCAGGAGACCAGCGGGGTCGTCCCGCTGGCCGGCGGGCGCACGCCGCAGTTCGCCGTGCTCACCGACCCGCTGCTCACCACCGCCGCCGCCGGCCCGAACGCGCCCGACCTGCGGCCCGCGGAACGCGACAGCGGGTCCGGCCGCGGCACCCCGGTGACCTCGACGTCGCCGGCCGGTGGCCCGGGCCCGCTCTCCACGCAGGACCTCGTCGGCGCGCTCGCGTTCCGCACCGAGGAGCCGCTGGACGCCGCGGACGGCGAAGGCCCGCTGGTGCTCGCACCGCCGCAGGTGTGGTCGGCCGACGGCGCCGCGGCCACCGCGCTGCTCGGCGCCGTCGACCAGCTGCTCGACGCCAACCGGCTGGTGCCGCGTCCCCTGGACGCGGCCGTGACCGCGGGCCCGCCGCCGGACGCCGGCGCGCTCCCGCCCGTCTACCCGCTGCAGGCCGCGGGCCGCGAGGTGCCGCCCGTCCTCGTCGACGCGGTGCGCCGGACGTCCGAGGACATCGACGACCTGGGTTCGGCCGCCGTGCCCGACGCCGGGGTCGGCGTCAGCCCGGACGAGGTGCTCACCCCGCTGCGGCACGGGCTGCTGCGGCCGGTCTCCGCGGCGTGGCGCGGCCGCCCGGACGCCGCCACGGGCAGCGCCGCGACCGTCGCCGGCCGGGTCGCCGAGCTGCGGGCGACGGTGCGTGTGGTGGAGCCGCCGAGCCCGTACTCGCTCGGGACCTCGGACGCCCCGATTCTCGTCACCCTGACGAATGGCCTGCCGGTCACCGTGCAGGTGCAGCTCGACATCTCGTCGTCGTCGGGGCTGCGGGTCGCGCCGATCGAGCCGCAGCTCGTGCCGCCGCTGGGCCGTCGGCAGGTGCGGGTGAGCGCGAGGTGGTGCGCGCCGGCCAGTTCACCGTGCAGGCGGCCGTGCGCACACCACACGGTGAACTCCTCGGCCCGCCGAGCCGGTTGCAGGTCCGCTCGACGGTCTACGGCACCATCACGGTGTGGTTGACGGCGAGCGCGGGCGTCCTGCTCGTGGTGCTGGCCGGCCGCCGGGTGCTCCGCCGGGTCCGTG